>NZ_JAFFQA010000047.1 GCF_016919065.1 Desulfobulbus rhabdoformis | reverse complement strand
TATGGTAATCTTTTCCATCCGTGCGATATCTCTCTTGCGTGTTTTTACGATGGTTGTAATTTGATTCGCCATGACGCCTCCTTGTAAGTTACTGTTTTTCTTACAAAAAGGCGAAAATCGCTAACTCGTTAATATGTCAAGATAAATTTAGATTTACCCGATAATTTTTATAAAAGTTTACGAAAGCTGAATACATTTTGTCTGCTATTACTGGGTTTGCGGCTGCACCGGGAATTGCTGTTCCTGTAACCAGATTAATCCGGCCGACTTCATAATTTGCCCTTAATTCCTGGGAAAGTGATTCATAAGTGGAATCAGCAAAGACATGAAACTGTTGACTTGGGTCATTGGTGTAATCAAAATCATTGGCCAGATACTCATTAAAATCTCTATATGCGGTTACGGAGGTTAAAGCGAGATTATCGTTCACCGTATAAGCAATATTTAATGCATTCATCCAGACTGAAGATTTGTTAAACGTATCCAAATCGTTACTGACCGTTCTGCCCCTGGTTTTGGTAAGCCCGGAGGAGTTGCCTCCATTATCGTACTGCATAAAAGAAGAAATCAGGGATGCTTCCAGATTTTCGGTTGGAGTCAGACGAAGATGTATCTTCCCATAATTATGCTCCCGGTCGTCAACCGGCTCGCCGGTAACCGTGTTTTCAACAAACCCGTCCTTTTCATAATGCTTACCGGAGAGTCCCAGATAGAGCTTGTCCTGAATGAGTGCGCCACTTGCGGTGGCGGCCAGGCTGCGTTTATAATCTTCTCCAAGCCCAGCGGTAATACGTGCCCTCGTCTCATTTGACGGCTTTTTGGTAGTAATAATCACCGCACCTACTTCAGTGTTTTTCCCGTAAAGTGTTCCCTGAGGCCCCTTGAGTATCTCTACACGCTCAATATCCATGAGCGTTTCATCAAACCCTGTACCGTCTGTCACTGGCACACCGTCAACAAACAATCCGGCCGCAGTGGTTCGTGTACCATAATCAGCATACAATCCGCGGATGGAGGGGGCATATTTTACTGGCGCCCCATAGTTGATGATGGTTAGCCCGGGGGTGTATTTTGCAATATCATCCAGGCTATCGACCATTTTATCTTCAAGGTCAACTCCATCAAATGCACTGATGGCAATCGGTACATCCTGTACGTTTTCTTCCTGCTTCTGGGCCGTGACCGTCATGGTCTCCAATACCGCTGTATCCTCTTTTTCTGCATAACAGAGGGTTGGAACCATGCAAAGCATAACCCCTCCATACAATTTTCTGCGCCACGTTTGCATACTGTCTCCTCTTCTCATTCTATTTTTCAGAGAAATACATAAAAATTTAGGCATGGCGAAGATAATGGAAAAAATAAAGAATGCCTAACGCGGAAGTCTCAATTCTTAACGCTGTTGCCTCAAAAAAAGATCAATCAGAGGCGGAATTATGCAACAGTTCTCCGGGCGCTACTCCAAACATAATCTTAAAAGCCTTGGAAAAGTAGCTCAGGTTGGAGTAACCGACACGGAATGCAGCTTCCGTGACATTGGTCTCCCCGCTTTGCAGAAGCAGCATGGCCGTTTGCAGACGATGATTGCGCAAGTACTCAAACGGAGAGATATCGTAAACCCTACGGAAGCAACGGTGCAGTTTGCTTCGGCTCATGCCCACTAAACGTGCCAATTGCTGTACATCCGGCGGTTCTTCAACATTGCTTACAAGAATTTCGGCTGCATGAAGAACCCGGTCATAATCGTCACGTTTTAATGCATTGTCAGGAAGAACGGGGGAAGGATGAATCTGCTCCAATTTGTGGGAAAGCAATTCCATGGCTTTACTTTCCAGATAAAGCTGTTTGGTCTTGCCGCAATAGGGGCAATGGAGAATCTGATGCAAGACCGCCTGCATCAAGGGGGTGATGGGATGAAGAACGCGGCTGGCCCGCTGCTTCTCCAGTTTTTTGAAGACAAGGGTGTAAAAATCTTCTTCCCCTTGCGCAAAAGAAGATAACATTTTCCCTTCCAGCATCAGGTATACCCTGAGCAGATGACCGGTTGCCAAATTTTCCGTAATCTCTGCGTGTTGCGGGAAGGCAAAAAATCCGGTATCCCCGGCTTGTATAGTAAAAGGAGACACTGCAGTATCAGAAGAGGCGTCAAACCTTCCGTGCAAACAAAAGCCGAATCCAACCATGGATTCGGCAATCATCTGTTGTGTCTGCACCGGCTGTTCTAATGCTGCCTGTACTACGAGTAATTTCAGGCCTGAATCAAAGAGGTTTATAATGATCTTCCCCTGTCCCCATGCCGGGGGAAGATCTATCCTGAACGTATTGGGCGTTGCCGTTGGTGTGGGGGCAGCGAATTGATTTTTTTGCATCCGTTTACGATATCCTGAATATGTTCACCTTGGAAAACGGGCCCAGCCTCATCTATTTTTTCCCGATGCACATATCCATGGAGTCGCCCATGGCAAACGGCAGGGGGGTTATTTTCACTGTTGTAAACCCAACATGGAGCATGGCATCGGGAATACTATCCCGCTCCAGCGATAAATCGCGGCAGGCCAGTCCGGTTGGTAGCCAACTGACGACCATATCCTCCGGCTTGGTGCATTCGTCGGTGAGGCCGTCATGAATGGACACAAAAATCCCCCCAGGCTTCAGGGCTGCATAAATCTTTGCGAATAAAGGCTGAAAATTATCCTTGAAAAAGGAGAGTGTCGCTTTGGCATAAATAAGGTCATACTCACTACCTATGGGATCGGTGGCATAGTCCCCCCCTATGACGCTGACCCTTCCTTCCATATTATATTCGGCAATAATTTCCCTGGTCACTTCGACGACCGCTGGTTTATCAAAGACAACGCTTTTCAAGGATGGATGTTTGCCGGTTATGGCTATGCTATCCATCCCGTGGGCTCCACCGAGTTCAAGCATTTTCTTCATTCCGGTAAACTCCGGCAATTTACCGATCTCCCTGGACACCATCTGCGCGACCCCGCTTCGGGCTGCATTTCTCATAGTTTTCACATGAGGCGCAAACATCTTTTCCACGTCATCCAATTTTTCCGACTGGGGTACAGGGCCGTTTTTTAAAGCATCGCCCATTTCCTTCCTGGTCTGAAAATTCCACTGTTCGGCAAGCAGTAGGAAGTCACCGAGATAGCATTCCTTCTCCTCCATCAGGAAGGTGTTGGACAATTCCGTATTGCGGTAGGTTCCGTTTTCCTTTTCAAGAAGATCCACGGCGCAAAGGGCATCTAAAAAAAGCCTGGTGTTCGCCTCGTGGGTTTGCAGGGATACGGCAATCTCACGCGCTGTTTTCTTTTCAACCGTCAGGTTGAATATTTTAAACTCCACCGCAGTAATGAGGATCCATGATTTTGTTGTTCCGTAAAGAAAATCAAAAAGCTTTTTCGGCGTTATTGCGAGATCGGGTAATTGCATAGGTTCACCTTTCAATATTGTTTCAATAGTACCGGCTAAAAGTCAGCCCCAGGAATGAACAAAGAACGGGTCACTCTTCGGTGCGAGCCCATCGAAATAGTGCCAACAAATGAACGTGATCTGTTTGCAGAGAAACCTATAACCTGAATCTGCTGCGCACTGATCACACGCCGTCACCAATTCAGGTTTAAATCTTCCACTTCTTCAGGACAGGCAACATCTCGAAACACTCCCCCAAAGCAAGCTGTGCAGGAACTGGAGACTACCTTACAGAATAAGGGTCGTCAAACATTTTAAGAAACTTCAAAAAAATTACTGCAAAGTTTATTCATTTAGTTTTAATTAAACATGGACGGCGGTGTTAATAATTTGGACGCTGGTGTTAGCCGAATTTTTCTCTATTGAATTTAATAGGGTTCGTTTTGGCCAACGGTGCATCACATCGTGGAGATGAGGGAGAATGCGTAAATGGGGGGGGAGGAATAAGCTGCAGGGAGAGGCACACAGTGAGGGCGACTATTTTTAACGAAACTCCTACGGACCAATGTCCCCCCCGGATAACCGAGGTTGATATTCTCATCGATCAGTTTGAAAGCCATGAACGGCGAGAGTGGATTCGTGAACAGCTGGAGAATTGTTTCTCTAATATATGGCAGGGCTGTATTACCAAAGTAGTTTTTGAAAACGAAGAGGTGAAAGGGTGAAAAATAAACAACCAGGCAAATCCTATCTTTTTTTACAGGATTTATTGTCATTGACACTGTGCTTCGGGGTGCTGCTTATGCCGCAGATATCCTTAGCCGCCAGTGCAACAGAGGTACATGACACCTCTGAAAAAGCAGTTGAAGTATCCATTACATCCCAGGCTAACCTCGAGTCCTGGGTTGAGGAAGAGCATCGACTTCTTGAGGAAATTGAGGATCTGGAGCACCTGCTGGATCATACCCGGTGGCAGCGGAAGAAACTTTCTATATACAAAGATGACCTGAGTGAAAAAATAATCGGGCTCAAGGAACGGGCCGAGGCCATGAAAGCGGTAAACATGGAGCTCCTGCCAATCCTGGAAAAAAACCTGGAAAAACTCCAGACTGTCGTCGACACAGACAGACCATGCGACCTCACACAACGGCGTAAATTCCTCCATCATGCCAGGACGGTCCTCAATGATTATGACATGGGCCTGCTGGATAAAACCAGGGTAGTTCTCGACGCTACAGCGCGTGAGGTGGATCTTGGTCACCAGGTCAAGGTGCAGGAGGATGAAATTGAGATCAATGGAAAGGGGCGAAGAGTAAAGATGCTCCAGGTGGGCCGGGTAGGCCTCTACGCCATGACCCTGGACAGCGAAAAAGCGTATCAGTGGGATGTCCCCACCTCAAAATGGACGGCAATAGAAGAGGACATCGCATCCATCCATGAAGCTATCGAGATGGCGGAAGGAATCCGACTGGTTGGCTTAAGCAAATTACCGCTTGCGCAGCCAACTACACTAGAGCGACAGGGGGCGGCAGCACAATGATCTTTCAAAAAATTTCTCTGGGGGTTTTCTCCCTCCTGCTCTTCTGCGGGACAAGCATGGCTGCCCAGAATATCAACACCGCTGCCGGAGATGCGAGTAAACGACACAACCAGGCTGTCTCGGAACAGAGAAAACAGAACAGTCAGATTGAGCAAAAACGTCAGCAGCTCTTGCGTAAAATTTCTCTCCTCAACAACGATGTAACCACAGAGCAGACGCTTCTGGATACGGACAAGGCAGAGGTGAAAACCCTGGCTGAGGAGAGGGACAAGCTACAACATGAGATCTCCACCCGCCTGGCCAGCAAGGAAGAGCTGGACAACATCTTTCTCGACCATATCCGCAACTTTCTCAGCCTAGCAGAACGCTCTCCCTATTCAAGCCAGGAATCCAAACGGCTGGATCACCTGAACCACTACATTACCAGTAAGCGGGTCTTTGATTTGGAAGACATGACCCATCTGCTTGATATGTATTTTGATGATATCGAAGTGGGGAAGCATAATGTTCGATACCAGGGCAAGGTTCTTGATCGCAGCGGTGAAGACCGGATGGCAGATATTATACGATTTGGTCATATGGGAGCTCTGTTCGTAACAGATGAAAACAACGGCTTTCTCACCTTCAGTCCTGGTTCCAAGCGACTGCTTATGAGCGGTGATCCGGGATTTTTTACCTCCAGGGCTATCAACTCCTTTTATGCCCAGGAACAAAACGTAACCCCCGTGGACATTTCCGGTGGGGTTGCCATTAGTCAGCTTTCCAGAAAAACCACCCTTAAAGACCGGCTGAAAAGTGGCGGGGTGCTGGTCATCCCGATCCTGCTGGTGGGGCTCGCTGCAGTAATCATCGCTCTTGAACGGGTGTTTTTTCTCTCCAAGGTTCGCTCCAATACCGATGCCCTGATGACCAAGGTAACAGAGCTGGTTTTCCGAGGTGATTTTGATGCAGCACTGGAAACGACCCAGCCACACAAGAACAGGCCCACAGGCAAAGTCCTCATGGCCGGGCTTGAGCATAAAAACGAGAAGCAGGAAATCATTGAGAGTGTCATGTCCGAGGCCATCCTGACCCAGATCCCCAGGCTTGAGCGATTTATCGGAGCACTCAAGGTGCTGGCCGCGGTGGCACCGCTTCTGGGCTTGCTCGGCACGGTTACCGGGATGATCAATACCTTTCAGGTTATCACCACCCACGGTACCGGTGACCCCAGGCTCATGGCAGGCGGCATCTCCGAGGCCATGGTAACAACCCAGGTTGGCCTTGCCGTGGCCATCCCCATCATGATGGTTGCCTCTTTTCTTGGCGGCAGGGTGAAAAACCTGGCCCGCGATATGGAAGAAAAAGGGATCGCCCTGATGGGAGCTCTCTTAAAGCAGAATGGCATTCGAGCATAACCCATGGAAATACTTAAAAACCTTTGGATACTGATAGAGATTGGCGGACCGGTGATGATCCCCATCTTTCTCGTATCCGGCTGGCTCTGGGGGTTGATTGTCATGAAAGCGGATTGGGTATGGAGGACGAGCCGAAATCAGTTGCCTCTGAGTGAAGCAATGACTTGCTTACAATCCGGGAGAGCGATCCCCTCAAACAGCCCCCGGGCTCAAGCGATCAATCAATTTATGGCCAACTGCAATGGTACCCGTTCCCATAACCGGAATGCCGATAAATTGCTGCTTGATGCGGCTATCAGAAAGCAAACCGGAGCGATCCAGAAATATATTCCAACCATCATTATCCTGGCTGCGGTTGCTCCACTGCTTGGTTTGTTTGGAACGGTGTCCGGGATGGTTGAGACCTTCAAGGTCATCGGTATGTATGGCATGGGCAATGCGCAGGCCATGGCATCCGGTATTCGGGAAGCGATGATTACGACCCAGGCGGGGCTGCTGGTGGCCATACCGGGGATTTTTATCGGTCAGGTACTGAAAAAAAAGGCCAACAATATCCAGCGGGATCTTCTCGTTTTTCAGCGTGGGATTGTGCAATGGTTGGAAAAGGAATGTGAAATATGAATAAGATAGGATCATCCAGAGGGGCCTTCGGGCTGGAACTCGACCGATCTGACGTTGAAATAGACATGATGCCCTTGATCGACATGATCTTTATCCTGTTGATCTTCTTTCTGGTAACCGCAAGTTTTGTCAAAGAATCCGGGGTTGAGGTCAACCGTCCGGAGGCGGCTTCTGCAGAGATGAAAGAAGCCACAGGTATGATCATCGGCATTACCCCTGAAGGGAGTGTCTTCATCAATCGGGACGCTGTTGAACTCAGAAGGGTTCGAGGGTTGGTTGAAATCTTTCTCACGGAAAATTCTGACGGCGGTGTGATCATCGATGCGGATGGCGACTGCCCTACTTCCAAACTGATCGCAGTGCTGGACCAGTGCCGCCTAGCCGGTGCTGAGAATATTGCCGTTTCAGCCACCAAGCCGAAGACATGATATGAAAGGGCTATTTTTCAGAAACAGCCTGCTGACGGCAGCTGGCTTTATTGCAGGCCTCTTGATACTTGCTCTTGCCCCCACACTCCTGCGACAAACCTCTTTTGATGCAGAACGGCTCAGTCTGGACAAGGTACGGCTTATTGCCATGCAAGAAGAACAACTGGAGACTGAGGAGCTGGAAGAGGAACCGGAACCACCTCCTGAGCCAGAAGAACCGGAGCCACCGGAGATCGAGCCACCGGAGATGGCCATGCCGGAGATCGAGCCACCACAGACCTCGTATGAATCTTTGACAACCGGGTATGAGAACAGAGTTCAAATGCCAAGCCTGACCGGCCTGGGTGTGAAAGGAGTGAAAATTTCCGCCCAGAATTATACCAGGACGCTGCGTAAGGCCCCCCTGCCAGGCCTGCCCAAACATGGGCCTCCACAAACCCGGTTCAATCCAGATGAAGTGGATAAGATGCCCCAAGCCGTGGCCACAACCCAGCCCATGTATCCATACAGGGCCAAGCGGTTAGGCGTTGAGGGCGCTGTTCGCATTCGATTTCTGGTCAATAAATCCGGCAGGGCCGAGATGTTCAAGATCCTTGAATCAAAACCGCCAGGGGAATTTGATCAGGCGGTACAGAAAACGGTGAAGAACTGGAAATTCAAACCGGCAATCAAGGATGGTCGTGCGGTGGAGACCTGGGTTGAGACCACTATTCAATTCAAGCTGGATTAGACGTGAAATTATTCAATATTATACAGAAACCGAAAAAGCGATACCGACAAATGCACCCACTCCTACGATTGCTAGGGTTCTCCATAGGGGCTTTTTTTGCACTGCACTCTTTGGTTCATGCCCATGATTTAAAAAACGGCATCAAGGAATTTAAAGAGCCGCCTCCGGCATTGCACACAGCGCTTGGCAAGGCGGAATCGCTTTCTGATAAAGGGCAATTTAGAAAGGCTCAAGCCGTACTTAACGCCTATGCATCTGCGCATCCTGCAGAGACCCATCCTCTTCTTTATTATGAACTGGGGTATTTTGCATATAAGGCGGGACACACCAATGATGCAATCACCAACCTGAAAAAAACCGTGGAGATTGCCCCCAGGTATAAAGATGGTTGGCACCTCCTCTCCCTCGCCTGGCAGGAGAGCGGCAGCAGGTACTCCAAAGGGAAACGGCAGGAGAAAAACAAGAGGATTCAGGCAATGCTGCACAGTGCCTTAGCCATGGATAAGGCCGTTCAATTATCAAAGGATGATGATCTCCTCTATCAAAGCGCTATGCTCTGGCTGGAAGCTGAAAAACCTAAAAAGGCTCTGGTCATCCTGCAAAGATTAAGCAAAAGAAAAACTCCCAAAGAGGAATGGCTGCTTGGTTTATCCGAAGCGCTTCAGGCTTTAAAGAAGACGAAGGAGACGGCAGAGGCTATGGAGAAAGCCGCCAGAGTGCAAAACAACCCGGAACTGCTCTTTCATGCCTCCTATCTGTGGAATGAGCTGGAAAAACCTAAACGAGCTCTTCCTCTGCTTAAGATCCTGACAAAAAAAAAGACCCCGGAGAAGAACTGGCTTCTGCTCCTGGCCGCCGTTTACAACACACTCAACCAACATGCCAATGCCGCGCTTACCTTTGAGCGTGTCATAGAGATCGAACCCGCTCCAGGGTACCTCTACAACTGCGGGGTGCTGTGGCTGCAAGCCGAAAAGCCGGACAAGGCGTTACAACCTCTCCTCCGCCTTGCAAGCGTCCAACCTCCTAAGGCTGATTGGTTTGTGGCCATAGCGCAAGCCTGGTTGATGAAGGATAAGATAGCAAAGGCTGCCAATGCCATGGAAAAAGCCGCATCCATCAGTAAGAAACCTGACCATATCTACCAGGCCGGTACGTTGAGACTTCAGCTCAAGCAGGCTGAGCGTGCAATAAAACTGCTTAGCCCTCTGGCTGATCTGCAAAAACCCAAAAAACAGTGGTTGGTGGCCCTGTCCAATGCGTGGTTGCTCAAGGAAAATTATGTCAAGGGTGCCACCTATATGGAGCGTGCGGCAAATATCTCCGGCGAGGGGAAACTCTATCACCGGGCCGGTATGCTGTGGCGGGTTGAAGGCAAGCTGAACAAGACCATTGCGCTGTTAAAAAAGAGTGTTGCCGCTAAAAAGGTCGAGCAAGTGTGGCTGGTAGACCTGGCATCTGTTCTTCTGGATGCAAACCGAGAACGGGAAGCCAGATCTGTTATGCAACGGACCAACCTTGCTGGTAAAGAAGTCTCCAATCAACTGCGCTATCGCGGAGTGGTGCTCTGGCTGAGCCTGCAGGAACCGGGAAAGTCGTATCCATTGTTAAAGATCCTGGTTGCGGACAAGGAACCCAAATACTCATGGATGAGTTCGCTGGTCAAAAACTGTGTCGAGTTGGGTAAGACACAAGAGGCGAAGAAAGTACTGGCTCGGACACTGGCAAGGTACCCGTCCCAGGTCAAGTCCTGGAAACTGGCGGTCTGGTTTGCCCTGCAACAGGGTGATTATGTGGATGCGGTTGCCGCCAAGGAAATTGTTCGTCATTTTGAGCCAGATGAAAAGAAGCACGTAGAGGATCTCAGTAGGTTATACCTCCTTGCCGGTGTTCCTCAACAATCAGCCCGTTTTTATACCCGCACCATCGGCAGGAACCCGACCACCGAACAGCTGGGACACCTGGTGGATATCTACCAGAGCGGCAGGCTGTATGATGAAGCTCTCAAGACTGCTCTTAAGATGGCTGCACAGGAAAAGACTGTTGAAAACATAGAGGCTCTTGGAGATATCTACTATGCCCTGCACCGCTATGAGGAAAGCTGCAATTCCTATGAGCAGGCAGCCGATCTCAGTCCAGAGGTGAACCCAGACATTCTAATGAAAGCAGCCTATTCAGCCATGAAGAAAAAACTGTACGAGCGTGCAGCTGGAAGTTTTGGGGCGGTCATCGCCTCTGGCAAAGGAAAGGAAGGGCAGGTCCAGGCCGCAATGGAGAACCTTGCGTATATCGAGAAAGTTCAGGAACAAAAGAAGGTATTTGCTAATACACCCAAATAAAGGGGGGCTTGAAGGGCATCTTGAATAATTGCTTTTTCTGCCAATCTCCCGGAGTCTGACGCTTACCTCGTCATGCTTAAAATTTTATCCTCAGAGGTAAGCGAAGACTCCGATATCATATATATGCCTGCGGTAAAATTTTGCGCAATCCTCGAAGTCTGCGCTTATCTGGCCTTGATTGAAAAATCTAATTATTCAAGACACCCTAAAGAGGTACAAATGGTGCTCAAACGTGGGCTCACCTCTGTCAACTGTTTCGGCTGAGAATTACCGAATCAAGGGACGAGATGGGTATCCAGGCAAAACCGCATATCATTGACGGTGTTTATCCAGAACCTGACGAATGGTATAGGCCAATTCTGAATAAATTATTGGCTTCATAAGTATGGCATTTACGCCAAGAATTTCCAAGGTTAGCTCGTCAATTCGATTACTGAAGCCACTGCATAAAATGATAGGTATGTCCGGTTGAATAGCTTTTATGTGCCGCGCCAACTCATCCCCTGTCATTTTGGGCATGGTTATGTCGCTGAGAATGAGGTCGTATTTCTGCGGATTGACCTTAAATGCCTCGATGGCATCAATGGAACTTGCCCTAGTTTCCACCCGGTACCCTAGCCTCTCCAGCAGATCTCGTCCGAGATCAATCAATGCTTTTTCGTCATCAACCAAGAGGATGGTTTCATTTCCCGTTGGAAGCAAATCTTTTTCACTCGTTTCAATGACTGCCTCAGACTCAGCAACAGGGAATAACAGATTAAAGGTTGTTCCGAATCCTACCTCACTCTGGGCTTGAATGTAGCCACCGTGGTTCTTGACAATGCCATGCACGGTTGACAATCCGAGTCCAGTTCCTTCTCCCACGGCCTTTGTCGTAAAATACGGTTCAAAAATCCGATTCATTACTTCCGGTGGAATACCGCAACCATCATCGCTGACCAAAAGATTGATATAATTGCCGGGAGTTACATCAGGAAAGCTGCTGATGTCGTGCTCCTGAATAGTTACCGCAATAAGGCTGACCCCCAATGTGCCGCTCGATTTCTTCATGGCATGGTAGGCGTTAGTGCAAAGATTCATGACAATTTGATGTATCTGCGTTTCATTGCCCAATATAGCAGGAAGATCAGGTGAAATTTTTGTTATAATTTCAATATTTGCGGGCAAAGTGGCCTCGATAAGCTTCAAAGCTTCCTTGAAAACGCGGCTTGTTTCAAGCGGTTTTTTCTCCTCAAGTCCCTGACGGCTGAACCATAAAATTTGTTTCACCAATTCCGCCGCGCGATTGCCTGCCCTGGAAATTTGAGAGACATAGTTTTCAAGCTTCGAATCTTCTTGGCATTGAATACGAGTTAACTCTGCATAGCCTACGATTGCGCCCAAAATATTGTTGAAATCATGGGCTATTCCACCGGCTAACGTCCCCAGTGACTCCATCTTTTGAGACTCGCGCAAATGCAATTCCATTTTAAGCCTTTCTTCTTCGGCCCTTTTCCTTTCGGAAATGTCTTGGCAAAAGGAAACGCTGTACAGGCTGCCATTGAATTCCAATGCTATCCCGTTAATCTCTATAGGAAATTCGGTGCCATCTTTTTTTCGATGCACGGTTTCAAAGGTTTCCAGAAGTCTTGTCTGCTTCTGCCTGGTCCAAATTTGTTCGGCCCCACCTGCTGGATATCCCCGATCAATATCCGCTACGCTCATCCTGGAGATTTCTTCTTTGGTATATCCTAAAGAGCGGCTGGCGTATTCGTTGACGAAAGCGATCTCTCCCCCATCTTTTATAAGATAAATGCTGAGCGGAGCTTTATCGAATATGAACTGAAACAGGTGCAAGAAATCATCAAGCTGCTTTCGTTCGCTGATATCTTTTGTGATGGCCATCGAGAAGAGTTGGTCATCAATTTCAATCAATGTTACGGTTATATCTATTGGAAAAACGGACCCATCTTTTCGTATATGTTCGCTCTCGGCAGTAACGGAACCTTCTTCACATAACTTCTGCCACATGGCGGCCCAAATTTCCGGCCTAGCACTAGAGTCAATGTCAAAGACCGATAATTGCAACAGTTCAGAATGGGAATATCCGAGTGCATCACAAGCGTAACGGTTCGCATAAACGATGCGGCCCTCCTGATTTGCTCGAAAGATGCAAATCGATGCGTTATCCAGGCAATACTTGGCCAGTTTGCATTCCTGGTTCTCCTCCATCGTTAAACCATCGTTCAGGTTTCTCATGATGTCCCCGTATTAGATTTTCCGCTCCCCAAAATAGAGATTACCGCACTAGGTAATTTTACCTATCCTCCTATTAAAAGAAATATCCGTCAAGCAATTTCAAAATTGTCATTCAGTAGGAAAGCCAAAACTGCCCCCTGTGTTTATCCAACGAGTGTCGGAGATAATTCGTCTATCCTGCTTCCCTTCACGCTTCATCGCTAAGGCAGGAACATTTTTCAGGTGAGCAAGGCGATCAAAGAATGAATTTGTCACCTCTTCTCTTTTTGTTCTGAACCGAAGAGGCATGATCTTCAGAAATAACATGCGCTAGGTCGTATCTGTCGCGCGACACGACCGTTGATAATTCGCAGGCGTTACCGAGGCATCAGAGCAAACACCCCCCATCCCAGGTATTCACGGGTATAAGCGGAGTAGCGCTCTGGCTCCGAGGTCAGTTGAGTTCGAACAACTTTCGCAAACTCGTCATCGGGGTTGGCTTCAAGCCAGCGGCGCATGGTAAGCCATTTGGCTGCTTCGTATCTGTCCCAACCATCTTGGTCAGCCAGAACCATTTCAACCACGTCGTAACCAAGCTGGCCGAAAGACGCGAGAAGATCTGGAAGCATGAGAAAGTCGGAGATTGAGTTGGCAAGACACCCCTTGGCAACATCTTCCGTTTGTGGAAATTTCCGCCAGTAGGGTTCACCGATGAGTATAATCCCTTTGGCTCGTAGACTGCGGGAAAGAAGTTCTAGAGTTCCAGAAATTCCCCCACCAATCCAAGTGGCGCCGACACAAGCTGCCACATCGACCTTCTCGGCGGATACATACCCCGCAGCATCGCCATGGATGAACTCGACTCGTTCATCGACGCCAAGTTCTTCAGCCCGGAGCCTCGCTTGCCGGGTAAACAACTGGCTCATGTCGATACCAGTGCCGATGATGTCGTGATCGCGCGCCCAGGTGCATAGCATTTCTCCTGAACCGCTGCCGAGGTCAAGCATTCGAGTCCCTGGCTCCAGACGAAGCGCTAGGCCGAGAGTGGCAAGCTTTTCAGGTGTTATTGGGTTGTGGATGCGATGAGCACTTTCAGTGATGTTGAATATTCGCGGGATGTCCATTGCAGAAAATTCTCTTAAGGATAAAGAATCGGGAGGGAGACTGGATGCAGTAAACTGCGACACGCCCCCTACCTTCTCCTATTATTGCTCTGTAACCGCAAGCTTGGCGGCCAGCATGGTAAACATGGCGGCAAATGACTTTTGCAACCAGGTCGTCACGTTAAGCGAGTTAACCACATATTTGCGCGCATAGTTTGCTGAAAGGCCGTAGAGGATGAAGATAACGAATGTCATGGCCATAAAAATTGAGCTCAATACAAGCATTTGAAAAATCGGCGAATGTGCTTGCGGAGAGACAAATTGAGGAAGAAACGCCAAAAAGAATATCGATAGCTTGGGATTGAGAATGTTGATCAAAAAGGCCCGAACGGCGATTTGTTGCAGATTTTGAGTCGAATCTTTCGAACTCAGCTGCAAGGCACCTGTTTCCCGCCACATGGACCAAGCTAGATAGAGCAGATAGGCAACACCTACATATTTGACCGTATGAAAGGCAAGCGAACTCACATGGAGAATCGCCGACAACCCAAGAACACTTGCCAATAAATGGGGCACAATGCCCATTGTACAGCCTAATGAGGCCGCGATGCTCGCCCTCCTCCCCTTAAAAAGACCTGCGGAAACGGTATATAAAACGCCTGTTCCAGGCATCAGAACCACAACCAACGAAGTGAGTAAAAATTCAGTGCTCATTATTTCTGCATTCCTTGCGTACATGCATTGAAAAAAGACGGACTCCATTGATGGCAATGGAGGAAGTGAAATTGCTAGCCCGCGCGTGAGCCCTCCGAGACACCAGCAAATGTACACAGAGTCGCCAGGGGCGAGGAGGGAAAAGGTTCCAATATGCTTACAAAGCATAAAAAGCACTTACAGTCATAACCTGCAAGTGCTTTATTCTGCTGCTCCAGAGAAGTGGTCCAAAAAGAGGGACCACTTCTGTCTTTGCATCTGGAGTTTGTTCATTCTCGGATAGTCTTTGTTCCCCGACCGACAGCAATTTTGGTGCGGATTTGTCATCTTCAACATCTGAACATCCAAAAAGAATTCACACTGCGGGGAACAAGACTATGCAACTTGAGATCAGTCACCTCAATAAAACCTATACAAACGGAGTACATGCCCTTAACGATGTCTCCCTGTCCATTGGCACCGGTATGTTTGGCCTTCTCGGTGAAAACGGGGCCGGAAAATCCACCCTGATGCGTATCATCGCCACTTTGCAGGATGCCGATTCCGGCACCATTTCTTTTGACGACATAGATGTCCTTGCCAGGCCTGATGCCCTGCGCAGAAGGCTAGGCTATCTGCCCCAGGAATTTGGAGTCTATCCTTCGGTCTCAGCTGAGGAGCTGCTCCTCTACATTGCTGATTTAAAGGGAATAACTAATAAGGCTGAACGGGCTGCCCAGGTTGAAGCACTCCTGCTTAAGGTAAACCTGTGGGAGGCACGGAAACGAAAAATTGGCGGATTTTCCGGTGGGATGAAACAGCGTTTCGGTATTGCCCAGGCTTTACTCGGCTCCCCCGAGCTGATCATCGTGGATGAACCAACCGCAGGACTCGACCCGCTGGAGCGTAATCGCTTTTATAATCTGCTCTCGGAAATCGGAGAGCACACCGTAGTAATCCTCTCCACCCACATTGTCGAGGATGTCAGCACCCTGTGCAACAACATGGCAATCCTGGGCGGTGGTCGGGTGCTCAGGGTGGGCACGCCGGCCGAACTTGAGCAGAGTTTAAACGATCTGCTGTGGACCAGGTCCATTGAGAAAGATGAACTCGCCAGCTACCAACAGAGCTGCGATCTCCTCTCCAGCCATTTTCACCTCGGCACCCTTAACATCACTATTCGCTCCGAAGCCGATCCAGGAAACGGGTTTGTGCCTAAACAGCCAAGCCTGGAAGACACCTATTTCTACACCTTGAACGCGAACTCAAATCAACAATGAACAGCAGAGGAGCGCGCAGTGATTCCACATATTATCAGGTTTGAACTGAAATATCGGTTCAAGAGCCCGCTTACGTATCTGATTCTCTTTATTCTTGCAGGCCAAGGCATCTGGTATGCCTACGGTGTCTATGACTATTACACCAGCGACGAGGCCCTCATGAACGGAGCCGGCATTTTCTACCAATGCCTGGCCGGCGGAGGAATGATATTAATCGCCATTGTGGCAATGATCAGCGGCACAACCCTATACCGTGATATTGCGGAGGGATCTGCTGATTATGTCTATGCCTGCCCACTTGATGAAAAGCGTTTTTTCCTGTCCCATTTTCTGGTGGCCTATTGCATCAATATCCTCCTGGTTGCAGCCTATCCACTTGGCATGGTGCTGATCAGGTATTCCGGTTTGGGTGCAGCGCATCTTTTTGGCCCCACCCATTGGCTGCAGCTTCTCCACGGCTACTTGATCTTTTGTCTTCCCAATCTCTTTTTGCTGACCGCAATCTGCTTTTTCTGCCTGGTGTATACCCGCAGGATGTCGTCAGCCTATATAGGTGTTACCGCGGCCATCATCCTTTTTTGTATCAGCGAGGTGATGAGCGATAATTCGCCCCATCGTTTCTTTCTGGAGGTGATGGATCCTTTTGGCTATGTCTATACCAAGCTGGCGGTACATGAATTACCGGTGGCTATGAAAAACACGGCCTTTCTCCCCCTTACCACCTCCTTCTGGGTGAATCGCCTAGTATGGTTGTCACTTGGCCTGATTGGCCTGTATCTGGCCTACAGAAAATTCTCCTTTCATGCGTTTATCCAAAGACCATCTGCTCAAACACGTACGGTAAAAACGGATCAGCCTCGTCAAGTTGATCAAACAGATAAAAGAGGCACGCATATCCTGCCAGAACCACAACAAATCCCTGCGGTAAGCTGCCATTTTTCTATCCGGGACAATATCGATAAAATCCTTCGTCTGGCCCTGACGGAATTTCTCACTGTGATCAGGCCAACGTCTTTTAAGATTATCTTTGCCATTCTTGTTTTCATAGTCTTCATGCAGGACCTGTTCTGGAATTCCACGTACTATATTGGCCATCAAATGCCGCTGACCTCCGGAATGTGCAATGTCCGGCTGGTCAATGGTTTTGTCTTTATGATCATCCTCATGCTCTACGCCGGGGAGCTGTTTTTCAAGGAACGAACCACCGGCTTCTGGCAAATCACCGGAGCCACGCCCGCACCAACCTGGGTTCTGCAGATTCCCAAACTGCTTGCCATGTTTGCCACGGCCTTTCTCTTTGCACTGACGATATTTCTTGGCGGCGTACTCACCCAGCTCCTTCAAGGATTTTTTGATATCAACCTTGGCCTGTATATCACTGATATTTTTGGCTATAAATTTGGATGGCTCACCTATGTGCTCAATATTGTACTGGTCTTTTTTCTGGCAAGTCTCTTTGGCAACCGCTACCTGACCCATATTGTTGCTGTCGGCTATTATATTTTTATGATTGTCAGTTTTGATATCGGTATGATTGAACAGCTTCGCTTTGGCTATGCGCTCAGCCCCGGAGGAGATGATTACTCAGAAATAATGGGCTATGGCATCTGGGAACAGAGCACGTTCTGGTTTTTTGTTATGTGGGCTGTTCTGGCGGTATTTTTTGTATTGAGCGGTATTCAGTTCTGGAGGCGTGGAACCGGGCAGCGCATTTTTGACCTGCGACGAATAACCGGTGGAGAACTGCCACTTCGGGCCAAGGCTATGGCCTTGGCCACTTTACTAATTTTCTTTCTGCTCCAGGGCGTTATCGTGCTCAAGGCCAATGCGCTGCGCAATTATATCCCATCTGATCAGGCCGATCTGGAAGCGGCACGCTATGAAGAGCAGTTCAAAAATCCTGCCGCCAGCAATCAGTTCTCCCAGGAGCTATATGAGCTGCGCGTTGACCTCTATCCAGAAGAGAGAAAAGCGGAATATGCGGCAACGCTTGCTCTGACCAATCTGTCTGACAGGCCCGTGGACAGGCTTTATCTCAATGTGGATGCCCATGGCACAATACAAACGCTGACCCTGAATCATGAGCCACTGCAACGGCTGCAACGAGACAAAGCACTGGGCATGTTCGTCTATGGCTTGTCAAAACCACTGCAATCAGGACAACGGGCAGCGCTGTATCTTGAGGGCCGCCGCCAATATAAGGGCTTTCCGCAGACCTCTGATGAGCCTCAGGCGGATCTTGCTGCAAACGGCCTGTTTTTCACCAAAGCGCTTCCCTACATCGGCTTTGATGAGGAGAAAACACTGCGGGATAACCGCGACAGGATTATTCACAAGCTTCCCAAGCTGGCCTCACGGCTTGCTCCCGTTGATGATAGTATTAGCCTGCAAAGCGGGTTTGTCTCTGCCTGGAGCCTTCCTGTTGATGAAAGCAAGACCAATATCACGGTGAGCACCACGGCCCTGCAGTTGCCCTTTGCGCCAGGAAAAATGATCCGCTCATGGCACGAGGGCTCCAGGAATTATTCCCACTTTCAGGTAGATGCCACCAATATGGTGCAGCCCTATATCGGCTCAGGCCGATTTATTAGCCACCAAAGCACCATGGAAGGTGTGGAAATTACACTGCTGCATCATCCTGGCCATGACTATAATCTCAAGGAATTTGATGCCGGGCTCAAAGCAGGTCTTGCCTTTATCAACCAACATCTCGGCGTTTATCCTTATCCCCAGCTACAAATTGCTGAGATCCCCTGGTACCAGGAGGACTCCTATGCCATGGCTGGTGCCATTGCCCTATCCGAAAAAGAGGGCTGGTACGCAGACTGTGATGTGGCTGAGATCCGCGGTTATATTCAGTTCGTTCTCGCCAGGGATCTGATCAGACAGTGGCTAGCCGCAAACGGCTTTATTGCCGATGTTCAGGGCGCTGATATGCTCTGGACGGCCCTGCCTTCCGCGCTGGCCCTGCAGGTGGTGGAAAGCCAAATCGGCAAGTCCCAGGTTGAGGAACTCTTTGTCAAGATGCGCAAGACCTATCGCAAGGATCGCACCAATGAGCCCAACCAGGAGCCTCCGCTCATCTTTGCCGATCATATCGACTATCTTGAGCCCAACAAGGGCACCATGGCACTGTACAGGCTGGCAAAAAGCATTGGAGAGGACACTTTCAACAAGGCAGTGGGCGATTGGGTGAGGGGAAATGATGGAGCGCTGGTCTTCCTCGATTTCTATGAGGAGCTGAAGGCAAAGTATGAAATAACACCGCAGCTGCGGGCATTATTTACCAGGGGTGGAGAAGCAGCCTTCATCACTCATACTTCATCCCCAGGCCTGCTAACCGGGAATCATTGACGAAGGAAGGCATGGAACTATCTGCAGAGAGCAGGTTATTGACAAAATCCTGCTCCTGCAGGGCCTCTTTTAGGGTGTCTTGAATAATTAGATTTTTCAATCAAGGCCAAGGATTGCGCAAAATTTTACCGCAGGCATATAGTTGATATTCCGAGGATAAAATTTTAAGCGTGACGCAGGGATTGGCAGAAAAAGCAATTATTCAAGATGCCCTATTGTTTGTTCGGCCTCTGCTTCACTTTTTGAAAACGGATCAAAAAGCAATCCTTGTTAGGAACTCACCCTTCGCAGTGCCTGGGCCGATGATACGCCCGGCACTGCCCCGCCAGGTACCCCAATGCGCAAAGGATGCCTTTCCAATGATCAGTACAGTACTGCAACTACAGCTTCTGAAAATGATAGCAGCTTCCTGTAAAAAAGCTGTCGGCAGAGGAACAAATCTTGATTGGGTAAGAACTCGTTGACAGGATAAGAAGATCGGAGTAATGAATTTAAGCAAGACTAAACTTCTTAAATATAGCTTATTAAATTTATGTGTCCAAATAAAAAACTTACCCCCATTTCTCTTTCATTTAGTGTTGATGATTTCATTACCTATCAGGGGAATCAGGTGTTCAGCCCTTCTTTTCCTGAGCCAAATGAGCTGTGCTGGCATTGTCCTGATGAGCTTGGTTGCGGTACTTTCAAACGGATAAAGATACGGCCAGGCTTTGATTTATGGCTGTCTGACTGCTCTTTTTATCGTGACATCCACTTTAATGACTACAATGTGCCAGCAACTATTCAGTTCAGCTTTACCCTCTCCTGCAATTATTATGTCCGCTTCAATGGATGCAAGGATATACAGCAATTTTATGGGGAATATCAGGCCATTGGATTTCATAACGCCCCATGCTCCTACTGCAAGATCATGCATGATATTCCTATGCGCTATGTCTCGCTAACCCTTACTCGGGATGCCTTCATAAGCTGCTTTGAGGAATATATGAAAAACATGCCTGCCTTGATACACAGGGTTATGAAGATGGATACGGGGTCAGGTTTCCTCTATAAAAGTGCCATTACCCCTTCAATTCGAGAAGTGATGCAGCAAATAATCGATTACCCCCATAACGGTCTTACCCGGAAAATATTTATGGAGAGCAAAGCACTTGAATTGCTTTCACTGCTCCTTCATCAAATCAGTGATTGCCCACCCAAATGCGACGGTTGCCCGCTTATGCATCCCCATGACAAAAAACAGATCCAGGGCGTGCGCGACCTGCTCATCAACAACCTGGACACCCCGCCCAGCCTTAAAGAACTGGCCAGATCTGCTGGCATGTCCCATCCTAAATTAAATCGTTGCTTCAAGCAGGTCTATGGCATGACCGTGTTTCAATATTTACGACTTGAACGCCTGAACAAGGCAAAGAACATGCTGCAAAAAGACGGCTACTCGGTAACTGAAACGGCCCTTGAGGTAGGATATGACTCGGTGAGCCACTTTTCCCAAGCCTATAAAAGGCAGTTTGGCACCTCTCCGAGTTCTTCACTGAAAGTTGCCTGAGATGCTAAGCATCCCCTCATGGGGCCAGCTCTATTGACATGGCCGCTCACGAATCCAGGGTAAATTTTACATGCACGATCCTGTTGGAAAATTTTGGTTTTAACAGGGGGAGTCGGGCAATCCGACCAAACCATTTCCAGCGATCCTTGTGATAGTCAAAATAGTTCCATTCTTCGATATACTGTATCCCGGAAGTCCATGATTCCACCTCGCGGCAGTCTTTGGGCCCCCATTTAAATTCCGCTGCACTTTCCATCTTACTCACCGCGTCATGATGCTTGCTTCTACCCACCCCAAGAGGAGCAAGGGCTTCAAACAACATTTCGCTCCCCGGAAGCCGGGCAGCCAGCTCTAGAAACAGCTTGCGCACTTCCCGTTCATCAAAGTACATAAGCATGCCTTCGGACAAGAGGAGAACGGGTTTATCTCCACAATCAACCTGATCAAGCCAGGAGAAATCAAAGGCGGAGGCAGCAATCAGTTTGTGCCTTTCGTCCTCGCTGAAAAATTGTCGCCGCAGCTCAATGACTTCCGGTAAATCAAGATCATACCAGCAATGCACCTGATCCTTGAATCGTTCTGCCCTGGTATCAAGCCCGGCACCCAGATTGATCACCACGGCCCCCGGATTGAGTTGCAGATAATTCCCGGTTTCTTTGTCCAGCAACATGGTGCGAATGGCAACACCAAGCTGTGACAACCAAACCTTCTCAAATTTGGAAAAATCGTAGTCAATTCGCGCCACCATTTCCATGGCTTTAGGATCACGTATGATCGGCTGTTCCTTTTCAGTTTCAACCGCCCTTGCCCATAGCGGGATAAGTAATGTTTCCGGAACTCCGGTTAATTGTTGATTCATTTTTTCCCTTTTGTGCGCTGATTATTGGGTTCAGCAAAAACAGATCATTGAAGGAATTTGAAGGCATAGTATCCCAAAGCCAATAAAGAAATGCTGTCGCACGATGAACAAAAATTGCCCCGGGGTGAAAAAAGGAATCGGTTTTTAAAAGCGAGGTTCGCCTCCTTTTTCGGGTGCGTTCGCCAGACCGCCCAGATGATGTGAAACTTGCGGGTGTCTTGAATAATTAGATTTTTCAATCAAGGCCAGGTAAGCGTAGACTCCGCGGGATTGGCAGAAAAAGCAATTATTCAAGATGCCCTTGTGTGATAGAGATAGCTTGGGGTTAGCTTTTCCGCGCAGCCAGCAGCAAGGTAGGAAAGGCATTATTCTCGTCGGGTAGCTGTGTGGTAAAGTTGTCAAAACCAGCCTCAGTCAGTGCCTGTTTTAATGTCTGCTCCGGGAGCGCGTGGGTTGGATATCCCATGACTCTGGTTTGCAGCTCAATCAGCGCAAGGATGATTTCGCTTTCCCGGTCACAGGCCTTGTCGCAGACATGATTGGACACCAGCAGGCCGCCCGGCTTCATGGCGGCATTCACTCTTTTTAAAAAATCGACCAGACTACCGTTTGCCCCGTATTCATAAAGAAAATGGGAGGTGTAGAAAAAGTCGTAGCCATCGCCAAAGGAATCTCCTTTTTTGATATCTATGCCATGATAGGTGACCCGGTCAAAATCAGGCTCGTTTTGTTTCAATTCCCTGGCGTTTTCGCACACTGCAGGCAAATCATATACATGGGATTCAAGATTCGGGTTTTCCTGCAAAAAGACGTAGGAATAATAGCCGATATTGCCTGCAAAATCGCACATTTTCGTGCACCGGAAAAATTCAGGGAGCGCTTTGATAAAGGCGAGAACATTCTGTAATCCACCGGCTTTCATGCCCTGTTCCATATTCATGCAGGCCTCTTTGCTGCTCCACATTTTTTCATCAAATCGCGAAGCCTCACCCTTGAGTGCTCCAGCCAGGTTATCAAAAGGGCCACTGCTTCCGGAAAATTTTCCAATGGCTGCAAGCTGGTTGGCCTCGGACCCAGCAACCAGATAATCGCTGGCAAGAGGAGTCAGGCTGCAGGTATCATCAGTGGTGGAGATCAGTCCGATTTTTTCCAATACACCGAGAATCGCTTTCGTCACAGGCTTTTTAGTCCCTGCTTTTTGGGAAATATCATCAAATGAGCGGGGTTTTCCTGAGAGTATCTCAAAGAATTGCGCCTCCACTGCCGCATTGATCACTTTTGGCAGATAGCTGAGATACAAGAGATTGTTGATTGTACTGTATGGTGCTTGTAATGTTGGGACATTCATTTTGACTCCTGTCTGCTCTGTTTTTTTGGTAAAATCGAAATAACTGGCGATTTCCGTTTCATTCACGCACGGTTTCCCCAATGCTTTCAATGGCATGTTCCTCGCGTCTGGAAACACTAGCTAGTCATTCACTGCAATGGCAAAGGTCTCCACCTTGGTAAATTTCCAGACAATCTGCATAAGCTTCGATATATTCCTGCAAACTACTCCCTCTTATCAATCATGAGGGTGTCCTGACCAAAGGGTTGCAGCCAGTGCAACAGAACCGGTGTGATAAAGTAGTCGGTCAAGAGGGCTGCCAGGATACCAATGGAAACCAGATAGCCCATATTGACAAATACCTTTGCCGCTGAAATCAGATAGGCAGAGAAACAGAGGATCAATACCGTGGAGGTGAGAAAGAGGGCTGAGCCCACAGAAACAAAGACCCGGCGTGTACTTTCGGCGTAGCTGCCTGTACGCGAAAACTCCAGCTGGCTGTGATTGATAAAATGGATGGTATCATCCACGGCCAGGCCAAGAAGCATGGGAATAATGGTCACGGTCATCATGTCCAGGGGAATGCCCGCAAAGCCCATGATACCTCCTACGGAAATGGCCGGGGCTATATTTGGAATCATACCGATCAGGCCGGTTTTCAGGCTGCCAAAGACCAGGGCCATGAGCAGGGCAATAATACCTAGCGCCAGAAAAAATGACTTCACCTGCCCTTTGGTTACATAATCCTGCATGACCGTAAACTGTGAAATAGAACCAATCAGGAGCACATGGGCATCAGGAAACAGCTCTTTGCCACGCTGCTGTATGAGGCGAAGCTCCCGATTCGCCTCACCGGAATTATAATCACCCATTTCCACCATCAGGCGCAGGCGCTGATAGTCGTAATCCACCCATTTTTCCGTTTCCACACCACCGGCATTTTCATAGAGCAGGAGCAACTGGGCGATCATTTCCCGGCTCTCCGGGATGCGGTAATAAGCAGGATCACCGGCATTGAGGACCTGGTTCATATCCTTGACGATATCAACCAGAGAGCTGACCTTTTTGGTCAGGCGCAGCTCTTTTACTTCTTGGATTAATTGATCGAATTTTTTTAAATTTTCCGGATCTTTTGCTCCCCCCGGCTCGTCGAATTCAAAGGCAACGTCATAGGAATAAAGGGACCCCACCTGGGATTCTCCGATATGGTTGAGGCGGTTGACATAAGGCACCTTAAGGCCAAAGGTCCGCCTTACATCAAAAGAAACATCGAAACGGGTTATCCCTGCCAGACAGATTGCCACAAGGACCAGCATAACCGAGATACTTGTCCTGGGACGACGCAATACCCGCCCTCCCAGATAGCCCATCAAGCGTTCCAGCCATCTACCTCCCTTTTCCACAAACACCGGGTGCGGCTCACGATCCTTGCCAAAGCTCAACAACGAAGGCAGCAAAACGATAACCAGTACATAGGTCACCGCCACCATGCAGGCACCGGTGCCTCCTACCCAGCGAATGGGGCGCAGGGGAATGAAGATAAAGGAGAGCAGTGCTGCCATTGTGGTGAGAGCACTGAAAAACAGGGGCCATCCCGTCTCTTCAATGGCATGGACAATAGCTTTTCTTCGTTTGCCGGTCTGCCAGAAGGTGCGTTTGAAATAATTAAAAACATGGATCGAATATCCTATGGAAACCGCCAGACTGAGGAAGACAGGAAGAAAAATCATGCTTGGATCAGTGCTGATCCCCATAAAACCTTGAACGCCCAAAACGATTACCAGGGAACTTATGGCCGTAACCAGTGGGAACACCACCCCCCGGACACTGCGCAGGGCAATAGCCAGTACCACAATGGTTAGAAGCAGGGAAAAACCGAGCAGGCGCGGGGTTTCCTTGCCGAAAAAGGCCATCTTATCTGTATTGGTAATGGGAAGACCTGCATTCTTGGGATGCAGCATGGCATATTTGGGCTGTGCTGTGATCTCATTAAAAATACGCCCGACCGCCATTATGGGATTTTCTTCTGTCTCCTTATTCCATTCTGTGGGAATGGGTTTCATGCGCAGCATGATCCAGGTCTCTTTGCCATCGGTAGAGACAATACGGTTTTTCATGGAAGACTTGGAGAGCGCCATGGATTTAATGCGCTCAAGAGCAGCCCTGTCTGTAGGAACAGGATCAGGTACCAGGTCGATAATCTCCATGCCTTCCTCTGTTCCATAGGTGAATTCAAAATCGGTCAGGGAAACCAGATCGTCGGCATAGGGGACCTTTTGCTGTAATTCCTGCCCCAGCTCACGGATCTTGGTCAGGACTTCCGGGCGAAACACATTGTCCACCTCCACCAGGACCGCGCAGAAATCATCGTTACCAAAGATCTCCTCAAAACGGTCTTTTACCGCCAGCATTGCATCGTCTTCCAAAAACCATTTATCCATATCCAGTTCGGTTTCAAGACGCCCCAGCCCAACGACTGCGGTGATAAAAATGATGGCATAGAGAATAAGGTTTACCCACCTGAAACGCAGAATTGATTCACCGATGCCTTTGAAACAGGTATTAATTCGTTCTATATTTAGCATATTATCTTCCTATATTTTTGTAACTTAGGCCTGAATCCGTGAGCATTCATCGGTGCGTCCAGTTTCGTTGTTTGTGACGTACCGATTAAAGGGTGTCTTGAATAATTAGATTTTTCAATCAAGGCCAAGGATTGCGCAAAATTTTACCGCAGGCATATATGTGATATCGGAGTCTTCGCTTACCTCCGAGGATAAAATTTTAAGCGTGACGAGGTAAGCGCCAGACTCCGGGGGATTGGAAGAAAAAGCAATTATTCAAGATTCCCTAAAGTACACTTTATCGGTATGTTGCAGACAATGAAGGTGGCGTGCTGATGGAGGCCCCAAGGGGCGACGGGTAAAGCTGAACAACAAATGAATTCATTTAAAAATCTTTGTCCCATTAATAGGATACGTTGTTCAGAGACCATCCGCCGTCACGGATTCAGGTGAGAAGCTAAAAACTGTATTTTATCTTGATCCACACCTGGGAATTGTTCTCGTATTTGCCAAAATTCCCCTCGTCACCACAGAAAATATCTGCACCAAAGAGCAGGTGCAGTGCGTCTGTCATGGCGTAATCCGCCTTGGGACGAAAATAGCTTTCCCCTTCATTGAGATCGAAATAGAGCATGCCCGATACGGTCAGTGTCTGATTAAACAGCTCCTTGGAGATGTTCAGCGTGACCATGCTCTCCATTTCCTCATCCGCAAGCGCTGCATCGTAATTCACAATAACATCGCCGGTGAGCTGGGCTGTAACGCTCCAATTGTTTCCCGGTGTCCAGTCGACTCCGCCCAGCCATTTGAAAAGATCTTTTTTCAATGGATCAATGGTTGGACTGTCTGTCTCGTGATATTTCCCCACATAATAGGCGGCCTCTGCCCGGAAAACGAAATCAGACCAGGGGCGTGAACACTCCAGCCCGATTACGATGAGTCGATGATGTTTGGGGCTATAATCGATATGGAGCACATCATCTGTAGAGTAGGTGCTGCGATGATAGGTCGGGTTGTCGTCCCAGGTATAGAACAGGGATGCAGCCAGATCGAGCCCCGACAGCCAGGCCGCGACTTTTACCGCGACCTCACTGTTTTCAAGCGAAGTGCTCGGCTCAATGGTCTCAGCCATAGCGACCTGCTCGTTTTCTGCTCTTTCACTACTTACCGCCCATGGGTTATCGCCAGTTGGCTGGACTGCAGCTTCAAACACAGGAATCCAGATAAACTCAGTGGTGATTGCATCGCCCAGCAATCTGAACTTGACGGCATTCACCGGCATACGGATTTCATCAAGGTCACGGGTTATGGATTCGCTATAATCAGGCGGCGAGATAATATCGGTGATTTGCACGCCATCGGCCTTTCCCCAGATAATGATCTGCCTGCCGATGCGCAGGTCCCAGCGATCAGCGGCGTGTTCCAGCCAGGCCTCCTGCAGATCAAGGCCTGATTCATCTTCAATCTGCCAGTTTTTTTCAGCATCGCCGGAAACAAAAGCGTAAAGCATGTTGAAATCGGCAGTCATTTCCAGACGAAGCCGTGCCCGCGAGGTCAGCACATCATTTGGCGAATGGGTACGTAGCGACTGAATGGTTTCTGCCCAACCTGTCAGGGAAAAAGGTGCCAGCCAAAGCTGGTCGCTTTCTTCTGCCCTGGCCTGATGACCAGGCATCACCGCGTCAACGGAAGGCAACACGATGAGCAGGGCAAATACAAAATGCCTCAACGGATATTGCCCCGCTGGATGGTCGAAACCCGGAACAGGCTATCTTTGACACCTGTGTCATATTCAGTTTTCGCCATCTCCATCACAGTTTTATGTTGGCGAACCACATCGTCCATCTCAGATTTCAGCAGGGTCCAGAAACCGTCCTGCTGGATGAAATCAAGCGCCCTATATATTTTCAGCAGGCCGTCCTTGTCGTAGTATTCCGCCTTGACGATCATATCGGCATCTTTATTTATCCACAGGATCTTACGGGTATACATGTCCTCAGGATCAACAGGAATTGACTCGACCTTCCAACAGTCATGGCCATCCACGCTCTCTTCTGCAAGCAGGGTATGGGTATCTTCCTCGACATTCCGATCCCCCATGTCGTCGTAGGTAAAATCGCTTCCCATGAAATATTCGTTTTTGGAAGATCCGCTAATGCGGCGCACTTTCTTCAGGGCTGGCATATACAGCCATTTGTCATCTTCGCGGGAGGGATCGTCATATTCCCAGGAAAGAAACGCTGTCTCCTTCACATCAGCCGGTTTAAGAAAAACCATGACAGACTTTTTATCTTTGCCAAAATCCTTCGAGAAATTCCTGACTTCCCTGATCCGTTTCCGCCCATTTTTATTGATCAAAGTCATGGTCATCAGCGATTTTCTATCCTCCCCGTCGGGCCTGTCATCCACCCGTGTCATGATAGCAAGCCCGGTGGGAGTTGTATCTGCATGCCCAGGCGGAGGGATAAAGCTCATCAGTAAAAGAAATAAAAAAGCCTGTACCGAGGGAAGTTTCTGTATGATTTGCTGCATAATTTTCCTGTTATGAAGATAAATAGTGTTCTTTTCTTAACGAGAAAAGTAACACCAGCCAGACTGTTCCGTCTATCGATGGCAGAACTTTTATTATTGTTTAAGGAAAAGAAATATAGCCTCGGGCAGGAAACAGCAGATTATTCCGCAATCAACAGATTTTATTCGGCAGTCAACAGCAAAATAAAAGTTTTGATGGTATTTTCTCCTTTGTATGCTCGGAAGCAGAAAAACAATGAAGAGGACAAAAAAGAAAAGCACATGAGTGAAAAAATAACTATCAGTACCGGCAATGTTCAGGAGACCCTGCTGCTGCCTTTATGGGGCAGAGCGATGGAAACGGGGAAAGAAAAACCGCGCATGATCGACAACAAGGCCGTGGAGATCATGGACCGGCTGGACTATGATTTTTCAGTGATCACCAAAAATCTCAATCCGGTGAGCCAGCTTGGCTGGGTTGTACGGAGCCTGCGAATAGACCAGGTGGTCTCGCAGTTCATTAAAGAGCATCCACGCGCCACTATCATCAATATCGGCTGCGGCCTGGATACGGTCTTTGAGCGGGTGGATAACGGAGAGATCCTGTTTTATGAATTGGACCTACCTGATGTGATTGAATTACGAAAAATTTTTTTCGAGGAGAACCCGCGCCGCAAGATGATAGCCCGGTCATTTTTGGAGAGAGACTGGTATGAACAGATAGAAGTGCATGACGGTCTGTTCTGCATCGCTGGCGGGGTGTTCTGCTACTTTGAAGAGGCGCAAATAAGAGATTTTTTCATTGCCATGGCCGACCACTTCGGCAGTTGCGACTTTTATTTTGACACCCTCTCCCCGCTTGGGCTCAAAATCGCCAGAAAAAAAATACTCAAGTCAGGCGGCATGGACGCCAAAATGCCCGCAAATCCCTGGGGCGTTAAACAACCCAAAACTATGGAACAGTGGGATCCCAGAATAAAAGTAATCAGCGCGCATCCCTTTTATCAGGGGATGAAGAAAGGTGTATCGTTTTCTGAATGGCTGGGTTTGAATATTGCTGATCTGCTTGGCATGGCGTCATTGGCGCATATACGCATGGTCTGATGGAACACAAAAAAAGCTATCCACCAGATGCCACCACCGGATTTCTCTTCAGCGCGGTAACGCTTGGTATGAAGCGGAAGCTGACAGAGCATTGATTGCAGCCGGCTTCCAGAGCACACAGGAACAAGAGGTGGTCCTTGTTCACCTCTGGAATGAAGATGGCCCCCACAGGGGGGCCATGGCATGCCCCAGTTTATGGGCATGGGATTCAAAGCAGTTAATCCGAGTAGGCCTAGGCCGTGGATGCCAGCATAACAACAAACAGGAATAAGAAAGTACGCTTCTTCATTTTTCTCTTTTTTGAACAGGTTGGAAATACACTTAAAACCGGTAACGAATTCCTGCACCGATGGTCAGAGGATCGCCGAATTCTGCCAGAGCAAAGCCGGCGTTTGAGAGGTACGACTCGATATACTCTTCATCGGTCAGGTTTTTGCCATAGACATAAAAGTCCCAGAGACCGGCCTGATAACCTACTTTGGCATTAACGGTGATGTACGCGTCATCTTCAACAAAAGTCTTGTTCAGGTCATCATAGAAAGAGGTCTCTCCGGCTGCCCGCAGGTCTGCCCTAGCGTAAAAACCGCGGGGGCTTCTCCACGAAATACCGGCATTTGCGGTATACGAAGGTGTTTTCTCGATATCCTCTCCATCAAAGATGACACCGCCACCGGCATCATAGCTATCGTATTCTGCCTCAACAAGGCCAAGTGCTGCGCTCAGCTCAATACTGTCAGTCAGCTGATAGGCCATATCAATTTCAATGCCCTGGGAATGCGCACTGTCGGCATTATCCGTCAAATAAATGCCAGGAGCACTGGACTTGTAGACGTGGATATCCTCAATATCCATGTAAAACAGGGCCACTGAGATACGGAGCCGGTTCAGGCTGCCCTTGATGCCAATCTCGTAATTCGCAGTCTTTTCCGGTTCAAAGCTGTTTTCTTCGGCGGTACCGGAAGTGGCAAAGAAATTAAACCCGCCGGGCATGTAGCCTTGAGAATAGGAGACATAGGCCTTCCAGTTGTCGTTGATCCTGTAAGAAAGGGCTGCCTTGGGCAGGAAAACATCCCAGTTCTTCTCCCCCGAGTAGGAATATGATGGCGCGCCGGCCGTCCCCACCGGCAGGGCATACATATCCAGGTCGATACTCTTGTCAATATGCTGATACCTGCCGCCAAGGGTCAGCTCAAAACGCTCTCCCATCGGTACCATGGCCTGCCCGAATGCAGCATAGGTATAGGTATCGGTTTCAGAGATGGCATTGTATTCATAGTTGCCGTAAAAGGTGTTGGACTCGTCATAATAGGGGAACTGCTGGCCATAAGGACCGGACTCAAAATTTTCGGTATCAAAAAATAAGCCCCCAACCCAGCGAATTCCTGTCTCGTTATTACTGGTTAAACGAAGCTCCTGGCTATAAGCGTCAAGTTCACTGTAATTAAACTGCACCAGATCGTCATAGTAAGTACCGGACATGAAATCAGCATCATACTCCCCCTCAACATCCTGATTAAGGTGAGTGGTTGTTGAGTTGAAGGTCAGGGCGTCAAAAGCATAGCTCAGTTGTAAACTTTGAGAGAGGCTATCTGTGTCGATATAGGTAGGCTTGTCAAAGCTGACATCTTCGGCATCGTCCCTGTTGAAATCGCTGAAATTCTGTCCCACGGGAAGTGCATAGCCATTCAACCAACCGTCTGATTTGTTGTCCAACGCTAAGGAGAACCTTGCTGTAAAACGGTCTGTAGGTGTGTACAGGAAAAAGCCGTTTAACTGCAGGTTATCGGTGTCGTTCCCATCTGACCCCATACCGGGATAGGTATTTTCTATCCAGCCGTCATCCTGCCGGTACTTGCCATTAATCCCCATAAAAAGCTTGTCCTCAACCAAACCGCCGCTGAGATTAAAGGTTCCCTGCATATAATTGTAACTGCCGTACTCGGCACCGAGGATACCATGCCAGTCATTTTCCGGATCTTTGGTGACGATGTTGATAACTCCGCCAATGGCATCTTTACCGTACAGGGTTCCCTGGGGACCGCGCAGCACCTCGACCCGCTCCACATTGGCCAGGGAGGCATCAAAACCGTAGCGGTTGATGATGGGCACACCGTCAATATAAATGACCACGGGGTTGCTGTTGGTAAACGTGGAGGGGTTCAGCCCCCTGAAACTCACCGCATTGCCATGCATACCTTTGGATGACATCATATTGGGGATTTCTTGGATAACTCCACCGACATCGCTGATGCCCTTTTCCTCCAGTATCACCTCCCCCAGCACCGAAATACTCTGGGGCACGTCCTGGATGTCTTCCTCTACCTTGTTGGCTGTAACGGTGATGGTTCCCATCTTCGTGGCCTGCTCGTTTTCTGCATCCATTGCGGCCGTGACCTCCTCAGCCAGCAAAGGCATGTTGCAGCCGATGCAGCATGACAACAGCAGAATTTTTTTCAGGTATTTTTTCCGTTCTCTCTCCTGCATTCTTTTCTCCTTTTTTCGGGTTAAAATTTCCATCCCTTCATACGTTGTTGTTCATTCCAGAGTGCAGTATAGAGCCCGTTTTTCTGCAGCAGATCATCGTGTTTGCCCAGCTCAACAATGCGGCCCTGCTCAAGCACTACGATTTGATCCGCCCTGGCAATGGTGTTGAGGCGATGGGCAATGACCACCACGGTTTTATTGCAGACCAGCTCATCAATGGCGGCCTGGAGATGTACTTCGTTTTCCGGGTCCAGGGCGGCAGTGGCCTCATCGAGAAGAATGATCGGTGCATCTTTTAACAGCGCCCTGGCAATGGAGATCCGCTGCTTTTCCCCGCCGGACAAAGTGCTACCGCTCTCGCCCACCATGGTGTCGTACCCCAGGGGAAGAGCGGAGATAAAATTGTGGCAGCAGGCTTTTTGGGCAGCCGCGATGATTTCCTCGCGATTTGCCCCTGGTTTGCCAATACGGATATTGTTGAGAATGGTGTCGTTAAAGAGGTAGACGTCCTGAAAAACCATGGAGAGATTAGCCATCAGCTGTTCGTTGCTGTAGTCCCTGATATCGCGGCCATCCAGGCTGATTTGTCCGTGATCCACATCCCAGAATCGGGCAATCAAACGGGTGAGGGTTGTTTTTCCTGAACCGGAAGGCCCGACCAGGGCGGTCAGGGCGCGTTCGGGGATATTCAAGTCGATCTCGCTCAGAACCCGCCTTGTGTTATAGCTGAAAGAGACCTTGTCAAAGCGGATGTTGTGTCCTCTAATCTGTAGGTCACTCTGACCTGCTGGCAGTGGGGCCGTCTTTCGCAGGTTTTCGACTCGATCCACTCCCAGGCTGTAATAATGAAGCTCAGCCATGAAAACCAGGGCGTTTAAGAGCGGTTCATAAATTCTGGCACCCAGGACGAGAAACATAATGTAAAAGGGCAGCGAGAGTTCGCCAGCCATTAAAAGCGTGAGCCCGAAAAGGATGATCAACACCAGACCACCATGGAGGATAAAGGCGGAGAACAGTACCGTGGGCCCCACCGAGGCTTCAAGGCGTATGCTGTAAATCTTCAGATTACGAAAAGACTGCTCCAGGCGATCAAATTTTTCTCCTTTCAAGTTAAAAGCCTTGATCAGGCGAATGGTCTGAATGTATTCGATCATGCGTGAGGCAGCAGCCACCTTGTATTTCTGATGCCACTTGCCGAAATACAAAATAATGCGAAAGGAAATCCATGCTGCGGGCCAGGCAAGAGGGATAACCAAAGCCGCGGCCAGGGCCAGCTTCCAGTTGATAAAGAGCAGGCAGAGGATCAGGGTGGTCGGAGCGGCAATGGCCCCGCAGATTTGCGGGAAGAGATGGGATATCATCTGCTCGATATTGGCGTAATCCGAAACCAGATAGGCCCCGATATCCCCCGGATCGCGGGTATTGTAAAACCCCATGGAGAGCTTTCTGAGATGGGCGGCAATGGCAAGCCGGCCATCTGCACAAATCTCATAGGAATCCTTGTAGGCAATGAAATAGGCCTTGCGGCTGACCACAAAGAGCAGCACCAGCATGATGAGCAGCAGCGCATAAACCAGCCAGATCCGCTGCAGATCAAGGGCAGTGCCGGGCTGCTGCAGGGGCTTGAACAGCTCCCAGAGGATAAGCAGCAGAATACCGTAAGGTGCTCCCCGCAGAAAATATTCAAAGACGGTCCATAGAATCAGGGGGCGTAGCCGTTCCGGACGTCCCATGGTGGCAGATTTCATTAAAGCGACATAATTCATAGTCAATTATCCTCCCTGCGAGAGGTCAGCACCCAGTCCCGCGATTGGGTATAGGTCTGCCACATGCGGGCATATATTCCGTGGTGCGCAAGTAGTTCTTCATGCCTGCCCTGCTCTGCAACCTCTCCCTGGTCTATGACCAGAATCTGATCGGCATTGGTGATGGTGCTGAGGCGATGGGCGATGACCAGCACCGTCTTCCCGCTGATCAGGCGGGAAAAGGCCTCCAGAATTCTGCCCTCGTTTTCCGGGTCAGCATAGGCGGTGGCCTCGTCGAGAATGACAATGGGAGCGTCTTTTAAGATGGCTCTGGCAAGGGCAATACGTTGCTGTTCACCACCGGAGAGGTAGGTGCCGCCTTCACCGACCAGGGTTTGGTAGCCCTGGTCCAGCTCTTCTATAAATTCATGGCACTGGGCGGCTTTGGAGGCTTCGATCAGCTCTTCATGGGAAACTCTGTCATTGCCCATGCGGATATTTTCCTCAATGGTATCAAAAAACAGCATGTTGTCCTGGAAGACGAAGGCGACATGTGCCATGAGGTCAGCACTACGGATAGAGGTAATGGGTGCACCGCCGATAAGAATCCGTCCGCTGTCCACATCCCAGAACCTGGCTGTGAGCATGCCGACGGTGCTCTTGCCAGCGCCGGAAGGCCCCACCACGGCGGTAACATTGCCTGCAGGAGCAACAAAAGTGATGTTTTTTATTACCGGATCATCCTCATAGGAAAAGGTGACCTTCTCAAAAACAATATCCGCACCCTTGGGCTTAAGCGGCTGCTCCGGCTCCGGGATTTCAGTCCTGTTCAGGATATCGTCAATCAGGCCAATGCCCAGGGTGTTTTGATTTAAAAAACCAGCAAGAAACATGAGCTTTAGCAGAGGAAAAAATACGCCACCGCCCAGGATGAGAAAGAGAAGAACCGTGGGCAGATAATCGGCATAGGAGGGAGCCTGTTGCAGCAGTACAATGGCGGCAGGAATAAGAAAGACAAAGGTCGAGGAAATCAGAGTGAGAAAGCCGGTGTAGATCATGGCGAATTTTTGAGTAATCACCACGCAAAAATCGCGGAAATTCTCAATATCCTGCTGGAGTCGCTCAAAACTGTTCAGGCTGCGGCTGAACACCTTGACCACCTGGATGCCACGTACATACTCGACAATACTGCCATTCATCCGCCCGAGGGCTGCGTGATAGTCCTTATACTGTTTTTTTTGCGAAGGCCGCATCATCATCACCGCCTGGATTGATATGGCCCCGGCAAAAACAGCCAGAACAACCAGGGCCAGCCGCCAGTCGATGTAGAAAAGGTAGGTTACCACCAACAGGGGAAAAACCATGGCGGCGGTGAGATCCGGGATATGATGGGCTACAAAAAGTTCGATGCGTTCCACATCTTCGGCCATGATTTTCTTCAGCTCACCCGAGGAACGTTTGCTGAAATAACCAAGGGGAAGATTGGCCAGCTTCCGGGCAAGTGCCACCCTCATTTCATAAAGGATGGTAAAAGCGGCGATATGGGACATCATGGCGGATGTATAGGTGAGCACGCCAAAGATAACAATCGACCATAAACTCACCCATGCCCAGTGCCAAATGAGCTTCTGGTCGATGTCCTGGAGAGATGTGGCATGGGCGGCCAGTTCGCAGATGATATTATAGATGGCAATATAGGGTACAAACTGGGCAATGGCCCCTAACACGGCCAGGCACATGGAGCCGATCAGCCACCACTTTTTGGTGCCGGCAATCTCAAGAAGCCTGATCAAGCCGGTTTTGCGTTGTTGTGATTTTTTTTCGAGCATGGCGTTCCCGGATTGAAGCACTATGCAGCAACTTTCAGCCGCAAAAAAAGTTAGCGCTTATATTTTTATATTAATTAAAAAAATTAGCTACATCTAACTTCAAAGCGCGCAACATAGCGCCCGAAAGGCAAAAGCGCTGTCGATTAAGGAACGATTATTGTCGATATGTGAACAAAAGGAAGGATTGTTTGTGACTCTTCAGGTGTCACAAAAACTTGACTCGTGACAAATACATGCCTTTGCAGGGCTTGTTGTTGAGCTTGCTTCCCGAAGTCAAATTCTATGGCATGGGTGGCGGTAGTGCAGTCCGCCCGTATTCGATCTGGTGGAACAACTTCTGTTTGGTCGTTATGAGACGAGTACCATTTTCTCTGGTGGTATTTTTTCAGATAGGAGTGTGCGGCGTGGAGCCTTAAAAAAAAGTTGTACAGAAATTGTACAAATCACCAAAAACAAGACAAGCACTTACAGCCATGAGCCGTAAGCGCCTGATATTCTCGCGTTCCAGAGAGGCTTCGCCCCTCCGACACCAGGATTAGGAATTAGAAATCCGTTTTAATCGTTTTTAATTTCAAATGGTTACAAGGTAACACAGATACGGAGTGTCACCGCCCTCCCCCTTGCTCACGGATTTTACGGGCCTCTTCGCCGACAAAATCGAGCCCGACATGGGTGTAGATTTTGTTCGTTGTCTCTATATTGCTGTGCCCCATTATCCGTTGTAACGCGTAAGGGTTCATCCCGGCCTCGGCTGCAAGGGATCCAAAAGTATGCCGCAACAAATGATGGTATACTTGCCGACTCAGTCCCGCCTTTTTCGTTGCTCGAATCAACCCTTTCCGGATTGAATAATATGGTTTGCCGGTTGTAGGGTTGACGATCAGATAGCCTTCAAGCCGTTCCGATAGGACCTTGTTTAATACCTCTTCAAACCTGATGGACAGGAAAGGGACGATTCTGTACTTGCTCCCCTTCCCATAAACTCGGATTGTCTTACGGGCTTCGTCGATATCTTCAACCCGCAAGTTCAGTGCTTCTTCCTTTCGGAGCCCATGGTCCGCCATCAATAGAAAAATAAGCCGATACTCTGGATCCAGGCATTCATACAATTTGTCCACCTGGCGGCGAGTCAAAGGCTGAACCGGCTCAGCTGTCGTTTTCTTTTTGGAAAATCGTGGAATGGTGAACGCCAACGGCTGGCAGTATCCATGCTCTGCAGCCCATTTCAACAGGCTGGAGAGATAACTCAGGTTTTTATTGATCGTGACTGGGGCCAAATTCCGCTCGAGCAGATCCGCCTTGAATTTATTGAACAGGGCGATGGTCAACTGTTTTGGCTGAAAATTACCGAACCATGGAACAATATGGTTATCCAGGCAAAAACGCATGTCATTGACAGTATTGATTGAATTTTCCGTACGGTACCACTCGAGGAACACGGCAACCATATCCTTTATTTTTGGAACGGATCCCTCGACTACGTGATCGGGTTGCTGCCGTATGGATCGCTCGTACCTCCAGGCCTCCTCATAAGAACCATTGAAGGTAATACGTTCCCGTTGCTTTCCACGTCCGATGTCAATGACCCACCATTTCCCAGGTTCACTTTTGGATTTGGTGGGATGGGGGCGAACACTCACAGTTCGCTTTTTTCTAAAGATCGAGCTTTTGTGTGTTTTTTCCTTCTCTTTAACGCCTTCCAGAGATTGTTATCGACGTATGTAAAGGATTGGGGGGGGCGACACCCGGTCGCAATCTGATCGAGCGCTATCGGATTCTTAAACACTTCCACTCGATCCACAAGAAGCCCCAGGCCAGCATCCTGGTTTCCATAATACCCAAAGAAAAAATCTTCAGTTGTGCCGGACACCTTTTTGAATTTTCTCCAGAGCTCGGACGGATTTGCTTCGATCACATCTTTCACGCTAAAATAACCGGCAATTTTCCCTTCAGGAGCGGTCACATACATCACAACGTGTTCGACATGACGCGGAATATTGAGCTTCCGAAATTCTACCTTTTTTTCCCCCCTGAATATTGCATGGGCGAATTTGGGATGAATCGAAATCATGATTACATCGCTACGTGTAGCCTTATCCATTGTATTGCCGTTGCGCTAAGTTCAGTAATAGATTGTGGTTGCGCATTTAATATACCATTTTTTCTAAGTGTTGGCAGGCGAATATAGGGAGGGCCAGTTGCCTTTACCATTCTGAAAAGTAAAGCTAACACCTCTTTTGAATTACACATTTCTACTATTTCGTCAAAAGGATACACCGTCCTCTTGCCCACAAACCGAGCGATTTCAGAAGCATCTTTGGAGCGAATGATATTCTCTACAATCCCTATGCAGGTGATGGCGGAGATGTCTCGGGACCTATAGAAAAAAAGGTTATCCCCGACGGAAATTTTCTTCGTCGAGGCCTTACAGATATACGCCTTCCGGATTGCATTCCCACACGGTTTTAATGGCACAGGCGCAATGCTTGTTTGCATTGGCCCCAATTCAGGGAACAAGGTCAGGTGATATTCCGGCTTAATAGGCACAACGAAGGATGCATTGTTTTTGAAACTCGTAATTCTTGGGCCAAAATTAATATGGAACTCCAAGGAGGATTGTTTTTCGGCTTCTTCCGTTGAATATTGAAATCTCTTACAGAGAGCAAGTTCATCGGGTGAATCATCATTCTCGATCTCAAAAAATCCAAAATCATTGGCGAATGCGATAAGCTGAGCTTGTTTTGGAAATGCGGTAAAATATGAGAATTGATAATGATTGTGTTCAATGAATTCGAATAATGGTAACCGATCACGGGGTCTAATTTTTTCGCTGGCGTCGTAAGCCAGTATTTGCTACGGTGCTGTTATGGAAATCACAGCACCTATGTACAAAATTCGAGGTCGCCACCTCAACCAGCACGATCTGGATGAAATTCGTCAGATCACTGCCGACCATTGGGATAAGGGGCGCACGGCGATCTCAAAAATTCTCTGCCAGCGGTGGCAATGGCGACAACCTAATGGCC
>NZ_JAFFQA010000046.1 GCF_016919065.1 Desulfobulbus rhabdoformis | reverse complement strand
CGGTCTCCGTGATGGAGCAGAAGTCAGCAGAGGCCATAGTAGACAGGACGTCACCACTGATGGCAGTGTGGTGGCTGGAAACAAGCCCGGCATAGAGAGCCGGGAAGACTTACCCTGTCGAAGGGCCAAACTTGAAGAGGGGGATGTCTTTCCTCATGAGCTCCATATCGCGTTGAACCCGACCGGACGAGCGAACACAATGGGCGCGTCATGGGAATCAAGCTCTCCAAGATAGCCGCGGTTACTGCCGTCTTTTCAAAGAACTGAAGCTATCGATTGACCGGCCGCGGCCCGTCTCTCTTTGGGAACCGCCTGGTGCGGCCCTGCATGCCAGGTGGTGTGGAGGCCGGGGGAGAAAAACCCCCGGCTATCCGATTGGGCTATTAATGTATTTTATTATGGCCATAATTATTCTATGTGCCATTCTTGAATTTTATTTAAATTGTTTTCGTTCTTATAGTGGTTTCTAAGTTTAATTATTTCAACTCTGCTCAAAGCCTTCTTCATCTTGTAAAAATATACAGCACCTATGCTTAAATTTGCCTCGTGATCAATTCCTTCGATTTGATCTAAGCATTCATAAACGTTTTGTTCTGAGTCTCGGCTGGAAACGAAAAGTATCCATAAAATCTTTGAAATACTAATTGCAGTTCGTTTTTGGGTTTCATCTAAGGCTGATTTTGAAATTGGATATGAAAATTTATCAAATAGCTTTGATATTTCGGAGTCTGGCAATGCAAAATATTTTTTCTTCTTCATCTCTTATGTCTGTGTACTATGTAAATTTGTTTAGTTATGACTGAGGCCTTATTTCTATATATTTTGATTTATTTTATAATACATTTGTAAGATATATAGTGACAATGGTTGGTTGTTTCTATGCCCAACGTATTTCTCACCTGTTGGTGTGAAGCGCAGCGGAACACCGATCAGGTGCAGAAAATTGTGTACGCCCGGCATGGGCGTGATCTAATGGGGTGCAAGTCCCCTGTATGTAAACCCTGTTACTGTCGTGATGACAGGAACATAAATACTAGCCGAAAGCAAGGGCGATCTCGCGAGAGCTCGTCTGGAGGAAGCTGGAGCGCAAAGCTATGAGTCGACGAACAGAAACGGCATACAAGGCCGAGTCTCTGGGCAAGTCAGCACAACATGACAAAACCCCGGGTTTAGGAGATACGGTAAATGCCGCGATCGGAGTCTCCCGGTGGTCGCTTACCTGCATAATGAAAGATCACGTCCTTATCCGGGGAGGCCTGTCCGGTATGCGGTCCAACTCCCGTTGGAAAGCGCCATGCATGGCAACATGTCTGGTTCCCGGGCAGGAGTCAGCCGAGGTCATAGTAGTTCGTTGCCAGCGGACGAAGGACCGAACCCAGAGAAGGGAAAGGGCCCGTCATGCTCGACCAGTGCGATGAACCCGACCGGGGGAGCAGTTGGTCGGCGCGTTGACGGTAAACCCAATCCCGATGAATACCTGTTGGAGCGGATTCTCTCCCGGGCCAACCTGAGTGAGGCCTGGAAACGGGTCAAGGCCAATCGTGGAGCGCCGGGTGTGGATGCCATGCCCATAGACGACTTCATGGCTTATGCTTGGGAACATTGGCCAGGGATCCGTTCCTCCATCTTTGCAGACAGTTATAAACCTCTACCGGTCAAGAGGGTGGAGATCCCAAAGGCAACCGGGGGCACGCGTCCCCTGGGGATTCCCGCTGTCCTTGACCGCCTGATTCAGCAAGCTATTGCTCAGGTATTGGTGCCGATCTTTGATCCCAGCTTTTCGGAGGCCAGCTTTGGCTTCCGTAAGGGGCTGTCACCCCACGATGCCGTGTACCAGGTCCGTCATTACATCCGCGAGGGATACCGCGTGGCAGTAGATTGCGACCTGGCGAAGTTTTTCGACACGGTGGAGCACGATGTGCTCATGGCTCGAGTCGGCAAAAAGGTGCGCGACAAGCGCGTCTTGAAGCTGATCGGCTCATACCTGCGAGCGGGAGTGGTGATAGGTGGCCGCCTTCACGAGACCCGCAAGGGTGTTCCGCAGGGCGGTCCACTTTCACCGCTGCTCAGCAACATCCTCTTGGATGAGCTTGACAAGGAATTGGAAGGGCGAAGCCATTTTTTTGCCCGCTACGCCGATGACTTCGTCATTTTGGTGAAAAGTCGGCGGGCAGGTGAGCGGGTTATGGCTAGTGTCAGCCGGTTTCTGGAAAAGAAGCTCAAGCTCAAAGTCAACCAGGAGAAGAGCAAGGTGGCTCACACCAACGAGATCACCTTCCTTGGTTTTTCTTTTACGGGCGCCAAGATTCGCTGGTCGGACAAGGCCTTTGTGCGTTTCAAGCAGCGCATCAAAGAACTGACCGGACGGAGTTGGGGCGTTTCCATGGAGTATCGAATGTTTAAGCTGGCCGAGTATCTGCGCGGCTGGATGGGCTACTTCGGGACATCGGAGCTATATCGACCGATACCCGAGCTGGACCACTGGCTGCGACGCAGGGTGCGCATGTGCTACTGGAAGCAGTGGCGGTATTGCCGCACCAAGGTTCGCGAACTGACCAAGCTCGGCACCTTCCTGTATACGGCTATCTCGGTCGGTTTGAGCCGGAAAGGCCCATGGAGATTATCCCGCACCTTGGCGACCCATTCAGGGATGACCAATCAATGGCTTGCGGAGCAAGGTTTGCTTTCTATCAAAGATCTGTGGGTAAACATTCATTACCCGGCTACGGCTCGGTAGCTCATGGGAACCGCCTAGTGCGGACCCGCATGCTAGGTGGTGTGGGGGCTGGGGGAGAGATTCCCCCGGCTACCCGATTGGGCAAATAATATTTTATAGTTTGTTTAATTCTTCGATTTCATGAATTTTATATTTGACATACTGCGCTATTCCCAAGATCACATTTTCACTTAATCCTATGCATTTTTGGATAAATTCATCCGTAAGGTAAAAAATCCACGGTTCATCGCCGATTGTTGAAAAACTTATCCAACTTTCAGGCCACCTTTCGTTTTTAGTTCTGCTGTAAAATTTTTTTCGTTCTTCGATTGGCCATTCTAGCCCACAATGAAACATTTTATTTCGGTAAGAAAATAGTACTGTCAAAATTAGTTTAGTATCAGATGGAAGGAAAGATTTCAGACCTACTGCATCAGATAATTGCATGATACCTTCTACAATGTTCGGATTCTGATCTCTTGAGCCATTTTTCCAGGTGTAATGACAATCCCAAACTTCTGTTTCATTAGATTTCCAACGGACATGATCAGTTGGATGCTGCGATGTTTCGTAGAATACTGCTTTAATACCATAAAATACTTGATAAAAGAGTGATTCAATAAATGGTGCCAGCATACCAATAGCAGACATGCTGTGCGTTGCACTTTGGTAAATTGAAGAATGAATTTTTTCGCCTCTCTCATCGTTTAGATATTCTAAATATTCTGCACTATGATCCTTAAAATTATTTTTTAAATATTGTGTAATCTCTTCAATACTTTTTTCTGTAACTTCAATCTGTTGTTTGTGAGTGGCTAATAATTCTTTAATAAATCTAAGTTGAGCATCATAATCAAGATTTGGTAAGACTATATATGGTAAATATTCTAATTCTTCTTGATTTTCATTCATTTCAGTAACGTCATTTTTTGTTTTGTATTAGATTAGCTATTTTGAATAGCCCAACGTTGAGCTAACCTGCCGCACCAACAGCCTTCGCGGAAAACGACTCCCGTTCACGCGGTCAGGTTGAGCGACTTGTGTACGCCCGGCATGGGCGTGATCTAATGGGGTGCAAGTCCCCTGTATGTAAACCCTGTTACTGTCGTGATGACAGGAGCATAAATACTAGCCGAAAGCAAGGGCGATCTCGCGAGAGCTCGTCTGGAGGAAGCTGGAGCGCAAAGCTATGAGTCGACGAACAGAAACGGCATACAAGGCCGAGTCTCTGGGCAAGTCAGCACAACATGACAAAACCCCGGGTTTAGGAGATACGGTAAATGCCGCGATCGGAGTCTCCCGTGGTCGCTTACCTGCATAGTGACAGATCACGTCCTTATCCGGGGAGACCTGTCCGGTATGCGATCCAACTCCCGTTGGAAAGCGCCATGCATGGTAACATGCCTGGTTCCCGGGCAGGAGTCAGCCGAGGTCATAGTAGTTCGTTGCCAGCGGACGAAGGACCGAACCCAGAGAAGGGAAAGGGCCCGTCATGCTCGACCAGTGCGATGAACCCGACCGGGGGAGCAATTGATCGGCGCGTTGACGATAAACCCGATCCCGATGAATACCTGTTGGAGCGGATTCTCTCCCGGGCCAACCTGAGTGAGGCCTGGAAACGGGTCAAGGCCAATCGTGGAGCGCCGGGTGTGGATGACATGCCCATAGACGACTTCATGGCCTATGCTTGGGAGCATTGGCCAGGGATCCGCTCATCCATCTTTGCAAACAGTTACAAACCATTGCCGGTCAAGCGGGTAGAGATCCCGAAGGTAACAGGGGGCACGCGTCCTCTGGGGATTCCCGCTGTCCTTGACCGCTTGATCCAGCAAGCCATCGCTCAGGTGCTTGTGCCGATCTTTGATCCTGGCTTTTCGGCGGCCAGCTTTGGCTTCCGTAAGGGGCTGTCGCCCCACGATGCCGTGTACCAGGTGCGCCATCACATCCGCGAGGGATACCGCGTGGCTGTCGATGCCGACCTGGCAAAGTTTTTCGACACGGTGGAGCACGATGTGCTTATGGCTCGGGTCAGTAGAAAGGTGCGTGACAAGCGCGTCTTGAAGCTGATCGGCACCTATCTGCGAGCAGGAGTGGTGATAGGTGGCCGCCTGCACGAGACCCGTAAAGGGGTTCCACAGGGTGGCCCACTTTCACCGCTGCTCAGCAACATCCTCCTGGATGAACTCGACAAGGAGCTGGAGGGGCGCAGTCACCGTTTCGCCCGTTATGCCGATGACTTCGTCATTTTGGTGAAGAGTCGCCGGGCGGGTGAGCGGGTCATGGCCAGTGTCACCCGTTTTCTTGAAAAGAGACTCAAGCTCAAAGTCAACCAGGAGAAGAGCAAGGTGGCTCATGTCAACGAGATCACCTTTCTCGGTTTTTCCTTTACGGGTGCCAAGATCCGTTGGTCGGACAAGGCTTTTGTGCGTTTCAAACAGCGCATCAAGGAATTGACCGGACGGAGCTGGGGTGTCTCCATGGAGTATCGAATGTTCAAGCTGGCTGAGTATCTGCGCGGCTGGATGGGATATTTCGGGATATCGGAGCGGTATCGACCGATACCTGAACTCGACCATTGGCTGCGCCGCAGGGTGCGCATGTGCTACTGGAAGCAGTGGCGCTACTGTCGTACCAAGGTTCGTGAGTTGAGGAAACTCGGAACCTTCTTGCATGCGGCCATCTTGGTTGGATTGAGCAGGAAAGGCCCTTGGAGATTATCCCGCACCTTGGCGACCCAATCGGGAATGACCAATAAATGGCTCAAAGTTCAAGGTTTGCTTTCTATCAAAGATCTATGGGTAAACATCCATTACCCGGCTACGGCCCGGTAGCTCATGGGAACCGCCTAGTGCGGACCCGCATGCTAGGTGGTGTGGGGGCTGGGGGAGAGTTTCCCCCGGCTACCCGATTAGCAAATATTTTATTTCATTGTTTCATAAAAACGCTATCTATTGAAAATTCCTCAACAGCTTCATTATCGATATCAAAAATGAAGTTTGATGAGTAATAGCAACGGGGAAATGCAAACAATATAACTTCATCATCTAAAAATTCTGGATTAAAAAATTCTTTTTCCAATTGACCTTGATTTTCGTAATAATCGGCTAAAGAAAATCTCAATTGAATAGTGCAAATCCTAAGATTATACAAATACTCAATATACAGCCTCCCCTCTTCGATTCGGTTACAACTTATAACTTCTGGATCTTCTAACCCTTCGAATATCTCAAAGTAGTATTCCTTTACAAGTTTAAGAATTTCTGTGGAATATCCAGCTTCTTCGAATATTTCACTAAACTCTTTAAGAGATAAATCGTTCATGTAATTTCTGGAATGGGTTTCAAGAAACTCTTCAAATATTTCACCAAATCTTTCTTCAACTTCTTGAATATCATCGTGCTGAAAAGAGTGCAAACTTTCTTTGACGTTAGATTCAATAAATGCTTTTAAAGAATTACGAACCGTAAAATTATTTTTGATATCATAGTTCTTAATGTCTTCTATTAGATCTTGATGTAAGTAGAATTCATTATTTTTTGATTCAAAAAAATCTTTAGAATTATTTGTAATAATAACAATTTCGTCTTCAATAATATTATTATTAATATAATCTAGCAGAGAGAGCCATATTAAAGTATCACGATATCCTTTTTCTTTTTCACGAAATGGTTTTTTAGCATTCAATGCATTTGAAAATATTTTTCTTTGATCGACATTTTCATAGCCTATTAAATCAACATTGTTCAAAACATTATTAGCTATTTCAAAAAATTTATACTCATCGTTTGGAAATTGATCGATATCTATCTTGAAAGACTCAAAACAAAAATTATTTGCACTTCTTACAGCCTTTTGAACTTCCTCTCGTACATTTTTCAACTCTGTTCTATATTTATTTTCTACCTCTTCACAAATGACTTTTGGTAATAAAATACGTGCATCAGTGTTCTTTATGTAATTGGAGAATATTTGAAAATGCGCACTTCTTAAATACCAGTTATTGAAAAATATGTTTGTATCTATGAAAATGTGCATTTTATAAATCCTATTGCTAACCAGTAATTATCCGGAAGACTGAAATGAGTATCCCTCAACGGACCTCTCACCTTATGGCCAGTCTTATGCATATTCGAAACATATAGTAAAATTAAACATATATGGCATATTTATAAAGACATGCCCGTATTCCCCATCTTCCGGGTAACACCACCAAAAATCATATTACCCCCAATTTTTCCTCACGATACCGGAGCCCGTTATGCTGGTTGTACCATAGCAGTAAATCTCTGATTTTCGGAGTTACGATATTTCCAACTTATACGTACCTTCTTCAAACTCCTTATGTGTCTAAAGTCAGCAGTTATCAAAAACCAGTTTTTCTGTATCGTCAATGAGTTTGTTTTTGCAAAACTTACTTAAATTCAATGGGATATGATTCTGCTTCGAGCTTAAGTGTAACAACGTGGTTGCTCATTCCTCCCTATTGTAGCCTGAGGCGCTTGGGGTAATTGGTAATGGGGAGAGGTGATTTGGGGCAATATGCCTCACCGGGGCGCATTGCCCCGATTCCTTTTTTTAAGAGCCAGAGAAGGGCGAATGCTCTCCTGATCCAGCCTTTTTGCCGGGTTGGCTAACCATTTCATAGTTTATTCTTTCCCTGCCGGGGCATCCTGCCCCAACTCATCACTACTGCCTGTTCAAAATCGAAAACGTGGAGGCAGAACTTGTTTTATTTGCTCAAAAGGACGTATAAAATTTGGTCTGGCTTCAATGCTTTAATATGGCTACTTTCCATTTATTTTCAATCCGTTCACACGGTTTCTCCCTTTTTTGAAGAGTGCGTACCTGTCGCCACGTTGACAAAAAATGCACCTCCAATCCATTTTAGGAATACCAATTGCTATATCTGTTTTGAGATCCGTTCCACCATTATATTTCCGTGAAGAGGTGTCAGTGAGGATTGTTATCGGTATCACGCAAGATCGAAAAAGGATGCGGCAACTGCTTACAACCTATGCAGGCACAGAGGAAACACTGACGGAAATGGGGCCTTTCCTCTCTAAGGAGGAGGCGCAGAACTGGATGCAGTTCCTTGAAAGCAAAATAGCAGGGTGTCGAGAGATTCCACCGGAGCAGGGCGAGAGTGAGGACTTGCTCTGGTACGGGTTTACCTTTGAAGAAGGAACTGATTGATTCGGTCAACCTGGATCGAGGAGTAGATTGTTGCGGTTGGGAGGAGTTGTAGCAATCGGAGCATGGCGCGTGCAACAGCATACGCTTCCATGTTCCACTTCATTTGAGGAGAGTGGTCATGAAATCTTGCGCAGGAATTACACAGCACGTTGAAATGGCAGAGCAATACATCGGCAAAACGTTTGAGCCACAGAAAGGGCTTGTCTTTGTTGGACCGTTTCATACCGCAAAAGAGGCTGCTCGCTGGTTGTCCTTTATGGTGGCACAGCGGAGTGGTGCCTGCGAGGTTGACCTGCCTGGCTACTGCATTGATTCCAGCCCCTGGTACGGGGTGATTTTTCAATCAGCTAAAGAACTTGATGGTTTTGAACCCATGGAAGAGCAGTTCCCTGTTGTAAATGGGCATTGATATACGCGGCTCAGAGCGTCTGATCAAATCTTTCTGAGAGGGAAGCGCTTGGGGCCATTGCTGGATTAGAACAAAAATTTTTTAAGAGAAAAAACTGCAAAGCGATGCAGGCAACCGTTCTTGTTGAGCGTGCACCGGGGTGAAGGAGGATGGAGTCATTATGAAAATATAAGGCAGTGGTTTGCGCGGGGAACTCATGGAACTGTATCGCTTGCTTAAGCTTTGCAGTTGCCAAGAGAACACCGTCATAATGTCGTAATTCAAACCGTTTACGAGGACCGATGGAAACGCTTTTGCTTTCGCTAGCAGTTGTGCTTGCTGCAGGAATACTTCCTTTGTTGGCCAACCGCTTGTTCACGCCAATAAAGGCCTGTTACGTTGTATTGACTCTCCTGGGATGTGGTTGGGGTATTTATAGCCTCTGGCCGCTTATGCAACTCTCAGTACCTGCCACCTACACCGTGGCCTGGTTGCATCCCTTCGAGCTCAGGTTTTCCCTGGACGCTCTCTCTTCCTTTTTTCTCATTCCCATTCTCTGTGTCTGCCCCTTGGCTGTTCTTTATGTCTTTCATTACATGGATCATAAAGAAGAACGCCAGCGCATCGGAGTGCATCTGTTTTTATTCAATGTGCTCGTGGCGGCCATGGCCATGGTTGTCCTGGCCGGGAATATGATCAGCTTTGTGCTTGCCTGGGAGATGATGTCCATCTCCTCTTTTTTTCTGGTCCTGCATGAATACGAGGAGAAGGCCACCCGGAAAGCCGGATATATCTATCTACTCTTCACCCAGTTGGGCGCGCTCTGTATTTTTTCAGGCATGGGCGTGGGCTTTGCCTTTACCCAGGTGCTTGATTTCTCTGCCTTGGCCAAGCTGCCGGAAACCGCGAAACTCTGGATGTTTTGCCTGATGCTCTTTGGTTTTGGTTCCAAGGCCGGTATCTTTCCTATTCATATCTGGCTGCCTTATGCCCATCCCGCAGCGCCCAGCAATACCTCGGCGGTGATGTCCGGCGTGATGATCAAGATGGGAATTTACGGAATTGCCCGCTTTTATGGCCTGCTTGAGATCTCTTCGCCGCTTGCCGGTCAGATTGTGCTTGTCTTCGGTATGATCTCCGGTGTGCTGGGCGTTGTGTATGCCCTGGGCAAGCAGGATATCAAAAAGCTTTTGGCCTACAGTAGTGTGGAAAATATCGGTATCATTCTCATTGGTTTTGGTGTGGGGATGATCGGGGCTGCCGAGGGTAATCTTCCCATGGCCATCTTTGGCTTTACCGGTGGCTTGCTTCATGTACTCAATCACTCCATCTTCAAATCACTGCTCTTTCTCGGGGCTGGTGCGGTGGCCAAGCAGGCCGGAACCCGGAAGATTGATCTTCTGGGCGGGCTGATGAAGCGTATGCCCCTGACCGGAAAAAGTTTTCTCACGGGTTCTGTCGCCATCTCCGGACTGCCTCCCTTTAATGGTTTTGTCAGTGAGTTCCTCATCTATGTGGGTGCCTTTTATGGCCTGCAGCTGGGTGGGGTGCAGTATGTCTTTGCCATGCTGGCCATCCTTGCCATGGCCCTGATTGGTGGACTGGCCGCCGCCTGTTTTACCCGTATTGTGGGCATCGTCTTTTTGGGCGAGCCACGCACCGAGCGGACCGCTGCAACCCAGGAATCCGGCTGGACCATGACCCTGCCCCTGATGCTCTTGGCCTGCTGTTGTCTGGTGATAGGTCTCTGGCCTGAGCCCTTTGTCCAGGCTGCGTTCAGGGCCTATGGGGTGATGCAGGCAAATCTGCAGCTCGATCCTGCACAGCTTTTGGAGATCACCGGCAAGATGGCCTTGGGCGCACGCATTTTCTTTGTGCTCTTTCTCGCCGCCCTGGTGTCCAGAAAGCTGCTTTACCGGGATAAGGTTGTGGACAGTGGTCCTACCTGGGGCTGCGGATTTACCCAGGGCACTGTCCGGATTCAGTATACCGGTACCTCCTATGCCCTCTCCATGGTGGAGTTTTTTCGGCCCGTTGTGCGCCTCTCTGCCCACTACACCGGTATCAGCAAAATTTTTCCTGCCAATCCCTCCTATGAGACCCATGTCGATGATGTTGCCGAGCAGGCCTTGAACAGCGGTCTGGTGACTCCGGTTCAGTTTGTGCTCAGTAAACTGCGCTGGATTCAGCACGGTCATATCCAGCTCTACATTGGCTATATCATTATCGCTATCCTCATTGCGCTCTTGTGTATCTGAGAGAGGCTGAGAAATTATATAGGGGGTTACTATGGCATCATTTCTTTCATTGCTTCTGGCGTTGGCTGCAGCGCCTCTTTATCCGGGTATCATCCTCAAGGTAAAGGCCTTTTTTGCCGGAAAAAAAGGGCCGCCACTGCTCATTAAATACTATACGTTGTGGAAGCTTTTGCAAAAAGGTTCGGTCTACTCCACCTCCACAACCTTTGTCTTTAAGCTTGGGCCGGTGGTCTCCTTTGCCGCTGCTGTCTTGCCCTTGCTCTTTTTTCCCTTTGCCGGCAATGCGTCCCTGTTCTCCTTTCATGGGGATGTGGTCCTGATGCTCTATGTCATGGGGATGGGCCGGTTCTTTACGGTTGTCGCCGCCCTGGATACCGCCTCGCCCTTTGAGGGGATGGGCTGTGCCCGCGAGGTCTTTTTCTCGACCCTGGCCGAGCTGACGCTTTTTGCCATTCTCATTTTGTTTTACCGACTCTCGGGCTCGCTCTCCATGAGCAGCTTTTTCAGCGAGGGCAATACGCTCACCCTGGCCGGTGCCTCGGGTGCACTTATAGTCCTGGTGATTGTGGCCCTCTTCATGGTGCTTCTGACAGAAAACTCTCGAGTGCCGGTGGATGATCCTGCCACCCATCTTGAGCTGACCATGATCCATGAGGTTATGATCCTGGATCACAGCGGGCCGGACCTGGCCCTGATCGAGTTGGGCGCCTTTTATAAGCTCTTTTTCTATGCCGCCTTCATCATTCAGCTGCTCTGTCCGTTCTCTCTGCCGCTGAGCCTGTTGAACATTATCTTTTTCTTTATCCTTCTGGCGCTGGTCTATACTGCTGTGGGGGTAATTGAGTCGATCATGGCTCGGTTCAAAATGAACCTTGTGCCCAAGTTTATTCTCACCTCGTTTGTTCTTGGCTTCTTTGCCGTCATACTCACCATGGGGGTCTTGCAATGATCAATTTTCTTGAAGTCATTCTCGTCTTGATTCTCTTGACGGTGCTGCTTTCGCTGGGCTCAACCCGTCTGGTGGCTCTGGTGCGTATCATGGCCCTGCAGGGAGTGCTGGTCTCTTTGACTCCCCTCTTGCTCAAAGGGCACGGGCTTGCCAGTCTGGGAGCGGTTGCCTTTTATGTGGCCATGCTTGCAATTAAAGGTGTGCTCATTCCCGCGATGCTGATTCGGGCGGTGAAATCGGTGAGTATTCAGCGGGAGATCGAGCCTTTTGTCGGCTACCATGCCTCAATTCTTATGGGATTGATCTTTCTTCTGTCTGCTGTGTTTATGACCAACTCCCTGCATCTCTCCCTGCCCGAGGGGCGTGCGTTGATCCTTATCTGCGCGGTCACCACCATGGCCACCGGCCTTTTCCTGATGCTGGCACGTAAAAAAGCCATCACTCAGGTTATTGGCTATCTCATGTTGGAAAACGGCATCTATCTGATCGGTAACGCCCTGAGTCAACATCATAGTCTGTACATTGTTGAGTTTGGAGTACTGCTGGACCTGCTCGTAGCTGTCATGGTCATGGGGATCATCCTCACCAATATCAACCACGCCTTTGATGACGTCGACACGACTCTCCTGGGACAATTAAAGGATTGAGACGATGCTAGAACTGATATTTTTACTGCCCTTTGCAGCTGGAATTGCTGCCTTTATCCTGCCAACTGTGCTTGGCAGGGTTTTGCTTCTGGCTACGGCGATAGGACACCTGACCCTGGGGGTATTGGGCTGGACTGGCCGCCTGACTCCTCTTTTTGAACATTTTTTTGGAGCCTCACCGGAAGGATTGCTCATTCTCATGGTGACCTCGTTCATTTTTACCTGCATCGCCATTTACGCCTTCTCCTATGCAAAGGAGTCTGAGCTGGGGGCGGAACGTGTCTTCAGTGGCTGCATGCTCTTCTTTCTGGGGACCATGTCCATGGTGACCGTGGCCGAGCATCCCATTGTCCTCTGGATCGCCATTGAGGCGACCACCCTGGTCAGTGCGCCGCTGATTTATGTCCACCGTTCGCAAAGAGCCCTGGAGGCCACCTGGAAGTACGTGCTTATCTGCTCCGTGGGTATTGCCCTGGCTCTGCTGGGGAGCTTCTTTGTGACCCTGGCTCTGGACATGGTCGAGCTCCACGAGCCGCTCTCCTTTGCCCTGTTGAACAGCCTGGCTACCCAGTTGGATCCAATCTGGCTCAAGGTGGGCTTTTCCTTTATCGTCATCGGCTTTGGCACCAAGATGGGCCTTGCGCCCATGCATACCTGGCTGCCCGATGCCCATAGCGAGGCTCCGAGTCCTGCATCTGCGTTGCTTTCCGGTGCGCTGCTGAATTGTGCCTTCCTGGGCATCTACAAAGCCCATATCCTTATGGTCAATGCGGGCTTGGGGGAATTTTCCGGGAACCTGCTGGTGGTCTTCGGGCTCGCCTCCATGGTTGTCGGCGGTATCTTCATCTATAAACAGTCCGACTATAAACGCATGCTGGCTTACTCCAGTATCGAGAATATGGGCATCATCGCCGTTGGTGTGGGTGTCGGTGGGGTAGGGCTCTATGGCGCCTTTATTCACCTGATCCATCACTCGTTGATCAAGTCCTCCCTTTTCTTGAGCGCCGGAAATATCCTGCTGGCCTTTGGCACCAAACGGGTTGAGCAGGTCCAGGGGCTGATTCGCTCCATGCCCAAGACCTTTGTTTCCTTCCTGGCGGGCTTTGTCGGTATTGCCGGTCTGCCCCCTTTTGGTTTGTTCGTCAGTGAGTTTCTGATCATCGTAGCCGCTGTGCGTGGCCACTGGTATCTCAGTGTGGCCATCTTTGTGCTGGCTCTTGTTCTGGTGGTTGCCGGTGCCGGTCGAGTGGTTATGGGCATGTCGTTTAACGAGGGGGATGCACCCAGTGGAACAGGGGAGAAATTTGTTCGCCTTGCGCCTGCCTATGTGCTTTTGCTCGCCTCGGTGACGCTCTGTGTATGGATGCCTGAATCCATCTACACAACCATTCTTCATTCAATTCAAGCAATTGGTGGTTTCCATGGATAAGATGCTCAAAATTACAAACGGTCAGGCCGTGCCCCGGGCATCGATTCCACGGGTGGACTTTGCGGAGTTCTCCGCTGCCTTGACCGAGTTTGTTGCAAACGATGGTTTTGTGGTGCAGATGTTTGCCTACCAGGAGGCGGAGAAAACCCTGGTACTCGCAGTGCTTCGCAACACTGAGTTGTATGTCATCAGTACAGAGGTGAGGGAGAGTTTTCCCTCGTTGACCGCGAAAGCCAGTGAGAAGTTTCACCTTTTTGAGCGGGAGATCGCCGAGCAGTACGGGGTACGCCCCGAGGGGCATCCCTGGCTGAAGATGGTACGCTATCACGCCAACGCGACTGGTGCCGACGATGTATTCGGCAACGACTACAGCGTGGATATTCCCGGTAATTACGAGTATTTCCGGGTGGATGGCGAGGCGATCCACGAGGTGGGCGTCGGGCCGGTGCATGCGGGTATTATCGAACCGGGCCATTTTCGTTTTCAGTGTGCCGGTGAAGAGGTGTTGCACCTGGAGATTCAGCTGGGCTACCAACACCGGGGGGTTGAGCAGATGCTGCCCTCCATGCCGATGAAGCGCATGCCCATCATCTGTGAGGCCATTGCCGGTGATACCGCAATTGGGCATAACCTCTGCCTCTGCCAGGCGATTGAAGCTCTGGCAGGGATGCAGGTGTTGCCAGGGGCCAGTATCACCCGTTGCATTGCCCTGGAGCTTGAGCGTTTGGCCAACCATATAGGTGATCTTGGTGCTCTGAGTGGCGATGTGGCCTTTAACCCGCCTGCCTCCTATTTTGGTCGGATCAGGGGCGAGTTTTTGAATCTTCTCCAAGTGCTCTGCGGCAATCGATTCGGCAAGGGTCTGGTGCGTCCCGGTGGGGTTGCCCATATCATGGGCCAGGAGCAGCGGCAGTTACTCCGAGATAAGCTTGAAGAAATCACACCCGAGATTGAGCATGTCTGTGATCTGCTCTTTACTGCCCATACGGTGGTGGCCCGATTTGAGCATACCGGCACGGTCACCAAGGAGATGGCAACGGATCTGGGGCTGGTCGGCTATGCCGGAAGGGCCTGCGGGCTGGCCTATGATGCTCGAATAGCCTTCCCCACCGAGTGCTATCAGGATCTGCCCGCTAACGCCAACAAGGTGACCGATGGCGATGTCAACAGCCGTGCCTGGGTACGGCGAGAAGAGGTGATGCATTCACTCGGATTGATCAATCTCCTCTTGGCCAAGCATGAGGCCCTGGAAGAGGAGGAGCAGGCTGTGCAGGCACGGCAAGTGAACCTGGCGGCGGACGCCTTTGTGGTGACAGTGAATGAGGGCTGGCGCGGTGAACTCTCCCACGCAGTGCTGACAGATAGTGAGGGGAAGGTTGATCGGTATAAGATCAAGGATCCCTCCTTTCATAACTGGACCGGGTTGGCCATGTCACTTCGGAACCAGGGGATCTCTGATTTTCCGCTGTGTAATAAAAGCTATAACCTATCCTATTGCGGATTTGACCTGTAATTTCGGAGGATGCCGACATGCTCAAAGTAATCCAGAATAGAATTGAACAGGGCTGTAAGACCTCCAGCTACCCCAAGGAGCCGATCAATCTCTACCACCGCTATCGTGGGGTGCCGATTGTCGATCCGGACTGCCCCACGGAGATTGTCCAGCAGTGTGCGGATATCTGCCCCCAGGAGGCCATTGATGTCGAGGCAAAAACCATTGATATCGGTAAATGTACCTTTTGCGGCCACTGCGAGGTGGACGGCGAAGGAAAATTTGTCCGTTTCAGTGAGGATTTTGGTCTGGGGGCCGCCAACAGAGAAGACCTGATCACTCAGGGAAATTTGCCTGATCTTGCGGCTCATGCCAAGCAGGAGTTTAAAAAGCTCTTTGGTCGCTCCCTGCAGCTGCGCCAGGTTTCGGCTGCAGGCTGTAACAGCTGCGAGGCCGATACCAACGTTTTGAATACGCCGTTTTTTGATCTCTCTCGCTTTGGTATTGATTTTGTGGCCTCGCCCAGGCATGCAGACGGTATTCATGTGACCGGGCCCATTTCCTTGAATATGAAGCAGGCCCTGCTCGATACCTATGATGCGGTGCCTTCTCCAAAAATCGTCATTGCCAGTGGTTGCTGCTCCATCTCCGGTGGGCCTTTCTACGGCAGTGATGCGGTGGTGGGCGACTTGAACAGCATTATTCCGGTTGATTTGTATATACCGGGCTGTCCGCCGCACCCCCTGACCACACTGCACGCCTTGCTGAAGTTTTTTAAAGAAAACTAAGGCCGTTCCTATAAGTTGGGGGAGCTTCACCTCCCCAATCCTTTGCCCCAAAGGCCTTTTTTGGTCTTTGGGGCTTTTTCTTTCCTCTTTTTGTGTTTGCTCGTTGAAGCAGCTGAGGCAGGCACGTCTGTTTTTTCTTCTCTCCTCTCTATTGTGCAAACGCACGGCATTCTGTTGGTCGAGATTCTCCCTAAGATTTTTTGATACCCATTTCGTGGCAGTCTTTGAAGAGGCTTTTTTGTTTAAAAATGACGTTAAAACAGAATGATGTGAGGTTGGGCTCTCTTTCCGTCCTGTTTAATCAAGGCTCACACGCTAGGAGAAGGATTCTGTGCTGTTTGTGCGTTGTGCAAAATCACCATTTTGTCTGGAGATATTTTTTTTAGATCGCTTCTCGTTGTCGGAAACATGGTCTTCTCGTTGTTGTATTTACGGAGTTGCGTGCCTTTCTGTTTTTAATTTTTCAGATAAAAACAAGGGGGTATGGGCATGCTTTGCGTCCTTTTTTTGACTGCGGTGACCCTGTTGGTAGCAGTCTGATATATGCGATTGATCAGCAGGAGTGATTCGTTCAGTGCAAAAATAATGTGTAAAATGTGCGAAATGTGTTATGAGCTTTCGGCCAGGTGGATCTATGCTTTGCTCTGCGACCAGAGGGAAAAGTGCAATTTGAAAGTAGGCGCATTTATGAAGAAAAGTACGATTATTCCGAGCAAATCATGCCAGTTGCCTTCGTGCTCAGAGAAAAAGATACTGATTGGTGTTGTGTTGCTGTGGGCGCTTGCGGGGTGTCAGTCGAATGAATCGTGCAAAAAAATACTCAATGCCAAGTGTATTCAGTGTCATTCCGCTTCAACAAGTTGTGCGAAAGTGTCTAAGGGTAAAAAGCAGTGGTTCGAGACAATTGACGCCATGGTGAAACTCGGGGCAGACGTCTCGAAGCAGGAGCGCAAGACGCTTGCAGAGTGTCTCAGCAACCCGTCGGGAACCGACGTTGAGCATACCTGTAAGTAATTCGGAAGCAATATCGCAGTGGGCACCCCAGTGAATTGCGGTGTCGACCGTGCCGCTAATCAGGAGAAAGTGTATGAAACAGAAAGAGTTCGACCAAGTTCAACAACGTTTGGGTGGAGTCTCCCGTAGGGATTTCATGAAATTTTGTTCGGCTGTGGCAGCAGGTCTGGCCCTTCCAGAGGCTGTGACCCCTAAAATTGCCCATGCCATTACCAGCCCGAACAGACCGCCGGTTATCTGGCTGCACGGTTCAGAGTGTACCGGTTGTTCCATGTCCTTACTGCGATCCGAGCACCCCTCACTTGAGAAATTGATGCTGGACCTGGTTTCCCTTGACTTTCATGAGACCCTGTCTGCAGGTGCCGGTCACCAGGCGGAAGAAGCTCTGGAGCATGCCGTTGAGGCCAATTACGGCAAGTTTATCCTTGTCATCGAGGGTGCCGTTCCTTTGAAAGACGGCGGTATTTACTGCCGTGTCGGTGGAAAAAACTTTGTTGATGTTGTCCGTGAAATCGGACCCAAGGCTGGGGCCGTCATCGCGGTCGGCTCCTGTGCCTCCTGGGGTGGCGTCGCTGCCATGGATCCCAATCCGACCCAGTGTGTTGGTGTTGATCAGGTCCTCAAAGAAAAACCGGTCGTCTCTATTCCCGGTTGCCCCCCCAACCCCTACAACCTGCTTTCAACCATCATCCATTACCTGACATTCAATAAGCTGCCCGCCCTGGACAGCGAAAATCGGCCCAAATTCGCCTATGGCCGCCTTATTCATGAGCATTGTGAGCGTCGTCCCCATTTTGACAACGGTCGTTTTGCCCGTGCCTTTGGTGATGAAGGCCATCGTCAGGGATACTGCCTCTACTACCTCGGATGTAAGGGACCGGTTACTTATGCCAATTGCTCCACTTCTCAGTTTGGCGACGCCGGTTCCGGTTGCTGGCCCGTTGCTACCGGACATCCCTGTTTTGGCTGCGCCCAGAAAGGCGTCGGCTTCAACATGCCGCAATTTTCCACCAGCCCGGTCCTTCATCAGACCCCGGCTGCCGAGCATGCGCCGATCAATGTTGAGCGGCCTGATGCAAAAACTCCCGGTTCCGTGGGCTTGATGGCTGGTCTGGGGGGCGCCGCACTCGGTGCTGGGGCTGTGTTTGCTGCAAAACTTGGGAAGGGGTCTCAGCATGAAGATGAAAAGGCGTGATTTTCTCAAAGGAGCTGCTGGTGGCCTGGCGCTCCTGACCCTTGACGGTAAGGTGGTTGACGCCCGCATGGTCGAGGCGCTTCCCCCGGATGCACTGGGTATTCTTTACGATTCAACCCTGTGCGTGGGCTGTAATGCCTGTATGTCGGCTTGTAAGGAGGCCAACAATAAAAAGCCGGAGATGCACGGCGACCAACAGCTCTGGGATAAACCCCAGGATCTCTCCGCCTCCACACTTAATATTATCAAGCGCTATTCCAGCGGAACCGGTGAGCATAAAGACCAGGAAGAAGACGGCTACGCCTTTATCAAGCGCCAGTGCCTCCACTGTGTCGATCCTTCCTGTGTGACCGCCTGTCCGGTGAGTGCCCTGGCCAAGGATAAAGAGACCGGTATTGTCACTTACGACAAAGATGCCTGCATTGGCTGTCGGTACTGTCAGGTGGCCTGTCCCTACAACATACCGAAGTTTGAGTGGGATGATTTCTATCCGGAAATCGTTAAGTGTCAGCTCTGCTCGCACCTGATCGCTCAAGGCGGCATCTCTGCCTGCTGTTCCGTCTGCCCAACCGGCGCCTCGCTTTTTGGGCCGGTGGCCAAGCTGCGAGAGGAAACACGAAGAAGGTTGCAGATGAAGCCGGGCAAACGCTACAAGTTTCCGGTCTCCTCGATTGATTCCGGGAAGTGGCATGAATTCGAGGCGCCCAAATATGAGCGTCACGTCTACGGCCAGGATGAACTCGGTGGAACCCAGGTCATGTATATGTCTGCGGTACCCTTCGAGAAATTCGGTCTGCCCAGCTTTCCCAAGGAATCCTTTGTTTCCATGGCCAGTGGTATTCAGTACGCCATCTATAAAGGTATGGTCTACCCGCTGGTTGTTCTCGCCGGCCTCATCTTCATGGCGAAGAAAAATAAAAACAGTGAAGAGGCTGAGCAGTCTGCATCCACGCACGATCAAGGAGAAGACGCATGAGTCATGAACCAAAAGCGTTGGGCGGGCGCATTTTCACGCCCACGTTCTGTCTCTGTATATTTATTGTCGTCATTGCCGCCTATTTTGCGGTGAAACGACTGATTTTTGGAATCGGATCCGTCACCAATCTCAATGACGGCTACCCCTGGGGTATCTGGATCGCCTACGACGTTGTTGTCGGTACCGCCTTTGCCTGCGGCGGTTATGTTATGGCGCTCTTGGTCTATATCATCAACAAGGGGGAGTATCATCCCCTGGTGCGTCCGGCGCTGCTGGCCTCCATGTTTGGTTATACCCTGGCCGGTGTTTCAGTCTTTCTCGATATCGGCCGTTACCTCAACGCCTATAATCTCTACCTGCCCTGGCAGATGAATTTTCACTCGGTCATGTTTGAGGTGGCCATGTGCATCGGTACCTATATCTTTGTGCTCTGGCTCGAGTTTACTCCTGCCTTTGTCGAGAAATGGGGCCTGAAAAACTTTGGTAAGAAACTCAATAAGGTAATCTTTGCCATCATCGCGCTGGGCGTATTGCTGCCGACCATGCATCAGTCGTCCCTGGGAACCATGATGCTGATGGCTGGCTACAAACTGAATCCCCTGTGGCACACCTCGACCCTGCCGCTGCTCTTTTTGTTGACCGCCATTATCATGGGCTTTTCCATGGTGGTCTTCGAGGCAACCATCTCCTCTCGTGTGTATGAACTGGGCGATGAGACCTCCATGCTCTCCAAGATCGCGCGTATTATGACCTACGTGCTCGGCTTTTATCTGGTTATCCGTTTCCAGAACGTTTTTATGCGCGGCCATATGGTTGATGCCTTCTCCGGTTCCTTCCTGGGTAACATGTTCCTTTTGGAAAACCTGCTGTTGATCATCGGACTGGTTATCCTGGCCTACCCGAATTACCGGAACAATCCGCGACTGCTGTTCATCGCAGCGACCTGTGTTCTCGTTGGTGGCTCTCTCTACCGTTTCAATACCTATATCATCGGGTTTGATCCGGGCAACGGCTGGAAATACTTTCCTTCCGTCGGTGAGCAGATGATCACCTACGGACTGATCGCCTTTGAGATCGCGATGTACACCCTCTTTGTCAAAATTTTTCCGGTCTTCAGTGTGCACGCACCCGCTGAGTCGAACCATTAAGGAGTTAGAATATTATGTCCAAGCAAATTGTCATTGATCCTATTACCCGTATTGAGGGGCATCTGCGCATTGAATGCGCAGTGGATAACGGTCAGGTGGTAGACGCCTGGTCAACCGGTACGATGTGGCGCGGTATTGAAACCATCCTTAAAGGCAAGGATCCGCGTGAGGCCTGGTTGATCGCCCAGCGTATCTGTGGTGTCTGCACCACAGTCCACGCCATGGCATCCGTTCGTTCGGTTGAGCATGCACTGAAGATGGATATCCCGGTCAATGCCCAGTACATCCGGAACATGATCGTTGGTGCCCACTGTCTGGCAGACAACATCATCCACTTCTATGTACTCTCCGCCGTTGACTGGATCGATATCGCCTCTGCCGCCCTCAAGGCTGATCCGCGCAATGCTGCCGCTCTTGCCCAGAAACTCTCTCCCTGGAAGCACAACAGCTACCAGGAGTTCAAGCAGGTGCAGGATAAACTCAAAAAATTCATCGAGTCCGGCCAGCTCGGTCCGTTCTCCAGTGGGTATTGGGGACATCCGGCCATGCAGCTCCACCCCGATGTCAACCTGATCGCAGCCGTTCATTACTTCCAGGCCCTGGAGTACCAGCGCAAGATCAACAAGGTTGTGACCGTGCTTGGTTCCAAAACTCCACACATTCAGAACCTGGCTGTTGGTGGTGTTGCCAACCCCATCAATCTCGACAGCCCGGCCACCCTGACCATGGAGCGTCTCTACTACCTCAAGACCCAGATGGATGAGGTTCGTGACTTCGTTGAGCAGGTCTACATGGTGGATGTGGCCACCATCGGTGCCATGTATCCTGAGTGGTGCACCTACGGTAAGGGCAACGGCAACTACCTCTCCGTTCCTGAGATGCCGATCGATGAGAAAGGACTCAAGTTCGCTATGCCCGGTGGTTACATCAAGGCCGGTGACATGGCTTCTTTCCGTCAGATTAGCTCCGCACGTGACCCGTACTTTGAGGACAACGTTAAAGAGTCGGTTAAACATTCGTTTTATCAAGGCGACTGGACCATGCATCCCTATGTCGAGTCCACCGAGCCGAAATTCGGCGATGCCGATCTCGATGGCAAGTACTCCTGGGTTAAATCACCTTCCTTTATCAACGAGCCGGCCGAGGTTGGCCCGGTGGCCTCTGTCCTGGCAATGAATCTGGCCAAACATGCACCTGCGGTTAAATACACCAAGCAGATGCTGGAGACCATGTCCGGCATCGGTAAAACCCCGTACGATATGGATATTCTGCCTTCTACCATGGGCCGTCATATCTCCCGCGCCATTCGTGCCGCCGTCGTTCAGGACAACATGGCCGAGCAGTGGAACATGCTGATCACCAACATCGAGACCGGTGATTGCAGCACTTTCAACGAGCCCGTTTTCCCCGAAGGCGAGCAGCGCGGTGTTGGTATCCACGAGGCACCCCGTGGAACACTGTCGCACTGGATCGTTATCGAGAACGGCAAGATCCGCAACTATCAGGCCGTTGTGCCTTCTACCTGGCTGGCCTGCCCCCGTGGCACCAACGACGAGCCCGGTTACTACGAGCGCTGTCTGGTGGGCAACCCGGTTGCCGATCCGGAAAAACCGCTCGAGGTACTGCGTACCATTCACTCCTTTGACCCCTGTATGGCCTGTGCGGTGCACATGCTGAACCCCAAAGGTAAGAAATTGTCCTCTGTGAAGGTTCTCTAATTCCATTGGTCCGGCCCTCCACGTCCCTGGCAGCAGGAAACGAGGAGGGCCTTCCTAACTAGGAGGAAACAGTTATGGAGCAGCAAGAAAAATCAATCGGCATCATGGGGCTGGGTAACCTGCTTTTAGGCGATGAAGGCTTTGGCATTCATTGTATCCAGTATCTGGAAGAGCACTACCAGCTGCCTAAAAATGTCGAGGTGATTGATGGCGGTACCGGCGGGATTCTGCTGGCCCCGTTCATTGAAGAGCATGATGAGCTCTGGGTGATTGATGTGGTCGATTTGGAGGATGAGCCCGGATCGGTCCACTATTTTACCGATGTGGATGTGCGCTCCGGTGATATTCAGACCCGCATGTCTCCCCATCAGATCGGCATGCTCGATATTCTCGATATCTGCCGAATTCGTGGCAAAGTCCCCCAGCGGGTCCATTTTATTGCCGTGGTTCCCGAGAGTTTGGATGCGGGCATGGAGTTGACGCCCCTTCTTCAGGGGCGCATTCAAGATGTGCTGCAGATTCTGGCTGAAAAATTAGGTGAGGAAGTTCCGTTGACTCCCATTACCTATGCTCAGGCTGCATGAGTTCCTCGTCATATTTTTTTTACCCAGTAGAAGACTCCCTGCTTCTAGGGTAATATTTCTCCTTGTGCCTATTCCTTGTGACGAGGAAAAATCCCCCGTTGGTTATCGCCAGCGGGGGATTTTTTTTTGTTTGATGTTCTGTTGGGGTTCGTCCCTCACCACCAACCTACCCCTCGCGCCAGGAGTATGGTAGGTTGGTGGTGAGGGACGAACCCCAACTTCAATAGCTGCTCCCTATAAATGCATCAAGGACTCAAGTGAAACTTTTAGGTATTCAAACACCCGCGAAACAGACAGAGTTTGAATCCTTTCTGGATCAGGTGTCAGAGAAACTTGCGAGTGCAATCTGTAAAAAGATGCAGGGCTTTGCTGAATTGGGCGAGGTCTATTCCAGCAACAGTCTCAAGATCCTCAATCCCCGTATTTGGGGCTATAAGGGCACCATTTATAAACTGCGGGTGGACTGTGGCAAAGAGTCTGCCCGAGTGCTCTTTGCAAAAAACGAAGAGAATGATCTGGTGCTCCTTCACGGATTTCTCAAGCGGACCCGCAAAACACCGCGCAAGGATGCCATGATTGCCATGCAGAACCTGGAGCGGTTGCGGCAGAAGATCGCGCTTGCTCCACTGCCCATCGAACAATACACGCAGCTTTGAATAGGGGATTAGTCTCCTTGCCGCCCATTATAAACCTCGGGATTGGTCGCCGTAAAAGCTCTAAATCCGTCTAAGGCCTCCTCGCGCAGCACCCCTTCTTCAAAGCTAATCCCGCGTTTGCGGAGTTCCTCTCGCCAGTTTTCCGGTAATGGTCCCTCATCAAATCCGGTAATATCCATCATCTCCTGATCGGCCCCTGCAATCACCAGGGAACGAATACCCGACCAGAGTACCGCACCAAAGCACATCGCACAGGGGCTCCAGTTGACCACCAACTGATGGGCTGGCATTTCCGGACCACCAAGGTCATAGGTGCCTAGCATCTGTTGCGCCAGAGTGAGGGCTGTGATCTCTGCATGGGCTGAGGAGCAGTTGAGCGGGAGAACTCGATTTACCCCGATGATTATGAGTTTGCCAGAATCACGTTCAAAAACACCGGCGGCAAAGGGACCACCGCTCTGGTGTTCGGTGTTGAGGCGAGCAAAATTGAGTACCGCCCGCATGCGATCTTCGACAGCTTGAATATGTGAGGGGAGTTGGGTCAGTTCGTGTGCTGCCCAGGCAGGTAAATCCAGGGTGAAACTGGGGAAGGGGGAATGCATAATTTTTTCTCCCAAAAAGAGTTGGCAAGGTCGGAGCCTATGTATTAGACCCGCAATTCTTGGTCTGATGCAAGATTTTTGCAGCTCATTGGTTGCAAAATAATTAATGTTCGTCCAGCCAGTCTGGACTCAACCGTCGCAGGTTGATGCTTTCAATGTTCCAACAGATTTTTCTTTGTTCTCTGTATCGGAGTTCATATCCCATGTTCAGACATTTTATTTTTTTCTGGGGAATCACACTCGTCTTGTGTGCGTTGTTCACGCCAGCTCCTGCCGTTGCCGGAGAGAACGAAAACGACACTCGCCTTGCCTTGCGTATCGACCGGGTGCTCCAGCAGGCTGTTAGCTCACAACGTATAGTGGGAGCTGTAGTGATTGTTTTGGAAAACGGCAAAACTGTCTTTCATCAGGCCGCAGGATATGCGGATCGGGAGGCAGGAATCCCGATGCGTAAAGACCATATTTTTCGTTTTGCCTCGCTCTCCAAGCCTATTGTCACGGTGGCCCTGCTGCGATTGGTGGAAGCGGGCAAGCTGAGTCTGAATGATCCGGTGACTCGATATATTCCGGACTTCAAACCCAAGTTGCGAGATGGCTCGATGCCCTGCATAACTCTGCATCAGCTCTTGACCCATACCGCTGGACTTTCTTCGGATTTTGCAAAGCAGAGTGTACGCATCACCTCGGAACCAGGAAGTTCGAAAATTACAGCTGAAGAGGAAGAGCTGAATCGAATACGTGCAGCTGGCTTGGCCTATATCCCCGGCAAAGGCTGGGGGTACTCCCTGGCGATTGATGTACTTGGGGTCGTTTTGAAGCAGGCAACGGGCATGTCGTTAGAAGACGCGGTCCGCCAGTGGGGAACCTTACCGGCCGGTATGCGCGATACCGGATTTTACCCAATTGATCCCGCCCGTCTCACCACACCATACGGCGATGGTACTCCTCCTGTTCGCATGGGGGAGCCCCATATCGTTCGTTTTGGTGAAAACAATGGTATCGTTTTTTCACCGGGAAGGATTCTTAATCGGAGCATGTCTTCTTTGGCAGGAAGCGGTATGAGCGGGACCGCTTCAGATATGGCGCATCTGCTTGAAGTTATTCGAACTGGCGGAGGCAACCTCCTCCCCCCAGCAGTGGCTCAGTCCCTCATGACCAATCATACGGGAACGTTTTATGTCCTTGCTGGACCAGGCTGGGGCTTTGGCTATGGCGGAGCTGTCCTGCGTGACCCCGAACGCGCCAAGACCCCTCAGTCTGCTGGTACCTGGAGTTGGGGTGGGGTTTGGGGGCACTCCTGGTTTGTTGATCCCGAGCAGAAGCTGGTGGTTGTTGCCTTGACCAACACCGCTCTTGAAGGGGTCTCGGGCCGTTTCCCGCTGGAAATTCGTGACGCGGTCTATGGGCGCTCAACCCCCTTGCCCCAAAAGCCTATGATGCAAGATTCCTGTCAATCGGAGTGAGTTGATGTTAGGAACCATCGTCAATGGACTGGCTATTATCCTGGGGAGCCTATTGGGGCTAGTTTGCAGCAAAGGTATTGGAGAGCAGTATAAACAGACCATCATCCAGGGGGTAGGGCTCTCTGTCATTCTCATTGGCTGGAAAAATGGGCTCCTTGCCGAAAACCTTCTGGTGGTGATTCTTTCCATGGTCGTTGGTGGCCTGATGGGCGAATGGCTTCAGATTGAAGGACGTCTGGAGGCCATGGGGCGGTGGATTGAAAAAAAGGTGGGCGCGAAAACCGGCGATACCCGCTCCCTGGCCCGGGGCTTTGTCACGGCGAGTCTGGTCTACTGTGTGGGCTCCATGGCCATTGTCGGCTCGCTGGAAAGCGGTCTGACCGGCCAACATCAGACCCTGTTTGCCAAGTCGATTATTGATGGTGTAATCTCGGTGGTTTTTGCTTCGACCATGGGGATAGGTGTGCTCCTTTCCAGCATATCTGTGGTTGTGTATCAGGGCAGCCTGACCCTTACCGCGGGTATGCTCAAACCATTTCTTTCCCCCGTAGCCGTTACTCAGATGAGTTCGATCGGAGGGTTGTTGATCGTGGCGATCGGGCTCAATATGCTTGGGATTGTCAAAATTCGGGTCGGAAATCTCCTACCCGCCATTTTTTTACCGCTGGTCTATCAGAGTCTTTACTCTCTTCTGGGCTGATATACCGTGGCGGCAAAAATCTCCTGCTGACTTTCGCAGCTAACCACACTACAATACAAACTATCCTCAATACTCACGGTCTATCACGCTCCACAACCTGTTCTCTTCTGTGCTGCCGGGAGTGTGCCCAAAAGGCCTTACTTTTTTCTCTCCATGGAGGAGGTCGCCCATGTCCAACGACTCCTGTCCCTTGCCCCTGGTCTCTGATGCCCTCAAAGCAAACCTGCGTGAAACCGCTGCACCCGCTGTTATTAACCCCGCGTACGAGTTGCTTCGGGATGTGGTTAGCCGTTTTCAGGGGATTTTAGGCAAGCTTGACGCACTCCTCTATGAAATAGGGCATCCCTACCGCAACTGGAAGCTGATCATCCCCGAGTTGCGGGCCTATGTACTCAAAAACTGCAACCACTACCGCGACCATGAGCAGGGGCCGGAGGCTTTTTCCCTGTTTATGTCGATCTTTTTTGACGCACTCAAGGACTCAAGCCGCAATGACTGGCTTCTCCAGCGGATTCTGGAGGCCATGCTTGCCTACGCCGACAAGCTTATCCTCACCATGGACAGCCCGACCCTCTTCCGTTTTGAAGGAGCCTTTTCCGAATTTTTTTCTCGCCTTGCAGACCTGGATGAGCGTGAGCCCCAGGTTATGCTCTCCATGGTTCAGGGGCATCACCCGGTACGGAAGATGGCGCAAAAGGTTATCGCTTTACGAAGGCAGCAGCCCGAGATCACCTATGATGTCCAGGCACTTTCTCTTTTGATGCGCGCCATCCTCGTTCGCAATTACGAGTACTGGCTTTCCGAGGATGATCCCTTGCCCTGGTTTGAAAAAAAATGTGGGGAGTATTGTCATAAATGGAAAGGGAAAACTCTCTTGCAGGGGATCTCGCATGCGCGCATTCAGGAATGTCTGCAGATGCTTGCCTCGATAGATTTTGAGAGCGACTACCAGGGAGCATTGGAGAAGATTCTCACCCTGCCCAATCATATGGATCTGGTTCGGCTGTATAAAGAAATCCCATCAAAGATGGTCGTGGTGGAGAGCTTCGATGATCAGACCGCCCATTTCATTGAAAATCGGAAGCTGCTTTTTCTTTTCCGCACCATGGAGACCAAGGGGCTCACTCTTATTCATGAGGAGACCCTGCGAGAGATCAACCGCTCTCTGGTCCAGCTCATTCGTAAGCAAAGCTTTGAAGAGATCGAGCAGTTTTTTGTCACCACCTTTCACCTGCTCAAGGCCAATGTTCGGCGCTACCCGCATACCTCCCTGCAGTGTATTCAGGTGATTGGTAACGAGGTCTTCAAACGGGGCAATTCACGTCTGGTTGAGGCCTTTTTGTGGGAGACCGTGCGTTTTGGTTTTCAGTACGCCAGCGTCCGCGGCGTGGATGAAGACTGGCAGCCCATCGCCAACCCTGCCCATCTCACCAATATCCGTGTCTGGCTGCACCTGATAGCCCAGGAACCCAAATGGTGTTCGACCCTGTTCTCCGCTCTGATCATTAACCTGCATCTCTCCGGAACCTGCGTTCGCGACACCGATCTCTTTCAGCGAGATATCACCGACCTGCTCAACCATCCCATCGGCCCCATTTATAACCTGGCCAAGCAGTTTACCAAGTTGATGCCGGTCTTTTTCAATGAGATTGGCGCCGAGGGTGAGCTTCGCGATGTCTCCACCGAGCTTGACGAGATCCATAAGCGAAAGGATGTGCTCATTCATTTTCTCCGGAAACAGTCCCATGTGGAGTCCAGCAATTTGATCGTCGGTTTTATCGAGGCCATCTTCACCTTCTGGATAACCCTGGACAAGGCCTACCTGCGGGATTACCTCCCCGAGGAGGTGCTGCAACAGGTGCAAACGACCGGCCCCTTTGTCGATGATCAGCATCAACTGGCCGGGCGCATCAAACAGGAGTTGCGCTTTAACCGCATGGTGCAGATCCTTGACTGGCCCGAAAACGAGCGGCAGGAATTTTTGGACCGTCAGACTGATCTCTCTGAAGTGGAACGGCGGCGGTTTTCTCTGCTGGTGCGCATGTATAAGCTGCTCCATCAGAAGTATAACCTGAGCCTACCCGAGATTCACCTGCAGCTCCGCCATGCTATTGGCAATGGCTTCCCTGAGCTGGCCAAGCTGTTGGAGGTTCTGGAAGAAGATGACCCCATTCGCTGCCTGGAGGCACTCTTTGATGAGCTGGAGCATCTGCAGGGAGTCATTTTGAGCCCGGAGAAATTCGAGCCCAAAGAAGAGATCTATTATAAACGGCATATTGCCGTGGATATTCCTTCGGTCTATGGCCGGTATTCAGAGCGCAAGTTCGATGCTCTGGGACTCACCTTCCGCCTCGAGAGTCTGGCCAATATCTATCTGGAAAAGCTCTTTGCCACGGTGAATCTCAACTTTATTACCCAGGCAACCTTTATTCGTATTCTGAAATGTTTGCGCCTATTTAGCCGGGCGCTGCAGGTGGACGGCATCTCCAGCCGACGGCTGGATACCTACATAAGCCTGCTGGCAACCTCCATTGGCATCCGGCGTTTCTCCTATACCCAGCATTTGGATATCATGCGCGGTCTCTCCGAGGGGGTCAAAGATATCATCTATGCCTACTACACCAATATTCACCAGAATAACCTCTCGATTATCGTGCCTCAACTGGGGAAGGACAACCTGCTGATCAAGTATCACAGCTCCTGGAATGAGAAGAATATGCCGGAAACGGTCCTGCGCATCTCAGAGATGTTTTTTCGGGACCTGATCTCCACCACCTTTGGTCTGCAGCATCTGGATAATTTTATCGGCCAGGTTATCGCTACCCTGGAGGCGCAGAAGGATATTCTCGATGAGTCCACCCTGGACCTGCTCATGACCTACAATCCCAAAAAGGCGATCAGTAGCCTTCATGACGAGAATCTGCGCACCCACGATCTGATTCACCTGGGAAACAAAGGGTTTAACCTGGTCTTGCTCACCCGAGACAAGATGCCGGTTCCTCCGGCTTTTACCATCACCACCGAGGTTTTTCGCTGTTATCGTGCCATTCGAAAATTCGACCGAGCCCGTGATGAGTATATGCGGCGGGTACGGGCGGCGGTGACCGGTCTTGAGCAACTGACCGGGCGTGTCTTTGGCTCACCGGATCGGCCCTTGCTCCTCTCGGTGCGCAGTGGCGCAGCCATTTCCATGCCCGGCGTGATGTCGACGATCCATAATGTAGGGGCCAACGTCGATCTGCTGGAGGAGTTTGTGGTCAAGCATCCTGCGGCCAACTATTTTGCCTGGGATAATTTTCGGCGTTTTCAGCAATCCTGGGGTATGGCCAACGGCATGGAGCGCGAGGATTTTCAGGAGCTGATGAACGTGCACAAGGAACGGCACGATATCCACTACAAGCGTGATTTTACCCCGGAGCAGATGCGGGAGCTGGCGCTGGACTACCGGCAGGCGGTGTTGAGCCGTGGGGTCGGTATACCCGAGGATCCCTGGGAGCAGTTGGTGGGCGCTGTGGATATGGTTTTTGACTCCTGGCATACACCAAAGGCGGAAGAGTATCGTCACTTGATGGGCGTCTCCGATGACTGGGGAACAGCGGTTATTGTCCAATCCATGGTCTTTGGCAACGTGAGCCTGCAGGCAGGCAGCGGCGTTTTGTTTACCGCGCACCCTTATCGTAAAGTCCGGCGGGTGGCGCTTTGGGGGGATTATGCCATCGGCGACCAGGGAGAGGATATCGTCTCCGGGCTTGTGACCAGTCATCCCATCTCCGTTGAGCAGGCAGAACTCGACGGGCGTGATGAGAACAAGAGTCTTGAATTGCGTTTTCCACAGATTTACAAGCGGTTGCTGGAAATTAGCCGAGAGCTGGTCTACGATAAAGAATGGAATCCGCAGGAGATCGAGTTTACCTTTGAAGGACCTGAGGCGGATCAGCTCTATATGCTGCAGACCCGTGATATGATCACGATCAAGAAGAAGGAGCATCTCACCGTTTTTGTCGACTCCGATCTTGCCCATAAATCTATTCTTGCAAAGGGGATCGGTGTCTCCGGTTCAGCCATGTCGGGGAAGGCGGTTTTTACCGAAAGAAATATCAACCTCTTGCGCAAGCAGGAACCCGACACCCATCTTATCCTCATTCGGCGTGATACCGTGCCTGAGGATATTCGTGAAATCTCACTGGCCGATGGGTTGGTCACCTCGCGCGGTGGGCAGACTTCGCATGCCTCGGTCATGGCGACCCGCCTGGAAAAGACCTGTGTGGTGGGCTGCCGCGACATGCAGGTCAATGAGACCGAGGAATATGCCGACATCAACGGCACCCGTATCACCTTTGGCACCCCAATAGCCATTGATGGCCGCCATGGATTACTTATCGAGGGAAATTATCCCTTGCGGGAGGAGGTACATATCCTGCCCCTGTAAACGGAAACGGAGAAGGATCTGGGGCCGCACCCCCAGAAAAACAATCAGAGGAGAACGGATGGAAAGCATACAACTGATCTATACCTTCAAAGGCGATGGCCTGTTTGAATCGATCAGTTTGCGTATTGATGCCAAGACGACCGAACTGGTTGAGGAATCCTGTGAATCCTTTCCTGATTGGATTCGGATCGAGCACTGTCGCTGCAACCATTGTACACTCAATACGGATCAGTATAGATGGTGCCCCCTGGCCAGAACAATTGCCGGGGTGGTGGACCGTTTTTCCTCTATTCTCTCGCATGATGCCATCTTCCTGGAGGTGACCAGTGATGAGCGGGTGGTCTCTCAGCAGACCACGGCCCAGAGGGCACTCAGCTCTTTTATGGGGGTGGTCATGGCGGTGAGTGGCTGCCCGCATACCGCTTTTTTTAAACCCATGGCCCGGTTTCACCTGCCCTTGGCAAGCGAGGAGGAAACCATCTATCGTTCCACCTCAATGTATCTTTTGGCCCAGTATTTTCGTGCTCGCGAAGGCCAGCCGGTCGATTATTCCCTGGAAGGTCTGGAAAAGATCTACCGAGACCTCCAAATCGTCAATATGGCCCTCATTGATCGGCTGCGGGGCGCAAATACAGGCGATTCCTCCGCCAATGCAATTATTCTCCTGGATATGTTTGCCCGTATCATGCCCTTTGTGATCGAAGACAAGCTTGAGGAAATCCGCCACCTCTTTCAGCCCTATCTCGCCTGATGTCTCGTCCGTGAGGGAACATCCCTGATCGGGAAAATACCTTGACGACAGATATTCAAGGATGCAGAATCTTTTTTTAAGACTCCCTAAAAAGAGAACCGTGCTTACAGTTTCTCGTAAAAAGCAGAGCAGACGATGGTGTCGCCTGTGCAAAACGTTTCCCCTTCTTCGATTCAGATACCTATGACTTCGTTTACCCCTTTTCCTCCAGTTGTTGATAAGGAATCCCATACATTTATTGTTGACGATATGACTTGTGTCCACTGTCAGGGGCGGGTCGAGGCTGCGGCCGGTTCGGTTACCGGTGTACAGGATGCCCGTGTCGATCTTGAGGCGGGCACCTTGAGAGTCCAGGGCGGCGATCCTGAACAGATTATACAGGCGGTGGTTGATGCCGGGTATCCGGCCAGGCAGCAGGTGCAAACTGCTGAGGCTTGTCCTTTGGCTGAGGTGACGGATCAAAAGAGTTCTGCAACGCAAGCGGCTGGCAGAGAGTATGAGCTACAGGTTGAAGACATGCACTGCGCCAGTTGTGTTGCCCGAGTGGAAAAGGCTATTCTCGGAGTTGATGGCGTGGAGTCGGCAGAGGTCAATCTGGTGGAGAAACGCGCCGGGGTACGCGGTGGAGAGCCTGAAACTGTGGTGAGGGCAGTTGTCGATGCCGGTTATGGTGCGACGCTGGTGTCCCAAAAGCCCGCTCCCAAAAATGCGGGGTATGAAATCGAGGTGGCCGGGATGCACTGTGCTGCCTGTGTCACCCGGGTGGAGCAGGCCATTCGCAGGGTGCCCGGTGTCTCTCTGGCATCAGTGAATCTGATTGAAAATCTGGCTCAGGTACAGGGCGGCGATCCCGAGACGGTGGTGCAAACGATCACTGATGCCGGCTATGAGGCGAGTCTTCGCCAAACGCAGGCAGGAGAGGAATTCTACCTCAGATTCAGCCCCTGGCCGGATGCCGAAGAACTGGCACAGGTCAAGGAGATTCTGCTGAGCAGAGATGCTCAGGCGCATATCGAACAGGAGGAGGAACGGTTGCAAGTGGGCACCAGTCTGCATCCGGCAGATGTGGTGAGGCTGCTGTCTGAAGCCGGCTATCAGGTCACTGTTGAGGAAATCTATACCGACCCCGGACTGACCCAGGCGGAAGAAACCCGGCGTGAAATTCGTCGTTCCTGGCAGCGGGCAGCCGTGGCTGCGGTTGTGGGGTTTGGCATCATGGCCGGACATATGGGAGGCGTCTTTCCCCATCTTCAGCAGAATCGTCTGCTCTGGGCTCTGCTTGCCCTGGTCTGCCTGGGAACCATGGTCTTCAGCGGCCGGAATTATTTTATCGGTGCCTGGAAACAGGCCCGTCATGGCGCAGCCAATATGGATACCCTGGTGGCCATGGGCACGGGGGCAGCCTGGCTCTCTTCCGTGCTGGTGATAGCCAAGCCCGATTTTATTCCCGGCGCAGCGGACCACCTTTATCTGGACGCCTCGGTGATGATTCTGGCCTTTTTGCAGTTAGGTCATGCTCTGGAGACCCGGGCAAAACGGACCACCAGTGAGGCCATTGGTGCTCTGGTTGGATTGCGCGCCCGCAATGCACGAGTCGTCCGGGATTCCGCTCAGGTAGAGATACCCGTTTCTCTCTTGCGACTTGGGGACCGGGTGCAGGTGAGACCGGGCGAGAAGGTGCCCATTGATGGGGAGATTGTTGCCGGGCAGTCCACGATCGACGAGTCCATGCTCACGGGCGAGCCAATAGCTGTGCATCGTAAAGAGGGCGATCCGGTCACCGGAGGCACCATGAACCGTTCCGGGGCCTTTGTCCTTGCGGTGAGAAGGCTCGGAGAGGATACTACCCTGGCACGCATCATTGCCATGGTCAAGAAGGCACAGATGAGCAAGCCACCCATTGGTCGGCTGGTGGATACCATTGCTGGCATCTTTGTACCGGTGGTTATAGGGATTAGTTGCCTCACCTTTGTCGCCTGGTGGATTTTTGGGGAGACCTTGCCCGTTGCCCATGGTCTGACCGCAGCAATCGCAGTCCTTGTCATTGCCTGTCCTTGTGCGCTGGGACTGGCAACACCCATTGCCATCATGGTGGGGACCAGTCGGGCAGCCCAGTGTAATGTGCTGATTCGCAACTCTGATGGCCTGCAGAGTGCCTCAAAGCTTTCGCATGTGGTAGTCGATAAGACCGGCACTCTCACGGAGGGGAAACCCGCTGTCACGAACATTATTCCGGCTGTGGGGATAGGCGAGGATCAGGTTGTGCAGTGGGCGGCAAGTCTAGAGAGCGGGTCCGAGCATCCCCTGGCCGAAGCGGTGATTCAATCCTTGCACGAAAGGGAGGGAGAGTTGCTTGCAGCAGAGAACTTTTCCGCTGTCCCTGGTCGGGGGGTAGAGGCGGACTTTGGGGAGCAGCGCTACTTTTTAGGCAACCATCACTATATGCAGGAGCAGGGGCTAACTCTGCCGGGAGAGCTGGCACAGCAGGCGGCGGAGGCCGCTGATAAGGGTGGGACCCCGATCTGGCTTGGACGCCCTGGAGAGGTCCTGGGACTCTTGATTCTGCGTGATCCCCTTCGTCCTGACTCGGTCAAGGCCATTGCAGCCCTCCAAAAGCAAAATATCACCGTTGTCATGTGCAGCGGGGATAACGCGGCAACCGCCAATGCGGTGGCCCGTGAGGTGGGGATTGCGGAAGTGCACAGTGAGATTCTGCCCGAGGAGAAACTGGCCGTTATTCAGGAGTTGCAGGCCAAGGGATATCGAGTGGGGATGGTTGGAGATGGGGTGAACGATGCCCCGGCCTTGGCCCAGGCCGATACGGGATTTGCCCTGGGAAGTGGTACGGATGTGGCCATTGAACATGCGGATATCACTCTGACCGGTGATTCGCTCATGCTGGTTGCGGATGCCATTGCCATTTCAACGGCAACACTGCGTAACATACGTCAGAATCTCTTTGGTGCCTTTATCTACAATGTTATTGGCATTCCCCTGGCAGCGGGGCTGTTGTATCCCGTGTTGGGCTGGCAGTTGGAACCGATGTTTGCCAGTGCCGCCATGGCGCTTTCCTCGGTCACCGTGGTCACCAACGCCAATCGGCTGCGTTTTTTTCAGCCCCGTTCCTGAGGCTTTACCCTGCAGTGGTGAACAAACAGCAGCCATCAGGGATTCAGCATTATTTGAAGATGGTTTCCAGCCCCATGGCGCGTTTGCGGGCAAATTTGGGAATGAGCTTGGGGTGAGAGACATGCAAGAGCCGGTAGCTGATGCCAAGCAGGTGCAGCACCAGGAGGTGGTCGATCAAGCGGTATCCGGGCTGCCTGCGCAGGAGCAGGGCCAGGAACCAGCCTAAATACCGCCTGCGCAGCCGAAAGGGCTTAAAGCTGAGTTTGACCTTGTAGCGGGAACGTGTTCCGGAAGGATAGCGTTTTTTGTAACGTTTCTTTGCCTTTTTCAGCCGGATACGGAGTTCCTCGGAGTAGGGGAGGAAGTAATATTCCCGTGCCAGCGCCAAGAGGGCGAAGGTCTCTTGCATGTACTCAATATCCGCAACCGGCAGTCCGGCCTCCCCGGCCAACAGCCGCATGCGCTCGATCTTGTGCAGTGCAGCTTGTCCCTGGGCAATGCAGGCCCTGCCATCGCTGACAAAATGACGCATTAACTTGCGCATGGAGTGGTTGATAAAGATGGTATTCCAATAGACTGAAAGCAGAGGGGGAATACGCACTCGACGAAAAAAGAATTGTTTTTGCGCATACTCCGGGATGTAAAGCAGTTCTTTGACGACCTCCTCGGAAAGCTGTAACAACTCCCAGAGCGCGTCATTTTGTTGTATGCCCTTGAAGAGACAGAACCGCGACACCGCCTCTTTGGCGCCTAGACCATGGCCAAAGATCTGCACACTGACAAAGGCGTTGATCTCTGTCCACAGGGCCTCTTCCTCCAGATAGGCCAAACGACGAAAGGGAACCCAACCCCCTGTCTGGCACCAGACCGACATGCCGACGATGTTCTCCGCCTGCTCCAGCTCCCGGGCATAGGCTTCGTAATCCCCACCAATAAAGGACGGATATTCTCCGCAACCTTCGTATTCGCGCCGTGCCTGCAGCTCAATTATTTTTTGTACCCTGGTGTTGAAGAAGTGGGGATTGAGTGGCAGGTAGCGGAAAAAATCCGACTCCCCATATTTCATTGAGAGGATAAAGGCCGGACTGGCGATGCCATCCAGGCTGCGGGCCAGGGTGTCAGGGTGCCAGATGCAGTCGCCCACCGGGTAGGCGCCAACGGTCCAGGTGCGAAGGATGAGTTGGCGTTCTTCACGTTCAAAGAGTGGCAACAGGGTTTCCAGAAGGCGATTGAGCTGGTCAGGGGTGCGAATATGCAGCTCACTGCGAAACTGGTACTTGACGTCCCGGCCATCACTTTCGCCAATCCGCAGAATAACGCCGTTCACCTCAGGGAAATCAGAGAGAAATCCCTGCAGCAGTTCATGCAGAAAGGTGTTGATTCGTCGCTCGTCACCACAGAGCTTGCGCTTGAGCCTTGGGGTAAGCGTGAGCACATCCATGGTCAGGTAAAGGGACAGGCCTTCGGTTTTGAGCAGGGTAAACAGCCGCCGGAACTCTTGTCGAAAGATGGCTATGCGTTCACGAATTTCAGGCTCATACCAGGGGTGATCAGCCAGATGCGGGACATCGTCAAGACTGACCGCGTTGTACCCTGCCTGCTTCACCCGCCTGGCAAAGAGACGAAGATCCTCCGCAATCTGGTCAAAGTGTTGTCGCCGCCTTGCCTGGGGTTCAAGGGAGAGGGAGGAAAAAGGAATTTTAGACCAGTTCTTACGGCCTTTGGGCAGCATACGGAAAAATGGACCAATGGCGTCAATAAGCAGCAGATTCATCGGAATGAGGATGCTATAATTGTTGGTGAATAGAAAGCGGAGTATGTGATAAAAATTATTATTTAATTTTAATTTCCACTTGCAATAAGCTTCTGTTCGCAGTAAAAGCGGCCGGTATCGAGCCTGTTGACGTTGAGTTAAATTTTTCCCCAAGCTGTCCTGTTATGAACAATCTATTTGCACGCATCACCTATATTTTTGATCCCTTACAGACCATTTACGAACACGAGAAAGTGCACCGCAAGATTTCCGTGCTCCTGGTTTTTCTCTTTGTCTCCAGTCTGGCTGTCATAGAGCTCAAGCGCCAGGGGCTGCTGCCCCAGGAGTTGGCTGCCCTGGTTCCCGGAAATCACTTTTATGCCGTCCATGCGGCCTTTACCGTCATTCTGGTGCTGGAGGTTATCTCGCTGATTTTTGTCCTGCCCTGTTCCTTTTCCAGGTCGCTCGGTAAGCAGTTTGAGATACTATCGCTCATCTTGATTAGGAATGCGTTTAAAGAGCTCTCTTATTTTCCAGAGCCTTTGGGGTATGAGGGGAATATCGATAAAATCCTTCACATTCTCTCCAGTGGATTCGGCGCTCTGCTCATCTTTGCCCTGCTTGGTGTCTATTACAAGGTACAGAAACGCTCAGTGGAAGATGATGGCCATCATATGGACTTGTACAGCTTTGTGGCGTCTAAAAAGGCTATCTCATTGTTACTGCTTGTCAGCTTTGTCAGTATGGGGAGCTATTCCGTTTATCAGAGTATAATCGGTATTGAACACTCTGATTTTATTCATAACTTTTACACGCAGCTTATTCTGACTGATATCCTTATCGTTCTGGTCTCTCAGTGTTTTAATCCTTCAGCCAAGATGATGTTTCGTAACTCGGGCTACGCGCTCTCCACGCTGATGATTCGGATCGCACTGGTGGCTCCGGTCTACTACAATGTGGTTTTGGGGGCAGCCGCGATTCTCTTTGCGATTCTGCTTTCTTTAGTCAGTCAGCACCTTTTCCAGGAAAAGCGGCTGGCCTGAACCCGCAATAGTGTGGGGCTGAACAGCGGCACGCGCTAATCAGCCCCTGCACTTTTTTTGTGCCCCTGGAGCCTTGCTCTGCAATGCTTTTCAGCTAGCAGTTTCTTCCTCCCCGATTATCTCCGTTGTTTTCTCCTCTTTTCCAGTGTAATCAAATCTGTATTGGAGCGTATATTCTCCAACTTCCTCAAAAGAACCCCAAGTTTGAAATTGCGACCATCGCCAGCTTTGCAACCAAGCATGTTCTCAAATAGGGTACGAAACCTGATTCCCTCGCATCCCATAAAATCAGGCTCTGAAGGGACATCGGGAATTGCTGAAGCTCTAGAAAAGCTAATTCGGTCGACGCAAAAAGTCGAGCGGCTGATTAGCGGCGAGTAGGCTAGTAAGATGATTGGATTGAAACGGCATACTGTACAATTGGTTGCCCATCACCCGGATTGGGCCGATATGGCTGCCAAGGTCTGTTTTCAGATCCGCGATGCTGGCGGCGAACTCATTGCAGATGTACAGCATATTGGCAGCACGGCAGTTCCCGAACTGCCCGCAAAACCCATTCTTGATCTCGCCGTAGGTGTGGCCACGCTAGACATAATTCCAGAGTTAATAGGGAGGTTCACAAAAATTGGCTATCTCTATCGTGGTGATGGAGCAGACGATGGCGGACATCTTTTTGTATGGGAATCTGAACCAAATATTCGAACTATCCATCTTCACGTCGTCGCACTTGATGACGAGCAATAGCGGAACTATCTCCAGTACCGAGATCTCCTCCGAAATGACCCAAATCTACGAAAGCGTTATGAAGAGCTAAAAAAGGATCTCCGGGAGCGTTATCCAGGCGATCGACAATCATACACTCGCTTCAAAAATGACTTTATTAGAGGCGTGTTAAACAAACAAGCCCAACAATTAAATCCAACAGATTGTCAGGGTGGGACAGGCTCGTACGTTGAAATTCCGCATTGCCCTGTCAGTTGCTGATTACGGCGTTCGATTTCAAAAAACTAGCATACCTGTACAGAATAATGGACAAGTTTAAGGCCAGTTGTTATATTTGTGCTATAAAGAGAACAAGTATGGAGAATATCATGAGAGTTGTCAATTTTAGCGAAGCTCGAAATAATTTAAAGACTGTTTTGAATCAGGTGGTAGACGATGCTGATTATACGATCATTACACGTCGTGATTCAGAGGACGCGGTTGTCATGTCGCTGGAAACTTTTAATAGTTTCATGGAGACTTTTTACCTCCTCAGGTCGCCAGCCAATGCTGCACATTTAACAAAATCTATTCAACAATTTAAAAATGGGAAGGTTCAGGCAAGAGATTTAATAGATGGATAGAAAATTAGCCTGGACCGGAGAAGCATGGAAGGACTATATCTATTGGCAAACACAAGACAAAAAAACACTGAAAAGAATCAACAAACTCATCAATGACACAATGAGGCAGCCATTCGAGGGTATAGGGAAACCTGAACCACTGAGAGAAAATCTATCTGGGTTTTGGTCTCGAAGGATTGATGATACAAATCGCTTGGTTTACGCTGCCGATGATGATTATCTCACTATCATTTCATGCAGATATCGTTATTAGATCATGAAAAAGAAAAAGTATACGCCGAAAAAAAGGGTGTGTGAGAAACTTCTCACACACCCTTTTTTTTTGTCACTGTAAGGCGCCAGAACTTACTTGGTAAACTCAATCAGCGCATCGCAGAACTCTTCAAGCGCTTTTTGCATGGCAGCCTGATCTTCTTCGGTGGGGGCACCCTGCCACTCGTAGGATCCCAGTTTATCCCAGCCGGATTTTTCGGTCTTCTTCTCAAAGTCTTTCTGTGCACCACCGACCCAGCCGTAGGAGCCGAAACGGAAGACTTTTTTATTCGTGACCTTTTTCACCTGGAGCTCCTCAACCACATGGGCCATGGGCGGGAACATTTTGTACTCATAGGTGGGCATGCCAAAAATCAGACCTGCTGATTTCCAGGCGCTTGCCAGGATGTAGCCTATTTCGTCACCGGGGACCTGGAACACATGCACCGGAATATTGCGCTTGCGAATGGTCTCGATCACCATGTTCAGCACCTGTTTGGTGTTGCCGTACATGGAACTCCAGACCACGGTCACCTCGCGCTCGGCCGGTCCTTTGGCATACTCGGCGTAGCGTTTGTAATGCTCAATGATAACGGAGGGATCGTCGCGCCAGATAATACCGTGCGAGGGGCAGATCACCTTGATATCCAGGCCACCGAGTTTGGTCAGCCCTTTCAGCACAAAGGGGGAGAAGGTCGCCACGATATTGGCGTAGTAGCGCAGGGCCTCTTCTTCAAAGAATTTATGTTTCTCGGAGGAGAGCTGGTCATCGAAAATGGCGTTCTCATCAATGCTGCCGTATGAGCCAAAGGCATCGCAGGCAAAAAGTATATTGCGCTTACGTTCATAGGTCATCATGGTTTCGGGCCAGTGAATGTTGGGCGTCTCAAAGAACTGCAGCTCGTAATCACCCACTTCCAGGATCTGGCCATCAGTAATAGCGATTGCACGGTCAGCAGCCACATCGGCAAAGGCCTGCAAAAGTGGAATCGCTTTCTTGGTGCAGTAGATCACAGCCTTGCTGTTTTTCTTGCAGAATTCGCGCAACCAGCCCGAATGATCCGGTTCCATGTGATTCACAACCAGAATATCAATATCTTCAATGCTCAGGGTTGCGCCACCCAACTGGTTGGTGAACTCCTGCGGGAAATTAAAAATATCCTGGGTCAGGTCGATCATGACGTTTTTTTCGCCTTTGATCAGGTAGCCGTTGATGGAAATGCCGTGGGGGATGGGCCAGATACCCTCAAAGAGATAATCTTTATCCTCAATATTGACGGAAAGACGGTAGATGTCGTCCTTCACCTGTTTGATATGCATGGGACTTTTACTCCAAAATCTAAGATTGATTACTCTACTCTATCGCTGAAATGAGAATGCTTCATAAGATAAGCCGGTTACACGAAAAATACCAGTCGCAAAATGACCCAAAATATCCTTTTTCCTGGAAAACTGTCGTCTTTGTCGCCTTCCGTCAATCGCAAATGGCTTGTTTGTCTGTTTTGGAACTGGGCATATGAAATTATTTGGATATGCATTCTCCTGAGGTCTTTAACAGGGGCACAGGAAAAACCTATTGACTGACAGGCAGAACCCGATGGAATTGCCGCTATATGCAAAAATGTCCTTGATGGGCAAAAAATGTTTTAAAATCGACAAAATAGAGAATGTGAAAAATTGATGTTTTGAGAAGTGGCAGATGTCGGAGGCTATGGGGTTGCGTGTAACCTTTTGTAATTAAATGTTTTATTTGTTTTTATGAGCTGCCTGTGATTGTGGCATCTTCACTGCGAGAAATTTTCTAGTTGTTTCTGGGATTTAGCTTGTATTTTTTGATGCTTGCGTATTCCAGGGAATCCGGCCAGTCATTCCAGTCGAAGCCGGTCACTGATTCCATTCGATCCCGGCCACCTGTTCCAGTGATCTCGGTCGGGTGATCGGAGCGAAGCGACGCGGTTATTAATCCATTACCTTGTTGTCGCCATTCAGGTCAAGTTTGCCTTCTTTTTTCTCATTGATTCTCCTTTTAGTTGTATTTTGTGAGCAGTGTGGACCAACCGGTCCAGGATGGCGTCTGCCACGGTCGGATCGCCG
>NZ_JAFFQA010000045.1 GCF_016919065.1 Desulfobulbus rhabdoformis | reverse complement strand
GAGCATCACTGTTCAAATGCTTACGTACGGTAATTTTTTCCATGCGTGCGATATCTCTCTTGCGAGTTTTTACGGTGGATGAAATTTGATTCGACATGGCGCCTCCTTGTAAGTTGTTGTTTTTCTTACAAAAAGGCGAAAATCGCTAACTCGTTGATATGTCCAGAAAAAAATTAATTTTCCCCGTATTTTTTATAAGGGTTTACGAAAGCTAAATCCATTTTTAGCGCTATTACTAGGTTTCCGGCTGCATCGGGAATTGCTGCTCCTTCACCCTCTGCGATATCCCTGAGCCCTGCGATAGCAAGATTAATCGGCCGGGCTATAATGAGGGTGGAGATAAAATACACAACAACAAACAAGACAAGGAGACTGACGATGCCGATAATAATGTTTGTCGTACGTAATGCATTTGCCGCCGCCAGGACTTTATCCATTGAAACCCGAATCGTGAGGTTCCAAATATCAAGGTCCTCTCCAAATTTGACAGGGACAGAAACAGACAGAGCATCTCCGTTAAAATCCTTTGTCTGCAATATTTCCTGATACGATTGTAGGCTATTGGTGGCCTGCAGCGCTTTACTTGATATAAGTTTTTTTCCAATTGCTTTTTCATCAGGATGCGTTACCACAGAACCATCACTGAAATTCAGGATGCCGAAGCCGGTATCAAACGGTTTGATGAGGGAAATGATTTCTTTCATTTTATCCATACCATAGTCAATTCCGGCAACACCAACAGTCTTGCCATTGACTATGATTGGGGAGGTAGCCGAGATCATCATTATCGGCACGCCATTGACCTCGTAAGCTGTTGGTTTGGTAATGAATGGCTTTCCTGTACGCAAAGGAGTCCAATACCATTCACTTCCTTTAGACCCCTCTGCAGGCATGCCGGTCTTACTTTTGACGAGTTTGCCGCTGTATCGCTGCAGATTAGGTCTGAACTGCCCATTTTCGGCAGTTCCGGGTTGATTAACATCCATGCTGCTGTCCCGACCGTCAAATGTATTCGGCTCCCATACTGCCCAGACTCCAAAAAAATCATTGTGTATGACTGCGACCGAGTGCAGCATGTCAACAACCATGGCTCTGGATACAGTGTGCTCAGAACTATCGATTGCACTTAACATTTCGGACAATGTATTAGCTGCAATGACTGCCTTATCAATTTCACTTCTCACTTCAGTGCTGCTCTTGTTCGCTGTTTCCATCACCAGCCTAAAGGCATCCTTTTCAGCATTTTTTGTGGAAATACCGGATATAATGACAATGGTTGCGGAAAATGACAGGAAAGCCACGCCACAAATAAACAACAACATTTTCGTCCGCAATTTCATCGATGCCAGCATAGATTTTTCCCTTTTTAGAATATTCTGGGTGGTAAATGTCAATGACATCATTGACTTATAGATCGGTCCATAAGACTGGAAACTTCTATGTTTCCAAGGAATCTTCAAACTTTTTGTACCATACGGCAAAGAAGGCCTGTGCCTAACAAGAATTACATCGCTTCAGGCGTTCGAACGACAAACAGCCTCCGGTGTCTGGTAAAAATATTGTATAGCAGGAAAAATGCTTTCTCAAGAAAAGGTAACGATATTTATGGCGCTACGGGTAAAAGAAGTGGTCCCGATATTAAACATGACCAAGGGACAATTAAGGTGGCTTTTGGCAATCTAATACAGGTGTGAGGAAACAATCTCAATCTGTTCTACGCGGGCAAAGCTTGAGGTTATTCCTGATAACCTTGAACTGAAGAAAAAAAAGGAGCCTTTCTGATACACGCCGGGATGGCGGCGACATAATAAGCAATGGTCGAACTAAACAGACACCGGACTAAAAAGGCCGACAAGTCACTGTGCAGAAGCTTTACAGACCGAGGGGAGGAGAAACAAAAAAAAGGGTTTAGATCGAATCGATCTAAACCCTTGAATATGCGTGGTAGCGGGGAGAGGATTTGAACCTCTGACCTTCGGGTTATGAGCCCGACGAGCTACCAGACTGCTCCACCCCGCGTTGCGATCTGCATATAATACTAGGTTTTCAGGAAAAGTCAACCTATTTCTTCTTCTGCGTTCCCTTTATTGAGAATAGCTTGAATCTTTTCCAGCACCGGTGCGGGAAAACGGGTCAGTTTGCCCTCTTGGTTGATACAGGCATGAGCGGTAAATCCCTTGACGAGCAGGGTTGATTTTCCGTCACTTTCTTCACGGGTAATGGCGTAATGAAAGCGGCAGGTCAGCTTGGTCACTTCGACTAGTGAGGTGGCGATGGTAATCAAATCATCATAGGCTGCCGAGGCCTTGAATCGCAGATAGGATTCGGTCACCGGAAGGACACAGCCAAACTCCTCTATGGCGCTGTAGGGTAAGGCCCAGGCACGCATCATCTCTGTGCGACCGATCTCAAAATAGCGAAGATAGTTTGCATTATACACCACCTTAGCCGCATCCGTATCCCCGTAAATAACACGGTAGGTGGTTGTAAAAACTGGTTCTTTCAAGCTGACGTTCATCTTGGACATCCCCTACTCCTCCTGCTCAACAAAATGACGAAAAAAGGCTGCACCGGAATCAAGTTTAAGCCCGTTTTTCTCCACGGCGGCCAACACATGCGCCTCGGAGTAGGTGCAGCCAGCAGGCTGGGTCACGCCACGGGAATCGTAGATAAACATGGGCACGGGCCAGTCTTCATGGGTGCGGCGATGGATAGGGGTAAAGTGGTCCATGGTGATGGCCACCCGGAACTCTTCTCCCTGCCGCTCCATCTCCTCCACGATGGGAGTGACAATCTTCTCATCAAAGTCAGCAACGGCCTGCACCTTTTCTTTTGCTAACCCCTGGTGCCCGGTTTCATCGGGTGCTTCAACATGAACCAGGACAAAGTCATTTTTTTTCAGTACATCAATGGCTGCCTGGGCTTTCCCTGCATAGTTGGTGTCCAGGTATCCGGTGGCACCGTCCACATGGATGATGTCAAGCCCGCCAAGCACACCAAGTCCTTTGAGCAGGTCGACGGCGGAGATCAGCCCGCCACGGATACCGAAACGCGCATCTAAGGTTTCCATAGCCGGGCGCTTTCCCTCGCCCCAGAGCCAGACCGCATTGGCGGTTCGCTTCCCCTGGCGTTCTCGCTCCCGGTTCACCGGATGCTTCACGAGAATCTCCTGGGCCTTTTCCATGATATGGGCAAGCGACGGCACCTTTTCGTACTCTTTATAAAAAGAAGTGACCTCCTGATCGGAATAATCATGGGGAGGCACAGTGGAAAAATCTGTGGGAAGCTGCCCGCTGAAGACCAGCAGATGACGGTAGCTCACACCTGGATAGAGGGCAATTTTTTCTGAGTTGAATGCTTCCTGCAGCGCCGTGATAAGCTGGGTGCTCTCCTCGGTAGAGATATGACCAGCACTGTAATCGATCATCCTCAGGCGACCATTAGAGGCCCGCTCAACATGGACCAGGTTACAGCGAAAGGCAAGCTCGTCAGGACCAAGTTCCACTCCCAGACTGGCTGCCTCCAGAGGGGCGCGTCCGGTATAATACTTCTCCGGCTCATACCCCATTAAGGAAAGGTTGGCAACATCACTGCCCGGTGGATAGCCCTGGGGAACCGTTCGCACCTGGAGCATCTCCGAGGCGTTTGCCAAGCGATCCATGGTGGGCGTTTGGGCTACTTCAAGCGGGGTCTGGTTATTCAGTGCCGGTACAGGCACATCGCCCATACCATCACCGATCAAAAGAATATATTTCATGGTGTCCTGTCTATGATTCAGATGTCGAATCAGTCCTCCTCTTCGAGAATGCGGATCTTAACCACCGGAGCTGTAATGGACTCCAGCTTGCTGATCTCCTCCAGAGCGCCACGCACGGCAGACTCTTTGGCGTGATGAGTCACAATAACCAGCGGCACGGCCCCAACCTTCTTGCGCCCTTTCTGAATAACCGACTCGATGCTGATCTCATATTTACTGAGGATACCTGCCACCTTAGAGAGTACACCGGGCTGATCGAGAACGGTTAAGCGAAAGTAGTAAGGCCCGTACAACTCATCCATGGGGGTTATCTTGCGCGGACGCATCTCGGTGGGCAGATAGGAAAGCGAGGGCACCCGATTAATGGAATTGCTCTCAATATTCCGCGCAATGTCGACCACATCAGCCGCTACGGCAGAACCTGTGGGCATCATGCCCGCTCCCTGGCCGTAGAGTAGAACATTGCCCACCGTATCGCCCTGAAAATGAATGGCATTATACGCGCCGTGAATGGAAGCCAGCAGATGACTCTGGGGAACCATGGTGGGATGGACCCGGGCCTCGACATGATCGCCATGGTTGCGACTGATGGCCAGCAGCTTGATACGGCAACCGAGCTCACGGGCCAGCTCGATATCCATAGGCTCGATGCTTGCGATGCCCTCGGTGGCGATCTCGTTATGGGTGATGGGCATACCGTAGGCCATGGTCATAAGAATGGCCAGTTTATGAGCGGTATCAATGCCTTCTATATCATAGGTGGGATCGGCCTCGGCAAATCCGAGTCGCTGGGCATCTTTCAGGACCTCCTCAAAATGAATCCCCTCATCGGTCATACGGGAAAGAATGTAGTTGGCGGTGCCGTTCATGATCCCCATGATGGAAAGTATCTTGTTGGCAACCAATCCTTCTTTCAGCGCCTTGATAACCGGAATACCGCCACCTACACTGGCTTCAAAGCCGACTTCGACATTCTTTTTGGCGGCTGCCGCAAAGATTTCCGCGCCGTGCTGGGAAAGCAGCGCTTTATTGGCGGTGACCACATGTTTGCCAGCTGCGATTGCCTCCAGAACAAAGGTTTTCGCAGGTTCCATCCCACCAATGAGCTCAACAATAATATCAATCTCAGGATTATTGATCAGCTCACGAGCATCCTTGGTCAAAGTCACATCGTCAAATTTTTCCGGCAGTTCGGTCGCACTGTTATCGGCAACGCCCGCCAAGTGAATGGTCATTCCGGAGCGCTTTACCAGTCTTTCCCGCTGCGAGTAGAGCACCTCTGCCAAGCCTTTACCTACCGTACCAAACCCGATCAATCCGACCTTGATTTCCTTCATGCCCGTTATCACCTCGAAAAAATGGAATAGGGAATATCGTATCTGAGCAACTGTTGCACTTCTGCTTCTCCAGGCGGTGGCCCCCGCTGCCACAGAGGGCAAATGAGAGGGTCCTGAAACAAGCTCAGCAAAATGCAACGCTTATGTGGTGAGCAACAATCTTTTTCTGCGCGGTTTTCTACCCTCTTTCCTAAGCCTTGTCAAAAAGTATACACCGCTTCTTCCACAGCCAGAAGCCCGATTCCCCTGAAGCCTTCAAGTGACCGCTCAATGGAGGTCAGTCCCCACCTGCCTGGCATCCATTTGTTTTCCTGGCTTTAGCCGCCTTTATCACTTCCCCTGATTCAATCTATCATTTTCTCTGGCACATTCAGGCCAGGTACTGTATATTCCCCAAGGCAATGAGAGGTCATTCATTTTTCGACCCTTCTTTTCACTAATTATATAAAGACGTTACCTAACAATCCTTTGAACCAAACATGGAGGAAGCCGGCATGAACATCCTTACTTTCGGCCCGAACGGCAGCGGTAAAGGTACCCAAGGCGCGATCATTAAAGAAAAATATGGCATCGATCACATCGAATCCGGCGCCATCTTCCGCGAGCACATCAAAGGCGGCACCGAGTTGGGTAAGAAAGCCAAGGAATATATTGATCGCGGCGATCTCGTTCCCGACGAAATCACCATCCCGATGGTTCTTGAAACCTTGGGCAAATCCAAGGAAAAAGGCTGGCTGCTCGACGGTTTCCCCCGCTCTCTGGCCCAGGCAGAGGCTCTGGACAAAGCGCTGAAAGAAGCCGACATGAAGCTGGACTGTGTTGTTGAGATCATGCTCGATCGTCAGATCGCTAAAGATCGCATCATGGGTCGTCGTCTCTGCGCCAACGACAACAACCATCCCAACCACATTGCTTTTGATGCCATCAAACCGGTAGAAAAAGATGGTAAACTGGTTTGTCGTGTCTGTGGTGGCGAGCTGTCTGCCCGCGCCGATGATCAGGACGAGGGAGCAATCAACAAACGTCACGACATCTACTACGACGAGACCACCGGCACCATGGCTGCTGTCAACTACTTCAAAAACCTGGGTGGCGCTCCGGTTATCTCTGTTGATGGTTCCAAAAACATCAAGGAAGTTTCCGCTGACATCATGGGTCAGCTGCCGTAAGGACAATAGCCTTTACGCTTCCAACATTGAAACGTTCCTGCGCCGTATGCGTAGGAACGTTTTTTTTTGCCCTCTTTAAAAAAGCGTAAGCTCGAGGAGAGCAGGCTCATCCCAGGGTGTTTTTCCCAGGAACCAAGCCATGTAAATTGACAAATATCCGCGAAAAAAGTATATGCCCCTACCATTGGTGGTTTGCAGCCTCCATGAAACATCGTAAAAAAAGATGTCTTCTGACGCAAACACCTCCACAAAACCAAGAGTATCTCTCAAAACGCTTTTGCCTGAATTCGCCTCGGCAAAATACGTGTGCTCAGCAAGCGAGACAACAGCAGTTGCTCTCTTGCCTCGGCTTTCACTTTTTAACGATCACACGCGCTGATAGACCGAATTGATTTCAGCTTACCTCCACAGGATAGGGAATGAGAACTACCTTACGCATAGGAACACGCGCCAGCTTACTTGCTGTGACCCAATCGACCTGGGTTAAAAATCAGATCGAAAATGCACACCCGCAAACCCAGGTGGAATTGGTTAAGATTACCACCAAAGGCGATAAAATTCTGGATGTCCCCCTGGCGAAAGTCGGTGGAAAAGGGCTCTTTGTCAAAGAAATCGAAGACGCTCTGCTCACAGGTGAGGTCGACCTGGCGGTGCATTCAATGAAAGATGTTCCCACAGAATTACCCCAAGGACTTCATATCGGCATCATTCCGGCACGAGAAACCCCGTTTGATGCTTTTATATCGAATAAATTCGATTCCATAGATGCCCTTCCCCAGGGAGCGACCATGGGCACCTCAAGCCTGCGTCGCAAGTCACAGCTCTCAGCTTTGCGTCCGGATCTCAACATTGTCGACCTGCGTGGCAATATTGATACCCGGCTGCGCAAGCTCGATGAGGGAATCTACGATGCGATCATTCTCGCAGGTGCTGGCTTAAACCGACTGGGTTTAAGCAAGCGCATCACCACCCTTTTGCCCGCAAGCCAGATGTTACCCGCAATCAGCCAGGGGGCACTTGGCATTGAGCTGCGCCAAGACGACAACGAGCTTTTTAAGGGGCTGCAGTTTCTTCATCATCTGCCGACGGCGGTGACAGTAGCGGCTGAGCGGGCTTTTCTCCTGACGCTTGAGGGAGGCTGCCAGGTTCCCATCGGTGCCTTTGCTACGCTTGAGGGAGAGACAGTCAGTCTCACCGGCCTTGTTGCCGAGGTAGATGGCAGCCGTATCCTTACAGATACCAAGAGCGACACCGCTGCCAACGCAGCCGCTCTAGGAACAACCTTGGCACAGCAACTCCTTGATCAGGGTGGTAAAGCCATACTGGACGAGGTGTATAAAAACAACGCCTGAGATTTTCTAAACAAACGTGAGTGTAACGCAGGCTGTACCTAAAGCAGCTCGCCAAGTCCCAGCCTGAGCAATCACTTTTTACTTTTTTTGCCCAAAGAGAAATACTGTGACAACTTCCCAATCATCATCCCCTATCCCCTGTGGCAAAGTCTATCTTGTCGGTGCTGGTCCCGGCGATCCTGGTCTGATTACCCTCAGAGGGAAATACCTGCTTGAACACGCCGAAGTGGTTGTCTACGACTATCTGGCCAACCCCAAACTTCTGGGATATGTGCCCAAAGATGCAAAACTCATCTATGCCGGAAAAAAAGGTGGGGGGCTTCATGCATTTACCCAGCAAGGCATCAACCAGCTCCTGATTGACCATGCCAAGGAAGGCAGCATGGTTGTCCGCCTCAAAGGTGGCGACCCCTTTATTTTTGGCCGTGGGGCAGAGGAAATCGAGGAACTGGTTCGGGAGGGAATCGATTTCGAAGTAGTCCCGGGTGTGACCTCGGCAACAGCCGCGGCAACCTATGCCGGAATCCCCATCACCCACCGGGAATATACCGCCTCGGTCGCTTTTGTGACTGGACATGAAGATCCAACCAAGAAATCCTCCAATATCTCCTGGGAGAAGCTGGCAACCGGTGCGGGAACCATTGTTGTTTATATGGGAATCAAAACCCTGCCCAGCATCACCAAAAAACTCATAGAGTATGGCCGTTCGCCCGATACCCCGGTCGCGGTTGTTCGCTGGGCATCAACTCCGCAACAATTTTCCGTTGAAGGGACGCTTGCGACCATCTGCGAAGTGGTGCAGAAAGCGGATATTAAGCCTCCTGCACTGGTGATTGTGGGGGATGTGGTCAAGCTGCGTAAAACCATTGACTGGTTTGAGCGACGTCCGCTCTTTGGTCAGCGCATCGTGGTCACCAGAACCCGTGAACAGGCCAGTGACCTGGTGGTCAAACTGGAGGAAAACGGCGCCGAATGTCTCGAATATTCAACCATTCATATTGAACCGGTAGAGGATTACACCATCCTTGACCAGGCCCTGGGAGAGATTGACAGTTACTCTTGGATTCTCTTTACCAGCCTCAATGCGGTGACCTACTTTTTTAAACGTTTGCATGAAAAAGGATATGACAGCCGCAAACTAGCTGCCACCAAAATTGCCGTAGTTGGAAGGGCAACCGGTGAAGAACTGCTGAAATATGGAGTTCGCGCCGACCTTATTCCTGAACAATTTACCGGCAAGGGGCTCGCTGAAGCACTTCTGCAAACCGAGGTCAAAGGTAACCGCATCCTCCTGCCTCGGGCACTGAAGGCAACGGAAATTCTGCCTGAAGCGCTTACCGACGCGGGCGCCATGGTCACCATTGCCCCCACGTACCAGAATATTCCGCCCCAGGGCAGACGTGAAGAGCTGCGCGACCAGCTGGAAGCCGGCAGTGTGGACATGATCACCTTTACCTCCTCCTCCACAGTAAGCAACTTCCTCTCCATGCTGGGGGCTGCAGACGGGCAGGAACTCCAGCGACTGCTTAACAATGTGCGTATCGCGGCCATTGGCCCGATCACAGCGGAGACTGTTCGCGATAACGGGCTGAGCGTTGATATCCAGCCTGAACGCTACACCATCGATGACATGGTGCAGGCCATTGTTTGTTACGCTAAAGACAATCCATCGCAGCGGACAAAAGGCTGAATCGATACCTTCCGGCTCTGTGCTGATGCATCGCTTGGCTCGGTCCAATGTTTTTGCTCCCCCGCTGTATCGGGTGCAAGGCTATGCCCCGCCTACAGGGCAGGAGGTCCGATGTTATTGTCGCAAACGTAAACAAAAAGCCCTTATTCGGCAGGCTCCCTCTTTTTCGGAGGAGCCTGCCGAGAATGAGGATAACCAGCTCTACTGCAGCAACTGCGCCCACCCCATCACCGCCGAAGAGAACGCTATCTCGGTCAGCGGCAGCTACCATCACGCTTTTTTCAATCCTGCGGGCATTACGTATGAAGTACGTTGCTTTCAGCTCGCCCCGGGTGTGACGCCCTATCTTTTTCCCAGTAACGAATTTTCCTGGTTCGCGGGCTACTCCTGGCAGATTGTTCATTGCTCGGCCTGCCAGGCCCACCTTGGCTGGCGCTACATCCAAGACGCAGGTAGTCATATTTTTTTTGGTCTGATCGCCAGCAAGTTGCAAAAAAAGCAGAACCTCCGGTAACAGCCTTTCATAAATTGCCCATTGTTTTTCCCCTCGATCGGGAGTAGTGTTTTATTAAGGCTACATTATATGAGGTGTCTGCTCCGTGAAATCGAAATCTATCCACCAAACACCCCATTATCTGGGAATCTTCCTTGCGATCTGCCTGCTGCATATGCCCGCACAGGCGGCAGATAGAACTGCCCCCACCTCCCAAGCCGATTGGGATGCCACGGTCAACTCCTTGCTTGCTACCGGCATGTACGGAGTGGAGGACAGCCTGCTTGCAGGTTTAAGCATGCGCCTGCACAACAGTGACGCAAATATGCCTGGTCTCCCACATGCCGAATCCCTGCTCTCCACCCAGGCCATCACCTTTTCTTACGAAGGATCTTCCGGCCTGCTGCAATTCTCAGCAGGCTACCTGCTCTCCGAGGATCCGGCAAGCAACAAGCCTGCCTCTGTTTTTCTTGACATTGAGCCCCTTGGCGAAAATTTCAGTCTCTATCCTGAACGATCATGGTTCCTGGCACTTGATCTCTCACGCTCCTATCAACTTGATGAGAATTTTTCCCTTTCCTTAGGGAACAAGGCCCTCTTGTTAAAAAACCCGTACGACCTGCGCGAAGGCCGATCAGTTTCCTTGCTCTTCAGCATGCCGATCACCTACAAAAATTACATCACCATAACCCCCGAAGTTCAGTGGACACGCCCACTCACCCCCTCAGATGCCGGAAATTCTGCAAGTGCGGCCTCTTCCAATACCCGCCTTCAAACCGAAGATATTTTCTACGGTGGCCTTTCAATCAGTTTCTCGTATTAAACATCCATAAAATGGTAAAACTTTTTTAAAAAGCCAGGCACATTGCTGAATTCTCGGCTTCTTTACCCGGATTTTTCTTTTCTTTTTTGGTAAAACGCGAGAGATTAGCAAGAGTGCAGCAAATACAGATCTCAGCGATCGCCGAGTATGTCCTGAAAAATGCCGGTGACCGTTAAACCAGGCCCTTATTGGTCTGCAGCTGATAATCTGCTGGCTCGCCCAACGAGCATTTTTTTCTTGCACACCCCCAATAACTTCAATCATTTTATCCACCAGAGACAGGAGTACACCCCGTGAATCGACATTCTCTGCGCAATTTTTTTACCAGCCTGGCGAAACGCTTACCTGGCGGACGATTATGGGCAACGGGCCTAAGCCTTTGCCTTGCCATAGCCTTAGCCTGCACTACGCCCGCTGCTGCTGCGCCCCCTGTTGCCTCCAAGCCACAGGTGCTCTTTCTCCCCTTTGATGTGCAAATCCCCGGCTCGTACAGTTACCTCCAAAACGGCCTGGCCTCCACCCTGGCCAGCCGCCTCTCTTCACGGGCAAACGTTGCTGCAGTTGCCCAAACAAACACATCAAATCAACTGGCCCATGCACTGACGGAAGGCAACTACTCCCGCTTTGGCCAAATGCTTGAGAAATCCGGCGCCGATTATCTGGTCATGGGTGCTCTGGCCCCCAAAGCCGGGCAATTTGAACTGGTCAGTTATGTGTTCACTCGAACCGGGTCACAGGCCCCAAAACAGTTTGAACAGGATTTTCAAAGCGTAGATGATGCCATGACGGCTATCGACGCCATGGCCTGGGATATTAGCGGCAAGGTGTTTAACAAACCCAAACCTGACGCACTGGCAGGTACAGGCGCAACCGGTATGAGTGGTTTCCAAACCGCACACCCTGAACGAGCCTACCGTGAAGGATTGTTTTCCGGTTCGCCTGTTGGCCTGGAGCAAGGCGGACCATTTGAACTGGTTAAAAGTTTTCGCTCCAAAGGTGTGGCAGGTGAGGCCATGGACATCAACGTTGCCGATCTTGAAGGGGATGGCCAGGAAGAAATTCTGGTACTGACCAGCGGGGCTCTGCGTCTCTACCGCAACGACAACGGCTCCTTTCGCATGCTGGCCACCATCGATTTGCCTGACCACCTGCGTTACCACGCGATCAGCATGGCGGATATGAACAACAATGGATTGCAGGAAATCTATATTAGTGCCAGTAACGGAGACAATCCTGATTCCACAGTCCTGGAGTGGGACGGACGTAAAATAAAAACGCTGACCGACCATGTCGCCTGGTACCTGGACACTATAACAGCACCGGACGTTGCCCCCATGCTGGTGGGGCAAAAAGGCATCTCCTATGAATTTCCCGGCGGCGATATCTACACCCTGCAGTTCAAGACGAATGGTACCATTATCCCAGGTAAACCTCTTTCCCTGCCGAAAGGAACAACGATATTCAACTTTACCCTGGCTGACATCGATGGGGACGGCAACAGAGAAATCTTAACCATTTCCCACTCAAATCACCTTCAAGTCTTTGATGCCGATGGCACCCTGCGCTGGACAAGCCCAGAGTTGATCGGAGCCAGCAACAAATTTTTCGGAACCCCCACCAGCACCAACAACTCGGTGGAAGCCGATAACGACACCCTCTGGATCCACACACGCATCGCCATTGCCGACCTGGACCAGGATGGCATCAATGACGTGCTTGTTGGCCGCAATCGTGTGGAATCGGTGCGTTTCATGCCCAATCTCCGCTATTTCGATGGTGCCAGCCTGGCGGCCTACCAATGGAAAAACGGCACCATGCAAAGCATCTGGGAGACCCGCAAGCTTGCAGGTTACCTCACCAACTACCAGGTGGGAACGAACACCCCGGCCGAGAACCAGTACACCATCTTTTTTGTCGAAACCGAAAGCTCCTATCCCTTTGCGTTCTGGCAATCAACAACCAGTTATCTGAACTGTTATACGTTGCAAGTGATCCCCTCACGGCTTCAGTAAATCTAAAAAATTCGACTTTCTAATTTTTGTTTTCCCCCTCTGCCCGGCGCTACATTTTTGTCGCCGGGCTTTTTTTTATCCTGCTAACCCTCTAGAAACAGGAATTTTCCTCCCCTTCCGGGTCTAACCTTTCTGTGGTTAAAATATTTTTACTTTGCAGTAAAAAAAACTTGACGAGGGTGTCCTGGTCTTATAGGGTACGTGTAACTCAAATATGTTTGTAACAGTCTCTTGCACAAAGAGAAAAACGATATCCCAATAGTTGAGTACAAGCTTGAAACGTCGTTTTCGATCCACTGCTAAAGAAAACGATAAACTTGCATGGACCACATGTAAAACTAAGGAGAGGACAATGAAAAAAGTACTGCTTACAGGTGCTGCCCTGATGCTGGCCGGTGGCATGTTTGCTGCTGATGCGACCTACGCTGCTGAGCCTGGTGTAAACATCACCGGTAACGCCCGTGTTCGTTTATGGTATAAAGACACCTATGACTTCAATGATGGTAACCAAAATGGTTCGGACACCACTATGGATTCCCGTGTTCGTCTTGACATCACCGGTACCGCAGCCGGTGGCGCCTATGCGAAAGTTCGTATCCGCATGATGGAAACCATCATGGGTGATTTCGATAGGGATGCTTCAGATGGCATTGGTGACACCAACAACAGTAACATCTGGGTTGATAAAGCCTATGTCGGTATTCCTTTCAGTGATACCTTCATCCTGGAAGTCGGTAAATACCGTTCCACCTACGGCCCTGTAGGTACCACCCACAACTTCTTCTACGATGACGTCCACCTGACCGGTTTTCGTGGCATTATCACGATGGATAACGTAACCATCAATCCTTTCCTTGAGTGGATGGAAGAAGGGCAAGATTCCGATTATAGTGGAACTTCAGACAGCGCTTACGATCACGACGAGATCCGTTTTGGTGTTCATGCCAAGGCCAAGCTGAATGCAGACTGGACCGTTGGCGGTATGATTGGTTATCAGACTGACGCTCGTACAGAGGTTACTGGCATGCAGACCGACCCCACCGCATCAGATTGGGGCTATGTATCCAATGAAGGCTTCTTTGGTTCTCTCTATGCCAAAGGTCAGAGTGGTGCATTCGGTATCTACGGTGAGATTGCTGTGACCGAAGGTGACCTCAACGGCATGAACTCCTGGCTTGATGATGATGTTGCAACTGATTACATCGGCTCTGACGACACTGGTTTTGGTGGCTACATTTTCCCCAACTACCAGATGGACAGACTCAACATCGGCTTGAACCTTGGTTTCACCCAAGATGGCTTCCAGCCTGACCGTGCGTATGGTTTTGTTATGCTGGGTGCGACGGATAATAGCAAAATTTCCGCACACAGAATTGGTTCAGGCGGCGACTGGATCTGGGGTGGCTTGGTTGCAACCTATCAGATCAGTGAGAGCCTGTCCCTGACCGGTAACTTTGTTTACGCTGATGTAGACGCTTGGACCGAAATCGGTGATGGGCCGAGAGGTGGTTTTGATGCTTCCTCCAGCGCCATGGAAGACAACGATTTTGCTTTGGATTCAGCTTGGGAACTCTCTGCAGTCCTCAAGTACACCATCAGCCAAGGGGCTGATGTCTACTTCTCTATGGGCTACCTGAATCCTGAATTCGAAGACGATACCCGGGAAGACGACGCAGCTTTCGGTGCTCTGACCCGCTTCGAGCTGAAGTTCTAATATAGAACGTACACAGCAAAGCATGAAAAAGGCGCTTGGGCTACCTGCCCGAGCGCCTTTTTTTATGAGTACTTACCACTCAAGCTCAGCTGTAACATTTTGACACTTTCCCCCTCTACTCTTCCACCACCCGAGGCAACAAAATTGTCGCCCGCGTCCCCCCTGCCTCACGATTCTCCAGACTCAGCATTCCGCCATGATCATCAATAATACGTTTCACCAGGGTCAACCCCATCCCCGTCCCCACCATTTTGGTGGTAAAGAAAGGATTGGCAACGCTCTCTCCCGACGATTCGCCCAGGCCATGACCAGTATCCCGCATAAGAATACGCACCTCATCGGGCTCCAGCGTTACTTCAATCACCAATTCACCGCCATCAGGCATGGCCTCCAGGGAATTTCTGATCAGATGCACCAGGGCCTGTTGGATCAGGCGGGGGTCTACTTCGACTAAGGGATCGGTATCGGGCAGCAGCATCACCTGTTTTATCCGCTGCTCTTTCACCGCACTGTAATGCAGGAGTAATGATTTATGAATCAGGGGAAAAAGATGGGTCCGCTCAAGCTCGGGTTTCACCTGCTCCACAAAGCTGAAGAGATCCTCCAGGGTTTTTTCGATTTTCTCTGCCTCGCCGGACATCATCGCCAGAAAACGGAGCAGGTCTTTATCCTCGATCTTCCGGGCGAGCAAACGGGCGGTACCACCAATAGCTGTGATGGGGTTGCGGATACTATGGGCCAGCTGTGCTGCCATGTGACCTAGGGCGGAGTAGCGTTCCGCCTCCACTAGAAGATCTTTATTTTTCTCCAGTTCCTGAGAAGTCGACTCAAGCTCCTGAATCTTACGCTGCATATCCATGTAGAGATGACAATGCTCGATGGCCAGGCTTGCCTGGCTGGCAAAGCTCTCCAGAGCACGAATCCTCTCCGCATCTATGGGACTGCGGTTCACAAAGTGATCGGCGATAATAACCCCCAAATCACGGCTGGGTGAATAGAGCGGGATGACCACAAAGGAGTCTTCCTGCAAAAGCCCGATCAACTCCAGGGGGACCGAACAACGTGCTTTTCCGCCCTGCACCAAAATGGAGGTGCGCTCACGAACTGTCCGAATCAGAAGATGCTCGCGATCGGTTGCATCGACTCGAAGGGCGCGGACAATTTTATTGACTTCATCATCACGGGAGTTGGTATTATCCTGGATGCGCTCAAAAAGATCGTTCAGGCCCAGATCCTGATCCTGCAGATCCTGCCAGATTCGATTTCCATCCTCACGGCTGCCCGGCCCAATTGCAAGACGTCCTTCAAGGGTGGCTCCTGACTCATTAAAAAGGGCAAGAAAGGCCCGGTTAAAGCCGAGCCCCTCATCAGCGGTGATGCCGATGAGAATGGCCAACAGCATCTCATCAAGCTCGGTCATACTCAGGTAGGCGCTGTTCATCTTCATGGCCAGCTGATGCGCGAGACCAATACGGTAGTTGGCCTTTTCAATCTCACGCTGATACTGACGGTTACGGATGGCAAGACGCCGTTTTTCAAGAACCCGGCGCAGGGTGGCAAGCAAATCAGTAAAGTGGACCGGTTTGGCCAGGTAATCGTCAGCACCGTAACGCAGGCAGGTCAATGCGGTTTGCAGGTCCGTCACAGCAGTCAGCATAATAACCGCCCGATCTGGATCCTCTGCCTTGAGTTCGGGCAGCAGCTTGGAACCATCGGCATCTGGAAGGCCAATATCAAGTAGGACCAATGCTGCTTTATGGGCGGCTAATTGCGATTTAAGAGTAGCCGCCGAATCGGCGGTGACCGAGGCATAGCCCTGCTGCTCAAGGAAATCCTGGAGCAGGGCCACAATATCTGGAAAATCATCGACAATGACAATCACTTCACCTTCCTCCAGGAATTCATCCTCTGCAATGGAAAGGGGAGGAGGGGGAAAGTGTTGTTCAATCATTTGACGTGGCCTTGGTTGAAAGTTGAGAAAAAAAACACATAATGACTGACTTTGTTCTACTCGCCAATAAAAAGTGTGTCAAGATGCGGTGATATCGATTCTCGGATTGCTCGCACCCGACAGCCATGGTATTGACAATATACAATGAAAACGGAAAAAACTATGCCGCACTTACACCAAGCCATCGAAAAAAAATCCCCCGTCAGTGACGAAGAACTCCTCCAGGTTATTGCCGACTTTCTGGCCATGGGCCATGTGGAAAATATCGTGGCCATGTTTCGCCAGGACCCCCGCTATTTTGCATGGACAGGTCAACTCATAAGCGACGAACGCTTTGCTGTTCGCCTGGGGGTTTCTGTCCTTTTTGAATACCTCCTGGAACTCTGCCCGGAACATCTGCATCTGGCCATCCCCAGCCTGGAAGTTCAACTGAAAAATTCAATATCCTGGGTGCGGGGTGAAGCCGCCAATGTGCTGGGAATTATAGGCAGCCCAGAGGCGCTGGCCCCTCTCTCAGTTCTCTTGGATGACGACTCTCCCCAGGTGGTTGAGATCGTCCGTGATATTCTGGGGTAGTGCAGATGGAGCAGTTTTTTGGCCCCCAGGGCATTCTTGCTCAAAAATTAGCAGGGTATGAGTGCAGACCCGATCAGTTGCGCATGGCCCAGGCTGTCGATGATCTGCTTATGGCCGGGGATGACCCCTCGGAGGGGATGGCTGCCAGCCTGGTGATTGAAGCGGAGACGGGACTGGGGAAAACACTTGCCTATCTGATTCCTGCTGTGCTCAGTGGTAAACGAGTGGTCGTTTCCACCCACACGAGGAATCTGCAGGATCAGATTCTGCTCAAAGAGATCCCGCTCATCCTCAAACACATTGATCCGGGACTCAACGCACTCTGCGTCAAAGGGCGACAAAATTACCTCTGCCTCTATCGCTACCACCAGCTGCTGACGGAACGTGCCGATGGCGCCCTGGAAGCAGAAGAAAAAGAACGGCTGGAGGCATGGCTTCCGACGACTTTTTATGGTGAGCGTGCCGAACTGGACTGGTTAAGCGGCTCCTCCCCCCTGTGGCACAAAATCTGTTGTCAGTCTCATTTCTGTCTGGGCGCCAACTGCCCAGAGGCCATGGACTGTTTTCTCAACCGGTTGCGGCGGGATGCGGCCAACTCTCGCGTTTTGATCGTCAACCATCACCTGCTTTTTTCCGATCTTGCCGTACGCCGTTCCGGTTATGGCGAGGTCTTGCCTCGTTACGAGAGTGTCATTTTTGACGAAGCGCATCATGTGGAGCAGGTCGCGACCTCCTTTTTTGGTTTCAGCTTTTCCCGCTATCAGGTCGTTGACCTGGCAGCCGATCTCGAACGGAGTGCCCAGAGCGAACTCTCTGAAGGAACTCTCAGTAGGTTGCTCACAGCAATCGGCCGTGTGCTGAACAGCGTTGAACGCTTTGCCGCTGTTTTCCCCATGGAACGGGGCCGGTTTCCGCTCACGACTGAAATCATCGAGCAGCCCTCGGTTCGTCAGGCCCACAACGACCTGCACGCAGCGCTCAACCACCTGATGGAAGCTCTTGATCCGCTAGGCGGGGGGGATTCTGTTTGGCGGCAATATCTGGACCGTACCCAGGATCTCACCGCCCGCCTGGAGCGCTTGCTTGCAGAACAGTTTGATGATCTACCAGCCGAAGAAATCCCGTTTACCTATTGGTTTGAGCGCAGCGAGCGCAACCTGACCCTCTGCGCCACCCCGGTCGACGTGGCCCTGGAGCTGCAGGCGAGTCTGTTTTCCACGGTACGCCACTGCATCTTCACCTCGGCCACCCTGACTACAGGAGGCAAATTCACCTATTTTCTTGATCGAGTGGGATTGAGTTCGGAAACACCAACACTCTCCCTGGCCTCTCCCTTTGATTATGCAGGACGTACCCTGATCTACGTTCCGCCCCCCTCTTGCCCGGAGCCCAACGCGCCGGGTTACGTGGAGGCTATCCACCAGAACCTGGAACAGCTCATCCACCATGCCAGGGGACGCAGTCTCTGTCTCTTTACCTCTTTTGCGGCCATGGACCGTGCGGCCTCCTTTCTCGAAGGACGCCTGCCCTACCCGCTTTTGGTCCAGGGGGATGCCCCCAGGCGACGTCTTCTCGAGACATTTAGCCGCCAAACCGAGACAGTTTTATTGGCGGTGGCCAGCTTCTGGGAGGGGGTAGACATTCCAGGAGAAGCGCTGAGCCTGGTCGTTATTGACAAATTACCGTTTGAAGTCCCCAGCGACCCTGTTATTATGGCACGAGTAAATCGTATAAAAGCACTTGGCGGCAATCCCTTTATAAAATTTCAGATCCCCAGAGCTATCCTCACCCTGCGGCAAGGAGTTGGGCGGCTTATGCGGACCGCCGAAGATCGCGGAGTCATTGCTCTTTTAGATACTCGGCTCTTCACCAAGGGATATGGTCGTCAATTCCGTCAAAGCCTGCCACCTAGCCCCCTGACCCGTGAGATGGATGAGGTCGCAGCATTTTTTGAACACCTGTACTCATGACCTCAATCCCTGATTTTACCCCCCTCCGCGCCATGGCCGCCTCTGTGGCCAGCCAGGTTGAAGCTGCCATGCGCGAAGACCTCGCCCTGGCTCTCAAGGGCTGTGATCCCCTTTTAGGGGAAGTGCTCGAACACGCCCTTTTTAGTGGCGGCAAGCGTATTCGTCCCCTGCTCACTGTCCTTTGCTCCCGCTGTTGTGGTCGGGATGATAGTGATCTCTACCTGCTGGCGGCGGCCTTTGAGTACCTGCATGTGGCGACTCTGGTCCATGATGATGTGATTGATCATGCCCCCAAGCGACGTGGCAAAACGACTGTCAGCGCCCAGTTCGGTCTGGAAGCCGCCATTCTGGCAGGTGACTGGCTGCATGCGCGCAGCATGTATCTGATTGGAAAGCTTGCCGGTGCAGAGGGGCTTGAAATATTTTGCGAGGCCACCGGATCCATGGTCAACGGCGAGTTTGAGCAACTGCGCTATATTGCCGACATGAACACCGGTGAAGAGCAGTATTACAACGTGATCAGACAAAAAACCGGTAACTTGATTGCCTCCACCTGCGCCATCGGAGCCCTTTTTGCGGGAGCTGATGCCCCCCGAAAAGAGGCGCTGGCCACCTATGGCCATCGCATTGGAGCTGCCTTTCAGGTGGTTGATGACCTGCTGGATTTTCAGGGGCAAAGCGAACAAACAGGCAAGACCACGGGCAATGATTTTGTCGAGGGCAAGCTAACCCTGCCCATCCTCCACACCTACGCTCGGGCTACTGACGAAGATAAAAAAGTTCTGGAACAACTCTTTGCCGGAGACCGCAGCTCCCAAGAGGCCTACCAACAGTTATACACTCTGATCGAACGCTACCAGGGCTTTGCCACTGCCGCCCAGGCCGCCCGCGAATTCTCCCTTGAGGCGACCGAAGCGCTTGCGCCCTTTGCATCCACGCAACATTCTCAAGAAGAAATAGAACTGCTCAATCTGTTGGCGGGCTATATACTCTCCCGCAATAAATAATTTTTCATTTTTGTGCTGGTTCGCTTCTTCTTCAGGGCTTTTCTCTTCATCACTGCTGTTCTGGTGCTTCTCCTGGCACCGGTGCGGCTTGCCGTGCCTCCTGCTCCCCCCTGGCATATCGCTCAGAAAGCATCAACGCTTCGCCAGACGGGTTCACCTGGTATACGGATTCATGATCAACGCGTCGCTGAACTGCTCCCTCAGGGAGAACCTCAAAAATCTTCTCCCCCTGCCTCCACACAGCCTGTTGATCAAATAAGCCGCCCTAAAGTCGCTCTTATCATCGATGACATGGGCTACAATAAAAGGATTGGCCTGAAATTACTCCGCCTGCAACTTCCTTTGAATTTTTCCTTCCTCCCCCAGGCACCCCATACCCAGGAACTCCTCCACCTGGCCCAGCAAATGGACCGCACGATCCTGGTACACATGCCCATGGAACCGCAATCCGACAAATGGAAAGCAGAACCCGTGACGCTATACACAAAGGATTCCCAGGAAGAGCTTGAGAGAAAAGTGGAACAAATGCTGGAAGCAGTCCCCCAGGCCCGTGGAGCCAATAACCATATGGGATCTCGCTTTACTCGAGAACAAAAAAAGATGGCAATCGTGCTGGGTATTGTCCAGCAACACCATCTTTTTTTTGTTGATTCCTACACTACGGGAAATTCTCTTGGCTTGAGCTCAGCCAGGAGAATGGGAATTCCCACGGCCAAACGCAATATTTTTTTAGATAATGAGCAAAATGTAGACGCGATCTGCAAGCGGCTTGGTCAGGTGGCAGAACTTGCCAGGGAAAAAAAGAATGCCATCGCCATTGGGCATCCCAATCAGGCGATGGTCACCGCCCTTGCTTCCTGTGCCCAAGAAAAACTGAACGAAGTTGAGCTGGTCTCCGTTGAAGAGCTGCTCAGGTGAGGCGGGGCTGAGATTACGGTGGACACTACAAGACATGCCCACCCAATTCTCAGTAAAGAGTATTCAAAAAAATTCAGGCTCCTTCTTCAAAATCGGGCACAAGAAAACTGATATGTTCCTCTTCGCCTTCCATCTCCTCTACGCTCACTGGCCCCTGCTCATTGAGCCACTCGATGACTCCAGTAACCAGATGTTCCGGAGCTGAAGCCCCCGCACTGATACCGACAGTATGCACACCTTGCAACCAGTCCGGGTTGATTTCACTGGCATCATCAATCAGATGAGCCGTAGTCTGCCGCAGCTCGGCCACCTCACGCAATCGGTTGGAGTTTGAACTGTTTTTTGAGCCCACGATTAAAATGAGATCCACCTGATCCGCCAATCTGCGCACAGCTTTCTGACGATTGGTGGTCGCGTAACAGATATCTGTGCGCTCAGGCTCGGAAATCAGGGGAAACTGCATGCGCAGAGCGTCAAGCATCTCTTCGGTATCATCAACACTGAGGGTGGTCTGGGTGACATAGCCAACCTTTTCCGGATCACGGACCTGAAGGCCCCCCACCTCAGCCGCCTTTGAGATCACCTGTACATTTCCCTCAACTTGACCACAGGTTCCCTCAACCTCAGGATGCCCCTTATGACCGATCACCAAGACATCGTAGCCCTGATTATACAGCCGAATCATGCGCCGATGCACCTTGGACACCAGGGGACAGGTGGCGTCAATAGTCCGCAGCCCCAAGTTCTCTGCCTGCCGGGCAACCGCCTTGGAAACGCCATGAGCACTGAAGATTGCTACGGCACCAGTTGGAATCTCCTCCAGCTCTTCAACGAAGATGGCTCCCCGATCACGGAGTTCCTCGAGCACGTGGGTGTTATGGACGATCTCATGGAGGACATAGACAGGAGGTGAAAAACGCTCCAATGCCTGATGAACAATGGAGATAGCGCGGTTGACTCCGGCACAGAAACCGCGGGGATTAGCAAGCAGAACTTTCATAAAGACCTCAAAAAGCATCGGATCAGGGCCATATGCTTCAGTTAAAATTTCGAAAAATGGGGAAAGAAGAAAACAGGAGCCATGAACTATTCCGTTTTGACTTTCTCGACGGCATCAGCGATTGCAAGTGGATAGGGTCCCTGCTGTTGCAGAAAAAGAGGCATGGTATTCCGTGCCTCACGTGCCGCATCAAGGGTATCATAGACGCCGTAGTAGACAAAAATGGAGGGCGGAGTCTCTTGATTACTCAACACATACACCAGGTCAAGCACCGGTGCGTAGTCATCGGATGCCAGGGTGCTGGCCAGACTATACTCGGCTGACGATGAGGAAAGCATCATCAGTTGAATGGTATACTTCTCCTGCAGCTCTCCGCTCAACCATCGAGCACTGGCTGCTGTTCGATCTTGCAAAAGCGCTTTCCCTTTTTCAATATTGGAGTGCCTGGGAGGAGTGGCTGGGGTGTCAGTGGCTCCGACTTGGGGCTCTAAAACACTGCTGGCTGTCATAGTTTCTGGTGGTGTTACTGGGGCATCCTGTGTGCGCAAAAACATGCTCCCCAGTACCAATGCAAAAACAACAAAGGCGATGAAACCGCCTCCCAGGAGAGGGGAGGAACGAAAAAGAGCGGCGGTCCGAGCGCAGCGATTGGGGGGGAGAGGCGAGGTTTCTGTTGTTTCGGGATCAACCTGATCAAGGAGAACCATAAACGATTTCTCCGCACAAACATTCTGCAGCACTTCCTCAGCCAGAATGTTAATCAGGCGCAGATTGCCCTGGCCAGATTTAAAAATCTTGGTTACCACCCTGTCCGTAAAGACTTCGGCGTAATCCGCTCGGGACATGCCTGCCTCGCTTGCGCAAAAACGCAGGTACTGCCGGGTCTCACTCTCGGTCAATGGTTCCAGCGTATAGTTTTCTGCAAAAACTGGCTCTTCACCCTGGTCTGCCAATTGCTCCAAAGTTGTATCCAATCCCTGGCGACCAGAGAGAACCAGGCTCACCCCTGCATTTCCTCCCCCTTCTTTTACAAAGTCTACAAGAGCTGAGACTACCTCGGCAGAGAGTTGCTCTACTGCATCCATCAGCAAAACAACGCGTTTTTCCTGTTGACGAAGCTTATTGACGCTGTCTCGAATCGCAGCAACAGCCTCCTCCGTACGTGGGGAGTTTTCCAGAGAAACACCAAGTGAGGTGCAAATATGATGGAGCAAGGCCGCAAAGGAACCGGCTGATGGATCCAGCAAAATAACCTGCTGAGATGCCGGTAAGCGGTGGACCAGCATGCAGAGAAGCTGCGATTTGCCCGAACCTTCCGGCCCCACCAGCTTCAGCAGCGATTTACCAGCCAAAATGTCGACCACTAGAGACTGATACACCTGCCATGTCCGGGATTCCGTAAAAAAAATATCTGGATTATTGGATTTCGGAAATGGCTCATGAGTTAAAGCATAGTGTTCAATATACATGGGGCTCTTCGCTTTTGCGTCTTATGGCATTTAGGCGTACCAATCAACAGGCCAACAGGATCAAAAATTTTATTTACACTGTAAATCTACATACAAAGGACAATGCCCGAAAATAGAGGGCAAGTCAATTGGAAGGAGTTGACACTCTCAATTTCAAAGAACTCATCATTAGTACAAACCAATGCCGGACACAATGGCTGGACACTTTGTATCCCATATTCAACTACATCTAACACTCAGAACCGGAAGAATGCGATTCCGAGCAGGAGAAAATCATAATCGAGGGGATCAACGGAAAAAAAGGGCAGCAGGACGCTTGCTGAAGAGATTCTCCGTGTTAAGCAGGTGCATGATATTGATGAGAGTGAGAATACAAGAGAATCCCATGAACCTGTCTCCAATTCGAGACAGATAGTTTTTTAATAATCTTTATAAGTACCTGCGTGATTGACACAATCAACCACTTTGTGGTTTTCCATCAACCGTTTTCAAGTAATTCGTAAAGAAAGCTTTAGCCTCTTTCCTCCCTCATTATTCCTTTAAGCAGAAGCTCCTCGGACAAAATTTCCACGGCAAGTGACCGCAAGACTTTAGCAATTCCGGATTCCCGAATAAAACATTCCACTTTTCCGAGCCAAACCCGTTGAATTGAAACGCACCTATAGATCCAGAAGGAAGAGCACCTTACGAACAACATAAATTTTCACATTAATTACAGTCAAATACCACTAAAAAAAAGGCCCTAAAAAACAAAACGGCCCAGCTTTTGCTTTCATTCTACATCATTTAATAAAACGAGGGACCGAGATGAAAAAAAATCACTTATTTTTAGCAGCTATATTTGTTTTTACAAGCACAGGACCAGCTTTTGCCGATATTGCGCCTGTGTTCTCCTCGCCTAGTAATAATTACCAAGACATTACTGTTCAGCCTAGCGACCACTCTGAAGATTGGGTTGGCACATATGGTTATGTCGATCCAGGATATGGTGGGCAGGCTTTTGATGCAGAGTATTTTTTCTACAAAACAGTGGGGGATACGCTTTATCTCGGGTTACAGAGCGGTTTTAATTTGTTAAATGGGAGGCAGTATTACAATGGTAGCTGGTACTTTGCTGGCGATTTATTCCTCTCGTTTGATGGGAGCGCAACCAGTTACGAATATGCTATTGATATCGGTAACTCTAAGTGGAGAGACGATGGTTTATACGATGGCGGTGAAAAATTGGTAGAAATTTCTCGAACAACCCCCGTGACAAGCTTTGGGAACACTACACCTTATAAGGCTGAGGGAGAGACTCTTTCAGGCGGGTTAATCGGGACGACTGAACCATATAGTACCTCAAACATTGAGTCCTACTACGCAATATTCCAATTAGACCTTTCCGTAATCTTAGGCAGCGATTGGCAAGCCACAGGGTTCACATTGGATACCTTATGGACCATGTCTTGTGGTAACGACATTATAAACGGTCATATTGCGATTGATCCAGCTTCAGACCCCGTTCCCGAACCAGCAACCATGCTGCTTTTCGGTACCGGCCTTGCCGGACTGGCTGGCATGGCCCGTCGCCGCAAGAACATGTAACCACAGAACACGACATTCAATGCAAAAAGGCAAGCCTTCGGGCTTGCCTTTTTTCGTTTTAGCTGTAGGATTTCGAGGATTATTTCCCTTCAACTCGAACACAACCATCATGCCTGTTTTCCGCCTCTCCGAAGCCTTCCTTTTTCCCTCGCCAGAATTTGCCGAAGATGACGGCCTGCTTGCCGTGGGGGGAGACTTAAGCCCGGAACGGCTGATCATGGCCTACAGCATGGGCATCTTTCCCTGGTACTCCGAGGGGGATCCGATTCTCTGGTGGTCGCCTGCCCCAAGGCTGGTTCTTTTCCCCGGTGAATTCCACCTCTCCAAACGGTTACAAAGAACTCTGCGAGCGGGAGCCTTTACCGTTACGGCCGATACCGCCTTTGCCGAGGTTGTTGCAGGCTGCGCCACTGCTTCGGGGCGTGAAAAAAATGGTACCTGGATTACAGCCGAGATGCAGGATGCCTATCTGGAACTTCATCGATACGGATTCGCCCATTCGATTGAATGCTGGCAGGAGGGAAAACTCGTGGGAGGGCTCTATGGGGTCTGCCTGGATCGCATGTTCTTTGGCGAGTCCATGTTTACCCGAGTAAGCAATGCATCCAAGGTGGCACTCGCCCATCTGATTCAGCTAGCCCGCCACAAAGAAATTGGCCTGATCGACTGCCAGATGACCACGGCCCACCTGCTCCGCTTTGGTGCCCGCGAACTCTCGCGCGAGGCCTTCCAGGAACAACTCGAACTGCACATCGATGACTGCTTGCCCCAAAAAAAATGGTGTTTACCCGGAAGACCAACAGAAGATCCAGGCAAACACCATTAAGGAAAGAAAGCAATGGAAAGAGGCTGCCGGCACTACAAGCACCACAGTCATAAAGAAACCGCCACAGGAGTAATCCAAGCCCCCTTCCCCTCTTATCCTAACCACCACAAAGTAGGTGTCAAGATTTAAAACGCATCAGGGAAGACACCCCGGATTCAACTTTTCAATGTTCAAGCTCAAAATCATACAGCAATCCTGATCGCTCGAAATGGCGATCAACTTTTTTTAAACCATACAAATTGGCCACCTGGAAATGCACCTCCCAGTCACCGACTGCCGATGCGCCTTTCCCCAGATAGACAATATCTGTCACCTTCATCTCCTCAGGAGCAACAGAGAGCATCATCAATAGCCTGTTGCGCGTGGCCTGCATCACGATAATCCGTTGCGTCTTCTCTATACGCGTGCCTTTGAGCTTCCACCGCACTTCCACTGCGTCTTCCCGCTGAAATTTGACTTTTTGCAATTGGCTGCAGTCCTTGCGGTGGAGCGAAAGACCACGTTCACTCAAAAGTCCAATGACCCCCTTATCCAGAGGGCCGGGTTTACAACAGGCTGAAGACTTAAGGACCACCGGGTCAAGAGTTACCAAATCCACCCGGTTAAAAACGCCGGTGGGCTGAAACAGGGTTGGGCGCCCCACATAAAGGCCGTTACGAATTTCATAGATCAATTCCCGTAAACGCACCCGCCCCTCACCTACCTGGAGATAGAGTTCATCCAAAGAATCTATTCCAAAGTAGGTCATGATATCGACCATCTCCTCCTTTTCCAGCACCTCAAACGGCACCCCGTACCTACGTAACTCCTGGGAAAGCACGGAAGCACCAATCTGGCGAGAGACCGCCTCCCGTCGCTTGCGAAAAGCCTTGGACAGCTCGGAGCGCGCCTTGGGTGTTTGACAGAGCATCTGCAATGCAGGATCAAAGTTCACCTCGTCCTTCTGCCGCAGAACTTTGATCACGCTGCCATCGCGCAGTTGTTGATCGGGCTTGACCTTTTGCTTGCCGATCATCCCGCCGATACAGGTATGGCCAATGGCTGTGTGTACCCGAAAGGCAAAGTCCAGCAGGATCGAGTTCACCGGCAGGCAGATCAGATCCCCCTGGGGTGTGTAGGTGTAAATTTCCTTGCGGCCACTGGCAGCGATCATGTCTCGGTAGGAAACGGAATCATCGCTGCCGAGAATATCGAACATCTCCTGAATTTCACGAAAGTAGCGATTATTAATGCGGGTGTCGCTGGTCCATTCGCGAATCATGCCCCGCTGGGCACGGCGGGCCATATCTTTGGTTCTGATTTTAAAGAGGTATTTGCGGCCATCGATATTAGGCCGGGCATGCAGCCCCTGGTAGCCGGAGGGTTTGGGGCTGGCGATGAAATCACGAATGGTGCGGGGAATGGGAGGATAAATTCGATTGAGCACCCCGAGGGCCTGGTAACACTCACTCCGGGTGTCCATAAGGATGAGCATTTCCTGAGGGCTTTCAATCTCTTTGATAAGAATATGGTTGCGCACATCATAGTAGCCCCAGAGGCCTTTGGTTCGCAAGGTGACCGTTCCCTTAAGCCCCTCTTCCTCTATGGCCTTCTGGACATTATCAACAATGGCCAGCACGGTAGGATCGTTGCGCAGACTGTTGATGTGCATCTGCAAGCGACTCCCCTGCCGCGGAAACTTATAGGCCAGGGCCAGATTATAGAGCTCGCGTTTAATGGCAAAAAGCCCCAGTATTGTGGCCAGGGGCGCATAAATATCAAGCGTCTCATCGGCAATTTTTTGTCGCTTGCGCTTGGGCATGCTGGCAAGGGTACGCAGATTATGCAGACGATCAGCCAACTTAACGATCATAACTTCAAGCTTGGCTGCGGCCCCACTGAAAATTTTGCGGTGCACCAATTTTTTAAAGGTTTGCCGATCACCGGAGTAATGGGTTACCTTGGTACATCCCTCGACAATGGCCTCAACCGTCGGACCAAACTGTTCGCGGATAACCTCATCGGTGATCTCTTCAACATCCTCAACCGTATCGTGCAGGAGTGCAGATGCCAAAATCTCGGGGTTACGCAAATCCAGTTCTTCCGCCAGAATACGAGCCACCGAACAGGGATGCATAATGTATGGATCACCCGAACGGCGCCACTGGTCTCCGTGGGCGTCAACAGCAAAATCCAGAGCCTTCCAGAACACCTGTGATTCCGGTCCGTCGCCGATAAAATCAAGCATGACCCGGCGGTACGCCTCTAGATCAAAAGTAGTGTAATGCATCCTCTTTCCAGCCTGCCTTGGCTTTTACTTTTTAAAAAAACGAAATCGAGTACAATAAAAGTTTCCGCCCCAAAAACCAAACTGTACCTTAACAGAGACACCCCCGTGGACAAAGCAAATAGTGTCGCTCTTAAAAAAAGCTTCGCGCATTTCACTCTCTATTTTCGAACAATCAAGCACGCATACACAAAGCAATGCATTGCCCCAGCCTGACTCAGAAAAAACTTTACCTGATTGGCGCAATGGACTGAACTCCAGAAGTTAACCTAAGCAAGGATTAAAAGATGGCTGGAAAATTTCATCGCAAAAAAAAGACAGTTGCAGCCTCACGAAAAAAACGCAAACGCAGCACCCCACGGTCAAAGCCCTCCGGGTCATTGCAAACTTCAGTTCTCGGTTTGCTTGGTGAACGGCAACAGGCATTGGGACTGCAGGAAATAGCCAGGGAGCTCTTTATTTCCCGTGGTCAACTCTCTGCCTTGCACAAGGCTCTGACCTCACTTCTGGAAAGTGGAAAAATAGAGAAGCAGGGGAAAAAATATTCCTCCGGTGCCGCCCCCCAATCCTTGCGGGCCACGGTCGAATTGACCAGTAAAGGATATGGTTTTGCCGTTTTAGAGGGAGAACAGGCACAAAAGGGCAAGGATGTGTTCATTGCCCCTCATAATCTTGGCAGTGCCAGCCATGGAGATACGGTGCAATTGGTGCTGATACCTTCCAGTCGCGGACGACGGGAAGGGAGGGTGCTTGCTGTCGAGGAACGCGCAGTGACAAGCGTCTGCGGTATATATAACGGCAGCACCTTTGGTGACTTTGTCACACCGGATGACGATCGCTTACCCTATACAGTGACCATCGCTCCCAAAGACAGCGCCAATGCCCAGGACGGTGTGATTGTGGTGGCTGAAATAACCGATTACGGAGTAGAGCGTCAGGGCCCAAGTGGCCGTATTACTGAAATCCTGGGTGATGCGCGCAGTGCCCGAGTGCAGATCCGCATGGCCATTACCCAGTTTTCCCTGCGCGATCATTTTTCCGCTGCAGTCATAGCAGAGGCAGCTGCACTTACCCCGGTTGTAGAATGTGAAGAGGGGCGAAAAGACCTGCGTCATCTGGATCATGTCACCATTGACGGAGAAACTGCTCGGGATTTTGACGATGCCATCTGCGTTGAAATCACGAATGAGGGCTACACCCTCTATGTCTCCATTGCCGATGTCAGCCATTATGTGCGCCCCAACTCTGCCATTGATCAGGAGGCCTACCTGCGCGGTACCAGCGTCTATCTGCCCGACCGCGTTTTACCCATGCTCCCCGAGCGCCTGTCAAACGATCTCTGCAGCCTGGTTCCTCATCAGCCACGACCGGCATTTACAGCCATTCTCCGCTACGACCACACAGGAAAAAGGCTTGGTGAGCACTACTGCAAATCCTTAATTCAAAGTAAACAGCGTTTTACCTACACAATCATCAATGAGTTGCTGTACCTGAAAACCCCTCAGGTGCGCGAGGAATTTCAAGCCCTGCTCCCCATGCTTGAGCGGGCGGACCAACTGACTGTGCTCCTGAAAAAAAGACGCCTTGAACGGGGTAGTCTTGAGTTTAATATCCCCGAACCGGTGGTCAGCCTGCAGGATGATCAGGTCAGCTCAATAAAACTGGCCGAGCGTAACCGGGCTCACCTGCTGATTGAAGACTGTATGCTGGCCGCCAACGAAGCGGTGGCCGAGTCGCTTGCCAAGGCACAAAAACCGGTTTTATACCGAATTCACGAGCGTCCCGATCCGGGCAAACTCGAAACATTCACCGATGCGGCCAAAGCCCTGGGGATAACCCTGCCCCGCTCTGAGGTGAATCCGGCCTGGTTCAGTGAGGTGATTAGCCAGGTGGCAGACACCCAATCCGACTATATAGTCAACAACCTGCTGCTTCGCACCATGCAACAGGCCCGATACGCACCGGAAAATGTTGGCCACTTTGGACTTGCCGCCCCGTACTACCTGCATTTCACCTCGCCGATCCGCCGTTACCCCGACCTGGTCGCCCACCGGGTCCTGCAAGCCTGGCTGTTGAAGGAAGAGGCTCGGCCAACACCGCAGAGGGGGCAAGACCTGGCAGAGGCGGGTATTCACCTCTCTCAATGTGAACGCAAGGCCATTGAGGTCGAGCGTAATGTCCATGCACGTTGTTCCGCCCTTTTCCTCATGGACCGTGTTGGTGAAATTTTCCCGGCAATCATCTCTGGCGTAAGCTCTTTTGGCCTTTTCCTGACCTTGGATGAAACCTTTATTAGTGGTATGATTCCCGTAGCGACCATGACAGATGACTACTACCTGCATGATAGCCGTCGCTATCGCCTGATCGCCCAGTCCACCAATCGAATGTATCAGCTGGGCGACCGTATTGAGGCACGCCTTGATCATGTTGACCTGGCAACGAAACGAATCAGCTTTTCCCTGGCCTCCATCCCACCTGCCGGGGAGCAAAAAAACAACGAATCAACAATGGCCTGAAGGGAAAACGCTCTCCGTGGTTTTGCTTGACGAACAGGGGCAATTCAAATAAAAAAGGGGCCCCTAGAGAGGACCTATGTAACCGATCGGGGGGGGGGAAGCTTCGAAAGCCCCCGTATCTTCGATACCTGTAAGCGATCGCAGGGTGCCGGAGATGCTAGGCATCGGCCTGTGCCGCGTACACCTACCTATACGTAAACAGGGCGATAACACCGCAGATTCGGTGCCCCGTGATCGCTTACGGACCAATTCGTTCATGCGGCCCCATTTTCTCCCCGGTCGCATCACTTTTTATCGAGGTACAAACATGCTAGATACACTCTGGATCTCCGACATTATTGCCAATCCATTCCTGCGCGGACTGTGCATCGGTCTGGCCATAGCGCTTTTCTTCCTGATGCGCGGCTGGCTCAAATCGCGGGAACTGCGGAGCACGGTAAAAAAATTGCGGGAGCATCTCCATACAAAGCTGGAAATCGACGCTGCTGAAAACGAGCGACGCAAGGAAGAGCTGGATAAAGTCAAACAGGAGCGCGATAACCTGCGCAACATGGTGCAGGTCCTCAACCAGAAGCCTGGTCGTCAGGAGCTGCGCCAGGTGCAGGTCTACCAGAAAGCGCTTGAAATTATGTTTGAGAAATCACCCGGTTTTGCTCCCGCCTGGCAGATCACCATGAAAGAAGCCGAAGATGAGATGAAACGCGCTGAGCGTGGCATCATCCCCTTCTTCAAACGTATGACGAACAGCTCTCCAGGGGCGGATAAAACCAGTAAAAAAGCTTTGGAGTATGATCAATCCTCCGGGGAATGATTACAAATAGACATGATTGAACGACAAAAACCGACCTCCCCTCTGGGGCAGGTCGGTATTATTTTGGTTGGGCCGAAGTTTCCGGAAAATATCGGGGCTTCGGCCCGTGTTGCCTCAAACTTTGGCATCTCGGAGCTGGCTGTAGTGAGCAGCGAAGACTACGATCAGGAGCGCATGTTGAGAATGGCCACCCATAAGGCAGCCCACCTTATTCACGGTATGCGTGTCTGTAAGACAACAGCGGAGGCTGCTGCCCCCTATCACTGCATCGTCGGCACGACTGCGCGTCAGGGACGGCGTCGCCTGGAAGATCAGACCCCGCGTGAGGTTATGGCCCAGGTGGCCCCCATGCTTGAGGGTAATAATATTGGAATCATGTTCGGCCCGGAGGACGCGGGCCTGACCAATGAAGATTTGGATTATTGCCAGTTCGCCTCCACCATTCCCACAGCAGGTTTTTCTTCACTGAACCTGGCGCAGGCGGTGGCCATTCATTGCTACGAACTCTACACCACGCTGCACACCCATCCCTATGCGGGGGTCCCCCAGTCTGATCTGGCCAACTCCTTTGAACTGGAAGGCATGTATGAGCATATCGAGGAGGCTCTGGGCGAAATCACCTTTCTCCACGACACCAACCGTGTCTACTGGATGCGCAACATTCGCCAATTTTTAGGCAGAGTGAAACTCAAGAAAAAAGAATCCAGCTTGATCCGCGGCGTTTGCCGCAAATTTCTCTGGCACAGCCGTCATCACGACCAGGCCATGCCGGAAAAGGAGCAGGAGGCTTGAGGGAATCGTGAAGAGCTTGATGCCGGAACTCGAGTTCGAACAGTGGGGGCAACCAGATCAATAGACCGCCCCGGATATCGCGGGCATGGCCCGCGATTGTAATCCCCTAAATCCCCTGCAAAGGGCAAGCACCACAATCTGGATTTTTCTTCTTACAGTACAGATTCCCCACCCGTACCAGAAGCGCATGGTACTCGTTATACAAGGCCGTCTCGCAGGCCAGGTTGTCCATAAACAGTTCCTGTACACAGGCATAATCGCACTCTTCTTCAATGAGCCCATGACGTAGGAGAATGCGGTGGGTATAGGTGTCGACCACAAAGATCGGCAGTTTGGCTGCGTAGAGCAGAATAGAATCTGCTGTCTCGGGGCCAACGCCCTTAACAGAAAGGAGCTGCTGGCGGAGACGATCCAGTGGCTGATCAAGAAAAATTTCTACGTCATCGCCCTGCTGCTCCTGAATAAAGAACAGCAGGTTCTGCAAACGGCCCGCCTTGATATTGTAGTAGCCTGCAGGGCGAATATACTCGGCAAGAAGGGCCGTGGGCAGCGCAGCAAGGGCAGAAAATGAAAAAACGCCTGCCCTTTTGAGATTGTCGATCGCACGCTCGACATTCTTCCAGTTGGTGTTCTGAGTGAGGATAGCCCCCACCATTACCTCGAAAGGACTCTCCCCAGGCCACCAGTGCTGGGGGCCAAGCTGCGCCAGCATCCGCTGATAGATCAGCTCTAAGGTTTCAGCTGTGGACATGAGACCATTTGGAAGAACATCTGTATTTGTTTGCCTCAGATGTCAGCATAGCGACTCAATCCTCTAAACCTCTGTCCCTGGAAAAACCACTCTCAATCCCCCAGACAAATCCCGATATCCCGGGCCGTTTGCACTTTATCGCTGCCCAGATCAATTTTTTTACGATTGCGAATAGCCTCGGCAATGGGGACAGCAGTCATATTGGGCGGCACCCAGGCGACCATATGGTCAAAAATTCCCTGCTCGGCCAAACGAACCGCGGCAGCACCAAATCGAAGGGCCAGAAGGCGATCAAAGGTTGTGGGCGAACCGCCTCGCTGCAAATGCCCGAGCACTAAAGAGCGGGTATCTTTTCCCAGCCGATCACGAATCTGGTTGGCTACCCATTCCCCAATTCCCCCAAGTACCATCTCAGAGCGCCCCAACTCCCCCTTGCCTTTATTGATGACCTCACCATCTTCGGATCGGGCCCCTTCGGCGACAACCACTATCGAGTAATGCTTGTCATGCAATTCATTATCCGAGATTTTGGCGCAGACCGCATCCATCTGAAAGGGAATCTCGGGAATAAGGATGGCATCGGCCCCGCCTGAGATACCTGAATAAAGTGCGATCCAACCGGAATCCCGCCCCATCACCTCCACCACCATGACCCGATCGTGAGATTTGGCCGTGGAGTGGAGCTTGTCAATGGCATCTGTGGCTGTGGAGACAGCCGTATCAAAGCCAAAGGTTCGGTCTGTTGCCTCAAGATCGTTATCAATGGTTTTAGGCACCCCGATAACCGGCATCCCCTTCTGGGCAAATCGATGGGCTATCTCCAAACTGCCGTCACCGCCCACGGCAATGTGGCAAAAAAAGCCGTTGCGCTGAAAATTGGTGAGAATTTTATCGGAGATATCGACAATCTGAATCTCACCTGCCAAATTTTCCACCGGCTTAGCAAAGGGATTTCCTTTGTTGGTAGAGCCTAAAATCGTTCCCCCCTGGGAAAGAATACCTTCCACTCCTTCCGGCGTGAGTCGCACCAGATCATCCCGATCGAGCAATCCACCGTAGCCAGCCCGACTGCCATAGACCTCCCACCCCTTTCGGGCTGCCGAATTCACCACCGCAAAGATAACGGCATTTAACCCCGGAGCATCACCGCCACCGGTGGAAATAAGTAGTTTTTCTCGCATCTTGGGCTCCCTGCATCTGAATGCTCACGGATTCAGGCAATATGTTTTGGGTTGCTTGAAGAAGACGCTTTAAGCGTCGTCGCATACTTATACAACAATTCGATGCTTTCAGCGTTGTTCCCTTTTACCCTGTCATCAAGATTCCTCTTAATTGTAGAAACCCCCTGAACCTTTGACAATAGATTTCAGCCAATAATCTGATTTTATATCCTTTTTGCTCGCCATAGGGCTCAGCAAAAATAACCTCTCCCCACTGTCTTTGGACGAAGTTACGCCTCCCACCTCTTGATCCGATAGGGCAACGAAGATTGAAAATCAACACCACCAAGTGGCTCTTTATTCCCCTTAGAACCGTTCTATGGTTGACGAGTTCAAGAATGCGCTTTACCTTGGACACATAACCCAAATGACTTCTTCCCCCTCAAGGGAAGGAGGTTTTATTACTTTTGAGGAGGCAGAATGTTTGAAGTAACAGAGGTTGCTGTGAACAACCTGAAAGCCTACCTGGAGCAGAACAAAATTGATTCTGCTATTCGCATCGCACTGATGCAGGGTGGCTGAAGTGGCCCAAGCCTAGGTTTGGCTCTGGATGAGCCAAAAGACACAGATAAGGTTTTTGAGGAAGGCGGTCTGAAATTCTTGGTTGATAACGATCTCCAGGATAAATGCGGTGCCGTCAAAGTTGACTTCATCGAGGCCGGATACCGTTCCGGGTTTTCAATCACTTCCGCCAACCCGCTCAGCAGCGGTGGCAGCAGTTGTGGTTCCTGTAGCGGCTCTTGCGGTTGATCATGCATAGATCATCCGGCCCCCAGCCCTCTTGTCAGTTCTGACAAGGGGGTTTTTTTATCCGTGATGAAGGATGTTCGCTGAATGCGCACGGATTCAAGGAATATTCCCTTTTTCTTGCATACAAAGAGCATCTTTCCGCAGTGCCAATTTCTTGACACCCACCATTTGACCCTTATTTTCTCCTTCGAATAAAAGAATATATCGCCTGTCACAACCAACTCAACAGGCAAGGAGAGAAGAGAATATGCAACTGGACAAATTCACCCTCAAATCACAGGAAGCCATTCAGGCTGCCCAGCAGTTGGCGCAGTCTGCCGGCAACCAGGAGTTGCAGCCGGAGCACCTGCTCAAAGCCATCCTGGAGCAGCCCGAAGGGGTTGTCGTGCCGGTCTTACAGAAAATGGGCGTTACGCCAAGCGTGGTCTTGAACGAGACCAACCAGCTGATTAATGGACTCCCCAAGGTCAGCGGAGCTGGAGCAAATCAAACCTACGCCTCGCAAAAATTTCGAGCGCTCTTGGACCAGTCCTTCAAGACTGCCTCCAACATGCAGGATGAGTATGTCAGCCAGGAGCATTTATTCTTGACCATGCTCGCTGACAGTTCGCTAAAAGTAACAGCCATGCTGACCAGGCAGGGAGTTACCAGCGACTCCTTTTTGAAGGCGCTGATGAGCGTGCGTGGGAACCAGCGGGTTACCGACCCCTACCCGGAGGATAAGTACCAGGCCCTGGAGAAATATGCTCGCAACCTGACTGATGTGGCGCGCAAGGGCAAGCTGGACCCGGTCATAGGCCGCGACGAGGAGATTCGCCGCATTATCCAGGTCCTCTCACGGCGGACGAAAAACAATCCTGTGCTCATTGGTGAGCCGGGTGTAGGAAAAACAGCGATCGTTGAGGGACTTGCCCTGCGTATCGTCAACGGAGATGTCCCCTCCACCCTGGAAAACAAGCAGGTCGTTTCTTTGGACCTGGGCTCGCTGGTTGCGGGTGCCAAGTACCGGGGCGAATTTGAAGACCGCCTCAAAGCAGTGCTTAAAGAGGTGGAAAAACGAGCCGGTGAGATCATCCTCTTTATCGATGAGATTCACACATTGGTGGGGGCCGGTGCCGCTGAAGGTTCCATGGACGCCTCCAATATGCTCAAACCGGCCCTGGCCCGCGGTGAACTTCACTGCGTAGGAGCCACCACCTTAGATGAATACCGCAAATATATAGAGAAGGATGCAGCCCTGGAACGCCGCTTCCAACCGGTGCTCGTCCAGGAGCCAAGCGAGGAGGACACCATCGCCATCCTCCGTGGTATCAAGGAAAAATATGAAGTCCATCATGGTGTGCGTATTCAAGACGCCGCCACCGTGGCCGCAGTGACGCTCTCTAACCGCTACATTACCGACCGATTTCTGCCGGATAAGGCCATCGATCTGATCGATGAGGCGGCATCGCGCTTGCGCATTGAAATCGATTCCATGCCCACGGAAATCGACCAGTTGGAGCGTAAAAAAATCAAACTGGAAATCGAGCAGGAGGCCCTGAAAAAAGAGACCGACCCAGCCTCCAAAGAGCGGCTTGAAAAGGTGCGGATGGACCTGGCAAACCTGGACGACTCGCTGAAAGCCATGAAAGGCCAATGGACTCTGGAGAAAGATATCATTCAATCCATTCGAGATATCAAATCCAGGATTGACCAGGCCCATGTGGAAGAACAGCAGGCCGAACGCCGCGGTGAACTGAGCAAGGTGGCAGAGATTCGTTACGGTCAGATCGTCCAGCTGGAAAAAGACCTGGAAACTGCCAAAGCACGTCTCAGTGAAATTCAGGAGCAACAGCAAATGCTCAACGAGGAGGTTTCCGCAGAAGATGTGGCTGCGGTGGTTGCAAAATGGACAGGCATCCCGGTGGATAAACTCCTGGAAGGGGAAAAAGAAAAACTGGTCCATGCGGAAGATCAGTTGGCCGACCGGGTCATTGGACAACGCGAGGCCATTGTCGCGGTCTCCAATGCGGTCAGGCGTGCCCGGGCAGGCCTGCAAGATCCGGATCGACCTCTGGGAAGCTTCATCTTCCTGGGCCCCACGGGTGTGGGCAAAACCGAGCTGGCCCGCAGTCTGGCCGAGTTTCTTTTTGACTCCGAGCAGGCCATGATTCGCATTGATATGTCGGAATACATGGAGAAGCACTCGGTGGCCCGTCTTATCGGAGCGCCCCCCGGCTACGTCGGTTATGACGAAGGCGGCATGCTCACCGAGGCGGTTCGAAGGCGACCATATTCGGTCATCTTGCTTGATGAGATCGAAAAAGCCCATCCAGATGTGTTTAATGTCCTCCTGCAGGTCCTGGATGATGGCCGTATGACCGATGGCAAGGGAAGGACCGTGGATTTTAAAAACACAATCATGATCATGACCTCGAATCTCGGCAGCCATATCATCATGGAGTTGGCCCAGACCGATCCGGAAACCATGCGTCGCCAGGTGGATGAACTCCTGCATCGCCAGTTCAAGCCGGAGTTTCTCAACCGTGTCGACGAGATCATCACCTTCCACGGGCTGCGACGGCAAGATCTACTCCAGATTGTCGACATTCAGATCAAACGTATGAGCAAACGGCTGGCCGAACGCAAGTACAAGGTAACCCTGACCAAAGAAGCCAAGCAATACCTGGTGGATGCGGGCTATGATCCGACTTTTGGCGCCCGCCCCCTGAAACGGGCTATCCAGCGCCATATTGAAGACCCGCTGGCCCTGGAAATTCTTGAAGGAAATTTTGTTGAGGGTGATCACATCCTCATTGATAAAGCCCCGAACGGGCACCTCAGCTTCTCACGTCAGTAAGCTCTTGCCCCCCATGGTGATTCCATGGGGGGCATTTTTTTACCCCGAATCAGTGAGCATCCACCGGTGTCTCATGAAAAGAGATACCTTGTTCAGTGATCACCCGCCGTCACGGATACAAGGTTTAATTCTCTGGAGCGAAAAACGCGCAGCGCCTATCGCTCAATCAAATCTTTAGGGAATTTTGAATAATTGCTTTTTCTGCCAATCCCGGCGTCATGCTTAAAATTTTATCCTCGGAATATCACACATATGCCTGCGGTAAAATTTTGCGCAATCCTTGGCCTTGATTGAAAAATCTAATTATTCAAGACACCCTTTAAAAACCCACCCAAGCAGGGTACAGTGTCAGTTTAACCTTTGCACAAACAGCAAGGTATGTATTTCTCGTGTTTATCCACTACAGCTGAACTGGACCAACCAAGACCATGCCATCCCCGTACCGCTGGCTTCTTTTTGTAGCCAACCAAACAGTGTCTTCTCCTGGAGGCCATCGATCGTATCCTGCCCGCACAACCAGACACCGCATGCACTACTGGCACACCTTTTTTGTCTGCCAACTTCATTTTTTCCTGCTCCTGTCATCTGCTTATGCCCACCCCAACCTCGAGTTGAATATCAACGGTGAACTGACCGACGCGGAACGCCAAAACATCAGTTCCTATCTTTCGCTCAATCGCATTGAAGACAATGAGCAGCTCTCTGCAAATGTCTTCAAACGGCTGTATAGCAAGGCACAGGTGGAAGCGGCTAAGGCCCTGGAACCCTTCGGCTACTACACCCCCGAAATCAGCATCAGCAAAAAAGAGCTGGAAGCGGGTAAGTGGCTGGTTGATCTTGCAGTGCAACCGGGTAAACCCGTTCTTGTTCAAAGCGTTGCAATAACCTACGAAGGACCTGGAGCAAAGGATGAAAAACTTTTGGAGGCGAGTTCTCAATTCCCCCTACAGCGGGGAGATGCGCTCAACCATCCCTTGTATGCGCAAGGCAAGCAAAAGTTGATCAGCAAGGCCTTGGAAAATGGATATCCAAAGGCCAGTTTTCGCACCAGTCAAGTTACAGTTCATAAAAAGGACCTGAGCGCTGCCATTGTAATCAACATCGACACCGGCCCCCTGTACCTGATTGGCGAGCTCCAATTTCAGGCCGATTTTATCAATCACAAACTCCTGAAAAAAATCACCCCCATCCAAGAAGGCGCTCCTTTTTCTCCCAAAGCGCTGACCCGTATGCGCCAGTCGCTCTATAATGCGGGGTATTTCAGCAAGGTGGATATCAGCTACGACCTTGACCAGGCCGAACCAACAACCAACAAGGTCCCAATCACCATTGCCCTCACCCAAAACCTTGCCCACAAGTACGGAATTGGCTTGGGCTACGGTACAGATACGGGCCCTCGCGGTACGCTGGAGTATACAAACCGCTACCTCAACAGCTACGGACATCAACTCGATCTGCAATTTCAGCCTTCCCAACGAAAAACCAATTTGGGGGGCACCTATTCCATCCCTATTGGTGATCCTAAAAAAGACAAATTCAGCCTCTCTGGTCTTTATGAAACAGAGACCTATGAAAACACGGAAACGGAAACTATCAACGCCACCATAAGTCGCGACTATTACCGAGGCTGGGGCGAGCTTTCCTATTCACTGCAGTATCTCCATGAAAATTATGATACGGGCTCTGCCATTGACAGTGACCGCTCCAGCTTTTTCATCCCTGGTGTAAAAACCACCTTGTTCTGGGCAGAGGATCGCATTTCCACGGATCAGGGGATTCGAATTTCAGCGGAAATAATCGGCAGCGAAAAGGGAATGCTTGGAGATGCGGATTTTCTCCAAGGCACGCTCAGCGCCAAAGGCATCTATCGCTTTTTGGAGGATTGGCGTGTTATTGGCCGTGCGGAAATTGGAACTACGCTCGTTGATGATATTTATTCCATCCCACCCAGCCTCCGCTTTTATACCGGTGGCGACCAAAGTGTACGAGGGTATGCATATAAAGAGATCTCACCAACAGATACAGAAGGCAACCTGGTGGGAGGCAAAGACATGCTCACCTACAGTATTGAATTGGAACGCAAACTTTACAAGGCCTGGAGCGGAGCAGCTTTTTATGATAGCGGAACAACGATGAACAGTTTTTCGGATTTTACCATGCATTCCGGGGCAGGCGTTGGGCTCAGATGGAGTGGTATTTTTGGGCAGGTCAGGCTTGACCTGGCCAAGGCCCTGGATGAAAGTGGCTCTTGGAGGATTCACTTTACTCTGGGGGCGGATCTATGAGAATACTCAAACGACTTCTTCTGGCGACCGTCGCCGTGTTTTGTTGCCTGATCGGGTTTCTGGCATTTTTGGTCAGTTCAGAAACAGGACTCCACACGCTCCTTAAACTCACTCAACCATTCACCGCCACCATGGTTTCCATTGGCAGCGCTTCCGGGAGTCTGCTTGGACCGCTTACACTCAACAAGGTTCAATACAACGATGGGATCAACACTGTTACGGTTGACAGATTTCGGCTGGACTGGCAGCCAGGAAAGCTGTTCAAAAAACAACTCATCTTGACATCCCTTGCAGCGGATGCAATCGATATGCGTACGGGAAAAACAGAAAATGAAAAGCCTGAGCCACAAAGTGTTACAGCGACACTTCCCGCCTTTTCCTTGCCCATTGATATTCAGCTCAAGCAGCTGGATATCAACGATCTCAGCCTGCATCTTAACGGAGCAGCTCCTCAACATATCGATCATGTAGGACTTCGTCAGCTCAGCGCCCGGGGAGATCAGTTTCGTCTGGCCGCCCTCAATGTCAAGGCCCAGGAGAACATCCTCAAACTCAAAGCCGCCCTGCGCACAAATACTACCTACCCGATTGAGGCTGCCCTGACAGCCCACCTTGTGCTGCCGGAATTTGCCCCCATCGATACAAAACTCGAGCTCACCGGCCCGCTTAATAATCTCAAGCTTCGTGCTGACCTGCTCCAACCAGCAATGATTGAGCTGGATGGCAGCCTCAACGATCTGCTCAGTGCCCCTCGCTGGACGGCAGCTCTTCACAGTGAACGCATCGCGCTTGCTGCAATAAACAAAACCTGGCCCCAAGAGGAAATCAAAGATCTGCATTTCCAGGGCAAAGGAACCTTTACCACCTACGAGGGAACTCTCCAGGCCAAGACAACGGTGCCAGGCGCCCCTGCCCTGCTGCAGTTCGACACTGCACTTGCAGGAAATACTGAAGGTGTACAGATAACCCGTATGAAGGCAGTCCAGGACAAGGCCCAGCTTGCTCTACAGGGTGAGCTCAAATGGAGCCCCGCGCTCTCCTGGAAGGCAGAGCTGCAAGGACAGAAAATCGATCCGTCCGCCTTTCTTGCCGAATGGCCCGGAAACTTTTCCACCAACCTTTCTACTCAAGGCACACTGGACAGGGAACTCCAGATGCAGCTGCAGCTCCACGCCCTTAACGGCACCCTGCGTGGCTATCCCCTGCAGGGAAAAGGAAGCATGCGACTTCAGGGAGACCAACTTGAACTCCCGAACCTGAGCTTGAAAAGTGGCACCTCCCGGCTCCATATCCAGGGGACATCTTCACCAAAGCTTGACCTGAACCTTGATATCGACTCCCCAAACCTGGCCGAACTCCTTCCCCAAGCCTCGGGCACACTTAAGGCCAAGGCGCAGTTGACCGGCTCCCTGAAAAAACCCAACCTCGATCTGCGCCTAAACGGACAGGATATTGAATATCAAGATATGCTTATCGGCCATGTGGAAGCAACGGCAAACGGCCTGATCACCCAGGAAGGCGCACTCAAAGCAAAAGTAACGCTTGCGCAGGCTGATCTTGCGGGAACAGAGCTTGACTCAAGCGTGCTTTCGCTCAACGGAACCCTGAAAAAACACCAACTCCATTTTGAAGCTCAAAATAGCGACCTCCAAACCGGCCTGGAACTCGTTGGCGGCTATCGCCAGGGGACCTGGCAGGGAAATTTGCAAAATGCCTATGTGAACAACGAACGATGGGACCAGTGGCAACAAAAAACCCCAAGCAGCCTTTTGGCCTCATCCCAAGAAGCCAAATTAACCCAAACCTGTTTAGCCACCTCCAGCGAAAGTTCCATCTGTCTCCAGGGAGAATGGAGGGGCAGCAATCAACACTGGAAGGTTACCTCAACGGTAACCACCCTTCCCCTTCCAGCTCTTGCGGGGACGCTGAATGCTCCATGGCCGGTAGAGGGGAGCCTGAACACCTTTCTAGAGGCTCAAGGCAACGCCGCCCAAATTCGCCAGGCAACGCTTCGGGCCGACACAGATGGCCTTGTCGTCACCGCTCCCCTTCCCGACGGGACTGAGCAGGAACTTGCCTGGACCACGAATACGTTCAAGGCAAGTTATGCAGACAATCTCCTCAGCGGCACTCTGCTCAGCCGCATCAACAAGGAAAACGGTGTGCAGCTCAACCTGCGCCAGAAAACAGCGAATCCCGTTGCCGATCTGATGACCCAACCGCTTCAGGCGACACTTGATATAGATCTTCAAGATCTGCAACTCCTGACAGCTCTGACCCAGCAGGCGGTCATCCCCGAAGGGGCACTGCAGGGTAGATGGACGATGCAAGGACTTATCAAGGAGCCAAACTTTTCCGGTCAAATCGTCCTCAAAGAGGGAAAGGCGGAAATACCTCCTTTAGGTATCACCCTTTCGCCTCTTGAGTTGACCTTAAAAGGCAAGGGGCAAAAGATACAGCTCCAGGCACTGGCCCATTCCGGAACAGGAGAGCTCCAGGCAGACACCACTGTCGACCTGCTTCAGACGGGATCCCAGACAATCAATGTTCTTTTAGAAGGCGAGAATTTTCATGCGGCCAGCCTTCCGGGGATGGACCTGACAGTCTCCCCAGATCTACAGGTTCATGTCAGTGATCAGGAGATAAAGGTTCAGGGGGGAGTCGACATTCCCCAAGCAAAACTGAGTTCCATTGATTTTGACCAGGCAACCGCACCATCGAGTGACGTCGTCATTGTTGATGAAGGGCCTTTGGCGCCTGCAGCGCCCCAGCCTCTTTACCTGGACCTGGCAATATCCATCGGCAAGGAGGTCAAAATTGATGCCTTTGGCCTTCGCGCCAATATTGAAGGTAATCTCCATATAGATGGGCAACCGGGGCGTCCCATGATCGGGACAGGCACCCTTGCGGTCAACGACGGTACCTTCACCCTCTATGGCAAGCGACTTAATATTGATGTTGGCCGGGTACTCTATACGGCAAGCCCGTTGGATAATCCCGGTATTGAACTACGCAGTGAACGCAAAACAGAGAAGGCAACCACCGGCCTAACGGTCGAGGGCTTTCTGCAACACCCTGAAATATCCTTTTACTCGACCCCTGCCATGCAGCAGGCTGCAATCATTCAGACCATGCTCCAGGATACGGCAATTGGGGGAGAAACAAGGGATGATATAGGTTCCGTGGGCACTGTAGCCGAAAAAATAGGAATGGGAGGCCTTGTGCCCTACCTCAGAAGCCTGAAAAAATTCTCCATGATCGATGAAATTAAAATAGAAGATGGGGACGACGATGAGGACCAATCTCTTGTTTTAGGAAGCTGGCTTACCCCGGATTTGTATGTCAGCTATGGCAAGAGCCTGGGAGAGGATGCAAGTTCCTTCAACACCAAACTCAACCTTGGTCATGGCTTCTCCCTGTTGACCGAGACCGGTGCAGAATCCAGCGGCAGCGACATCAAATTCGAATTTGAGCATTAACTCGTGTCTGTCCAGAGATGAAATTTTTGTCCCAGTTCAGGTAAGCCCCGACTCCGAAAAGACCGCTTCAGCATGGGCACGAACTCCTGAATATTTTGGGCCAGGCAAGAAAATGCACTGGTTGTTTGCCTTTTTCCATCCAGCGCGGTAGGTTGAGCCGCTATAATTTTCACACACCCTTTAACCCAGGAAGAACATGGCAGAAAACGTAGAAGATTTAAGCGTCAACTATGAAGAAGATGGGGTTCAGGTCGTTAAAGAACTCGACAAAGCGATTCTCTCCAAGGGAAGCTGGACCACCATTTTGTATCGCTATCAGGACCTCGATCGAACAAAAGGCGAGTTTGGCCAGGAAAAGTTTACCATCCGCCGGTATCAGAAAAGAAACGGGCAGTACTTAGCCAAATCAAAATTTAATATATCCTCGGTCGCCCAGGCGAAAAAGATCGTAGAGACACTCTCTGGCTGGATCGCAGAGAACGAAAAATAATTCACCATCTCATTGACCTTTGGTCTCAATTCTCATACCATTAAAAAGTCCCTCTTTCGCAGACGGGCAAAAAACGACATAGAGTAAAAGAAAGAGATTGACGAGCGGGATCAAGGCCTGTATATTGGCGCCTCGTCGCTCGGGGGCTAACGCCGAATACGACGGAAGCGCTTGCAACCAAACAAAAAAATGGTTGACAGCGTTTCGAAAACATGATAGACTGATTGACGCAGCTTGCGGAACGCAAGCGCTTTTGATCTTTGAAAACTGAACAGTAAGAGCGGGCCAAGTAGTTTTTTTGGTTTTTGATTGATTAGCACCAATCATTTGTGATTGGTCAGGATATTAAACTGGAGAGTTTGATCCTGGCTCAGAACGAACGCTGGCGGCGTGCTTAACACATGCAAGTCGAACGCGAAA
>NZ_JAFFQA010000044.1 GCF_016919065.1 Desulfobulbus rhabdoformis | reverse complement strand
AGCCAGGATCAAACTCTCCAGTTTAATATCCTGACCAATCACAAATGATTGGTGCTAATCAATCAAAAAACCAAAATTACTTGGCCCGCTCTTACTGTTCAGTTTTCAAAGATCAAAAGCGCTTGCGATGCAAGCTGCGTCAATCAGTCTATCATGTTTTTGAATCGCTGTCAACCTTTTTTTGTTTGGTTGCAAGCGCTTCCGTCGCTGCGTTGATGCTGCTCGGCAGCGGCGAGGCGCTAATTAACCATGGATGAAACAAAAGGGCAAGAGCTTTTTGCTCGTTGAGATCGCTTTTCCCGCGCATTCTCAAATCACCGTTCTTGAAAAATGCGCAGGGTCGTGGACATAGCAAAATGCATTCATCGATGGCATCATGCAATTTTTTAAATGATGGAGATCGGAGCCCCTTTCTCGAGGTTCTCTATTTCCGTTTTTTGTCCCCTAAGAAGAGTAGAGCCCCCAGAGCCTAAGCAGCATCCAAATCGTCATACCTGCAGTACTCTCGGTTAAAAAAGAACCTTCCTAGGGTTGCCAATTATGGGGAATCGTACATATAATTGGCTTATGTTCCTGAAATCTGATGCCAATCACACAAAGGAGAACAAGATGACAGAAAAAGGAAAAGGTTCACCCGAGGGTAAATCCGGTCTTGGTTATGAAGAAATGGTCTGGATTCGAGACAAAGAGGGGAAACAGTACGCTTGTCAGTTTAATGATATTAAAGTGATCAAGAAAAAAGAGGATCTAACCGAAGAAGAGTCCAATCGCTGCATTGATGTGAGTGATGTGCTCAGTAATGAAGATTACTAAGAGATCCACTTTCATTCTCCCCCCTGCCAGCCGTACGGCTGGCAGGGGGGAGTTTTTTGCCCCTCACTCGCGATACATAGGCAGCTGTGAAGAGGAGGCACGAAGTCCATTCGACGAGCAACTGCAGCAGCTTCCCCCGTTCTGACTATGGCACCCTTCTTCACTGGGTCCCGGCTTCTTGGAGGGACGACTGCGCACATAGATAATAATGCCAGAAAATGCGACCATGGTACACAAGGTGATCAAGAAAAGGAAAGCCAACTGCAGCATGGATCTCAGCCTCCAAAATCATCGTAATGGATGTTGCTGGGCTCTACCCCAAGATTATCCAACATATCGAGCACAGCCTGGGTCATCACAGGTGGGCCGCACATATAGTAATTGATATCTTCGGGAGCCTCATGCTCTTTAAGGTAGTTTTCAAAGAGCACCTGATGGATAAATCCGGTTAATCCCTGCCAGTTATCTTCAGGTTGCGGATCCGAAAGAGCCACATGCAAAGAGAAGTTATCGTGTTCTTTGGCGAGAGCTTCAAACTCTTCCATATAAAAAAGTTCCTGAACGCTTCGCCCCCCGTACCAGAACGAAACCTTACGCTGGGTTTTTCTCGCCTTAAAGAGTTCAAAGATATGGCTTCGCAGAGGAGCCATGCCAGCACCTCCGCCGATGTAGATCATCTCTGAGTCGGATTCCTCGATAAAAAACTCACCAAAGGGACCGGCAATGGTCACCTCGTCGCCTTCTTTTAAGTTAAAGATATACGAAGAGGCCTGCCCCGGAGGAATCCCCAGAGGTCCACGCGGTGGCGGACTGGCGATACGCACATTGAGCTTGATGATCCCTTTCTCTCCGGGATAGTTGGCCATGGAATAGGCGCGACTCACTGGCTGATGCACGCGGGACTGGTACTGAAACATTTTAAATTTGGTCCAATCACCCAGGAACTTTTCGTCGATATCGAAACTTTTATATTCCAGGGCATGGGGCGGCACCTCGATCTGAATATAGCCTCCTGGCTTAAAGTTCACCTCTTCCCCCTGCGGCAAATCCAGGACCAGTTCTTTAATAAAGGTGGCGACATTGCGATTCGAACGAACCGTACACTGCCATTTTCTTGTCTCAAGCATCTCCGCTGGAACCTGTATTTTCAGATCTCGCTTGACCGGCACCTGACAGGAGAGACGCATGCCACGCCGGGCATCAACTGGTTTGATCTTTCCCTGCTCCGTTGGCAGAATGGCACCTCCCCCCTCTTCCACCAGGCAACGACACTGACCGCAGCTTCCACCGCCACCGCAGGCAGAAGAGAGAAAGATTCCCTCCTGGGCCAGTGACGTCAGCAATTTACCGCCCGGCTTAACGGAGAGTTCTTTATCATCGTTGACGGTAATGACCACTTCGCCACCGGGGAGCAGCAACCGTTTCGCTGTGACAATCAAGGTGACAAGTACCAACTGGATAGCCAGAAAGGTGAGAACTGCACCGATTATTTCCGTCATTGTTTCAACTCCTCTATTGCACCGCTGTACTTACATCCGGTTTGCTTCTGGCAAATTTTCTCAGGTACCTTTAGAAGCCTCCAAGCCCCATGAAGGCTAGCGCCATCAGCCCGGCACAGATAAAGGTCATGCCCAGGCCGCGCAAACCGGCAGGAGGATCGGCATATTCCAATTTTTCACGAATACCTGCAAGCAGCACTACGGCCAGAAAAAATCCTCCCCCGGCCCCCAGACCATAGGCAATGCTCTCTGCAAAACTGTATTTGCGCTCAACCATGAAAAGACTGCCACCAAGAATGGCACAGTTTACTGTCAACAGCGGCAAAAAGATGCCCAAGGTTCCATATAGTGCGGGCATAAATCGATCAAGAGTCATTTCAAGGACTTGGACAATAGCAGCAATCACCCCAATATAGGTGAGCAGACCAAGAAAAGTGAGGTCCATATCGGGCTGCCCGGCCCAGGCAAGGGCGCCGGGTTCCAAAAGACGCGTGAGAATAAGATTGTTCACCGGGACCGTGATCACCATCAATACCAGCACCGCGGCCCCCAGGCCAACGGCACTTTTCACTTTTTTGGAAATCGCCAGAAAGGTGCACATGCCGAGAAAAAAACTCAGCGGCAGATTCTCGATGAATAATGAACGAATGATGATATCCAAATACTGTGTCATCAGTCTTTCTCCTGTTGCACCGGATCAATGGTCCGCAAAAGCCAGATAATCAGCGCAATGATAAAAAACGCGCTTACCGGTAGCAGGAGCAGTCCATTACGCACGTACCAACCGCCATTGGTGGTCAGCGGCAGCACCTCCCAACCAAAAAGAGTCCCGGAGCCAAAGAGTTCCCGAATAAACGAAACACTCATCAAGACAAATCCGTAGCCCAGGCCGTTACCAATCCCATCCAGAAAACTGTTCAGTGGTGGGTTGGACATGGCAAAGCCTTCGGCTCGTCCCATGACGATACAGTTAGTGATGATCAGGCCTATATATATCGAGAGCTGTTTGGCCAAATCAAAGTAAAAAGCCTTGAGCACCTGATCCACCAAAATGACAAGGGTAGCAATCACGGTGATCTGAACGCCGATACGTACCGAATTGGGGATTTGCGCTCGCACCAGAGAAATAATACAGCTTGAACAGGCAACCACCAGAGTTACGCAGACGGACATGACAAAGGCCGTCTGCATCTGTGAGGTAACCGCCAGCGCCGAACAAATACCAAGCACTAAAAGCGCGATCGGATTACGCTCGATGATTGAACGAAGCAGAAGATCACGTTTTCGATCTTTCATTGAGTCCTCCCTGGTGTTGCAGCGTTTGCAGCAAGGGGCCAAAGCCATTCTCCCCAAACCAGAATTGCAGCATGGCTGAAACGCCGTTGCCCGTCATTGTGGCCCCTGAGATTCCATCAATGCGGTGCTCGGCACTCACCCCATCCGTCTTACCGCTCTTGACCACCTGCAAGACAACCGCATCATCCGCGTCATACACTCGTTTGCCCTGCCAACCTGCCTGCCAACTCGGATTTTCAATCTCACCACCAAGGCCAGGGGTCTCGCCATGTTCGTAAAAGCTGATGCCACGAATGGTATTCAAATCGGCATCAAGGGCTACATAGGCATACATAGTCGACCACAGTCCCTTCCCTCTAAGAGGTAAGATGATTTGACCATACCCATTCTCTTGCCGAACCAGGTACACAGGTACATAGCGCTCAAGTTGGAAAAGACCGGCCGGATCCTCATCGCGGGTCAGCGTCCTCTTTTCTTCAAGCTTAACCGCATCCTGCATTGTTTGATCGACAAACCTACCAGTGGTCAGGTCAACCAGCCTGGGTTGAATCAATCGTTGAAACTGGACGACGACCTTTTCCTCGGGGTTAAACAAACCTGCTGCGCGCAGGATGTTCTTTTGCTGATCGACCTTGCGGTTGGCCTCCTGAAATGGTCGCAAGCCAACCGCTGTTCCTGCAACCAAAGCCGAGCAGACCAGGGCCAGGACCAGGACAGTATAAAAGGGTCTGGCAACGGATTCTTCAGCCATGGCGCAGCCTCCTTCTCTTGATATTGGCCTGGATAACGAAATGATCCAGCAGGGGAGCGCAGACATTGCCCAGCAAGATGGCCAGCATTACCCCTTCGGGAAAGGCCGGATTAGCAACGCGTATCACGATAGCAAGAATGCCAATCAGCAGACCATAGATCCATTGACCAAGGGGTGTCTGCGCTGCCGAAACCGGATCGGTCGCCATAAAGACCATTCCAAAGGCGAAACCACCAAGGACGAGATGCCAGTGGGCTGGTAAAGTCTGCAGGCCATTGCCCTGTGTCGAAAGATTTGCAAGAAGCAAAGCTGCCAGCCCCCCCCCCAGAACCATGGATCCCATAATTCGCCAGGAGGCAATGCCTGTATAGAGTAAAAATGCCGCCCCCAGCAGACAGGCAAGGGCCGAAGTTTCTCCCATTGAGCCCGGCATGATACCAACAAAGGCATCTGTCCAACTCAGCGAGAGATCGGAAGGGGAAAATCCCGTTGGTGATGCAGCGAGATGTGCCAGCGGTGTGGCACTGGTCAGTCCATCCACCGGAACCCAGACAGCATCACCTGTAATGGAGATAGGGTAGGCAAAGTAAAGAAAGGCTCGGGAGACCAGGGCTGGGTTCATGAAGTTGCGCCCGACGCCACCAAAGACCTCTTTGGCAAAGATGATTCCAAAGCTAATCCCCAAAGCCACCTGCCAGAGAGGGATCGTTGGCGGCAGGGTCAGGGGAAAGAGCAAACTGGTCACCAGAAAGGCCTCGGAGATCTCATGGCCTCGAATAAGATTAAACAATCCCTCCCAAAGACTACCCACGACAACGGTGACGAGATATATGGGCAAAAAGTAGAGTGCACCATACACCATATTCGAAAAAACACTGTTTGGATCACAACCAACCTGGGCCATGATCGCTCCGCGCCAGCCAGGAGGAACCTGGAGACCAAGTTGCTGCAGCCCGCTGTTAGCCTGATAACCGGTATTCCACAGGGCCATGATTACACAGGGGATCAAAGCGATAATCACGGTGATCATGATGCGCTTGTAATCGACTGCGTCCCGCACATGGGGAGCGATGTGGGTGACTCGTCTGCTGTGAAACAAAAAGGAGTCCGTCGCTTCAAAGAGGGCATACCAGCGGTGCCAGGGGCCCCCTTTGGTGAACCTGGGTTCAAGCTTATCAAATATATCGCGAAGAAATTTCATAATTATCGCACCTTACAAAGAACCATAGAGCTGTAGAAAGACACTTGTGAAGTGAATTGGCGCGTGGTCCTCCACCGCTACTCACCCCTTTCAAGTGCATCGAGCACAGAGCGCAGCATAGGCCCGAATTCGTTTTTCCCGGGACAGACAAAGCTGCACAAGGCAAGATCTTCCTCTATCAACTCCAGCCCCCCCAGCGATGCTGATTTTTCTGTGTCACCAACAGCAAGACTTTTTAAAAGCGAGGTGGCGATGATATCCAGCGGCATCACTTTCTCGTATACGCCCAATGGGTAGATTGCTCGTCTTCCCCCCCAGGTGGCGGTGATCATCTTGAATCGTTTTCCCGGGGAAAACCTGGAGGCAAACAAACCGGTTTTTGAAAAACGATCGTTTCCCGGCATGAGCCAACCAAAGAGCTGCCTACCGTCATCTTCGCCAAGCGCCGCAACCTGCCGGTGATAGCGCCCCAGGTAACCGACATTGCCTTGAGCAACACGGCCATCCAGCACAGAACCGGAAAGGAGCCGCCAGCTTCCCTGGGCGTGCAGCTCATTGCGCGAGAGCTGTTCTACCGAGGCGCCGGGAAGCGTTGACAGCAAACGTGGATTTTGCACGCCAGGCCCGGCAAGAGCAATGACTCGGGTCGCTGGCAATACTCCGAATTTACAGAGATACCCCAAAGCAAGAACATCTTGGACATCCAGATGCCAAGCCTGCTTTCCCGCACGCACCGGGTCCAGAAAATGGATATGCGTCGATGCGAGCCCAGCCGGGTGCGGTCCTTCAAAGCCATGCACTGTAACGCCTGGAATCAAAAATTCTTCAAGCTGGGCATTGGGACGCACACAGAGGTGGATGGGCACAGCAAGCAGTCGCAGCAAACATTCCAGACCGGTTGTTAGCAATTCCGGCTCTTGCTGCACAATCACCAAGGGATCGGCAGCTAGTGGTGTAGTATCAAGTGCTGTAATAAACAGAGAGCTGGGTGTGGCATCCGCTGCGGGAATTTTACCAAAGGGACGGGCGCGAAAACTTGTCCAAAGCCCGGAGCGCAGGAGCAAGGAACGCAACTCCTGAGGAGACTTGGAGGAGGGAGAGGAAAAGGAGGTACCGAAATCCACGGCCTGCTCACCGTCGATGGCAATAACCAAAGATTCAAAACGACGTTTGGCACCGCGGTGAATGGCCTTGACTTCGCCAGCTGCGGGCGCGGTAAAGAGGACTTCGTTATTATTTTTGTCGGAAAATAATGGTTGCCCCAGACGGACCCGCTCACCTTCCTTGACCAGCATGGTCGGTTTCATCCCTGGATAGTCGTCACCGACCAGGGCGACCTCCTCCACGGGCGGTCCCGTGCCTATGTGCTGTTTCGGTGCGCCTGCTAGGGGAATGTCGAGACCGCGGCGAATGGTGAATGTTTGCATATCAGCCTTGAAAACCTGATGTTTTATACGCATTGAGCTGCTTATCGATGAACAATCCTTCGCAACCCGCAAACTGTTGGAGCAGTTCAATCGCTTTTTGGTGTCCCAGAACCATAGATGCTGTTGCCAAACCATCGGCCAAGGCCACGGATGGCGCCGTCACTGTGGCGCTGGCAAGCTCTGGCGGCGAAAACCCCTTTCTTGGGTCAAGAATGTGATGATTGCGCAGATCCTCGGAGAACGGCTGCATGTAATCACCGGAGGTGGCTACCGCCAGGGGGGTATTCAACTCAAGAACGGTCATTGTCTGAGCGGACTTCGGTCGGGGATTTTGGACACCAATACGCCAGGGAGCATCTGCGGGTTTTGCGCCACTGACCATGAGATCACCACCCGCCTCGACATAGACATTGGAAAATCCAGCTCCGCGTAAAGCGGCGACGCCCTGATCAACGATATAGCCCTTGGCAATGCCATCTAAGGTTATGGCCATCCCTTGCGCAGACAAACGTATTCCCGGCCCTTCACGTCTTATCTTTTGATAGTCGACCAGAGGTAAAACCTCCGCCACTTCGACGGCTGAGGGAACACGCGTCTTCTCATAGAGCTGCAACAGGGGAAGCACCGAGACATCAAAGGCGCCCTCTGTGGCCCTGCTGATCTGATCAGCCAGCCCCAGAACCTCCAGAAGAGCATCTGGGGCCTCCATCAGGGAGCCCTGGGCGTTCAGCTGACTGAGGGCGCTGTTCACCTGATGTCGGCTAAAAATCTGTTCCAGAGTTTCCATGCGGTTAAAAGTAGCTGCAGTTGCCTGCAGGCATTGGTCTTGATCTGGACCGTAGACGATCAGATTGATTTGGGTGCCCATCAGGGTGCGACTTTGCCGCACAACCTGAGGCTGACTTTCAGCCCGCATCAATCCGTATCCGTAAAGACCGCCGGCCGCACCGGCAAAGGCTAAAATTTGGAGGAATTTGCGTCGCCCGATGAGATGACGACTTTGACCTGTTTCACTCATTGTCCACCTTCCTTCGTCTGGGGGCATGGGGCCATGGATACATGGCGTGAACCAGTGCTGTATCGATCTGAATCCGTGAGGAGATGAGGTTGCTCACAGCTTCAGGCTAGAAAACATTCAGGATGACTTCCCTCAAAATCAAGAAAAGTCGGTATTGAAAACCAATCGCATGAATGAATAACTATTCTTTTAATTTGAAAAAATGTCAACCCTTTCAAAAATTTCCAGAGTTATGAATGCTCACGAATTCAGGAAAAATTCATCGAAATCATGATAAAAAAAATACGGAAGTCGTTATGGTGCAGCAAAATGCCTGCTGCGATGCGGAGACGATCAGGCCCGATCTCCGGATGCCCCCAGACAATGTGTCGCGGCCAACCTGCCTTGCCTTCCTGGCAGAGAGCTGGTGATCATCCATCACGGACACCTGTATACCCAGTCAGGCGAAATGTATCCGGACTATGCCCATGAGCTAAAGGGTGTCTTGAGTAATTACAATGAAGGCGCCTTGCACCTCATTTCTCACGCCTCTATTGATTTGTTCAGCCAAGGCCTGGATTTTCAGCCCAGATTTTTCCATATCCGTAGAGGGTGCCGACCGCTCCGGCAAAAGCAAAAAAAGGAAACGAAATGAAGGGTGGTCAGAGGCAAGAAAATCCAGGATTCACCCTGGATTTTCTTGCTCGCAAGGGGAAGGAATACATGTTCTATTTAATCGGCTTTTCTCCGGCGATCCTGTGCAAGGAGAACCAATATACCGACTATTGGTGTAAAAATTAAGCTCACCAGGAAATTTCCCCAGAAGCCAAATTTGAAATCACGTCCGAGCAAACCCATAAACCAGGAAAAACCGATAAGCAGAAGTAAATACAACAAGTAGGGTGTTATTGGTAAGACCATTCTGTTTTTGCTTTTTTACGAGCTTGCGGCTTCTTTGGCCACGGTTTTCCCTTTTTCAAACAGTTCCTTGTAGTAGTCCTTCATTGTTTCCGGATTGAAATCAAGCAGTGTCCCACCGGCCTCAAAATGGCTTGTAAAAACCTTGCCTGTGGCATAGGTGATCGCACCAGCCATCACCGGCATGCTCAGCCCACTGACAAGTTGTCCGACGCCTGGAACAATTTTAACCATCGAAGCAAGGAGGCCGGTGCCCATCGGCACAACGCCCAAGGAAGCAAAAAGGGGAAACAGGGTATTTTTAAATTTATGTTCAGAGAAAGGAATATCATACACCTTGCTCAGTTTGGCGATCATTGTCACTTGAGCAGCATAGATAGCGGCAATGTCTGCAAGCGGCATGGGAATGAGACCGCCTCCCGCGCTCCACAGCACAAAATTACGTACGATTTTATCCGCCTGTTCAAGTGTAGAGAGTCCTTCAAGCTCTTCTTCCGCTACCTCAGGCCCTTCCGTTTTTAGGTTTTCTTTGACCTTAGCATCTTCTTTTGTATTGGTTACCATCGCTTGCCCTCCCTGTAATTCTTCATTTAATTGCCACTTTCTTTCATCCGCTCAATTTCTTACTGGTAAGACGTCTTATATAGTACCCGTTTTGCGAGGACGCTTCCAATGAAATGTGTATAAACTGGTCTGTTTTTTCGTCATTCTAACCAAATCGAAATTATTGAGCTGTTAGAGATGCAAGAATAATTGTATCGTACCAAGACTTTCCCGGCACTCTACTGTAAAAAGCCCCTGGTACCACAATAGCGAGCATATTGATTCTCACTCCCGTTTTCTCATTTGCTGTGACCTATACAGGAGTGCCCCTGTCAAAAAAAAGATTCTCACGATACAAGTCTCCTTCTCGCCAGCTTAAGTCGTTGGTCCATCAATCAATCCAAGTGAAATCTAAACACGGCTCTCCTCCATTTTCAGAACAAGATCAATAAAAAAATCTCATAAACACCTTGAATCCTTTTTGTTCTACACTGTATAATTTCTTTGTCTTTCTGATTACTGGCAGCGACTTTTTCAATACTCCCTTTCCTTTCTGCCAGTAGGATGCAAAATAAAAATTCTCAGATTCACACACCACAGGTCTTGTCCATCTTACTGTACTTGGGGCGACCTCACACATTCAGGTAGTTGGAGTGCATATGGCCCCATCGGAGCAGCCCCCCGCTAACACAATTCTTGAAAACTTTCGAAAAAACTGGCCCTATCTCAGGCGCCGACTTGCGCTTTTTCTCAAATTTTTTTTCCTGGTTGCCCTCGTTCTTTTTGCCTATTTTTTCAACCGTATCTTCATCAATATCTATCCTGGTGAAGCTGGCGTTCTTTGGCGACGATTCCACGGCGGCACCGATATGGACTACGTCTATAACGAGGGACTCCATGTCATCCCTCCATGGAACAAGATGTATGTCTACGATACCCGCATTCACCACACACCCTTTGAATTTGAAGCACTTTCCAAAGACGGTTTGCCGATACTTTTCGAAGTATCAGTGCGTTATCTACCCGATCGGGAGTATCTTCCCCAACTCCACACACTCGTAGGTCCGGATTATGTACGCAAAGTGGTCAAGCCGGAGGTTCAGGCGCACCTGAGAAAAGTGGTTGCCAATTACCTGCCTGCTGAAATCTACACCTCTGAGGGCTATCTTTTGCAGATCATTATGCAAGGGTCCATGGGCGCCTTTGCCGAAAAGCATATCATCCTCGACAACCTTCTTATCAGAAGGATGATCCTCCCCAAAACAATCGTCGAGGCTATTGAACGCAAACTGAGCCAGGAGCAATATGTTCAGCAGTACGACTACCTCCTGCAAACCGCGGTCAAGGAAGCCAAGCGTAAAGCTATTGAGGCGGAAGGAATCAAACGCTTTGAGGATATTGTCAAAGCTGGAAACTTCTTTGATAAATACCTGCAATATAAGGGAATTGATGCTACTATAGCCCTATCTAAATCCAACAATTCCAAAGTCGTGGTCATAGGTGGTGGAGAGGGTAAACTTCCCCTGATCATGAATATGGATTCGACCAAGACGCAGCCCGAAAATCCTGAATCTGAACCAGCAGACTCCACCTCCCCACAGACATCCCCCCCATCCTCACCCAAGCCAGATGCGCAACAGTCACTGCCCAAGCAACAGGATTCCAAAGAACCTTGGGCATCATTTCTTTCAAGGTTAGAGAGCTACTTAAAGAACGACCAGTTCCCCCCTGTTGTGCCTTCGGAATCTCTTCCTCAAGGGACAAAAACAAGCAGATGAAACAGATGCGCAACATATTCTTCCTCGTGCTCGCTCTGGTCGCTTTCTGCATTGGCGGCTGTGACAACAGAACGCCGGTCGGCAAAAGTGACACCCAAGATTGGACCAAGCATCTGAAACTCCCCAAAGCACAGTTCGAGCCTGCCGAGCAGCTTAATATCCTGACCTGGCATTACTACATCCCTCAAGAGGTGTTTGATTTATTTAGCAAAGCATACGGGACGCGGATTTTCCCCACCTATATCCACAGCAACGAGGAGATGTTTTCGCTCTTACAGAGCCGTCCCGAGCAGTATGACCTGCTCACTCCCAGCGATTATATGGTCACCAAAATGATCAAAAACAATCTCCTCTATCGACTGGATCATCAAAATCTGCCCAATCTGGAAGATCTCGATGAAGACCTTCGCAGAGTCCCCTTCGATATAGGACTCCGTTATTGCGTGCCCTTATTTCGAACCAGTCTCGGCATAGGATTTAATATCGACTATATCGTCGGTATTCCCAGAAGTTGGAATTTCCTTGTCGAACAAGCACGCAACAACTACCTCGATTACCGCTTGGGCATCATGAAGGAGATGCGTTTTGCCATGGGGATTGCCCTCCAACTGGGCGGCTATTCTCCGAACACGACCAATCCAAAGGAAATTACAGAGGCCCGTAACCTTCTGATAAACACCGTAAAAACCTGCGGACTGTCTTTCATGGGGGAGGAAAACAGTGACAAAGAACTCATCAACGGGGACATCCTTCTTGGCGTCGTTTGGAACGGAACGGCCGCAAACGCTTTGAATCACAATTCGAACATCAGATTTCTTCTGCCTGAAGGGAAGGTCATGGTGACCATCGATAATGCCGTTATAAGCGCTCGGAGCAAAAGCATACGCACCGCCGAACTGTTTCTCAACTACCTCTTGCAGCCTCAGGTCATGGCGCAAATGACCAATTACAACTACTTCCCCAATAGTATGAGTAGCTCACTTCCCCAGGTAAAAAGGAGTATCCGCACCGGCCCTGGATTTCTTTTTCCAGAGGAGGAAGACCGTCTTTTTTTAAAAGACCTCGGAGAGGCAACCAAACTGTATGAGGAGGCCTGGGCGCAGGTGCTGCAGACAAAAGCTCCCGAAACCCTGGTCAAACTCCCCTTGCCCAAGGGAGGTTTTTTCAGAGGAGACACTCAGATGGAGGATTTTACAAAAGATTTTTCTGATGCAACGCAAACCGGCGAACAAGGGACCCCGTGAAAAATTACTTCGAATTCCTCAAAAAAGAGGCGGGACCGCTCAGCAAGAGCATGATATTCATGACCATCGCAGCAGGCATTACCAATGGTCTCGCCGTGGCTACCGCCATCCATATCGCAGGTAAACTGCAACCGGGCAGCCTTCATTTCCAGGAGTTTTTTCTCTTCATCTCCCTCATGGCCCTGTTCTGGTACTGTAAACGCTATTCCATCAACGAAAGTACTCGGCTGGTCGAAAACATTGTTCGTATCATCCGTCTCAGAATTCTGGGAAAACTCAACAACACCGATCTGCTCGGCCTGGAGTCCATCGACAAGGGCATCTTTTTTTCAGCTCTGGCCACGGACACAGCGACCATATCACTCTCCACCACTGTGGCTATCAACGCCATTTCCTCCGGAGTGATGTTAAGCTTCCTCATAATTTATATCGCCGTTATGTCCGTAGAGGCGGTGTTGATAACCGTCGGCATTGTCAGTTTTATCGTGATCCTCTATTTGAAAAACGAAAAACAGATCTCAGGCCTGTTACAAAAATCGGCGGCCAGTGAAAATATCTTCATGGACAACCTGAACGGCCTGCTCTACGGATTCAAGGATCTGAAATTAAACCGACGGAAATACCAGGATTTCAGTCAGGAAGAGCTGAATACGACTATTGATGCCTCCACAGACCTTCGGGTGGATGCCGGACTCAAACTCAATATCACGATTCTCCTTTCCCAATCATTTTTACTCTTTTCCATCAGTGGAATCCTCTTTCTCCTCCCCCAGATAGACCAAAACCAGATCACCCTGATCCCCAAACTGATCGCACTGATCATCTTCACCTCCGACCCGGTGGGCAACCTGGCTACCGCCATCCCAGCCGTCTCCCGGGCTGAGGCGGCGATCAACAATATTCGCAAATTGGAAAACCTGATCGACCAGGGACAAAATCAACAGGAACAAATCAGCGGCGAACAACCGATTAAGGAGCTGAGCTGGAGCCGAATCTGCCTGGAGAATATCTTTTTTCAATTTCCACTCAAGGCAAACGGCAGACCCTTTCACATTGGCCCGATGCAGCTCGAATTCCATAGAGGTGAAATCACTTTTATCGTTGGGGGTAACGGCTCCGGTAAATCGACCTTCCTCAAGGCCCTCACCAGTCTCTATCCGCTTGATAGTGGACGCATTCTGCTTGATGACATCGAGATCACCCCATTTAACAAGGCAAGCTATCGCAACCTCTTCTCCACCATTTTCTCAGACTACTACCTCTTTGGCCGACTCATTGGCATTGATGCGCCGGATAATGAGAAGATCGATACCCTCCTTGCGCAGATGGAGTTGACCCACAAGACTTCCATTGAAGACGGAGTAATAACCAACCGCGATCTCTCCACCGGTCAAAAAAAGAGGCTCTCCCTGATCATCAGTGTACTGGAGGACAAACCGGTGATGATTTTTGACGAATGGGCCGCCGATCAGGACCCGGTCTTTCGCAAATTTTTCTACGAGGTGCTCCTGCCTGAACTCAAGGCCAAGGGTAAGACAATCATCGCCGTGACCCATGACGATAAATATTTTCATGCAGCGGACCGCATCTACAAGATGGAATACGGTCGCTGTACCCCTTATGAGCTTGCAGCATGACAATGCTCTCCCCTACCGCTAGGCAATATGCTCTTTCCGGTTAACAACCAGAAATCATCTTTTCAGGAGTAATTTTTACACGCAGGAAAGCTCTTCTCCCCAGCAGAGAGATCGGGTTTGTGATGAGCAGCTTCAGGTTTTTTCAAGAGGACATATGGTTACTGATACACCGCAACGCAGAGCCAGTACCGCAATAGAAGATATCTTTCCGCTCACAGGCCTCCAGGAAGGCATCTATACCGAATACAGGCTCCATACCGAACGCAACGCCGCAGCTGAAACTATCCCCGCCTACAATGAACAGTTTGCCTGTGCTGTTGAGGGCTGGCTGGCCCCCATCCAATTCGAGCAGGCATGGCATGCCTTAACCAAACGGCACCCCATGCTGCGCACCGCGTTTACCGAACTTCCCGGAAAGGGGCCAAGGCAAGTGGTCTTGAACTCCCGTCCATTGAGCTTCTCCTTTGAAGACATCTCTCATTGTTCTGAGAGAGAAAAAATCTTCCAGGAACGTGGTTTGGTCGATCGCCGAGCCCCCTTTGATCTCGCGCGCGATCCGCTGATGCGAGTCCGCCTCCTCCAAACCGGGCCGGCGCGGTATCGTCTGATCGTCACCTTACACCATCTCATTTTCGATGCATGGTGTGCTCCCATATTACTTGAAGACCTAATGGCTCTCTATGCACGGGCCATGGGTGGGGACGAACAATTGGCCCCACCTCCGCGGACGCGGTTCGGGGATGTCGTTCGTGCGCAGAGTGAACGCCGAGGAAAGGCAAACACTGCCTTCTGGCGAGATTATCTTGCCAACGTAGAAGGTATGTCTCCCCTGCCCTTTCTGCACCAAGAGGCGGCACCGGGTGATTACGCTCACGCAGTCAAGGTGATCGAGCCAGCAACCATGCAGGCGCTGACAGACCTGGCGGGCAGACTGTCCATACCGGCAACATCCATCCTACATACCATTTGGGGCTGGGTGTTGGCACGGTTGCAGGATCGCTCCGAAGTCCTGCTTTCCGTTGTTCGGGCCAATCGCCCTGCTGAATTTCCCGATATCGACCGGGTCATAGGTATGTTCATTTCCACAGTGCTGCTCAGGGTGAATATAGCCAGGACGACACGTCTTGATGCGTTATTTCAGCAGGTCCACGACGACCTGCAAAAAACCGCGGTCTGGTCTGCAGTCTCCCTGGCGGAGATGCTGGCTGCAGGGAACATTGGCGCAGGCCAAATCGATCACGCAATCGTGGGCCGCACAGCCTTACTCTCCGGCGGAGATACAGAACAACTTACCTTTGCAGGATTGCGTCTCTCGGACTTCCAATTTGCCTCCTGGGACCATTATGATTTCCAAATTGGCTTTTCCCTGGACAGCACGGCCTACTTTGAAGCCAAGTTTCGCCAGGGCCGTTTTCATCGCGCAGATATCGACAGGCTCCTGGCGATGCTCTGCTCGGCTCTCGAACTTGCCGTACAATCACCGGAGCTCGACCCCAAAACGGCACCAATATTCAACGGTTCCGCATTAGCCACAACCACCATCACCGGCCCCCGGATTCCCCTTGCACCTCCCCTGCCACTACAGCTTGATGCCATTCTTGCTCAAAATGGCAATCACATTGTCACGGTGGATGAGCAGGGGGCCCTGCACGCGGCAGAGCTGGAAGAGGCTATCCTAGCCACAGCGGGCATGCTCTCTCGTAGCTATGGCATAGGCGAAGGTGATCAGGTCGGGATTCTTGTCGAACCCGGCAATGATGTCCTTATCGGGATGTTGGCTGCCTGGCGACTTGGCGCGAGCTTTGTCCCCATCGCCCCTGACTGGCCAACGGAGCGAAGGGCCTTTGTTCTGAGCGACAGTCAGGTAAAAATCCTTTTGACACCGGGCAACCGGGACCATGATTTTTCTCTTTCCTGCCCCTGTGAAAAAATAAGCCGCCACCGGGAAAGGTCCTGGGCGCCACCGCCTGAACCGGTCCTCGCGGATATTGCCTATATCATCTATACCTCCGGCTCGACGGGGCGCCCCAAAGGGGTTGCCGTGGGCATGGAGGCTTTGAGCAACTATTGCCACCACGCAGCAAATGTTCTGGGGCTGCTACCGACAGATGCCGCGCTTCAGGTCAGCTCTCCGGCCTTTGACCTGGGCTACACCACTCTTTTTTCGGTTCTGCTGGCGGGAGGAACTCCGCACTGGACCGGGCAAAACATCCTGGTGGACCCGCTCCGAGTCATCGAGACCTTGGCCGCCCGCAAGATAACGACCCTCAAATGCACCCCCTCCTATCTGCGTTTACTGCTCTCAAGTCCGGATTTGCAGCCACTCTCAAACCTGCGCCATTGGCGCCTATTGATCTTGGGCGGTGAGATTTTTGCACCCCGCGACCTGGAAATCCTGGCCCTCTACTGCCCCTGGCTCCAGGTGGTGAACCATTACGGCCCAACGGAAACGACCATTGGCTGCGCCATGATCGACTTAGGCGATATTCAAACAGCAAGCAGGATGAACGCCCAGTGCATCGGGACACCGGTTGCCAATACCCGTATCCATATTCGAGATCGATATGGTTCTCCCCTCCCTCAGGGGATCGAAGGGGAACTGGTGGTTGAGGGAGCGGCCCTTGCTCGGGGATATATCAACGGTAAATCCGGTGGTTTCTCCAAAGAAGGGACAACAACCACATACCGAACAGGCGATCGAGCCCGCATCAGCGCAAGCGGTCACCTGGAGTACCTTGGTAGGACCGATGACATGATTAAAATTCGTGGTTTTCGGGTCAATGCAGGGGAAACCGAGGCTACGCTTCGCCAGATTCCGGGGGTTGACGATGCGGTGGTTGTGTTTGATCACCAGAGCGAGACAGCAGAAGCGCAACTGCTCGCCTTTGTACAGTCAGCCGCGATCGACCTCCAGCCCGCTGACATCAAAAAACAACTCGCTGCGCGACTCTTGCCCGCACAGATCCCCACCCGTCTCTTCTTTGTCCATCGTTTGCTGATCAAGGAAAACGGCAAACCGGATCGAGCGGCAATGCTGCGTCACGCCATGAACCGCTCTCGGGAGATGGATGATTACGTCCTCCCGCAAACCGAGACGGAAAAACGTCTGGCTGCGATCTGGCAGCAGGTGCTGAAGGTGGAGCAGATCGGCAGGGAGGATGATTTCTTTGCTCTTGGCGGCCACAGTCTGCGCGCGCTTCAGGTGGCAGCCGAAGTCCGCAGAGAATTCGACACTCCCCTCACCATTCGTACTTTTTTTGAATATCCAACCCTTACGGATCTGGCACGACGGCTTGACAACGGGCCGGTACAGGAAAAACCATACACCGTGCTCTGCCAATACGAGGAGACCGCACCCATTCTTTGTTTGCCGCCAACATTGGGCGTGGCCAGCGTGTACAAGGAAATACTCGATACCATGGACCTGAAGCTAGGTGCCGATGGTATTGATTGCCCCGGCCTGGTTGCGGGTCCCCTGGCCCCATCCCTGGAAAATATGGTCGAACAGATGCGTGCAGTTCTCCCGCAGGGGGGCATGCGGTATCAGGTTTTGCTCGGTTGGTCCTTTGGAGCGAGCCTTGCCATCGAGATGGCGCGCCAACTCGAGCGGGAGGGCCGAACCGTGTCGCTCCTGCTCTTTGACGGCGCGCCGCGCCAAGCGGGATCAGAACGGCAACCAATGTCTTTTGAGGGACTTACCGCTCTTTCAAACCGACGATACTGGTCACAGGTCCTGGCTATATTACGCCGGAGCATGCGCACTGAGCAATTCGCTCGACTGGAAAATATTGCCCAGCATAACATCAAGCTATGGAATAGTTACAAAACAGGATTCCACCTCAACAGCGATATTTTGGCCATTGAGGCCAAGAGTTCTCAACTCTCCGCCAGCGCCGGAGGCCTGAAGTCTCTGAAGGCGCTCACACGAGGCCGGTTTGAACGCATCGTGACCACAGGTGACCATTACAGCATGTTTCATCCGCAGCACATGGAACGTTGGCTCAACTCTGCATGCACCTTCATCCAAGCGGCGTGCTCTTGATTTTACTGAAAGGATCGCATCATGGGTAAAAATTGGGACTTTTGCTTTGGCGCGGATTTGCTTCCCTCTTCGGGGCAAACGTTACGGGATATCTTTCTCCATGTGGCTCAAGGGAAGGGGACATTTATTCGCATAGATGCAAATGAGGATGAATATCTGGTCTCGTACAGTGCGTTGAAAAATCGCGCGGCTCGTATTGCAGGCCAACTCACCGCATCTTCGGTGCGCCCCGGCGACGCCGTCATTTTGCTGATGGAAGACCCTTTGGCCTTTGCCTGTGGCTTTTGGGCCTGTATCCTCGGTGGTTTCGTCGCCGTTCCCCTACCCCCCATGGAGACACCGGCGCAACGCGAGCGAACCATAGGAGCCATTGAGGTCCTCCAAGGCCCCTGGGTCCTTTCCGATACCCCCCTGGTCGAAGACAGCGATATCGAGAGCTTAATCAGCGGTAGCTGGACGCTTGCCGGCCCGGATTTCGATCGTATCGCCACACTGCCGGAGGCCCCTGACCCATCGCCGCCCTGTTGCCCCGACGATAACGTCATCATACAGTTCTCCTCTGGATCCACGGGGCGTCCCAAGGGGGTACAGCTGCGACATGCCGAGGTCCTGGCCAACATGGTGGCCCTGGCGGATCGTCTTGTCCTGACCCCCAAGGATACCTTTGTCAGCTGGCTGCCGCTCTCCCACGATTTTGGCCTGTTCCATTTTCATATTCTCCCTATGGTCACCGGCATCGATCAGGTGTTGATGGCGGCCACGACCTTTGCCCGTAAGCCGGTTTCCTGGATTCGGGCCATGGACAAACATAAGGCCACCATCTCGGGAGCACCCGATTTCGCCCTCCGCTTAGTTTCCACGCTCATGAAACCGAAGCGCGCAGCCCAGTTTGATCTGAGTTCCGTTCGCCAAATTTCCAATGGGGCCGAGCCCATCTCTGCCCGCACCACAGCGGATTTTTTGGCGGCAATGCGACCGACACAGCTGAACCCGCTGGCCCTGAAACCGGCCTATGGCCTTGCCGAGGCAACCCTCGTCGTAACCATGGCCATCCCCGACGCCGACCTGCGGGTCGTGTATATCGACAGAACCCATTTGGCCATCGGGGACAAGACGATTCATCTGGCTGAAGATGACCCTCGCGCGATTTCGCTCATGACTCTGGGATTACCGCTCAAGGGGATTGAAGTGCGTATCGCGGATGAAGACGGCAATATTTTGGGTGAAAACCTCATTGGTCGGATCCAGGTGCGCAGTCCTGCGGTGATGAAGGGCTACATGAATAATCCCCAGGCCACACAGGAAGCCCTTCTTGCAGAAAACTGGCTCGATACCGGCGATATCGGCTTCATGGATCAGGGCGAATTGGTCACCAACTGCCGGGCCAAGGATCTCATCATCGTTCAAGGGGTCAACTACTACCCTTTAGATATTGAATTGGCTGCCGAATCCACCCCTGGCCTCAACTGGACCAACACCCTGGCCATCACCCAGGCTCGGCGACCCGATGGCAACGGCGAGGCCGTGCTTGTTTTTGTCCGCTATCGCGGCAGCGATGAGGATTTTGCAAAAATTGCCTGGAAGATCGAAGAGACCATCCTGGAAAAGACCGGCCTGGCCATTGATTATTGTATCGCGGTGCGCAACATTCCCAAGACGACCAGCGGTAAAATACAGCGCTTTGAATTGGGAAACCGGTTTACCGGTGGCGAATTTGCCCCACAGATCGCAAAAACACGACAGCTCCTTGTCGATAAGGGCGAACCGCTCACCGCTGCCATGCGCCTGGGCAACACTGGACTGGCAGCCCGCCTGATCGCAAACGAGGCAGAAAGCCTGACCAACACCTCCATTACCCTCCACGACGCCCTGATGGAACAGGGGGTGAGTTCCCTCCATGCTGTGGCTCTGTGCCAGCGCCTGGCAACCATGACCGGCCGCCCCCTCTCGATTGCCGATATCTTTGATCATCCCACAGCCTACGACTTGGCGGCATTTTTTGTCAGCAGCAGGCAGGAGCACGCCGAGCAAATGATGGAGACCGGCACGGAAACAGGGAAAGAGATCGCGGTGATCGGCTATGGCTGCCGCTTTCCTGGCGGCGCCAATGATCCCGAGCGTTTTTGGATGCTCTTAGAGAGCGGCAAAGACGATCTCACCATCCCGATTCCAGCAAACCGCTGGTCGCAGGATACAGACTCACAAGACGAGGTTCCAGGGCATGCTGCCTTTCTTGACGATATCGATACCTTTGATCATGAATTCTTTGGCATCCCTCCTGCCGAGGCAGCTACCCTTGATCCCCGGCAACGCCTTCTTTTGGATGTTCTCTGGCAGAGCCTGGAGCACGCCGGGCTCGATCCCGAACAGTTGCGCGGCCGCCGGGTCGGTCTGTTCCTGGGCCTGAGCGAAACAGGGCTCCCCATCGGCGACACACGATTCATCCCGGATAAGGCCGCCGCCCGCACCTATGGCGTCACCTCCGCTGCCACCAGCATCGCTGCAGGGCGCCTGTCCCATATCTTTGACTTTCGAGGACCGGCTGTGGCCATCGACACGGCCTGCTCCTCCTCTCTGGTGGCAACCAGCCTGGCCATCCGGGCAATACGGAGCGGCGAATGCGAACTTGCCATCGCGGGCGGGGCCAACCTTTTGCTCTCCCCGGACCTGCATACCGGTCTGGCACACATGGGGGCGCTGGCTGCCGATGGTCGCTGTAAAACCTTTTCCGCCGATGCAGATGGCTATGGTCGGGGCGAGGGTGCCGGGATGATTGTGCTGAAAGGGTATGAGCAGGCGAAGGCCGAGGGTGACTCCATCCACGGTATCCTGCTGGGCTGCGCCCAAAACCATGATGGCGCCAGTCAAAATATCACGGCACCCAACGGCCAAGCACAACGACAACTGCTCCGCCGCGCCCTGCTCGATGCCGATATCGGCAGCCGGGATGTGGACTGGATCGAAACCCACGGAACAGGCACCTCTCTGGGAGACCCCATTGAGGTGGCGGCACTCATTGATGTTTTTCCCCGCCGTGGCACCGATCTGCTCCCGCTTGGCGCGGTCAAGAGCCGCATCGGCCACCTCGAGGCCGCTGCAGGCGTTGCCGGGGTGATCAAGGCACTGCTGGCTCTTGCCCATGAACGCATTCCGCGCAACAGCTCCTACCAGGCACCCAACCCCAATATTCGCTGGGCAGATATTGGTGCCCGTCCCGTGGATGAACCACTGGATTGGACTGCCCGTCGGGGGCATCGCCGGATCGTTGGAGTGAGTGCCTTTGGTATGAGCGGTACCAATGCCCACCTGCTGATAGGAGAAGACAGCCAACCGGTGGTGCAGCCAACCGGGCAAGAAAATCATCTCCCTATCCTGGCGATTGGAGCTCGCAGTGCAGCCGCTCTTGAGCAATTGCAGGCAACCTGGGTGGATACCCTTACCCGTAAAAAACCGGTCCAGTGGAACGCGCTTCTCGCGGGTGCCTGCAGCCGCCGGGGCGGCCACGAATACCGATTGGCTCTGGCGCTCAATCCCGCCTCTAAGGAAAATGCTCTTGAGCGTTTGCGTACTGCACGGGTAAGCCAAGCACTGCGCAAGCCCACTGTTCTTTTTGCCTTTACCGGCCAAGGTGCCCAGTCGCCCGGAATGCTGCACCAACTTTACAACGAACAGTCTGGTTTCCGGGCGGCCTTTGACGAGGCCACAGCCCTTGCCGGCCCCATTGCCGGTCGTTTGCTCAGTGATTGGCTCTACGGTGAAAACAGGGCGAACCAACAGCGACTTGATCAGACAGATCTGGCCCAGCCAGCACTGGTCGCCACGGCCTGGGGCCTGGTCCGTCTGTTGGCTGATTGGGGCGTGCGCCCCGACGGGGTTATCGGCCATAGCAGTGGGGAGATCACGGCTGCCCTGGTCGCAGGGGCACTTGATCTGGAAACCGCCATGCGCCTTGCCGTGCTCCGAGGCGATGTGATGCAGAACCTGGCACCAGTGGGGAGCATGGTCGCTGTCAGCGCGACTGCCGAGGTTGTCTCGCCACTACTCAACGGCTTACTCAAGACGGTGATATCAGGGTTTAATGGCCCTGAATCAATCACAGTCTCCGGCCCGGGCACGGAGATCGAAGAGTTGTGCAACCGCTGTCAAAAAGAGGGCTTAAAAACTCGTCTACTCAAGGTAAGCCGCCCCTTCCACGGTCCCTGCATGCAGAAGGCCGCAGAGAAACTGGCTGAGGAAAGCACCGCTTTGCCAACAGGCCCTCTGGGGCTGTCCATGTTCTCCACATGGACCGGTGCTGCCCTGAGGCCGGATGCTCTGATGGACAGCGCCTACTGGCAGGAACAGATGCTCTCACCGGTACGATTTTCTCAGGCAGCCACGGCGGCTGGACAGGCCGGATTCAACCTGATGATCGAGATAGGACCACGCCCGCTGTTGTCCCGACTTGGGCCCGCTTCTGTTGCAGAGGCGCGTTGGGTGGCCAGCTACGATCCCGAAGACGGGGAAGGGCTTGCGCCCCTGGCTGCTGGTCTGGCGCGCATATGGCAAGCGGGCGGCAAGGTGGATTGGCAGCAGTACTACGGCCATCGCGGTGTTGGAGGAGACCGTTTACCCAGGCACCCTTTCTTTCCCCAACCGATTCCCCGCGCCCCCTGGAGCAATTCCCAAGCGCCTCGCCCTACAGAAAGACAGGCGACAACCGCCTCCTCTCCCCCTACTCTGCTGCGCAGTCAGGAGGAGATCTTAGAAAGCATTGTCAAACCACTCTTTACCAAGATTTCCGGTCGCAGGGCAGACGAGATCGATGCCAATCAATCCTTTCTTGCCCATGGCGTGGACTCCCTGATCATTGTTCAGCTCAAACATGCGGTGAAAACCGAAACCGGCCTGGATATTCCGGTGGGCGAGTTCTACGACGGCACGGAAACCCCTCTGCGCCTGGCCGCCCTTATCCGCAAAAATCTGCCCGAGGAGCACGCGCCTGTCGAGCCCTCTCCGGCTGCCACCGGCTCAACCTTCGCTGCCGGCGAGGCATCAATTCCTGAGCTCATGCAGGCCCAGTTGCAGACAGTGCAGGATATTATCAATCGTCAGCTCGACACCCTGAGTGCAAGAGGGATGATGCCCGCTGCGCCGGGAGAGGTCTCCGCTTCCGCCTCCCCAAAACCCATCAAAAAGTCAGCGGGTGGCGAAATCAAGGGACTCTTCAGTCAGCCCAACAAACAAACCAAGGGGCTTCGCCCTGAACAACAGACCCACATTGCCAGGTTGGCCGCGGACTGGAATGTAAAGAGTGCGGGCTCAAAACAGGAGGCACGTAGCAACCGTTTACATCTGGCCAACAGCCGCTCGGTCTTTGGTTTCCGCCAGGAATACAAGGAACTGGTCTATCCGCTTGTCGCCAATCGGGTGCAGGGCTCCAAGGTCTGGGACGTGGACGGCAACGAGTATGTCGATATCACCATGGGCTTTGGCGTCTCTCTCTTTGGCCACAATCCCCCCTTTATCAAAGAGGCGCTCCTGGCTGAACTGGAACAGGGAGCAGCCATTGGCCCGGCCTCCACATTGGCCGGTGAGGTGGCACAGCAGATTCACCAGTTGACCGGGGTGGAGCGATGCGCCTTTTTCTCCACCGGAACCGAGGCCATCATGTGCGCAGTGCGTCTGGCGCGCGCCGTCACCGGCCGCACCAGGCTGGTTCTTTTCAAAGGCGCCTATCACGGTAGTTTTGACGGGGTCCTGGCCACCGGCTGGATTAACTCCCAGGGGCGGCCGGAGGCCATCCCTATGACCGACGGCACTCCCGAGGCCATGGTCGAAGACCTGATCGTGCTGGATTATGGGGACATGGCCGGCCTTGATGTCATTGCCCGCTATGCAGAGGAGATCGCCCTGGTGTTGGTGGAACCGGTACAGAGCCGCAATCCGGGCAACCTGCCCCTGGATTTTTTGCATGCCCTGCGCCAGCTGACCCATGAACGCGATGTCCCCCTGCTCTTTGACGAAATCATCTCCGGGTTCCGCTTTGCTCCCGGCGGCATGCAGGCGCTTCTGGGGATCGAGGCGGATATCGTCACCTACGGTAAGGTGTTGGGGCACGGCCAACCTTTTGGGGTCGTGTCGGGCAAGGCTCGCTTCATGGATGCGGTCGATGGCGGCCAATGGTCCTACGGAGACGAGAGTGCACCCGGTGTTCGCACCGCTTTTGTGGCCGGTACCTTTAACGGCCACCCCCTCTCCCTTGCCGCCGCACGCGCCGTGCTTGAACGCATCGCCGCGGACAACGGTGCCCTGCAGGAGGAGTTGGCGGCCAAAACCGAAGCCATGTGCCAACGGTTGGATCAGCTCTTTGCGCGGGAAAAGGTCCCTGTCCGGATGGAGCGCTACGGTTCACTCTTTCGTTTCGGATTTGGCGAGGAAACCGAAATCCTCAATACCCACCTGCTCAACAACGGTATTTTTGTCTGGGAACAGCGCAACTGCTTCCTCTCCACCGCGCATTCAGAGGAGGATATTGAAAAAATCATCAGCGCCACCCAGCGCGGCATCGCGGCAATGAAACGGGACGGCTGGTTTTTGGCCGACAAAGACTCAGCCAGTACAGAGAACAGCAGCATCCTGCCCACCACCCGCTCACAGACCGCAATGTACCACCCGGCTCTGGACCCCGCAGCCCTTGGCCTCTGGACGGATATGATTGCCCTTGACCTCAACGGGGTCGTGCACAGGGAACGTTTACAGGGGGCGATAGAGAGGGTGGTGGATCGCCATTCGGCCCTGAGTACGGTGCTCATCTCGGAAACCAGCCAGGTATATGCAAAACAGGCCCGCACCGGTCTTGTATGGCTGGATTTTTCCACAGTCGCCGATCCGGAAGCCCAGCTCCGTAACTGGATGGAGGCTTCGTTGCGTCGCCCCTTTGAACCCGATCTGGCGCCAATCCGCTTTGTTGCGGCCCACTTGGGTGCTGGCCGGACCACTCTGATCGTTTATGGCCACCATCTCTGCATTGATGGCTGGTCCCTTGCCCTGATTACCCGGGAAACCCTGTCCGCATACCAGGGCATCCCCTTGGCCGAACCCGACAGACTGGAGACCTATCTCCAGTGGGAAGAGTCCGCCCAACCCACAGCGGGAACACAGACGCCGGTCTCTATGGAGCTGCCAGGTTCCCTGTGCCAATCCACAGGCAGCAGCCCCGCTGGCAGCCGCATCACACGGACCAAACTGGGCCAACTCCGGGCTGCGCTTGCAACCCGAGCGCAACAAGGGGAAAATACGCCCTTTGTCCTCATGCTTGCGGCCTACGCCATCTTCCTGTCTCGACTGACCAATCAACGCATTATCACCATTGGTCTGCCCTGTGCCGGGCAGGCAGCTGCAGGAACCCATACCCTGGTGGGCAATCTTTCCTTTGTTCGCCCTGTAACTCTGGTTCTCGATTCACAGGAGCGGCTGGATGATTTTCTCCATCGCCTGCAACGTCAGGTGGTTGCGGAATCAAGCTCCCTGCCCACAGAATCCCTGCCACAACGCCATGTACTGTTCAACCTCGACGGCCCGCTTCACCTTGCGGTTGAGGGACTCGATATTGTTGTGCGCCCGGTCCCGATTGTTGGGGCCCGTGCCGATCTCTTTGTCAATCTGCTCAGTGTCAACGACCAATTGGTGCTTGATGTCGATTGGCCAACGGAAAAATTTTCCCGCGACCAGGTGACCTCCTGGATCGACAATTTCCTTGTGATCGCCAAAAGGATTGCTGCCAGTGACGCAGGCAACACCTCTGTCGGTGAGATTGCAGCTGCCCCGCAGTTCAGCCACGAATCCGGCAGTTTCTCCGACTGGCTGAGGTTACCTGATCCCTCCAGTATGCAGGCTCCAGCACCCCGCAAAAACAGGCAGGCTAAGTCAGCATCACTCCGTACCCCGAGCGAACAACGGCTGGCAAAGCTCTGGCAATCCCTCTTGAATATGGAAGTCAACTCGAGCGAGGAGGATTTTTTTGAGGCTGGCGGCAGCAGCCTTGCCGGAGTTCGCCTGGTGGCGGCTATTGGCGAGTCCTTTGGCGTTGTCCTCAGGCTTGCCGACATCTTCAACGCACCACACCTCTCTCAGATGGCGGCCTTGATCGACAACCGAGAAGCCGGGGCGGAGTCTCGCATCCAAGCCGGAGAAAGGAGCACAGCGCCTGTTTCCCCGCAACAGCGCAGGCTGTGGTTATTGGAGGAGATGGGGGAAACGAGCGCGGCCTACAATATCACCGTGGCCCTTGATTTCCCCTGGCCTCTTGATCCCCAAGCATTAGAGCAGGCCCTGGCATTCCTTGCAGCCAGGCATGACAGTCTGCGTGCGGTTATCAGGGTGCAGGATGAAGTGCCGGTTCAGATGATGGCCGAGACAATTATGCCCCTGCTCACCATTGAAGATCTCAAAGCGGATACAGACTGGTCTGCCCGCAGAGCCAAACGGTTGGAGGAGGTGGCAACCACTCCCATCCCCCTTGATAGGGCACCGTTGTGGCGGGTCCTGCTGCTCCAGCTCCCTGAAGGCGACTGCCTGGCACTCTCCATCCATCACAGTATCTCCGATGTCTGGTCCATCGAGATTGTGCTGCGCGATCTCCTGGACGCATACCGCGCGGTTCGGCTGGGCATTACCCCGCTTCAGCCCGATTTGGCCCTGCAGTACGGTGATTACTGCCGCTGGCTGGCAACAGCTGCAGCTCCTGAACAGAACAAAGCCCTGGCCTATTGGACCCGGCACCTTTCCGGAGCCCCCAGCCTGACCACCTTTCCCCCAGACCATCCACGACCACCCGTCAAAACCTTTGCCGGCGCTCGGGTACATACCCTCGTTGTCGGCGAACAGCTCATCGACCTGCGCCGCTTGGTCAAGCAGCAACGAAGCAGCCTGTTCCAGGCGGTAATGGCCGCAGTTGCCGTTGTGGCCTTCCAGCGCACCCAGCAAGAAGAGCTGGTGCTGGGAACGATCAGCGCCTCACGCAATCAAGGGGGCCTGGAAGACTTGGTCGGGCTCTTTGCCAACACCCTGCCCATACGGTTTTCTTTGAACGCAAAAACCACCTTGGGTGATATTCTGCATACAACCCGTGATCGCTTGCTGGCAGCAGCAGCCCATGACCTTGCCTCCCTGGATGAGATCATCCAGGCCCTGGCGCTTCCCCGGAGCGTGGACAGCAATCCTCTCTTCGAGATCTGCGTCACTCACGACGATCGCCGGGGCATCATGCGTATTGCAGCCGAGCATGGGGCGGTCTGTGAAGAGGTGGCAACGCCGACCACCCAATTTGATTTCTCCCTGTATGTGACAGAAACTGACGACTCGCTCCTCCTGGAGGCGACCTATGCCACCGCCCTCTATACACAGGCGACTGCAGAAGCTATTCTGGAGGATATCGTCACCACCCTGAGCCGACTGATCACCGATCCGGATCAGGCCCTCGTTGCAGCGGTCAAGGAACCGCTCCCCACGCCCCATCAGGAGCGGCTCTGGTTTGTCGACCGGTTCGAAAACGGGCAGCTCTACACGGGGGCGCCGGTCTATTACAACATGGCCCTGATTCGAAGGCTTGAACAGCCTCTCGATCCAGAGGAGCTGCAGCGTCGGCTCGATAAGCTGACTCAGGCCTTGCCCCTGCTCAATAGAACCATGAACATGGAGGGCGAACTCCCCCGCTTTGACAAAAAGCAGGCAACCCGCCAGGCTGTGCAACGGGCCGGGCAGACTCTTCATCTACAGCCGAACTTAGGCGGCGAACTGGCCTCTTTCATCGAACATCCCTTTGATCTTTCTCGTGACCTCCTGCTGCGAGCAGGGATCTTCCAAACAGAAAGCGGAGAAAGAGCCCTGGTTCTGGTGGCCCATCATATTGTGCTCGATTTCTGGTCTCTCAACGAAATCGCCCGGCTCCTGCTCACCGATGCACTCCCCTCCCTGCCTGCGCAAGCCTTTGACGAATTCGCCCGACACCAACGCCGTCCCGCTGCGGCCTGGCCCAAGGACCTGGCCTATTGGCGGCAACAACTCGCCGGAGAACTGCCACGGCTCCTGCTCCCCATGGATCGTCCCCGCCCGGCGATTCACACCTTTACCCTGGGCCTGGTAACCGCCCCCCTCACAACCGCGGAAGTCGATGCCCTGCAATCGTGGGCAGAGCCACGATCGCTTCCACTCGACGATCTCCTGCTTGCGGCCTTTATCGCCCTGCTCCAGCGGTTGTCGCGTCAGGATACCATTGTTTTGGGGACAACCGCCCCCTATCAACCCAAGGAAGAACGTTCACTCATCGGGCCGGTAACCAACCTGGTCACCTTGAAGGTGGCCTGTGACACCAGCGTGCAACTCGATGCCTTTGTTGAACAAATTTCCCAGCAAAGCCGCGAGTCCCTCAGACATGGAGCACTGCCCTTTGACAAGGTGGTGCTTGACCTGAAACCCAAAAATGACATGAGCCGTACCGCCCTCTTTGACGTGCTCTATGTTCGTGAGGAGGGAGGCGCAGAAGATTTCCTCCTGCCTCCGGCCATCGGCTGGGGTAAGTACGATCTCACCCTGGCCAGCAGCAGGAACAGCACCGGGCAGCGGGAGTTGGCTCTTGCCTTTAACCTGGATATTCTGGATGAAAAAACCGCCCGGCACTGGCTTGACATCCTTGTTGTGCTGTTACGCGGTCTGCCAGCGGCAAGCGGGCAGCCTCTCAGCGATTGGGCGCTACTGAGTCCAGAAAACCAGCAGCAGTTGATCAATGCTGCCCAACCCCGCCAACAACAGGAGGCAACCTCCGCCCCGACCAGCCTACCCGATGCCTTTGCCGCCCAGGTTGCTCAAATGCCTGATGCCATTGCTCTGGTTGATGGGCCTCGACATCTCACCTATGGCGAGATGGAACTACGGGCAAACCGTATAGCCAACCGGTTACTGAACGTAGGCGTTGGCCAGGAGGATCGGGTCGCTATTCTCCTGGCACGATGCCTTGATTGGCCGGTGGCCATGCTGGGTGTTCTCAAGGCCGGGGCAGCCTTTGTTCCCCTTGATCCACAGACTGCGGTGGAACGGGGCCAGACCATCATGGCCACGGCGGGAGTGAAGGCTATGGTGGTTGACGACAGCGTTGACAGACAGCTGATCCAATCAGACCTGCCCCTGCTGAACCTGAGTAGCGATGACCTGGAGACAGAGAGCAGCCAACCCCCGCGGGTTCCACTCCATGGTCACCTCCTGGCCTATGTCCTCTTCACCTCTGGCTCCACCGGAACGCCTAAGGGAGTCATGGTCGAGCATCACAACGTCCTCACGCTTATTCTGGGCCAGGGGGACGTATTCCACTTTGGCCGGGATGAGGTCTGGAGCTGGTTCCACTCCCCGGCCTTTGACTTCTCGATCTGGGAAATCTGGGGCCCGCTTCTCACCGGAGGTCGCCTGGTGGTGGTCCCCCAATCGGCCCAAGGCGATATGGCCGCGTTGCGCAACCTCCTGCACAAAAAAAAGGTCACCCTGCTCAACCTCACTCCTTCCGCTCTCTATGCCCTTTTGTCTTATGAAGAGGAACAACCCCATGCGAATCTGGCAGTTCGCTCAGTCTGGTTGGGGGGGGAGGCACTGACCCCGAGCAAACTGAAGGGATGGGCCGCACGTTATCCAACCTGTCGACTGCTCAACCTCTTTGGCATTACAGAAACAACGGTCCATGTCACCTTTCGAGAGCTTTCCCCAGACGATCTCCAGAATGGAGACAGCATCATTGGTCGGGCTCTGCCAAGCTACAGTGTAACCATCCGTGATGCCCGCCTGCGTCTGGTTCCCGCAGGCATTGCCGGAGAAATCGTTGTCGGGGGCTCCGGCGTTGCCCGAGGCTATCTGGGCCAGGCGCAACTGAGTGCTGAGCGCTTTGTCGATGATCCCCTGGCCCCAGGAAAGAGGGTCTATCGCTCCGGTGACCTGGCCCGCACCACACTTGATGGCGAGCTTGTCTATCTGGGACGCATAGACGAGCAGATCAAGCTACGGGGGTTTCGCATCGAACCGGGAGAGATTGAAAACAGCCTGATGCACCTGCCCGGTGTGCGCGAAGCAGTAGTGGGAACCGCTGTCGGTGCCGATGGCAAAGCCGACAAGGTGGTCGCCTGGCTGGTGGCGGATCCGCCGCCTGATCCGGATGAAGCGGCCAACCATCTGGCCCGCACCTTGCCCGCCTACATGATTCCCGCCCATGTATACCTGGTCGAATCTATCCCTTTGACCACCAACGGCAAGGCTGACCGAAGGCTGTTGGCCACCATGTGCAACGCCACATTAGGCCGCAACGAGAACAGCGCTGCCCCCAAACCAGGCCTGGAGCGTGAGATCGCCTCCATCTGGTGTGGTTTGCTTGATATTGCACAGGTAGGCCGTGATGATAACTTTTTTGAACTCGGCGGCCACAGTCTCAAGGCCAACCAGGCCGTCCTGCGCATTCGCCGCAACCTGGGGCTTGAGCTGAGTCTCAAAGACTTCTTTTCGGCTCAATCCATAGCAGCCCTGGCAGCCCTTCTTAAAAACCAAAAAGCGGCAACAGAGCAGGAACTTCCTCTGGCACCACCACTGAATGCCTATCCCCTGTCATCGCCCCAGAGGCGACTCTTTGCCATGCAGCATGCAGATCCCAAAGCTGTTGCCTACAATATGGTGGGAGGCTTTATCCTGACCGGTGGGCTCGACCCGGCACGCCTGGCTCAGGCCTTTGTTCGTCTGAGAGAGCGCCATGAAATTCTGCGTACCCGTTTTTGCTTTGTGGACGGCCAGCCGGCACAGATGGTCGATCCGCCCGAACAAAATTTTCTGCTCCCCCTGACCCAGCCCCCCACGGGGGAAAGAGAGGAGGCGACCATCTCCCGTCAGCTGACAGCGGAATTCAACCATGTTTTTGATCTGAGCCAGGGGCATCTGCTGCGCGCCCAACTGGTTGGATTGGAAGCGACCCCGGAAGGTATTGCCCGTACCCTTCTGGTGCTCAATATCCACCATATAGCAGCTGATGGCTGGTCGGTGGCTGTGCTCATGGAGAATCTGGCCTCTTTCTACGACAGCACAGCCCCTGACTTGCCCCCGCTGCGGAGACAGTATAAAGATTTCGCCTATTGGCAGTCCCAGGCCTTTTCCGAAGACAAGGTGCACCCCGCGCTCGCCTTCTGGCGCAAGCGTCTGCTGGATGCCCCCCTCAGAACAACGATCCCATCAGATTTTCCCCGGCCCCAAATGCGAAGCGGCCAAGGGGCCATGGTGCGATACATGCTCAGTGAAGAGGAAAGCACGGCCTTGCGTCAGGTTACAGGATCCGCCGGCACAACCCTCTTTGCCGCCTTCAGCGCTCTTGTCCACGCCCTGCTGCAGATCAGAAGTGGTTCCTCGGCAACAATCATCGGGACGGCGGATGCAGGGCGCGATATGCTGGAGGTCGAAGACCAGGTGGGTTTTTACCTCAACCTCATCCCCTTTCCCATGACGGGTGACCCGGCCGCCTCCCTGTCCCAGTGGCTGATGGCGGCAAAAGAAGAGGCAGCCGTTGTCCTTGAACAAAAGGCCTATCCCTTTGACCTCCTGGTAGAGCACTTGAAGATCACCACAGCACCAGGCCACTCCCCGATCTTTGATGTCTTGCTACTGTTGCAAAACAATGCCACGCCTTCAGGCCGTTTTGCCGATCTGCGCATCGAGCCCCTTGCCGATCAGACAGTATCAGCAAAATATGATCTCAACCTCATGGTCGAAGATCGGCCTGCAATCGAGCTGATCCTTGAGTACGACACCACCCTCTTTCGCCGGGAAACGGCGCAATGGCTGCTGGACGACCTGGTACTCCTGGTGGAGGCGTTGGCAGGCGGTGAGGATCTCTCGCCGGTTCAAGTCCTGCAAACGGACAGACACCAACCAGCGAGCGAAACGGTCGGTATGCTTGAAAACGATGACCCCTTACTGGGAATGGATTAGAGGTAGCCTATGTGCGGAATAGCAGGAATTTATCGTCATAGCGGCCTCACGGAGACCGACCAGGAGGTGCTTGGCGCCATGACCGCGGCCCTGGCGCACCGGGGCCCGGATGAGGAAACCTTTTTTCGAGACCAGCAGGTGGGATTAGGATGCCGCAGGCTGTCGATTGTCGATATTGCCCATGGCCATCAGCCTATGCGCTCAAACGATCAGACCATGGTCTCAGTGGCCAACGCTGAAATCTACAACCACCTGGAATTGCGTCAGGAACTCCAGGATAAGGGCGTTTGCTTTCAGACCTCCTGCGACGTTGAGGTCATTCCCCACCTCTACCGGATCGAGGGGACGGACAGCATCGGCCGCCTCAATGGACAATTTGCCCTTGCCGTCTACGATACCCAGCGCGGTACCTTGTTTCTTGGCCGGGATCAAACCGGCATTGCCCCGCTGTTCTGGACCAAAATCAAAGACGGTATTCTCTTTGCTTCGGAGGTAAAAGCCCTTCTCCCCCATCCGGAAACACCGCGCAGGCTCGATCCGGCGGGCCTGGATCAAATCATCACTTTTCCCGGCCTGGTCAGCCCACAGACCATGTTCAAGGATATTCATGCGCTCCCTCCCGGCCACTGGCTGCGCATCCAGGGGGAGCGGATTGATATACAATCCTATTGGGACTACAACTTTCCCCCGGCTGCAGACATGGAAGCGGTGAAGGAAGAGGACCTGCTCGAAGAGCTGGAGGCTGCCCTGACCAGGGCTGTGAGCCGACGGCTGCGCGCCGATGTTCCGGTTGGGCTCTACGTCAGTGGAGGGCTCGACTCCGCCCTGATCGCCACCCTGGCCCATAAGGTCGATCCCACCACTATTCGCGATACCTTTTCCATTGGCTTCAATATCCCCGAGATCGATGAACGGCCCTGGCAGGCACGAATCACGCAAGCCATTGGCTCTCGACACCACGAGGCCATCTTCGACCAGGATCGTATCCTGGCCCACCTGCACGACATTGTCTGGCATGGCGAGACCGTGCTCAAGGAAAGCTATAACGCCTGCACTCTACTCCTGGCCCAACTGGTGCACTCCAGCGATATGCGAGTGGCTCTGACCGGAGAGGGCGCCGACGAATTGTTTGCCGGCTACGTGGGCTACCGTCTTGACGAGACCCGGGCCGACAATGGACTGGAGGAACTGGATGATCTTGAAGCTATGTTGGAAGAGGAAACCCGCGAGCGGTTATGGGGCGATCCTTCATTTTTTTACGAACGTAACTACAACGGCCACGCCGAGATGACCCAGGCCCTGCTCTCTCCGGAATTAGCCGCCAATCGCACCGCATTCGCCGCTCTTGCCCACTCGCCGCTCAACCGTGATCAGCTCAGAGGCCGCAGCCTGGCCCATAAACGGTCCTACATCGATTGTAAACTTCGCCTGGCCGATCATCTCCTGGCAGACCATTCCGATCGTGTCGCTTACGCGGCCCAGGTTGAGGCGCGCTACCCCTTTCTCGATCCGGATGTAATTGCGGTGGCCCGCCGGGTTCCCCAGCACATCATGGTCCAGGGAGGCGAGGAAAAATACCTTCTCAAAAAACTGGGGGCCAAACACCTCCCCGAGGAGCTGGTTCAACGGAGAAAGTTCAGTTTTGTTGCCCATGGCAGCCCGCATCTCTTACGCCAGGGGCATGACTGGGTCATGGATCTCCTCTCTCCGGAACGAATACGTCGACGGGGCATTTTCAACCCGGAAACCGTTGCCAATCTCACTGCGCGCTCCCTGCGACCGGATTTCACCGTAAATCAGACCTATGAGGACGACTACCTGATGATCGTACTCACCACAGAACTGTTGATGGATGCCTTTGGCCTCTCCTCACCCAATTGACATTTCCCGGATATTACGATACCTGCCGATATGGGAGTACCCAAATGACCAACCTTTTTGATGTCCGCCACGCGATTCTTGAACAGGCTGAAAAAAACGGGCAGACCATCGCGATCGACTGCCCGGACGAACAGCTTTCCTATGCCACCCTGGCAGCACGATCCTCTGCCTTGAGCAACCAGCTCTCCTCCTGCTCGCCGGAACCAATCAACAACAAACCGATCGCCATCCTGGCTCCCCGGGGAGGAGGCCACATAACCACACTGCTCGCGGTTGCCCGGTCAGGAGCGGCCTTTATGCCCATAGACCCGCAACTGCCCGAATCACGGATTCTGGCCATGCTCAGGCAGGCAGCTCCGGTAGCGCTTCTTTCTGCAGCCGAAAACGCTGACCTTGCAAAGGAGGTGGCGGGAACTTTGCCGGTTATCACCATCGGCACAGACGAGTCGCCTTCTGGCCATGTTGCGCAACTGCAGCCAAACAGTCCTAGCTACCTCATGTTTACCTCCGGCTCCACGGGAACGCCCAAGGGAATCCTCGGTCGCTTCAAGAGTCTGAATCATTTCATTACCTGGCAAAGCGAGACCTTTGACCTTGGTGCCTCCACGAAATCGGCCCAACTGGCACCGGTTACCTTTGATGTCAGTTTACGCGACATCCTGACTCCGCTTGCTCACGGCGGCACCGTCTGTGTCCCTGACGATGAAATCGCTGGTAATCCACGTCTGCTGGTCCGTTGGCTTGCGGAAAAACAAATCAGCCTGCTCCATTGTGTGCCCACCATCTTTCGCCTCATGACTGATGCGCTTGCCGTGAGCACGAAAGAAAAATCGACCGATCTGAGCGGACTTACTCATATTTTCCTGGCCGGAGAACCACTATTTGGACGTGATATCAAAGCCTGGCGGCAAGTAGCGGGTGACTCGGCCCGCCTCATCAACCTCTATGGTCCCTCCGAGACCACCCTGGCCAAACTCTATCACCCAATCGACGCGCCCGACTCTCTGGATGATGGTCTGCTGCCCATCGGTCGCCCCCTCCCCGACACCGCCGCCTTCATTCTCAAGGGAGACAGGCAGGCCGCAACCGGTGAGATCGGTGAGATCTGTATCCGCACGGCTTACCCATCGCTGGGTTATATCAACGATGCGGCCGCAACCCGAGCCGCCTTTGTCCGCAACCCATTGGGCGAGCAGCAAAACGACATCCTCTACCGGAGCGGCGACCTGGGGCGTAGTCTGCCGGATGGTACGATCGAATGTCTGGGCCGGTTGGATAACCAGGTCAAGATAGCGGGCAACCGGGTCGAAGGAGGCGATGTCGAGGCGGCGGCCCGTACCTGCGCGGGGGTGGATCAATGCGCGGTCATCATTGATCGCAGCAACGCGACGGAACCCTTTTTGATCGGCTACTTCACCATCAAGGGGGCAGCTCCTGCCACCGCTGAGCGGTTGCGTGCGCATTTCGCTGAGATTCTCCCCTCCTACATGATCCCTCGTTTTCTGGTGCAACTCAAGGAGTTGCCGCTGCTGATGAACGGAAAGATCAACCGCCGCGCCCTGCCCAAACCCGACGAACTGATTCATGGCGATGCGGGGCCCACTCCGCCCCAAGGGGAAATGGAGGAGCGCTTGACGCGCATCTGGGCGGCAATCCTTGGTATGGAACGGGTGGGCGTTGAGACTCCTTTTGCGCAGCTGGGGGGCGATTCGCTCAAGGCAATCCAGGTCATCGCCCGAGTACACCTGGAAACAGGTCGTGACATCAGCCTGGCCAACTTTTTTAAATCACCGACCATTCGTGCCCATGCCCAACTCTTGGAAAAGACCGCAGACACGGAGGTTGAGTCGATTCCCCGTTTGCCCGAGGCCGCCCATTATCCGCTCTCCTCATCCCAACGGCGGCTCTGGGCCTTGCAGGAACTGGGAATGAATCCGGTGGCCTATAACCTCACTTTTGGTTTTCAGGCAATGGGGGATCTTGACCTGGATCGGTTGGAGCAGTCCCTGAGCAGTGTTATTGAACGGCATGAAATTCTGCGTACCCGCTTTATCAATGTTCAAGGAGAACCGCGCCAGCAGCCGGTGGCCCACCTGGAGCCTACGTTGGAACGGAAAATCTTCCCCAGCAGCGCCCCCTTTGCGGTGCTTGGCGCCAGGGAACTTGAAAAGGAGCGGCAACGCCCCTTTGATTTAACCTGCGCCCCCCTGATGCGGGTTATCGCAGCCCAGAGCGAGATGCCTGAGGAGCGTATCCTGCTGATCTTTTCCTTCCATCACATCATCTGCGATGGCGAGTCACTCTCCGTCTTTGCAGAGGAACTGGCCCAAGCCTACGCGGCGGGCGGCACTCTCTCCTTGCCGCCCCTTGATTTTCAACACCGCGATATCTCCGCCTGGCAGCAGAAACGTCTCGACACTCCGGAACACCTCGAAGGCTTGACCCGGTATTGGAAAGAAACGCTTGGCCCTATCCCCCCTGTCCTTGATCTTCCCGAAGCACGGCCGCGACCTGCGGTGCAACGTTTTCAGGGGGATACCAGAAAGTTGCGACTGGATTCTCCTTTAAGCGAAAGGTTGCGCCATCTGGCCGAATCCAGGCAGACCACCCTGTTCAATGTTCTCTTGACCGGACTGTTGCTGGTACTGGAGCGCCACTCCGGTCAAAACGATATCGTTGTCGGAACCCCGGTTCTGGGGCGGAACCATCCCCTCCTCCACAACCAGATCGGTTTTTTTGCCAATACCCTGGCCCTGCGCAACCAGGTCGATCTGGCGCAACCCCTCACAGCTCTGCTGAGCCAGGTCACCGAAACCACCAAAAGCGCGCTGGATCACCAGGAATTGCCCTTTGATCAACTGGTGCAGTATTTCGATCTGGACCGCAACCTCTCGCGCAATCCGATCTGCGACCTGCTACTGGTGCTGATGGACAAGCCCCTCTCCGGCATCGAACTTCCCGGGGTCGACATGCAACCCTTTGGCAATGACAGCGAATGGAAATTCAGCCGTTTTGATCTCGTCGTCCATGTCCGCACGGACAATGCGGAAAGGGCCCTCAATCTGGACCTGAACTTTGACAGCGATTTATTCACCGCTTCCCAGGTCGATCGTCTGGGCCAGCACCTTGCACAGGTTTTTGAGCGAATGACCGAGGCCCCCGAGTTACCCGCCAGCCAAATGGACTGCCTCACCGTTGGTGAACGCGCCCTCCACGCCGCCCTGGACCGCGCTGCGGAATCTCTCCCGCCCACAACCATCCCGCAGATGTTCGCGGCCATGGTGGAACAGCACTCCACACACCCGGCGGTCAAGGATAGCTCGCAGATTCTCACCTATCGTCAGCTCTACGACCGCGCCCAGGAAATCGGAGCGGACCTGCTTCGCCGTGGAATGGTAACGGAGGATCGGGTGGCCGTACTCGGTGCCCGCAGGGTTGAGGGTGTGGCCGCTATTCTGGGTATCATGCAGGCTGGTGGCGCCTACGTGCCGCTTGATGAACGCTGGCCGCAGGCACGCATCGATCAGGTGCTCAGGCTCAGTGGCGCCCGCTGGGTTATCTGCACCTCAGAGGAACCGTTTGTCACCCAGGAAAGTGAACTGCTGCCCCTTACTGCGATCAAAGGCGACAGTGGCAGGACGATCAATCATACCTGCCCTCAAGGCTTAGCCTATATTATCTTCACCTCTGGCTCCACCGGAGAACCCAAGGGGGTGATGGTCGAGCATGCCGGTTTTTGCAATATGATCAGCGACCAGATCAGGGGTTTTGGACTGACACCATCCTCCCGTGTCCTTCAGTTTGCCGCCCCTGTTTTCGACGGCGCCCTCTCCGAGATTTTCATGGCCCTGCTCTCCGGTGGACTTCTCGTCCTGACCCGCCAGGAGGTCATTGAAAACACGACAGCTTTCCTAGAGCTTCTCGAGCGTGAAGCCATCACCACCCTCACCCTGCCCCCAAGTTATCTCGGAACCCTGTCCAGCCCCTTGCCCCCATGTCTGCAAACCTTGATAACCGCCGGGGAGGCCGCTCGTCATGAGGACGTCCGTCGTTTTGCCGACTCACTGTGTTATCTCAACGCCTACGGCCCTGCGGAAAACTCGGTCTGCTCCACCTTTCATCGTACCGTCCAAGAGGATGCACAGGCCCACTCAATCCCCATTGGCAAGCCCTTACCCGGGGTCGGGATCAGTCTTATCGATGCCCAGTCACGCCCTGTTCCCCTCGGGGTGCCGGGCGAACTGATCCTTCACGGTGCCGGTCTGGCCCGCGGCTATATCGGGCGGCCAAAGCTGACCCAGCAGACCTTTAGACTGGACCCGCGCCAGCACAATCATCGCACCTATCAAAGCGGTGATTTCTGTCTCCTCAATGAAGATGGCAGCCTCAGCTACGTCGGCAGGCAGGATAACCAGGTAAAAATTGCAGGCCAACGGCTTGAGTTGGCCGATGTCCTCCATGTTTTGCGGCGCGCTCCCGAAGTGGAGGAGGCTGTGGTTTCTGTTTTGGGTGCGCCAGATGCTCCCACCGGGGTTGGCGCCTGGGTGAAAAAACTACCGACCAAAGCCTCCCTTTGGCCCTCGGTGGCGGAATTTTTTGTTTATGATGAAGTGGTTTATGGCTCCATGGCTACGGATAATATTCGCAACGCCCGTTATCTGGAAGGATTCCGCCGCTATCTGCCCGGCACCACGGTTCTGGAGGTGGGCCCCGGCCCCTTTGCCATTCTCTCACGTCTGGCAATCGAAGCGGGAGCGCGTCACGTTTACGCCGTGGAGATCAATCCGGAGGTGGCCCAAAGTGCCCGACGCTGTGTGGCAGAGCATAATCTCCAGGACCGCATCACCATTCTCACTGGTGATGCGGTGGAAACCGCACTTCCGGAAAGGGTTGACTGGTGTATCTCCGAGATTGTCGGTGCCATCGGCGGTTCTGAGGGAGCGGCCGAGATCATCAACAATATCAGGCCACAGCTCGCAGCCCCTGAAAATCTTCTTCCCCGAGCCAGCCTGACCAAGATAGCAGCGGTTGAACTCCCGGCATCAATGCTGGAAACGGGCTTTACCCCACTGGCCCAGGGCTACATCAACCGTATCTTTGAGCAGGTGGGGCGTCCCTTTGATTTACGACTCTGTGTCCGTCATCTGGACCGCAGCAGCATCCTGTCCTCCAGCGACATCTTTGAACACCTGGATTACACCCAGGAAATGGCACTGACCAGTGAACACGAAATTGAGTTGACCTTCCAACGCAGCGGCAGGGTCACGGGGTTTTTGCTCTGGCTCACCCTGGATGTGGGCGCGAATCGGGAAATCGATATTTTAACAGGGTCCTCCAGTTGGCTCCCGGTGTACGCCTCCTTTTCCCTGGACGGCATCACGGTTGCCAAGGGCGATCGCCTGCGGGGTACGGTCCGGCGTTTTCCGGGACGAGACGGTCGCCACCAGGATTACAGAATCGACTGTACCCTGCACACCGCAGACGGAGCCATCCATGCAGTGGTTATGGACCTGCCCCATGTCAGCGACGGTTTTCGCAAAACGCCTCTGCATCACCATCTCTTTGCCGAAGATGGCTCAGCAGCCGAACTTAACGACACCTTCCTCGAAGATGTGCGCAGCTACGCGGCCGAGCAGCTGCCCCGCTACGCTGCCCCGCGCCTGCTCCGTGAAGTTGAGACCATCCCGCTCACCGTGAACGGAAAAATTGCCCTTGATGAGCTGCCCTCATTGCTTATGCCCTCGGTCTCCAGCAGACCGCCTGAGCAAAACCAGGCCCTGCAGGGAACTGCCGAGGTAATTGGTTCGGTGTTTCGCGAGTTGCTCGGCATGGAGCAGATTGAAGCGGACACCTCCTTTTTCGCCGGTGGCGGCGATTCCATCGCAGCGATCAAGGCTGTGGCCCGCTTGGAGGATCTGGGGATCCGCCTGACAGTGGCTGAAATTTTTCGCTATCAGAGTATCGCAGAACTCGCCCGTATCGCCCGCACCATCGAGACCACAGGCTACCGCTCTTTCAGCGGCCCTATGCCCCTGGCCCCCATCCAGCAGTGGTTTCTGCACCAAAATGATTTGCCTGCAGGCAATCATTTCAACCAATCTCTCCTGCTCAGGCTCAAAAAACGTTTTTCACATGAATCAATTGCTGTGGCAGTCGCCCGGTTGCTGGAACAGCATGATGTCCTCCGCGGCCACCTGGCTCTCCACACCAAGACACCTTACTTTGAGGTCCCGGAAAAAATCGCGGATCAGGTGGTTGCCTTCCATGACCTGCGAGGGCTGGACCGTGCTGCCGCAGATCAAAAGGCAGAACGGTTGGCTAATGACGTACACCAAGGATTTGATCTCACGCGCGCTCCCCTCTTTCAGGCGCTGCATTTTCACCGCGATGATGGCGATGCCCTCCTTCTGGTGGCGCACCATATGGTGGTGGATGTGCTCTCCTGGAACATCCTTGCTTCGGATCTGCAACAACTCCTCAATGAACCCGATAGCCCCCTGCCAGCCCGCAGCGCCCCCTATGGGGAAATCACAGCAGCACTTGCTCGTGAGGCGGACTCGCCCGTTACCACCACCGAGCTGCCCTATTGGCGGGAGGTTGCACGCTCTATCACCGTCTGCCCCCTCCCCCGTGCCCAAAACGGCGACAGCCAGGTCAGAGTACACCGCCTTGATCTTGATTCGGAGGCGGTCGCCACACTGCTCGCGTCGACCGGGACAGCACCGGGAGTGCTGCAGGCGTTTTTCTTGCGTGCGATTGCCTCAGCCGCGGCCGAGGCCTTTGGCTGGCCAGGCGCACCCGTTGCCGTGGAGACCAATGGTCGTGAGCTCCCGGCAACCATTCCCCCCTGCGGACAAACCGTGGGCTGGTTTACCCAGATAGTGCCTGTCTGGGTGCCAGCGGATCTGCGGTACGATCCCTTGGCTGATATTCCCCGAAAAGGCATCGGTTTTGGCTTACTGGCCTGGATGCGTTCCGATCATCCGGAGTTACGCTCTGCTGTGGCCCCTATTGCCTTTAATTTTCTGGGACGCCTCGACAGCACCCCCGATGCAACCAACAGTCCCACCACCCCATTCAGCATTGATTGGAATGGCCTGGGCGAACCGCTGCCATTGGCCATGAGGGCGCAGCATCCCATCGCCATTCTTGCCCATTTTGAAGATCAGGGCATGTTTGTCTCAGTCACGATCGATTATGGTGCCATGGAGAAAACAGCGGCAACAACCTTTATGGAGAGCTTTGAGCAGGCGCTGCAGGCCGTCGAAGAGCACCGGCCTGAAAGTGAGGATATTGATATGGAAGCACTTGCCGCCAGCCTGGGGATCACAGGTTGACGATAGTTTTCGTTGTCAAACGCTGGAAGGAGTGATTGTTGCGGCTCTGCCTGGATTGGCGGCAGAGCCGCTCCAGTTTTCGAAAGAAAATTGTATTAGGGCCCAAGCAATCGTTGAGAGACACAATCAAAAACCGCCAAGGAATTATCACGTAGAAAAAGATGCCCCCCCTCAATGGACACGGCCTCAAAACCACCTTTGGTCATCGAGCGCCAGCCGGCCATGGTCTGAGCATCGGCAACTCCGTCCATTGTTCCCGACAGGGCCGTGAGCGGGCAATCAATCGTATCCGCTTTCAGGGGAGGGACGTAGGTCTCCACCAGTTGAAAGTCCGCCCGCAGGACCGGTTCAAACACTTCCCACAACTCGGGGTGTTCATCAAAACAATACCCTGTGGGGTCATAGCCTTTGAGATACTGCTGCATCTGCTCTGAGGATTTATTATGGAGCTTCCACTTGCGCGGCGTCAGCGGTGGGGTTGAGGCGGAGACAAAAAGATGGCAGGGGCCTGGCCTCTCGGCAGCCAGCAGCTTGAGAGTATAGGCATAGGCAATCACTCCCCCCATGGAGTGGCCAAACAGGGCAAAATCCCCGCTCAGCAGAGGGGATATTTCCTGATCAAGCCAGCTGAGCATGGAGTCCATGTCAGCAAGAGGCGCAAGGTGAAAATGTTTGTCCCGCCCGGGTAAGGATACCGGATGAATACGCAATCCTACGCCCGCAGCGTGTAGCCACTGCCGAAACAAGAGGCTACTGGTTCCACCGGCAAAGGGCAGGCAGAACAGGTCAATGGATTGCTGCTCAACAACTCTTTTCAGGGATGGGATATACATATATTCTTTGTTGCTGTTTTGTTTCTTTTTCTTGCTCTGAATATCAGGCATTTACTCACGGAACACATCGAGCCATGCAGGAGCATTCAGCATTTACAGACTATCACGAATCCAGAGGAATACTCAACCACAACATCATCCGCGTTGCGGCGTCGTCCTCACGCAGACTCCCGTCAACACTGAAGTTCAAGTTGACCTTGTTTTGCAACTGATGGCGAAACCCTATCCCCAATCGTGACTCAATCCCGCTGCCATCACGGCCCTCAAGTCGGGCCGTCGCTCCGTCTGGCAGATGATATTGGATATCCGGCGAATTAAGATCGAAATGCTGAAAGATGCCGAGAGAAATCCAGGGATAGCATTGCGCGATCGGCTCATTTTTGGAGAGCGTTGTCGTTACCCCGGCCCGCAAACGTTCGTTGGTATGATCCGCAAAGGTGAACGCTGCATTTTCTGCTATTCCCGTTTCAGTAAATCCCTGTGCCTTACCATGCATATAAACCAGGTCGCCGGTGATATCAGTGGTCCATTCGTCCCCCATGAAAGCCCGGTTCACACTCAGTCCCAGAGTGATAGGCAGTACGTCGTATTTCCCCTTGGCTGTGCCAGCCAGCCCGTCAATGGTCACCTTATTGCTGTAATCGATGTCCCCGTAGCCAATGCTGAAATCGGCCCCGATGTTGTACTCACCAGCTTTTCCTGTACCGTAGAGCCCAAGGCTCTGAACCGAGCTTTCCTGCTCCTCCCCATCCCAATCCACCTGGGCGGTACCGATTGTCGTCGCAAAATTGAGCCCGACAAAGAGATCGCTGCCAAGCGGAAGATCGACCCCCATCATCAAGCCCTCGCTCTGCATGGTGTAGCCGCTGGCCCCATCCTTACTGGAAAAATCGGCGTAGTTCCCCAGAAACATGACAAATGGCCTCATCCCTCGGCTTTCGATCAGGCCCGTATTCGTCCGGTTGATCCGATTCAGGTTGTGATCGGCCCGATCAAGGCTCGTGAGGTACAGCAGATCGCCAGCCGCATCAAAGGGAGCGGGACTGGTCCATGCTGCGACCACTGACGTTGATCCGCTCAGAACTGCACCGGAAACCCGCCCCCTAGTGTTCAACAGCCCGTCGTTATCCAAGAGAGAGCCAAAGCTTCCGAAGAGACCGTTGTCAGCTTCAAGCAACAAGAGACGGGTGTCAGTGGCTGGTCGGGTCCCGGAAAGCTCAAGAGTTGCCCCTTCCAAATAGGCCGTCCCCGTATCCACGACGGGAATACCTTCTGATTCCTGTTCAACCACCTTTAACTTGTCGGCTGTGGCAGAGCTGCCATCTATCTCCATTTGCAGGGTAGAACCGAATCCATTGTAAGTGCTTACAGTCAGCACACCCACGGAATTTCCCGGAGCGACGGTACCGCCGCTTAGCAGCCCGTTAACGATTCCGGAACCGTTCAGGATGGCGTCCGGGCCCAAAAAAATATCGCCATTCACAGTACCGTTGGCAGTTATTCGGTCAAGGCCTTGAGTCAGAGCGATTCCCCCCGTAACCGAACCAGTCGGATTGACAATAATGGTATCATTGGAGATGCCACTGCCGTCAAGGGCTCTTGTTGCGTATCCGATAGCGTTTAACTGGCCGCTGATATCAACTGTATTTTGGCTCCCGCCAAGCTGCAGCGCTGTTGAGCCGTTGCCGATGGATTCCACAATACCATTTTCCTTGATAGTGACCGTTCCATCGTTCACACTCAGAGCGGTGACCTCTGCTCCATACACGGTGAGGGTGGGAATGGGCTCTGAAAACTCAAGGGATGTATTGGTCCAGAAACTTCCGGAGGCCTCTATATTGACATTTCCTGAACCGGTTATACCAAAGGGGGTAACCGTGGTGCCGGTACAGGTGGCATTGGCTCCCCCGACACAGCTTCCACCGTTGACAGTGGCCGCAGTCAAGGTCATGATCGAGCGCTCAAGACCATAATAGAGATCGGTGATAGAACTTGCAGGAAGCGTTCGATCATCGGGCACGGAGAGGAAGGTGTTAACATCGCCAACGATGAAAAGATTGGCATCCGGAAACTGAAACATCAGTGTTTGTACCCCGCTGATCTCCCCCCCATGGCCCAGAGTGGCCTGGCCCGTAGTGGCGCTGGTGCTCCCATAAATTGCCATGCCGTACCCGGCCTCAGAGCCAGCCACATTGCCGTTTAAATCTGTGGTCCATTGCAAGCGTTCGGCAAAAATCTCTGGAGAGAGGGTCCCATTGGCGTTGGTGGTGAGTTCGATGAGCCAGTCAAGCTGATCGTGGACCGTTGAGATCATTGCTCCCGCCGTATTGGGGATGACAGGACTCGGGTGAGTAAAGTCGGTGAGCACACCGTATTGGTTCCAGGTGGCATTGGTATGGGCACCATCATAGGTGGTTCCGGTGGGATAGGTCGTTTCAGAAAGCCCCAGAGGCGTCAATATTTCCTGCTGAAGAATTTCGTCAAAGCTCCGGCAACCAGAGGCCGAAGCGCAGCTGGCCTTTTCGAGGATCATGCCCAGCAGGAGAAAATTCGTATTGGAATATTGAAAAGTGGAGGTGTCCCCGGGGGGCATGGTTTGCTCCAAGGTTAGCGCCGCTGCGACCAGTTGACTGGGGGTGAGATCGTAGCGACCATTAGCCGCATTCCAACTATCGAGAATAGTCTGACCGGGATTATTGGGATCACTAGCGTTGAGGTATTCGGCTATTCCCGATCGTTGGGAAATCAAGTCGCGAATTGTAATCTGCTCACGCAGTGCCTGATTCATGACTGTCAAATCCGGCAACCAGGTGTCAATGGTCTGTTCCAGATCCAGTATACCGGCATCCACATATTTGAGAACCAATGTCCCGGTATAAGTCTTGGTCTGCGAACCTATATGGAAACGATCATCCAAGGTAAGGGGTCGTCCGCCCTCACTGGCACTCTCCGGCCCTGTGACACCGCTGGCACCAAACCAACGGCTGCCGTCGGGAAACTGTACCCCGGCAGTGGCCCCATAGACACCACTCTTTCCGACCAGAGCATCAAGAGTGACTTGACTGAGGGCCCCATAATCGGCGGCATCCGTCGCCCACCCCACTGTGGGATTCAATACAGACAGCAGTGCCAGCGATGCAACCATGACTCCAGGAAAAAAACGTTTTCGATCTATCGACATACCTTTGCTCCTTGGAAAATGGATGAACCCAAATGTGCCTTTGTTTTCTAGGGAATCTTGAATAATTGCTTTTTCTCCCAATCTCGCGGAGTCTGCGCTTACCTCGTTATGCGAAAAATTTTATCCTCGGAGGTAAACGAAGACTCCGATATCATGTCCGTGAATGCGGGTGGTCACTGATTCAGGTTCTCTAAAGTACTGTTCTGTAAACACCGTCGAGAGGCAAAAAACGGAAAGGTGTTTTGAAAGCCTCTTGCGAGGCCACCATCACTCGCGCAAATTCGCGAAGGAGGCGACAATGGGTTTTCCTTCATCGAACGTAACTACTCACCCCTATTCTTCGGCATCAGGCAGAGTTCCTGCCAATGCCAACTGGATAGCGACAAGAGGATTGATCCCCTGGCTTGCCATGGTCTGCAGGTAGCTTGAAATCCTACAGTAAGCCT
>NZ_JAFFQA010000043.1 GCF_016919065.1 Desulfobulbus rhabdoformis | reverse complement strand
AACTGTTTGCCAAAGCTGTGCGCTCCCATTGGGGTATAGAAAATTCCCTTCACTATGTACTTGATGTTACATTTCGTGAAGATGAATGCCGAATCCGAAAAGACGATGCTCCCGAGAATTTTGCCGTACTGAGGCATATAGCTCGTAATCTGCTGCAACGAGAGAAAACCAAAATGAGTATCAAGCAAAAACAATTCAGAGCAGCCTGCGATAATCGGTTTCTTGGCAGTGTGCTTGCTAGCTAAAAATTTCGTGCGCTTGCCCTGTTTAATACCCCCCAACCGTATAAATTCCCTAAATAGTCACCACGCTCCTCAGTTTCTGTACCAACGTTGTCGTCGTACATGGAAATGCTAAGCTCATACGCATAAAAAGTATCATCTCCCCCCATCCATTCTGAACTGAACCCATCGTCTGCGATGTCGTGATAATAACTTAGTGTCGGTGGTACTAACCTGTCTGGATCGAAATCTATTACATCTGTCCAGGTTGTCGGTACGGCACTCGCGATTCCAGCTGCACCTAGTGTTAGCATTCCAGCGCTCGCAACAATTGAAAGTAGTCGTTTCATTTCTCGCTCCTTTTTATAAACTTGACAAAGTTAACCCAAGTTGGAGCTATGCAAATTTTGATCCAGGGGTCATGGATTAGGGTCATGAATTAGGGGCAGACCACAATTTATTCTTCGTAGGAGTAAGCTTTTCTTTAATTTTCTCATCATTCTACCATGCTGAGTTCATGATGAGCAGGTCAGCTTGCACCCGCAATATCTTTTTTCTTGCAGACAAAAACATCTTTCCTCACCCTCAACGACAAGACAATTAGTCCTTGCCTTTCATCTTTTTCCCCCTATTTGTCGGCTGTTTGTAACGTAAAAAAGCATTTAAATCCGTAAAACAGGAAAAAAATACGGAAAAATTGTAAAATCTTATTAAAAAACAGGTGGTAACGTTACAATTTTTTCTCGCCAAAAAAATTCTCTTCATTTCTTTTCCCTTTCCCTTGACATCCCCTGTCTTTATTTCTTACCCTGCCAAGGTTTTGCGGCCCGCATGTCCCGTGAGCGGTGCCGGTTGGTGTCTGTATTGCTGTTGCATACTCTTTTGATTGGCCAGAGAGGAGTTGGTTTGCTGGGTGTCAGCTCATGCTACCAAAGCCGCCAATCAAAAAAGGTTGTTGTTCGCCCCTGAAGTATATTTTTAATTCCATTTAAATATCAAAGAGGACGGAATCATGAAGCAATTTACCATCAAGACCATTAATGCCATTGCCCAGGAAGGGCTGGAACTGTTTACCGAACGGTTCCATGTCGATCCGGAAGAAACGAATCCCGATGGCATTGTCGTACGCTCCACCAAAATTGATCTTTCCGGATATTCGAACCTGCTGGCCATTGCCCGTGCAGGTGCCGGGGTCAATAACATCCCCATTGATGAGGCTACCGAGCAGGGGGTCTGCGTCTTTAATACTCCTGGTGCCAATGCCAATGCTGTTGTCGAGCTTGTGTATACCTCGCTTGGTATCTGGCTGCGTAACGTGGAGAAGAGTATCGAGTTTTGCCAGGGCTTGAACGGCATGACCGATGACGATGCCATCAACAAGGAGGTTGAGGCGCGGAAAAAGATCTTCAAAGGCGAGGAGATGGCCGGCAAGACCATGGCTGTCTTTGGTCTGGGAAAGATCGGAGTGGGAGTGGCCAATGCTGCGCTGCATCATGGCATGAAGGTGGTCGGCTTTGATCCCTTTCCAGCTTTAGATAACATTCATCACCTTGATCCCAATGTCACCCTGACCCGCTCGCGCAAAGAGGCCTTGAGTGAGGCCGACTTTATCTCCATCCATATGCCGCTCAATAAAAATACCCGGGGCTATGTGACAACAAAGGATTTTCTTGAGTTTGTCAAAGAGGGGGCTGTTTTGATCAACTATGCCCGTGGCCCGGTTGTCGATGAAGATGCGGTCTTGACAGCACTGGAAAGTGGCAAGCTTCGAGGCCATATTTCAGACTTTCCCTCGGTGAAATTCCTCGGCAACGATAAAATTCTGGTAACGCCCCATCTGGGGGCCTCCACTGCCGAGTCGGAAGAGAACTGTGCCACCATGGCGGTACGGGAGCTGAGAAATTATCTGGAGTATGGCAATATCGTTCATAGCGTCAACTTCCCCAACATTGAAACCATTCCCACGGTTGAGGTGCACACACGTCTGACCGTGATCAATCGCGACCAGCCCGGAATGATCGGCATGATCAGTAATCTGCTGGGGAATGAAAATATCAATATCATCAACTATACCAACAAGAGTAACGGCACGGTTGGATATAATATCATCGATTGCGCAGGGCCCGTTTCAACAGACATTCAGGAGAAGATCAGTCAGCAGGAAGGCGTTTTGCGGGTGCGGGTCATTCCTCTTGAGATTCGCGGCAACTAAACCCATGATTGAGGGGAGAGTCGCTGAATGCTCACGGATTCAGAACGGGGCATAAAACCTGATGGAAATCTTGAATAATTGCTTTTTCTTCCAATCCTCGGAGTCTACGCTTACCTGCCCTTGATTGAAAAATCTAATTATTCAAGGCACCCTTATATATGAATGATATGAATGGCGAATTCGGTGTATAAAAAATACCCAGATAAATCGCTGCAGCTGGTGAAAAGAGTGTAAAAAATGGCATTGTTTGTATCGTGTTGATATTTAAGGATTTTTTGTTTTTAATGGCTACCTTTATGCTCTGAGGAGTTATATTTTTTTTACTTTTTTCTCTTTTTCGGCTTTTCCTTGAATTGTAACTCTGTTGCTCTAATTTACCGATAATAGGGCAAATGTTGATGGTTTTGAGTGCGATTATTAATTGGCACGCTTGATGCTAAATAATACGTAATTCTTCATCTCTTCTCTCCTTTACCGGCTTGGTTCTTTCTGGATCAGGCCGGTTTTTTTTAGCTATGCAGTGTACAGATTCCCTTGTAACGCTTTGTCGGCAACCATCCTATGATGGGCCGCAACTTCAGGACAATATTGCCCGTATTCTGGCAAGCAGTCTACCGGCGGCAAATTATCGTTCTGCCCGGATTTTACTTAAACCCAACTTGATTACGGCCACCAATAGCCAGCTGTCCTGTACCAATGCCCGAATTATAATTTCTGTAGCCAGGTACTGGAGGGATATGGGGGCGCAGGTTATGGTGGGGGATTCTCCTGCCTTTGGGAGCGCCCGTTCGGTCTTGCAGAAAATTGGTGTCGCAGAGCAGCTTGAACAGTTGGGTGCGCACATAGTCGAGTTCTCTCGCTCAACCACAAGGAAGATGGCCAGCGGAAGAAATGCCCGGGTCGCTATCCCAGCTTTGGAGTGCGATTACCTGATTAACCTGCCCAAGCTCAAAGCGCATGCACAGATGCGATTGACCATGGCCGTCAAAAATTATTTTGGCTGTATTTCCGGTTTGCACAAGCCGTTATGGCATATGGTGCATGGGGGAAAACAGGGACACTTTGCCGACTATCTGGTGGAGTTGCTCTCCTTGCTGCCTCCTGGTTACAGCCTGGTTGATGGGGTGGAGGCTATGCATGTTACCGGCCCCATTCATGGAAAGCCATATCCCCTGGGGCTACTTGCAGGGGCGAGAAATCCCGTTGCCGTAGATACCGCCCTGATAACAGTGCTCGCTGTCTCCCCTGAACGGTTTCCGTTGTGGAGGGCAGCACGCGATGCTGGAATTTTCGGGGCTGATCCTGCTGATATTTGTTTAAGCGGCAATGCGCCAGCTGATTTTTTAACCAATGGTTTCAAGCTTCCAGAGGAACTCATTCCGGTCCGCTTCAACCCCTTTCGTTTTATAAAAAGTTCCCTGCGCCGATTGTTACTCGCCTCCAAACTGCGCGGAAAATAACCGCGGGGAGGGGTGGTGAGGAGCGAAAGCGCCAGACAGAGAAGAGGAGCAATGATCGATTTACATGGCAAGGTTGCATTGGTCACAGGTGGATCTCGTGGTATAGGCAAGGCTGTTGCCATGCGTTTGGCTGCCCGGGGTGCCGAGGTCATTATCACCTATGTACGGCATCGTACCAATGCAGGGGAAGTGGTCAGTGCGATTGAAGAACGAGGCGGGACGTGTGTGGCTCTGCGGGCGAACCTAGCCCATGAAGAGCAGCTGGAGGTCATGTTTGTTGAAATACGCAAACGCTATGATCGCCTCGATATTGTGGTCTCCAATGCCGCCTCGGGAGTTCTCAAGCCTGTGGAAGAGCTCAAGAGCAGGCATTGGGACTGGGCGGTCAACATCAATGCCCGCGCCCTGATGCTCATTACCCAGCAGGCGCTGCCAATGATGGACAAGGGCGGCCGCATTATCGCCATCTCCTCCATTGGTGCGGTACGCGCAATCCCCAACTATACCGTTGTTGGCGCCTCAAAAGCGGCCCTGGAGTCTCTGGTGCGGCATTTAGCAGTGGAATTAGGCCCAAAAGGCATTACTGTAAACACCGTGAGCGCAGGCGTGGTGGAAACGGACGCTCTGAAAAAATTTCCCAATCGGGATGAGATTATCGGTGCTGCCATGGAGCGGACCCCTCTGGGCCGTTTGGTTGTCCCCGAGGATGTTGCTGATATGGTCCTCTTTCTCTGCAGTACAATGGCGGAGATGGTGCATGGCCACACCTTGGTGGTGGATGGGGGATATGCTATTCATGGCTGACGTGCATCTCGAATAATTGCTTTTTCTGCCAATCTCTGCGTCATACTCAAAATTTTGTCCTCGGAGGTAAGCGAAGACTCCGATATTTATCATATGCCTGCGGTAAAATTTTTCGCAATCCTTGACCTTGTTTGAAAAATCTAATTATTCAAGACGCACGAATGCGCCTGATCAGGATGCGCACGAATTCAAAACAACAGATAATCACCAGATAGAGTAGGCTCGCTGTTATCAGTGCGGGGAAGAGGGGGCTTTGACTGTGCAGCAGTCTTTGCAGGGGCAGGTAGAGGTTCGCGAACATACCCGAGGCATGAAAGACCCAGAATCCTGGAAAGGTAAAGCCGATCAGTAAATAAAATATGCGTCGAAAAAGGTGCATATGAGAAAGAGTGCCTTATTAAAACCTTGTATGAATCCGTGAGCATTCATCTGTGTGCCATTTCCGTTGAATTGTATGAAGAAAATAGAGTATCATACCCAAATTTTTTCTGATCAACCGTCATCCCCTCACAAGATATACGGAGTTGGGCACAGACCATATGCTCCTCTCCCTGAATATATACCGCTGTTTTTATTTTTCCTCCACAAGGAGACTCCATGTCTACACATCTTTTTACCTCGGAATCAGTCTCCGAGGGGCATCCCGACAAGGTTGCCGATCAGATCTCCGATGCCATTCTTGACGCCATCCTTGAGCAGGATAAACACGCTCGTGTCGCCTGTGAAAGTCTGGTGACCACCGGCATGGCCATGATAGCCGGTGAAATCACGACCTCCGCATGGGTGGATATGCCACAGATCGTTCGCGAGACCATCCGCGAGATTGGCTATAACTCATCGGATATGGGGTTTGACTGGCAATCCTGTGCGGTCCTTACCAGCATTGATAAACAGTCTGCCGATATAGCCGCAGGCGTTGACGAGGGGACCGGTCTGGATTTGGATCAGGGAGCAGGTGATCAGGGACTGATGTTCGGTTATGCCTGCGATGAGACCAGCGTGCTTATGCCCATGCCCATTACCTATGCTCATCGTCTGACCAAGCGCCAGTCCGATGTGCGTAAATCAGGTACGCTTGACTGGTTACGCCCCGATGCCAAAAGCCAGGTCACCATTCAGTATGAAGACAACATTGCCAAACGGATCGAAGCGGTGGTCCTCTCTACCCAGCACAGTCCGGATGTAAGCTATGAAACCCTGAAAGAAGGTGTGATGGAAGAGATCATCAAGCCGGTGTTACCGGTTGAGATGATTGATGCCCAGACCAAATTTTTTATCAACCCAACAGGCCGTTTTGTTATTGGTGGCCCTGTGGGCGATTGCGGGGTCACTGGCCGAAAGATTATTGTTGATTCCTATGGTGGGCGAGGTTCCCACGGAGGCGGCGCTTTCTCCGGCAAGGATCCCTCCAAGGTCGATCGCTCCTCCTCCTACATGGGACGTTATGTGGCCAAAAATCTTGTGGCCGCAGGGCTGGCAACCGAGGTCGAGGTGCAGGTTGCCTACGCCATCGGTATTTCCCAGCCGGTCTCCATCAATGTCAAAACCTTTGGCACGGGTAAAGTCTCTGAGGAGCAGTTGGTGAAAATTGTGGGACAGGTCTTTGATCTGCGTCCCAAGGCGATCATTCAGCAGCTTGATCTCCTGCGTCCCATCTATCATAAAACGGCTGCCTACGGTCATTTCGGTCGTGAGCTGCCCGAGTTCAGTTGGGAGAAAACCGATAAGGTTGAGGCACTGCGAGACGCTGCAGGGATGTAATCTGAACACGTGACAGCGGGGGGCTCTGAACACGTTCACGGATCCAGCTTGATACACCCCAGAACATATTTTTTTGAAGTTGTGTAGGGTGGGCAGAGGGAGTTTCCTGCCCACCAGGGCAGGATCAGTGTTTAACTCGACGTCGTTCATAAGCAAATAGTTTGGCTATGGTGGGCATAAACAGCCTGCCCACCCTACGGAGAAAGCTAGAGTTTCAGTTAATTTTCTGGTTAGCTTTCCTGGCCAGTATATTTTTTGAAGTTTTACCCCTGAAAGGTCAGGGAAGAAGAGGAGTACCACATGAGTGATTTTAAAGTAGCCGATATGGGGTTGGCCGATTGGGGGCGCAAAGAGATCGCCATTGCCGAGACTGAAATGCCTGGTCTCATGGCCCTGCGCGAGGAGTTTGGCAAGAGCAAGCCTTTGGCGGGCGCCCGTATTGCTGGCTGTCTTCATATGACTATTCAGACAGCAGTGCTGATGGAGACCCTAGTTGAGCTGGGGGCTGAGCTGCGCTGGTCGTCCTGTAATATTTTTTCCACCCAGGATCATGCCGCCGCCGCTGTGGCAGCGGCCGGTATCCCCACCTTTGCCTGGAAGGGGGAGAGTGAAGAAGAGTTCTGGTGGTGCATCGACCAGACCATCTTTGGGCCGGACAACTGGCGTCCCAACATGATTCTTGATGATGGTGGAGACCTGACTCTGGTTATGCACGAGAAATATCCCGAATTGATGGCAGAAATTCGTGGTATCTCCGAGGAAACCACCACCGGTGTCCATCGCCTCTACGAGATGACCAAGCAGGGCACGTTGAAGGCTCCGGCCTTTAACGTCAACGACTCGGTGACCAAATCCAAGTTTGATAACCTCTACGGTTGCCGCGAATCATTGATCGATGGCATCAAGCGGGGAACCGATGTTATGGTTGCCGGGAAGATAGCGGTCGTGGTGGGCTATGGCGATGTCGGCAAGGGCTGTGCCCAGGCACTGCGTGGTATGGGTGCCACGGTGCTTGTGACCGAGATCGACCCCATCTGCGCGCTTCAGGCATCCATGGAGGGCTACCGCGTGGTCACCATGGAAGAGGCTGCCCCCCTTGGTAATATCTTTGTCACCTGTACCGGTAACCTGCGGGTCATCACCCGGGCTCATATGGATGTGATGCCGGATCAGGCCATTGTCTGCAATATCGGCCATTTTGATTCCGAGATTGATATCGCCGGTATCCGCGAACTGGAATGGGAGAATATCAAACCCCAGGTGGATCATGTCATCTTTCCCGATGGCAAGCGTATCATTGTTCTTGCCGAGGGCCGTCTGGTGAATCTGGGTTGCGCCACCGGCCATCCCAGCTTTGTCATGAGTAACTCGTTCACCAATCAGGTGCTGGCTCAAATAGAGCTGTGGAATAACAGCGGGGACTACGAGAATAAGGTCTACTTCCTACCCAAAAAACTCGATGAAAAGGTTGCACGCCTCCATCTTGCCAAAATCGGTGTACAGCTCACCACGCTTACGCAAGAGCAGGCAGACTATATTGGCGTGGATGTTGAGGGACCGTTTAAGCCCGAGCATTATAGATATTAAAGTAGTACAGGGAATCTTGAATAATTGCTTTTTCTGCCAATCTCGGCGTTATGCGAAAAATTTTATCCTCGGAATATCATGTATATGCCTGCGGTAAAATTTTTTGCATGCCTTGACCTTGATTGAAAAATTTAATTATTCAAGACACCCTACATGTATCATTGATCCATGGGCAGAGTGGCACAACGTCACTCTGCCTTTTTTTATCCCGAACTGTGAATAGAGCACTGGGCCTTTTGGCCTAGTGCATTTTGTGCAACTGATTGCTGGAGCATTATGAACAAGGTGATAATTATCGGCGGCGGTCTGGCGGGCTCTGAAGCTGCCTGGCAGGTGGCCAGGCGAGGTGTGGCGGTTACTCTCTATGAGATGAAACCCAATCAGTATTCTCCGGCCCATGAGATGCCTCTTCTGGGCGAGCTTGTCTGCTCCAATTCTTTACGTTCAAATGCTGTGGACAGCGCAGCCGGACTCCTCAAAGAAGAGATGCGTTGCCTTGACTCGTTGCTCATGCGCTGTGCTGATACCACGGCCGTACCTGCAGGATCAGCCCTGGCCGTTGATAGGGGCAAGTTTGCCGAGATGGTCACGCGGGAAATTGAGCAGCATCCCCTGATCACAGTGATGCGGGAGGAGGTGCAAACAGTGCCCGATCCGGCTGCTGGACCCGTGATTCTAGCCGCCGGGCCACTGCTCTCCGGACCACTTGCCGAGCATCTGCAGACACTCACCGGAGGCAATAACCTGGCCTTTTACGATGCCATCGCCCCCATCGTGGATGCGGAGAGTCTGAATTGGGATATCGTCTACCGAAAATCACGCTGGGATGATGAAGGCCCCGGGGATTACCTGAACTGCCCCATGAATAAGGAGCAGTATCTCCACTTTATTGATCTCTTGGGTAATGCCCAAACCGTACCGCTTCACGATTTTGAAAAGCCGCATTATTTTGAAGGCTGTCTGCCCGTTGAGGTGATGTGCGAACGAGGCCCTGATACCCTGCGTTACGGGCCGATGAAGCCCATTGGCCTGGCGCACCCGGTGACAGGGGAGCGGTATTACGCAGTGGTTCAGCTCCGGGCAGAAAACAGCGAGGGCACGGCCTATAACCTGGTGGGCTTTCAGACCAAGCTGACCTACGGTGAGCAAAAGCGGGTCTTTCGTTCCATTCCCGGTCTGGAAGAAGCTGTTTTTCTGCGTCTGGGGTCCATTCACCGCAACAGTTTTGTCTGCGCGCCCGAGGTCTTGGACGCAACCCTGCAGATGCAGCGGCTGCCCGGTATCTTCCTGGCCGGTCAGCTTTCAGGCGTTGAGGGGTATATCGAGTCAACGGCCATGGGACTCCTGGCTGGCATGAATGCAGCCCGCATGGTCCAAGGGAAAACACTGGTTGTACCACCAGAGGCAACGGCCCACGGTGCGCTCATCCAGCATCTGATCAACACGGAGACCAAACATTTTCAGCCCTCCAATGTCAACTTCGGCCTGTTTCCACCACTTGCGTTCACCGGCCGTAAGATCCCGAAGAAAGAGCGGGGGCAGCATCGAAAAAAACTGGCATTGGAGCTTCTCTCTCAGTGGCAGCAAGATGTCAGCCGGTAGGGCGTTGAGTTCGAAGGAGCAATTCGGATTATCCCTGCTCGGTAAATCCCCAGTAGGGATAATCCACTTGATAGCCCGCGACTCTTCCCGGGCTCTGCTCTCGACTGGCCACCAGCCATAATTCATTGACCCGATCCTGGGCCATGTTCCTGTCAAATGGATCCCAGAGGGGCATGAGTACCATGGCATTATCGGCTGAGTAGCCGATATCCCCAGATCCCTTAAAAGAGCCCAGGTGCGGTTGCCGATCAAACTGGCCTTCGCTGTTGCGCGCAAGTTCTGAGATCACCAGAAAACTGACCGCTAACTCGTCACGAATCGCCTCAAGTTGACGCAACCAGCCATCGATGCCACTGCGTTTCTGGCTGATATCTTTAAAGGGGAGTTTGTGCAGACTGTCAATGACGACGACGGTGTAGGGGCTATGCGTCTCATGACGCAGAAAATCGATATGCCGTCGCATGGTCTCTGGCGAGAGGCTGCGATCGTTGACCACCCGTAAGGAAATGAGCAATTTTTTAAGTTGCTGCTGTGCCTGGGGCAGGCTTGGCTGGTTTTTTGGTTGCAGGGTGGCCGCTTTGATTTGTTCAGTACTCAATCGGCTGAGTCGGCTGAGGGTTCGCAGGTAGATTTTTTGCCGTCCGTTTTCAAAGTCGTAGTAAATCACCGGCAGCTTGCGCAAAGCCATTTCCGTGGCTATTTGAATACTGAAGGCTGACTTGCCTGCCTTGGGGGGGCCACCAATGATATTGATGCCGTGCAGGCCCCCCAGGGCCCGGTCCAGTAAAGGGAAACCACAGGTGAGTTTGGTATAGGCCTCTCCGGCCTCCTGTCGCAGTTGCTGGGAAAACCCCTGAAACTCGGCAAGCGGGCTCGAAAAGGGGGAAAAGGCCCGGGCATTTTTCAAGTATTCTGCAACGGTTGCCGCCCAGTCGTCCTGCTGGTTTACGGCTAGTTCAAAAATTTGGGCATTTCGCGGTGCATCCTCCGGCCAACGGATGAGCCGAACCTTAAACCCCACGCGGGTGGCGAAGGCTCGAGCCTTGGCTTCAGATTCGGCGTTGTTGTTGACCCAGAGAAAGATGGTTCGGATCCAGGCAAGGCGCTCGGGGGCAATTGCGTCAAGATCTGCGGCTGTTGGTACGGCAATGCCAGGAAAGCCGAGCTGTTTGATGGGCAGCAGGTTCTTTTCCTCTTCAACGAGAAAGAGGGCTCCATTTTCACAACGCTCTATCTCCGGAGCGTTGAAAATACGGAATTCTTGGCCAAAGAAACGTTCATCGCCGTACCAGAAGCAGTCTTCAACGCGGGTAGGATGAATGCAGCGCGCTGCGTAGCAGTTGCCGTCCGCTTGCTGGTACGGATAGACCAGGTACCTGCCGTTAAAGCCAATGGCCAGCTCCTCAAGCACTCCACTTCCAATTTTTGCTTTTTGTAAGGGAGAAGCCTGCTCGCCAGTGAGTTTCGCCTGAAACCCGATAAGCTCCTGATTGAGGTTTTTGACCGGATAATCAATATCACTCCCCGCATACTCCCGGTCGGGCTCATAGCCCGGCACTTGCGACAGAGGAATTTTGCTGAGGCGGGCGAAATGGAGGGCAAAGCCGCCAGGGACACAGCCTGCGGTGCAGCGAAAATATCCATGAAAGAAACTGCTGGGATTTAGCAGGACCTGAAGACGTCCATTGAATTCCGTGTTCTTTTGGCTGCAGAAAGGGCAGGGGGCCTGCAGCGTGTGGTGGCGCAGGTGCCCTTCGGTGAGATGTTTTTGATAGAACTGGCTGATAGCATCAGGCATGGGCTGCTCCTTTGTAGGCGATCGCAGGGGATTGAACCTGCTGTGCTCTCGGCCTGTTTCTGTTTCAGGGAATCAGGTTTGGAAGTGTTTCTTCCACCAGAAAAAAGTGCAGACTTCGAAAAGACCGTTTCTGGACGGACACAAATTAACCAAGGATAGCCTGTAACTCTTCATGGTCAATGGGGCGATCGAATTTGAAGTGCACCGAGAAGTTGCCAATCAACTGACGATAGGGTTGTACCCCGATCACCAGCCCCTTAAAGGTGAGCTTCCCAATTTTGCCGCCCACCGGAATGATGATCTGCATGCGCCGTCCTAAGAGCAGCCGTGCATTTTCCTGCCGCGAGATACGAACAAGAAAGGCGAGACCGCCCAAAGATATATCAGCCGACTCAGAGCGAAATCCACGCCCGATGGGCGCATCGTTACTGCTGATCGGCTGCACCTGCACCTTACGCGCAAGGGTGAACCGTTCATCTTTGCGGCGGTTCAGGCCTTTTTTCTTCAGCATGCCGCTGATGGTATCACGGGTCCGATAGTAATCGTAGAGCTTAGCCCGCAGGCCGGGATACTTTTCCTTCCACTCGGCCAGGACTGCTTGAGGCAGAATGTAGATTCGTGACGGGGTCAGTGAGCTCAGGGTAACGGTCCAGAGGGAAGGGGTGAAAAAATTCTCGCCAGCCAGTTGGCCGCGACTGAGACTGGTGATAAAGAGTTCACGGTCGTCAACAAGATGCGAAGCCTTAATACTGCCCTGGTTGATAAAGAAGAGGCCATCGTTTTTGTCACCCTGAGTGACAAGGGTTTCTTCCGGTTGGAGCTTACGTTCACTGAATGCCTGGTGCATGATCTGGAACTCTCTGGTACCGAGCTGATCGGTCAGCTCTGCCCAAATTTCCAGATCCTCTGGGCAAACACCCTGTTTCTCCTGTTCTATGATTGCTTCACTGCGGATGATATCTGGAAACGCTGTTTCATCCAATTCGTAAATCCGTTCACGCAGTCGTTCGGCTGTAGCTAAGTCTCCGGCGTGGGCCACTGTGCCTATTAAATCCAGCAGCTGTTGTTTGGCTTCTGCGTGTTTACCCTCTTGGGCCAGCTTGAAGATACTCTTTTCCTCTTCCTGAATTTCTCTATCACTGACCTGTGGGAGCGCTGTACTCCTGGTGTTTGTTTCCATACCGAGCGAGTGTTCTTCCTGCTGGTCCTGATTGGCTCGGCGTATCTGCTGCAATGCATGCTGGGCAGCCACCCGTACCTCATCGGCGTAACCGGATAAACCAAGCATATTTTTACTTTGGGCCACCCGGCTCAGCGATCCAGTCGCCCGTTTGGAGCCAAGAGCGCCCAGGGCCTTACAGGTACTTATCTGGAGATCCGTTTTGCTTTTTCCCAGAAAGGGCTTGGAACTCTCCAGAAGATCTGTCAGTGGACGAACAAATCGTTCATCATGGATTGTGGCAATATGATTGATCACGCGGATTTTTAAGGAATCATCCGCCTGCTGCAGTGCTTCCAAAAGAAAATCCTTGAGGCTATCGCCAGCAATTTTTGCTGCTGTTGCAATAACTTCCTGTTGCACACGCGGGTCACTGTGACGGATAAAGGGCTGTACCTTGGTAAAATGTTTTTCTTCCCCCACCTCACCGAGTAAACGAATAATATTGCGCAGTACATACCATGGGGCATCCTTGCGCAGTTGTTGAATGAGAAGGGATACAGCAGGGTTTCCGGTTTGCTTGATCAGGCCTAACAGACGTTTTCTTTCATAACGGCTTTCGCTTTCAAAGAGCTGTTTGAGCTGAAATTTGGCTGATTCGAGGCCCAGTTCGACAAGAATTTTTCCAGCAATGTGTTGTTGCTTTTCCGAATGAAAAAAGCGATCGAGCAGTTGCGCAAGCATATCTTGAGAACAGAGTACTTTCTGGACATCCCGTGCCTGTTCACGCACATGGGGCACCCGAGCCTGGGTCAGCTGTTGCAGGAAATGAAGGATTTCATAGGCTGAGACATAGTCTTCTTGGGTGAGATAATGTTCCGCAAGTCCGCTGATAGCTGCAAGGGCCTGCTCACTGCTTTTGGGGGTCACTCCCTCCTTCTCAATGCCCTGTTTCAGGGCGGGGAGTAGTTTGGTAAATCGATCCCACTGGCCAATGCGAGCCAGATGCTCAGAGGTTGCAGCCAGGGCCTCAAAGGCGTTTTCACGTACCCTGGGGTGGTTGTGTTGCATGCCGATAGCCAGCTGCATCATCAGGTTGTCAGCGGTAGCTTCATCATCGTTGAGAAGCAACTGTCGAATTTCTTCGGGAATTGCCTCGGCAAAAGAGTGGCTTTCCAGTTCTTCAAATCGGCCTTGAAGGAGGTTGTCACGGCCTTTGTTGAGCGAATCTTTGCGTTGCTGTTCTTTTTGTTTTTTCTGCTCCTGGTGAAGCTCAATAATAGCCCTCATTTTTTCGCTACGGACGGTTTCCATCAACCCCTGGTATGCCTCTTCAACCTCGATTGCGTCCAGATCAGCTGGTCTGGCGATGCGGCCCTCGGCCAAATCTTGGAACTGTGCTGTCAGTCGTTCTATTCTTTCGGGGGAAAGTTGTGCAATAATCTGTTGGTAGAGCTGTTCCCCAAAAAGGTTTTTGTATTTTTTAACCAGAATCATCCCCAGTTCTCGGTCCTCAAGACTTGCCAATTCGCCCCCTGCTTTGGAGGCCACCTGAAGCTGTTCATCCTGACTGAGCAAGGTGTTGTAGCGTTCAAGCATTTGCTCGAAGTCTGCCAGATGCATTGGTGCATCCGGATTATCCTCTGTCGACGCAAAGAGTTGGCGCGTGGCACTTACCAGCACCGGTGCCGACCATTCCGGTTGGTGCAGGCGGCTTGCTATCTGCTCGGGAAGTTGTGTTGAGGGGCCTGCTGCCTGAAGAAGATGGTGAGCTGCGATGTTGTGTGCCGCAATTTGTTCAATTTCACTTCCTTTTTTGGTGCGGGCCAACCGTTTGAGGATGGCATCATCGGCGGCAACAAAATCCGGATCCGCCTCTTTGCTAATCTGAAGCGGAATATCGCTTGTCAGGGTGGCCACCATGCGGTTGAGCTGCTTGGAGTTGAGGTGCTCAACCGTCTCATCCAGTAGTTCATCAGAGACCTGCTCCATTACATGTGCATAGAGGTGTTCCCCAAAAAGCCCCTTAAACTTTTGTGATAGAATATTTCCCAGTGCTGCCCCTTCCATGGAGGCGAGTTGTGCACCTGTTTGCCGGATCACCTGGGTTTGCTGCTCCTGATCGAGTACCTGCTCATACTGGGCTAGCATGCGATTAAATCCTGAAAAATCGACTTGTTGTTGCCCTGGCGTCTCGTGTGGATTTGCAGCCTGGATAGCTGCCTGTGCGAGCATGGGGGCCGACCACTCAGGCTCAAGCAGCCGCTGGCGCAGATACTCGGGCAATTCCGCCACCGTTGTCTCTGGAGCAACAAGCAGCTCTCTCGCCTCAAGGGATTGGGCAAGAGACTCTTTGATTTCCGCACCGCGTTGGGTCTGGGCAAGGCGTATCAGGATAGAGTCGCTGGCAAGTTGAAAATTTGCATCGTCTTCCTTGCCTATATGAAGCGGGATTTCGCTTGTGAGTGTGGCAACCATACGGTTGAGCTGTTTCGGGGTCAACTGCTCCACGGTTTCATCAAGGAGTTCATCGGAGACCTGTCCCATGATCTGCTCAAAGAGCTGTTCTCCAAAGAGCCCCCTAAATTTCTGGGTGAGAATGTTGCCCAGTGCGACTCCTTCCATTGAGGCGAGCTGCGTGCCTGCCTGCCGGGCAACCTGTGCCTGCTGGTCACGGTCAAGCACCTGCTCATACTGAGCAAGCATGCGGTTAAATGCGGAGAAATCGATGGGTTGTTCCGTTCCCGCCTGATTGTCCATGACTTGTTGCGCCGCGGATGCCAGGACCGGCGCCGACCACTCCGGTTGCATGAGTCGTTGCCGCAGGTGTTCCGGCAATTCCGCCACAGTGGTTTCGGGTGCGACCAGCAAGGTGCGTGCATCGATATTCTGATCCACGGCCCGTTTAATCTCCGCCCCTTTTTTGGTGCTTGCCAGTCGGAGGAGAACGGAGTCCGTGGCGGGTTCAAAATCGGGGTCACCTTCCTTGTTGATATGCAGCGGAATATCGCTTGTAAGAATGGCCACCATGCGGTTGAGCTGTATGGGTGTCAGCTGTTCGACGGTTTCATCGAGGAGTTCATCGGATACCTGGCCCATGATCTGCTCGTAGAGCTGTTCTCCCAAGAGTCCTTTGAATTTTTGTGTGAGCATGTTGCCCAAGGCCGCGCCTTCCATTGTGGCCAGTTGTGCTCCGGCTTTTTTTGCAACCTGTGCCTGCTGGTCACGGTCCAGCACCTGCTCATACTGAGCAAGCATGCGGTTAAATGCGGAGAAATCGATGGGTTGTTCCGTTCCCGCCTGATTATCCATGACCTGTTGCGCCGCGGATGCCAGGACCGGCGCCGACCACTCCGGTTGCATGAGTCGTTGCCGCAAGTGTTCCGGCAATTCAGCCACAGTGGTTTCGGGGGCGACCAGTAAGGTGCGTGCATCGATATTCTGGTCGACGGCCCGTTTAATCTCCGCCCCTTTTTTTGTGTTAGCCAGTCGCAGGAGAACGGAGTCGGTGGCGGGTTCAAAATTGGGGTCACCTTCCTTGTTGATATGTAGTGGAATATCGCTTGTGAGAATGGCCACCATGCGGTTGAGCTGTATGGGCGTCAGTTGCTCGACGGTTTCATCGAGGAGTTCATCGGATACCTGGCCCATGAGCTGCTCGTAGAGCTGTTCCCCCAAGAGTCCTTTGAATTTCTGTGTGAGCATGTTGCCCAAAGCCGCGCCTTCCATAGAGGCCAGTTGTGCGCCGGCTTTTTTTGCAACCTGTGCCTGCTGGTCACGGTCCAGCACCTGCTCATACTGAGCAAGCATACGGTTAAATGCGGAGAAATCGATGGGGTGTTCCGTACCCGCCTGATTGTCCATGACCTGTTGCGCCGCGGATGCCAGGACCGGTGCCGACCACTCCGGTTGCATGAGTCGTTGCCGCAGGTGTTCCGGCAATTCCGCCACAGTGGTTTCGGGGGCGACCAGTAAGGTGCGTGCATCGATATTCTGGTCGACGGCCCGTTTAATCTCCGCCCCTTTTTTTGTGTTTGCCAGCCGGAGGAGAACGGAGTCGGTGGCGGGTTCAAAATTGGGGTCACCTTCCTTGTTGATATGCAGCGGAATATCGCTTGTGAGAATGGCCACCATGCGGTTGAGCTGTATGGGTGTGAGCTGCTCGACGGTTTCATCAAGGAGTTCATCGGATACCTGGCCCATGACCTGCTCGTAGAGCTGTTCCCCCAAGAGTCCTTTAAATTTCTGTGTGAGCATGTTGCCCAAAGCCGCCCCTTCCATAGATGCCAGTTGTGCGCCGGCTTTTTTTGCAACCTGTGCCTGCTGATTGTGATCAAGGAGCTGTTCGTATTGTCCCAGCATGTGTTGAAATGCTGAAAAATCAACAGGCCCACCGGGAACCTTTTGTTGGCTCATAAGCTGTTCGGCAGCAGAAGCAAGCACCGGAGCTGACCATTCGGGCTGGTGCAGACGTTCCAGCAAATGCTGGGGGAGCTCTGCAAGGGTGGTCTCGGGGCGAAGCAGCAGGTTTTTTGCATCGAGATTTTGAGCGGCTGCCTGGTTGATAGCAGTAGCCTGTTCCGGGTGCATTGCAATTAACCGTTGCAGGGCTGCCGGCATGGCGGCGGCATCCATCGATCCCAGGTTGGTGCTACCTGGCTCACTTTCAACCAGAGGCTGTTCTGCCACCAGTTTGGCAACAAGTGCGTTCAAGCGTTCTGGCGAAAGCTCACTTATTGTCTCAGCCAAGACAACACTGGAATCAGGATTCTCGGGGAGGTTGGCGACGAGTTTTGCAAGAAGTGCAGGATCAAGTTTATTGAGAATACTTGCTTCCGGTTTACTGCCAGGCATCACGTTGGACCCGTCAGTCGTGTTACGAGAAAGTTTCAGATCTTTTAAGAGCTCAATCACTGAATTAGTGAGCTCTTCTGTGTTCTGGCCGTCGGAAGACGTCATTCCTGAAGCTGGAAGGCGGTTGATGAGTTCTTCGATCAACTCCTTGGATACACCTTGCACAGCCTTGTCTCCACCGAGGACAAAGTTGGCCAGCTCCTCATCACTGATGTTGAGTCCTGCACCAAGAAGCTCCTCCCGGACGACCTGCTCACCATCATGAATTGCCACATAGCGCTGGGCATCAGCTGTAACCGAGAGGATACCTGCCTTATCAAGCATGGCTGCTACAGGTTCGTTGACCTCTTTTTTTTCCAGGAGTGATGAGAGGGTTTGCGTGAGGCCTATGCACTCCTCAAAGGAAAAAGCCGAGGAAAAGGAGAGAGAATGCATCTTTGCCCGGGAAAAAAGATTTCGTAGGCCCTTGATCTGCGGTTTTGCCTGATCTTTATCCCCCAACGGTTCTCCGCAGACCATCAGTTTCTGGTCTGAAATCCCCAGGACGATGACATCCTCATCGCCGCTTTCCTGCAGCGCCTGAAAGGATTGCACCACCATCTCGTTGGTCCGTTGTACCTGTGGGTTGGCCGCCGGATAAAGCCGTATGGTCCTCAAAGCGGTAAAGAGTCGTAAAGGGAAATCGATCAGAAGCTGGCTTCTATCCGAAGGAGCAGGGGGCGGAGTGTTGGCCATGGTATCTATTCAGGGAAAAGGGAGGGCCGCTCTATGATTGTCGGAGTAAATCAGAAAGGGGAAAAAGTAGAGCAGGTGAGTCCCCTTTTCTTTTTACATCTCCGACAGGCAGCCAGTCGTTGCATTCTTCTCTACATTTGCATAATTTTGAACAGAGATCAATCTGAAGTTCTTAAAGAGTATCAGGTGATTGATTGATGCGCGGGAAAACTGACGTATTGGGGAGAGGGCCCGTTGGGAGGCAATCAGTCGGGATATATAATGTTGTATTGCAGCAGGGTGTTGAGCAGTTGGGTCAGAGGTAACCCAACCACATTACTGTAGGATCCCTCGATAGAATGAACCAAAAAAGTGCCGATGCCTTGAATCCCATAGGCTCCGGCCTTGTCAAGAGGGTCGCCTGTGTTGACATAGCTTTGGAGTACGGAGGTTTCAAAATGACCAAAGGTGACCATGGTTGTCTCTGTGCTCCACGCCTCTATATTGTATTGTCGTGCCAGGACAGAATAGCCGGTTATGACCTGGTGGGTACGGCCTTGGAGCTGCTTGAGAAAAATTAGGGCCTGCTCTGGATTTTCCGGTTTACCATAAATTCGCTCATCAAGGGCAACAACGGTATCGGCTGCAATGATGCATTTGTGGGGATGCAGAATGCTCAGTGCCTGCGCTTTATCTCGTGCCATTCGCTGGGCAAAGGCGTCAGGGGCTTCAGCTGGTAATGGAGTCTCGTCAATGTCGGCGGGATCGATCGAAAATGTGAGCCCCAAACTGTTGAGGAAGTCTTTTCGTCTGGGAGAGGCTGAGGCCAGGATCAGCGGGATGCGTGCAGTAAACATGAGAAAATTCGCGAAAAGTTAAAACACAATGATTCATGTACCTCGGGAGTGAGGCGATTTACGAGGGAAGAAAACAAGGATTGGGGAACTCCTGAAACAGGGGCTTGGGATAATAGAGCCTTTCAAGATAGAGGCCACAGGCGGGTGCGGTGAGTCCGGCCATCCTCCTGTCCCTGGCCTCGAGGATCCGCTCCATCTCTGAGTCATCCCGTTTGCCTTGCCCTATCTCAATGAGCGTCCCTGAGAGAATTCGTACCATCTGCCGCAGAAAACCATCTCCGGTTATGCGGATGGACCAGCAGGCCTCTCCGCCGGGGGATGGGCTACAGCTCAGATCGTGCAGGGTCCGCACTGCCCCGCGCCCGGTAGTGAGGGTCTTGTCCCGAGTCCCAGTGCGTTCAAAGCTTGAAAAATCATGGGTGCCTTGCAGACAGTTCAGGGCCAGACGTAGCCGGTCTGGATCAAAGGGACCGGGGAAATGTGCTCGATAAAGACGGGACCAGGGGGCTTGCAACGGGCCGGTAAAAAAATCATAGCGATAGGTTTTTCCCTGGGCATCAAAGCGGCTGTGAAAATCCGGAGGTGCTTCCTCTGCGCCGAGAATGCGAATATCGGGGGGTAACAATGAGTTGAGCCCTTTGAAAAATGCAGTCACGGGGGTGCGCGCTGAAGTCTGAAAATGGGCCACCATCCCCTGGGCATGGACGCCGGTATCGGTTCGACCGGCGCCATGCAGGGTGATCTCTTCCTGACAGAGGAGGGCCAGGCGGCGCTCCATTTCGCCCTGAATGGTGGCTTCTCCCTGTTTCTGACGCTGCCAGCCGCAGTAGTTGCCGCCATCGTAGGCGATGAGCAGACGGATTGTTCGTACCATGTTAGAAATGCATAGAGGTGTGGAGCCGTCTTCCTGTGTCCCCCTTTGTCAGGGGAAGAAGGGGGCACCCATCAAGCCCATGGTTTCCTCAAAGCCGTGCATCAGGTTCATATTCTGCACGGCCTGGCCGGAAGCACCTTTGACGATATTGTCAATGGCCGACATCACAATCAGGCGACCGGTGCGTTCGTCCTTTTGCAGACCGATGTCGCAGCAGTTGGAGCCACGTACATGCTGTGTTGCGGGCGAGGTACCAAAGGGGAGGACTCGTACAAAGGGCTCGCTGGCATAACAGGTTTCAAAAAGCGCCTGCAGATCTGCTTGCTGCCCCTTGTCGGTGAGGCTTGCATACATAGTGCTGAGAATGCCCCTTGAAATGGGAAGGAGGTGCGGTGTAAAGGAGACAGTCACCTGCTTCCCTGCAGCCAGCGAGAGCTCTTGCTCAATCTCAGGGATATGACGGTGGGCTCCGCCAACCTTGTAGGCTTTGAAACCGTCGTTGACCTCACAAAAAAGCGTTCCCACATTGGCTGCACGCCCCGCACCGGAGGTGCCTGATTTTGAATCGATAATCAGGGTGGCAGGATCAATCAGCCCTTCTCGTAAAAGTGGGGTCAGACCAAGAATAACGGAGGTCGGATAGCAACCGGGATTGGCAGTCAACCGTGCTGTTTGGACGCGTTCCCTGTATAGCTCCGGGAGACCATAAGCCGCCTCCTCAAGAAATTCGGGACTTGAGTGGGGCTGATACCAGGCTTCATACACGGCTGCATCATGAATGCGGTAGTCAGCGCTGAGATCAACCACCTTTTTCCCGGCAGCCAGCAGTTGGGGAACGATATCCATGGCGGTCTTGTGCGGAACCGCGCAGAAAAAGAAATCCGCTCGCCCAATAAGCTCATCAACTCCGAGGTTTTCACACACCAGATCAACCCGTTTACGAAGGTTGGGAAACACTTCAGCCAGTGGTTTGCCTGCATACTGGCGGGAAGTCGCAGCGGTGAGACGAACTCCTGGGTGTCCGGCCAGGATTCGGGCCAATTCAACTCCGGTATACCCGGAAGCACCAACAATTCCGACGTTTAACATGGTAGAGATCCTCGTTCAGCACCTGGGGGAGCCAGGAGGTGAAAAAAAAACGGGGAATAACGAACTAATCGTTATTCCCCGTATAATGCGTTCTTTATGGAATCGCGAGAAGTACCCGCAGACCACTAAGAAATTAACGTTTGGAGAACTGGAAGCGGGCGCGGGCACCACGCTGACCGTATTTTTTACGCTCTTTAGCGCGCGGGTCACGGGTGAGCAGGCCTGCTCTTTTCAGGGGAATACGCATCTCCGGATTTACTTCCTGGAGCGCACGGGCAATGCCGTGAACCAGCGCTTCAACCTGGGCAGATTTACCACCACCCTTGACAGTAGCCTTTACGTCGTACTGCTCGAGTGTTTCGGTGACGGCGAAAGGTTTGGCAATTTTTGGCTCAAAGAAGATGTTGCCGAAGTATTCGACCAACTCCTGATTGTTGACTGCCATTGTGCCGTTGCCGGGGGTGAGCCAAACGCGAGCGATAGCTGTTTTGCGTCGACCTGTTGCGTATGTCTGTTCTGAGGCCATATGTCTCTACTCCCTAATCAAATCTCAAGATTTTCCGGCTGCTGGGCCTGATGAGGATGCTCTGAGCCGCTGTAAATTTTCAGTTTTTTCAGCTGTGCCCGGCCAATTTTATTTTTGGGCAACATGCCTTTGACAGCCAAGCGGATAAGCTCTTCCGGTTTTTTGGTCAGCATCTCACGAGCAGTGGCGCTCTTGATACCGCCCGGATACCCGGTGTGATGGTAATACATCTTTTTATCCCACTTGCCACCAGTCAGGTGTACTTTATCGGCATTAACTACGATAATAAAGTCGCCATTGTCCTGAAAATTACAGAAGGTCGGTTTGTGTTTACCACGCAGACGACTGGCGATCTCTGTAGCAATGTGTCCCAGTACCTGGCCGTCGGCATCGGCTACATACCATTTGCGGTCAATTTCATTTACCGGCGTGTAATAGGTTTTCATTCTGCGCCTCAACACTGAAAAAAAAAGGTTCGAACGGGGGTCCGAACCTTAGATAGCGATTTTTTGGAGCGGGAAACGAGATTCGAACTCGCGACTTCAACCTTGGCAAGGTTGCACTCTACCACTGAGTTATTCCCGCTCGTTGTTTCGTGACGGCGGCAGAATATACAGGACTCTCCGGTGTTGTGTCAACAAAAAAAAGCCCCTGCGTTTGTTTTTTTAGCAGGAGAGAAGAAACGGTGCCAGCAGGTGGAGAACTGTTGTCAATCAGTGGAAACAGATATAGTATACGCCCTAATTCATTCATAATCCAGTTCTGATGAAGGGGTTGCTCAAATCAAGCAATTCTCACGGATTCAGGAATATATCACAGGTGCTGCTCTTGCTTCAACCTTTGTTGGGCAGGAGATGCACGCACCAGCATCGCTTTCATTATCGGGGGCATCCCCCTCTTCAGACCATAAGGAGTTCCATGTCCCAATCAAATATGCGCAGTTCCTCTGTTGCACGCACCACCAAAGAGACCGATATCACCGTCAATCTGAATCTGGATGGAGAGGGACAGGCCCGGGTGCATACCGGGGTGGGGTTTATGGATCACATGTTAACCCTGTTTGCAGTCCATGGCCTGTTTAATCTCGAAATAACCGCTACCGGAGATGTGGAGGTTGACGATCACCATACGGTGGAGGATTTAGGCATTAGCCTTGGGATGGCCTTTGCCCAGGCCTTGGGAGACAAGGGGGGGATCTGTCGCTATGGGCATGCCTACGTCCCCATGGATGAAACTCTGGTGCGGGTCTGTGTCGATTGCTCAAACCGTCCTTTTCTCCATTATGGGGTTAGTGTGAGTGAGCCAAAACTTGGAACCTTTGACACACCACTTGTTAAAGAGTTTTTGCGTGCCTTTGTTTTGCATGCAGGCGTGACCCTGCACGTGGATCTGCTGCATGGAGAAAATGGTCATCACATTCTCGAGGCTGTCTTTAAAGCTCTGGCCCGTGCCATGGCGATTGCCGTGGCCACCCATGATAAGGTGACGGGACAGCTCTCTTCCAAAGGTGTTTTGTAATACCTGAATCACGAATGCAGGAAGTACCTTTCTGCTCAGTGAATTACTTCTCCATACGCCTTGAGGAGGTATGGAAAATCCTATCCCATGTTTGGCTACAAGGAGGATCAAATGACTACGCACTCCCTGGTCCGTTTTGGATCGTTTGTCGGTTGTCTGCTGCTGCTAGCCGGCTGTGCAGGACAAAAAACCACAAATCCCGTCGTCGATGAGTCCGTCGCGATCTCGTGCATCGCGGTCATGCCAGCCCTGCCCACGGTCGACTATGACGCTCCCGAGGCGCAGGAAAAGAACACAACACTCCTTCAGGGGGCTCAGGTTATCAATGAGTTGGTCAGGGAGATGCTGACCGGCCCCAAAGTCCGTTTTGTTGGCGAGCAGGATGTGAGCCTTGGTTCGCCAACGCTTGAAAAATCACGCGAGATTGCCAATCGATATCAGTGCAACGCTGTTATGGATATTACGGTGAGTCGTTTTGATGAACGAGTAGGGGGAGATTATGGGGTCAAGCAGCCCGCTGCGGTGACCTTTGCCTACCGTCTCTTTGAAACAGGTGAGGGGCGGGTGCTCTGTCACGGTCGATTCGATGAGCGTCAGCAATCACTCATGGAAAATCTGTTTACCCTTTCCAAGGCACAGAGTCGTGGACTGACCTGGCTGAGCGCCAAAGAGCTGGCCCGTGATGGATTAGAGGAAAAGTTTGGGGAATGCCCCTCCCTTGATGGTGCTCTCCATAGCGATCAATAAGGAGTCGAGTGCAGTTACCACGCACGCTGAACCGAAAGATCGGGCGGGCCATGCACGATTACAGCATGCTCGCCGATGGGGACCGGGTCCTGGTGGCGGTCTCCGGTGGGATTGATTCTCTGGTCCTGCTGGCGGTGCTGCACCTGTGGCAAAAAAAAGCGCCAATTACGTATCTCCTGCATCCGCTTCATGTTGATATGGAGCCGGAAACGCATGGGCAGGGGGCTGCAGCCGAGGCTATCGGGCAGCAGGTGGCTCAACTTGGCCTACAACTGCAGGTCTTACCTGCACAGTATCATCCCAATCCGGACGAGATCGCCGCGGCAAGTGCAGGGGGGCAGGATCTCTGTTTTCAATGCGCCCGATCCAGGCGAACTCAACTTTTTGCCTATGCCCGGGATCAGGGCTACAATGTTCTCGCCTTGGGGCACCACCGTGACGACATCATTGAAACGTTTTTATTGAATCTCACCTGTGCCGGAAATATAAGTACCATGTCCCCCAAGCAGACACTGTTTTCCGGGCGCCTGCACCTGATTCGACCGCTGGCTTACCTGGATAAGGCAGAGATAGAACCGTTGGGACAGAGCTTTGGCTTTGAGCCGGTACGCTCGGCCTGTCCCCTTGCAGAAAAGACCAGACGCCGTGATATCCATGAGTTGGCAGAGCAGATCTATGCCCAGCTGCCCGGAGCCAAAGAGCATATTTTTGCGGCTTTGGGCAATGTACGCCGTGACTACCTGCTCAAACAAACCGGGGGAAGGAGACCCTGATGCACACTGGAAATGATTGCCTGGTCTGTTTTATGCGCCAGGTTTTGGGAACCGTACGCCGCTGTACAGACGACACCGCCTTGCAGTGGCAGCTTTTGACCACCGTTGGCGGTATGCTGCAGGACTTTGAACCGCAGCTGTCCCCACCGGAAAACGCTGTGCACTATTATCGTCTGATCAGTGAACGTACCGGGGTGACGGATCCTTTTCTGGCGGAAAAAAAGGAGAGCAACACCTTTGCCCTGGATCTTGAGGTCCGGACCCGTGAGCTGATCGCTCGCGAGGCTGATCCACTTCTGGCGGCGCTGAGTTTTTCCATCAATGCCAATGTGCTCGATTACGGCTCTCAGGTACTGCTTGATCGGGACAAGGCGCTGGCGGACTGTCGCCAGGAACTGGCCGTAAATCATTATCAGCAGCTCCTCGCCTGTATCGAAAATCGTGGAAATATCCTGTACCTGGCTGATAACTGCGGGGAGATTGTTTTTGACAAGCTCGTCATCGAGTTGCTACTGGCACGCGGCTGCAAAGTGACCCTGGCTGTGCGTAAATCACCCATTATCAACGATGCCACCCCGGAAGATGCCAAAACCTGCGGACTTGATCGTCTCTGCCCGGTGATCGATAACGGGGCTGATATCCCAGGAACCGCCCTGAGTGCCTGCAGCGCTCCCTTTGTTGAGCATTTTCACAAGGCTGATCTCATTATCAGCAAGGGCATGGGCAACTTTGAGTGCCTCTCCGAGGTGGATGCACCTATTTTCTTCCTCTTTATGATTAAATGTAGCTCGGTGTTGCACTACTTACGCCCACATTTTCCTGGAGTTGAGCTGAACATAGGCTCCCCCATTTTGTTGCAGGGAAGCAGGATTGCTCACACTTAAGGGGGAAGCGTGCGCCTGGCAATTATCGCCGACATTCATGGGAACTACCGGGCACTTGATGCGGTGCTCACTGATATTGCTGCCCGTGGTGTTGATCGCATTGTCTCCCTGGGCGATAATATTGGCTATGGACCCGAGCCGGAAGAGGTCGTCCGTTCCCTCCAAGGCTACCGGGTTATCTCGGTCATGGGCAACCATGAGTTGGCCCTGGTCAGTCGCGGCTACTTCAATCGGTTGCATGCAAATGCCAGACAATCATTGGAGCTGAGCCGAACACTGTTGAGTCGGGCTTCGTTGCGCTGGCTCAAAGAACTGCCTCCTGTGGAGACGCTCTTTGAAGCCCGTTTTGTCCATGGCTCTCCGCCCGAATCCATGACGGTCTACCTGCACAACCCCACCCTTACCCGCCTGCAACGTCTTTTTTCCACCTATGACGAGCAGTACTGTTTTGTCGGTCACACCCATACTCTTGGCTGGTACTCGTCGCTGGGGCCAACCGTCTCTTGCCAAGAGGTCGGATTGGGGCTGCGACAGCTTGACCCCAAGGGGCGCTACCTGATCGTACCGGGCAGTGTGGGCCAACCACGAGACAACCTGGGCTGGCAAGCGAAATACTTGCTCTGGGATCAGGATGCGGGCACTATGGAAATTCGAGCTGTGGACTATGATGTGCAGACTACTATTCATCTGATTAAAGAGCGGGGATTTCCCATTGTGAACGGGAAACGTTTGTACTGGTAAGAGGCTATGCAATATATAGGTAAATACGAAATAATCCGTCGCCTGGGGCGCGGTGGGATGGGCGCCGTCTATAAAGGACTGGTTCCGGTGATTAATAAGGTGGTGGCTATCAAGCTGCTTCAGCCCGGGGAGTTGCTCGAAGATATTGTCGGCCTGGAAAAGCTGGAAGATATTTTCACCTTTGAAGCCCGAACCATGGCCGCCTTTAACCAGCCTTTTTTAGTGACCGCCCATGATTTTGATCGGGATAGCGCAGGGCGGCTTTACTTTGTCATGGATTATATCTGCAATAATCTTGGCGACATGATAGGGGAGACCTACATCCTGGAAGATCCCTCCCGGGTTATTGGCGCGGAGAAGGTGCTGCAGTATGGGCGACAGATATTGGCTGCACTTGATTTTTTGCATCACAACCAGATCGTGCATCGGGATATCAAGCCGCAGAATATTCTGGTGACCGATGAAGATACCATCAAAATCTGCGATTTCGGTATGTCTCTGGTGCAAGGCGTCAGTTTCTCCGGGCCGGACAATATGCAGATCGGCTCACCCTATTATACGCCGCCGGAACAGCGCAAAGATCCCAATCAGGTCGATGGCCGGGCTGATCTCTACTCCGCAGCAGTGCTTTTGTATCGTATGCTCACCGGGCAACTTCCCGGGATGCAGAGCTTTTCGCTCTCTCTTGTCAATCCCCGCTATGATACGGCCTGGGATGACTTTTTTGCCAGGGCTCTGCAGTGGAAACCCGGCGATCGGTTTCAATCCGGTCGAGAAATGCTGGCCGCCTTTGATCAGCTTACGCTCGGACCTCCGACACCATCAGGGGCTTGTGTTTTTGACGGTCGACAGAGCGCAGCCGTGCAGGTACGCTCAGAACCGGCAAATGTCTGCCGCTCCAAGGCAAGGGACCTCTTTGGCGTGAGCAAGCAGTACAGACCGCTTGAACCCGTGTGCAACCGTTTGGAACTGGGGGAAACGCTGGTTCATGACGCCACAACCGGCCTTGTCTGGGCCCGTGAAACCAGCCGTTTTCCCTTGAGTTGTGAGGACGCCACGGCCTACGTGCATCAGCTTAACGAGCAGTGCGCCCATGGTATACGCAACTGGCGGCTCCCCACGGTCAATGAATTGCTCAGTCTACTGGCCGATGGGGACGTGGCTCCGTTACCCAACGATGATATGGTACCGGTGCATTGGTTCTGGAGTTGTGACCGGCATGGACAGCACGAAAGTTGGTATGTTAACATGGACATGGGCTATGCAGGCGTCCAGGATGTCAACTGCCTTAACTCTGTTCGTGCGGTAGCCCTGGCCCAAAAAGTTGAATCTGACGCCGCCTGAACTGACGAGAAATCCGGGCTAAACAAAAAACAAAGTTCCCTGTTGCAGACAGCGGACAATCCTCTTAATTTCGAGCTAAATCCCTATGGAATATCCCATTTCCCACTATTTCCTGGTTCGGGCAGAGTCAGCAACGTTGGCTGCCCGGCACATTGAACGATATCTCTCCGGTAACCAGCTGATCTCCTATGCAGAATTTTTTGTGCAGGCAGAAGAGGTTTTGGACAAAGAGCATGAAAAGTTTTGGGATACCCTGGGTATGGGCTTGGTCGCCAACGATGTTTTTGCCAGACGTATGCTTGAGCATCTCAAAGAGGAGGGGGCGACAACTCTGGAGGATCTTCTCTCTATAAAACAGGGGTATGCGACGAAAATTCTCCACACTCTGACCCATCTGCTTGATGGTTTTATTGGGATCGACTCGGTTTTTTATAATCTGGTGGAGGATTCCCACTGGGTCAGCGAAGAACTTTCAGAGGCCATCCGTGGCCAGAGTGACGAGTACTGGCTGGTTCCGGTACGCACAGGGATGCTGGAGAATTCTGTTCTCCACCCGGTGGACTGAAAAACTGTACCGTTATCCCTGCTCCTGATTTTGCTGCAGTTGGACCAGCTGTGAGTAGAGTGTGCTCAGCTGGGCCTGTTTTGCATTGAGTTCGATTTTTGCCGCCTCATCTTCCCGAGCCTTGGTTGTGAGCTCGGCAACCTCTTTTTCTAACTCTTCGATCTGTTCCTCAAGTTCTTCAATGGTCTCCTCGCTCGTACTGGAAGAAGATGCCCCTGATGCTCCTGTAGCCGCAGCAGTGCCTGATTCCTGGCTCTCGCTCTCCTCTTCAGATTCACTGACTTCACTGGCAAGAGCGTAACCTTCTTCAGAAATTTCTACACTGTCCTCGGTGACCAGCGTGCTGCTTTCTTCTGTACTGTTTGCTGATTTTTGGCTTTGAGTGTTGAGATTCAGGGTCGCCTGTGAGGTAACAGCGTTGATAGATGTAAGGTTCATGGAGAGCCTCCATTGGTGTTTGTGAGGGGCAACTGCTCTGTGTGTGGTGGTTTCTTTTATGATTAAAAGGTAGCTTCTTCTTGAATTTCCGGCAAATTCTTCGTGCGTTTTTTGCAGAGCTTTACCTATCTTTACCGAGGGGGGCCGCTGTGGGCATATCCTTCTTTCAATGTAAAATCTTTAGTTTTTCTTGAAGTGTTTCGGTGGTTCAGGGTATGAACAGGAGATGCCGTTTCAATGGCTCTGCTTTGCCCGCGTTCGCCGCTTCGTGGAATCAGGGGCAAACAAACCTGCCCTTCTTTTTTGTCTTTTGATTAGAGAAACTGAAATACCTGTGTTTTCTCGCTAGCTCCTGAATAACAATAGAACGAGGTTACGTCTCCATGGGAAAAATTGGACGAAATCATCCCTGTCCCTGTGGCTCTGGGAAAAAATATAAACACTGCTGTCTTCCGGCAGAGCGGGTGGGGGCTGCCCCGCAAAGTGCTGCCAGCCAGATGAAAGTCTCGCTGCTGACGACCATTGAAAAGCTGCAGGGCCGGGCTGCCTTGAAAAAGGCCAGTTTTCATGAGCTGGGGGTTTTCCTTTTTTACTCTGATGCGGCAGGGGATGCCTGGATGCTGGAGGCAACCGAGAGCGACGCGGTCCAGATTGCCCAGGCAGGAGAGGCGCTGGAAGTCCCCATCGATGAGAATCCCGAGACCATTGAAATCAATTTTTCGCATACCTTTGCCCTGAAAAATCGAGAGTTGGTGCTCACCGCGTACAGCGACAAAAGTGAAATAACATTAACCCACGCCCCAAGCCAGCAGATCCATGCTGCGATCAGACGGCTGCATAAACGGTATCCGCAGGAGATGTTGGCGCAAATGCACGTCACCGAGGGTGAGTTGAGCGATGCGTGATGGGGAGTGCCATGCGCTGGATTCTTCGAATGGTGCCGCTGTTCATGGTTATGGGAGGGATTTTCTATCTCTCTCATCAACCCGGAAGTACGCTGCATCTGCCTGAATTTTACAGTTCGGATAAACTGCTGCATATGCTGGCCTATGCAATTTTAGGCGGTGCCTATTTGCTTGGGCTTAAACCTTTTTGGCGAGAACGTTTCCCCTTCGTAGTTGGCTCCACCCTTGTTCTCTGTCTGGTCTACGGCCTGCTTGACGAGTACCACCAATCTTTTATTCCCGGTCGGTCGGTCAGCGGGGGGGATGTTGCGGCAGATTTTTTAGGGGGGGTGATGGCGGTGCTGCTTCTGTTCGCATGGCGCAAGATCCTCATGGTGCAAAAGGAGGGCAAGAGAAAACCTCACCTGAACTGAAACATCGATGAATGCTCACAAAATCAGAGAGCCTGAGAACAGGATTCTCCTGGAAACAGTCATGGCCGGTTGGGAAGCCCCAACCGGCCATGACTGTTTGAGAAACCAGGGAACCTGGGCAGAGCAAAGGGGCTAGGCCCGAAGCAGTTTGGCCATCTCTTTGGCAAAGTAGGTCAGAATGATATCGGCACCGGCACGGCGGATGGAGAGCAGGCTCTCCGCCATGACTTTGGGCCCATCGATCCAGCCTTTTTCCGCGGCGGCCTGAATCAGGGCATATTCGCCACTGACCTGATAGGCGGCCACGGGCAGGTCAAACTCGTCATGAAGGCGGCTGATGATATCCAGGTAGGAAAGTGCCGGTTTGACCATGAGGATATCTGCGCCTTCTTCAACATCCAGGGTGGCCTCTCGGAGTGCCTCACGGCTGTTGGCCGGATCCATCTGGTAGGAGCGGCGATCGCCAAACTGTGGGGCGCATTCGGCCGCATCCCGAAAGGGACCATAAAAGGCTGAGGCATACTTCACCGCATAGGACATGATCGGCACCATATGATAGGAGCTTTCGTCCAGAACAGCGCGAATTTCACTGATTCGCCCATCCATCATGTCAGAAGGCGCCACCATATCGGCTCCGGCCTGAGCATGGGAGAGGGCGGTTTTGCTTAAGAGTTCCAAGGTGGCGTCATTGTCCACGGTTTCACCCACCAGACAGCCGCAGTGGCCATGGTCTGTGTATTCGCAGAGACAGACATCCGTTGCCACGGTCATCTCCGGCACTTTATTTTTCAGTTCGCGAATAGCCTGCTGAATAATACCGTTTTTGGCATAGGCCCCGGATCCCAGTGCGTCTTTTTTCTCTGGGAGTCCAAAGAGAATGACGGAACGCACTCCCAGAGCAAGGCATTCTTTCGCCTCCTTGGCCAGTTGGTCAATGGAGAGGCGAAAAACACCGGGCATAGAGCTGACCTCTTCGCGGATACCTTTTCCCGGCAGGACAAAGAGCGGGTACATCATCTGCTCGGGGGCCAGACGTGTTTCACGAATCATGGAGCGTAACGTTTCATTTTGTCGCATGCGGCGCGGACGATATTCTGGAAAAACCATAGAAGACCTCGTGTGAAGAATAGGGTGTCAGAGGGGAGATGTTCTTCCCTCGATGCTGGAGAGTCCTGGAGGACCGGGTTATTTCCCGGCAATATCCAGGGCTTTTAATTTTTTATGGAGATGGCTGCGTTCCATGCCGATCTGCTCTGCGGTTTTGGAGATATTTCCCTCATTTTCCTGCAGTTTGGCGCTGAGATAATCGGTTTCAAACTGGCGCCTGGCCTCTTTGAAGGGCAGGGCGTTATAGGCGAGTAGCTGGCCAGGTGGGTGCATTACTGTCTTTGCAGGGGAACCAAGAAAGAGAGTCACATCCGCAGCATCAATACGATCGCCAGGGGTCATGATCACCAGCCGTTCGACAAGGTTGCGTAATTCGCGGACATTGCCGGGCCAGTGATGTTGCTGCAAGAGCAGCAGAGCCTCGGGGGTGAAGTCTTTGAGGCTGATGCCTTTTTTGCTGAACTGTTGCACAAAGTCGGCGACCAAAAGGGGAATATCCTCTCGCCGATCCTGTAACTCCGGCACCGTAATCGGGACCACATTGAGTCGGTAAAAAAGATCGGCCCGAAAGTTCCCCAGCTCGATTTCCTCTTCCAGGTCTTTGTTGGTCGCCGCCAGAACGCGAACGTCCACCTCGATAGTGCGCGAGCCCCCCACCCGTTCAAAACGCTGTTCCTGGAGAATACGCAACACCTTAGCCTGGCTTTTCAAACTCATATCACCGATTTCATCGAGAAAGAGTGTGGAGCCGTTGGCCAGATCAAACTTGCCTTTTTTGGTTTCGGTGGCCCCGGTGAAGGCGCCTTTCATGTGACCAAAAAGTTCAGATTCAATCAACTCTTCAGGAATAGCGGCGCAGTTCACTGCAACCATGGGGTGTTTTGCCCGCAGGGAATGGCGGTGTATGGTCTGGGCCACCAGTTCCTTGCCGGTCCCGTGCCCGCCGCGAATCAAGACCCAGGCATCGGTCGGAGCTACCCGTTCAATCTGCTGGCGGAGCATCTCAACCTGGGGGCTGTCACCGGTAATCCGTTTGAGTACCGGCCGACTTTCTCGCAGAACCTGATTATCCCGTTCCAAGCGGGCGAGCTGTAACCCTTTGCGAATAGCAAGCAGGGTGTTGTCGTAGGAAAGGGGCTTTTCAATGAAATCAAAGGCACCTATTCGGGTCGCCTGGACCGCGGTCTCGATGGTCCCATGGCCGGAAATCATGATGACCGGCAGGCTGAAACGCTGTTTAATCAGGCTTAAAGCCTCAAGCCCGTCCATCCCCGGAAGCCAGATGTCGAGTAAGACGAGGTGGATGTCCTTCTCATCGAGGATCTGCAACCCCTCTTCGGCGGAATGGGTCACCAGGGGATTGAAGCCCTCATCGGATAAAATTCCGGCAAGGCTTTCACAAATAGCTTTTTCGTCGTCAATGATGAGAATAGTTTCAGGCATGCAGGCGTAGTCGCTCAAGGGTAGGGAGGCTGTAAACCTGAATCCGTGACGGCGTGTGATCGCTGAACAGTAGATCAACTTGAATAAACGATGATTTAAGTATAATCACATTCCCTGTTCAGCTTCACCCGCCGCCCTTTGGGGGCATGCATCGGCCCGCCACTTTCATTGTTCGTAACACGCCGATAAAGTTTACTTTAATCGACATGTCACCAACAACGAAACTGACGCACCGATGGATGCTCACGGATTCAGGGGAAATTCTGACTGAGAGCTGCATACTATCAGGTCTCCAGTGGCAGCTCAACCGCAAACACCGCACCCGCCGGATAGTTGTCACTTACGCGAATACTGCCACCATGCTCATGGATGATGGTCTGGGCAATGGCAAGTCCGAGGCCGGTACCGGTCTTACGGTTGGAATAGTAGGGCTCGAACACCCGGAGCTTGACCTCGTCACTCATGCCGGGGCCGTTGTCTGCCACCTCAAGTCGGGCGGACTTGCCATCCTTGCTCAACCCCAGGCTGACAGTGATGATGCCTTCCTGCGACAGTACGGAGACGGCGTTATCCAGCAGGTTGATCAGAACCCGCTTGATCTGAACCGCGTCAAAAAGAAAGGGGGGGACATCGGGGCTGAGGTTGAAGCTGATGGAGAGATGTTTGTGTGCCTCCTGGTAGAGCAGGACAATTTCCCCGATCAGTCGAGCCAGATCGGTGCGTTCCTTTCGCAGCTGCGGCATACGGGCAAAGTCGGAGAACTCACTGACCAGGTTTTTGATCTCCTCAACCTGATTGACGATGGTGGTGGTACACTGGTCAAAGATGTCACGATTTTCCCCAATGGTATCCAGATACCGTTTTCTTAATCGCTGGGCGGAGAGTTGAATCGGGGTGAGCGGGTTTTTGATTTCATGGGCGATGCGGCGGGCAACCTCCTGCCAGGCGGCCAGGTGCTGGGCCTTTTCCAGGTTGGTGAGATCGTCAAATACAAAAACAAAGCCTATGGACTGCTGCCGTTCATCAATGAGCCGGGTGACATTGACCTGGAGCGAGAGGGTTTCACCGCGGCGAATGGTGATGCGCAGGTGGCGTTCAATGGATGCCTTCCCACTTTTGAGCAGATCGCGGAGGAAACTCTCGACGATCATGCCATGCTGGCGGGGAAGGGCATCATGGAAATCCTGGCCAAGAAAGGCATCCGGTTCAATGGCCAGCAACTCTTCAGCAAATCGATTGATTGTGGTAATTCGATTATGCTCATCCAGGGCAATAACCCCGGCAGCCACGTTTTTGAGGATGGTTTCCAGGTAGCGACGGCGCTGTTCCGAAACCTCGGTGCTCGATTCTAGAGCGCGGTGGGTCTGGGCGAGCTGGCGGTTAGAGGCCAGAATCTTGGCGGTCATTGAGTTAAAGGAATCAACCAGCATACCCATCTCATCGTCCGCCTCTTTCTCGACGATGAACTCCATGTCGCCATCAGCCACCCGCTGGGTTGCCTCGGCCAGTTTATTAATCGGGCCGGTGAGACCCCGGGCAATATAAAAACCGAACCAGATCGCGCCAAAAAGAATCAAGAGGGTGATGATCAACAGCATGATGATCAGGCTGAATTTGATGGGTGCCTTGAGCATGATCATCTGCTGGTAGCCCGTGATACCCTCGGTGATGGTCTGCATGGTCTCCAGCTGGGCAGAAGGTATCAGAAGGCTGGCAATGAGAAACCAGGTCTGGCTGGACTCCTGATGGACCGTCACCGGAACAATGGCCTGAATCAGCTCACCGATAGTGGTTCGCCGGGTCACTGTTTTGATCTGGTTGTTGCGGGCACTTTGGCGTAGTGCCTCCGAAGGCAGCGGAGGGTACGAGATCTGTTGCAGACGGGCACCGCCTATGGCCAGGACCTGTTCGTGGCTTGCGTCTAACAGCATCAGGTTATCAAGGGGCGTTGCACTCTTATCGTCCAGGATCTTTTTGAAGTAGCGCTCAAGAGCGGCCTGGTTACTGAGATCCACCATGTTGTCTTCCAACAGGTTGGCAAAGTGCTTGCCTAAAAATTGAACCTGCTCCTGGTTTGCGTGCAAGGTCTTTTGTGCCAACTGCAGAGATGCCTGCAGGGATTCTTCCACCCGGGCGTTGAACCAGTAGTCCATGGAGGTGGAAACAAAGCGCAGGGCCACGAAAAAGAGAATAACCGTGGGGATGAGAGACAAGGAGATGAAGCTGATGACCAGCCGAGTACGCAGGCGGGAGCCCAGCAGGTGCTGTTTGCGCTCAAAGATAAGTTCTACCAGATTGCGCAGGACCAGGTAGAGCATTAGCAGCAGGAGCAGCCCGTTGATGTTGATCAGGGCAAAGATGAGGACCGTACTGGAAAGTGGCAGGGTAAATTCACCACTGAGCAGGCCGCGTTGGACATAGCCCAACAGGGGAATGAGGAGGAGGCAACAGCCAATAACGATACGGATCAGCCGCTGTTTTTTCTTTCTCTGTTCCGCGGTCAGCATCGGTTAAGCGCCTGGTGCTCAGTACCTGAATTCGATCGTGCGCCAGTCGGTTTCAAAGTTCCAGAGTGAAGAAAAGGGGAGCACCTTCTGCATGCCCAGGGGGAGCGAGCCTTTCTTGAGAACCACCTTGAACTGAATGGCATAGGGGGCATCGGGAATCAGGCGGGATAAGGCAATAACTTTGACTCCGTTGAGTTCCGTCATGAGCCGCTTGGCCTCATCCAGATCGGAGGTGGTCTCCACCAGTTTTGGCTGGTTGGAAAAGCGCACCTGGTATTTTTTGCTGGTTGCATCGTAGGTGAGGGTATGGGTCACCGCCGTCTCCACCAGGGATTTGTCCAGCCAGTGGGGCGATGTTTTTAAGAGTTCCAGCTTGTAGGTGAACACGATGGGCATTCCAGCCTGCACGTCCTTGATCATCTCCTGGGTAAATCCATTTTTGACGGTGGCAAACAGCAAGAGATCGACATCGGAGGTGGTGACAATGATATCTTTAATTTCCGGATTGATCTCCCGTGCAGACCAGGCCATGGCAGGGTGGATGACCATGAGCAAACCACAGAGAAGCAAAAGTGCGAGATGTCTTTGTTTCATTGCAGAAGATAAGGACACCCGAAGAGTGACCTTAAAAGATTGTATGGACTCGTAAGTACCCATGATTTAGTCATAACCATGCTTTCTCACGCTGCAGCAAATTCAATAACGGTGGTGTGAGGCATGAAGCAGAGCCACCCCTTATACAGGCAGCAGGATGTACCAGCAAGAACATTTCAGAGCATATACCTGATCGGCACGGATTTGTCCATGACTAGGATGGATGAGACGCAGGCTGCCTGCCGCCCCATTTTGTATACCTGCCGCCGCGATGAACACTTTCGGATTCAGGTTGAGGGCTGGTTAAGAAACTGGAGAATGTTGTCTGTCTCTCCCCCATTACCATTCGACCCGGAGGACATTGTCCTGCGGGCGAACCCGGGAAAGGCGAATGCGGACAGTGTCTCCAGGATCCACCGGAAAGGCTGGGTTGGGAGGCAGGTCCACATCAAAAAGGCAGTCGCAGAGCAGGAGGTTGACTCGTTTGGGACCGACACCGACCACAAGCGCACCCAACCGCTGGCCTTCCTTGGGGGCCAGGTAACGCAGAATCCAGTAGCGATGCCGCTGTTGGCGCAGTCCATTGGCCCGGCCAAGCTTTTGTTGAATCACCCCTGCAAAGGTCTTGCACTCATCACCGGAAAAAAGAATCCCCCGTCCATGGATCATGTTGCTGAGCTGGTGCTGCATTACCAGGTCAAGAAAGCGGCGAATAGGGGAGGTGATGGTGGTGTAACTGTTTAGGCCCAGACCGCTGTGGGGCTTAGGGTGGGAGGTTAGCTCACCCCGCGAGAGAAATCGTCTTTGATAGGCGATATCGGTCAGCGAGTTTTGGACCCCGGAAATAATGCGTCGACGGGGTGGGGGTTGCGAACGAAACAGTCCAGGGGCTTCCTGGTTGGCAAAGTAGGCCGCCGCCAGACCGTTTGCCAGAATCATCAGCTCGGAGATCAGGTTCCGTGAGGGGGTATCCACCGGGGAGAGATGGACCTGAATATTTTGTCGGTCACGGATATCCACATTGACATCAGGCAGGGAAAGTAGCAGGGCGCCCCGATCAACTCGCTGCTGGCGCAGTTGCTGGCGCAGAGTGTTGAGAGCTTTAAGATCCGGATCCTTGTCGATCAGGCCATCGGCATCACGGTAGCTGAGTTGTCTTTTGACCTCAATGATGGAAGGGACGATGGAACTGCGGAGCAGAGTGCCCTGGGCGTCAAAGTTGATCAGGAAGCTGATGGCCGGGCGAATCTTGCCTTGAATCAAACTGCAGAGATCAAGAGAGAGGTTCTTGGGCAGCATGGGGATCTGCCCTTCAGGGAAATAAATCGAGGTCGCCCGTTCTCTCGCTTCGCCAAAGAGCGCACTCTTGGGCGGAATATAATAACTGACATCCGTAATGTGGATGCCGACTTCAATCAGGCCCCCCTCTTTGTGGGTCACATGGACGGCGTCGTCAAAATCGCGGGTAAAGGCACCATCAATGGTGAGAATATTGAGTTCGCGTAAATCCTTGCGCTTGGGATCGGCGAGTAGCTCATCAAGGGTAGCCTCTTGCAGACTGTCGGCTTCGGTTTGAGCTTCTTCACCAAATTCCAGGGGCTGATCCGAGCGAAGCAGGGAGAGATTCTCGTCGCGGTCCCAGGTACCGGCTTTCACCAGGAGTTCAAAACCTGCATGCGGCGAAGTCAACCCAGCCTTCTTTAAGCATTGGCGAATAAATTTATCCTCAGCTGCTTCACTGCCCAAAAGCACAGACTCCTGCAACCAGGCAAGACATTGATCCTGTTCTGGCCACTGATCCTTCCCTGGCTGTTTGCCCTGGTTGAGTGATTTGAATCCCTGGACAGCCTGCTCCAAAAGCTGGGCTTTTTCCGCTTCGCGCTGTCGTTGCAGCTGGAGTTGTTCAACCTGCTCCTGTGTGTGGGTGGCAATCAGGCCGTTTTTGAACTTGAAATAGAGGGGGTCGTTAAAAACCGCGCGTAGGAATGCGGCTCGCTGGTCATCACTGGCATCGCTGCCGTAGAGAAGATCAGCCAGCAGCTCAAGGGGAAGATCCTCACTGGCATCCTCATGGACTATTTCCCAGAGTTCAGCCAGGTCAATGGTTTGTGCAAGCTCAGCCCGATTCTGCCAGCATTGCTGCAAGAGCTGATTTGTGGCCTCACGACTTTCCGGTTTGGTCTGGATCGTTTTGGAAACCGAGAGAATGCGAGAGGTGGCAAGATGCATCTCACGGCCGTTCTGGCTCACAAGGTGAATCTTTTTTTCGGCAACGTCGGTAACGAAGCCACAAAGGAACTTGCCACCGTCAATAAATTCGATAATGCTGCCGGAGGAGATCATTGGTACTTTACTTTGCGCAATTGAGAGGTCATTGTAATAGGTAAGTTACAGTGGATAGCAGGATTCCACCTCTTTGTCATTAATTTCTTCGGGGAATTTTCCCCGGCGAGCTGCACGAGGTACGCATTTATTTTGAAGACGACCAGCCACCAATCCGGGGTAACAGCGATTATAGGTCCCCCAAACGCCGGAAAGTCAACGCTGCTTAACCACTTGTTACAATTGAAAATTGCCATCGTTACCCCCAAGCCGCAAACCACCCGTAACCGCATTATGGGCATTGTCACCGGCGAACACTATCAGATGATCTTGTTGGATACACCGGGGTTGCATAAAGCACGGGAGGAGATGAACCGGCAGATGGTGCGGGTTGCCATGGAGAGTCTGTCCGAGGCGGACGTGGTCCTGTTTCTGGTGGATGCCACCGACATGCCTCCCAAAAAACTGGATCAACGGGCCGAGGAGTACAAGAGTTATCTGGACAAGGTCCAGGCACCGGTGGTTCTGGCCCTCAACAAGGTGGATCTGCTTGATCCGCCACGGCTCTTGCCGGTGATGGAGTGGTACGGGAAACTGCATCCCTTCAGCGCCATCGTCCCTATCTCGGCACTGGAAGGGAGCGCTGTCGATACCCTGACCGAGGAGCTGGTCAAACATCTGCCCGAAGGCCCCCAGTACTATCCCGATGATCTGCCCACCGATGCTACTGAGCGATTCATCGCCTCGGAGATTATCCGGGAAAAGGTCTTTCTCCTGACCCGTGACGAGGTCCCCTATTCAACCGCGGTGGTGATCGATCAGTTTGAAGAGGGCGAACCCGTGGTGATTCATGCCACTATCATGGTGGAGCGAAGCTCGCAAAAGGGTATTCTGGTCGGACAGAAGGGACGGATGCTGGCCACGATTCGTCAGCAGTCCACCGCTGATATCGAGCATCTGCTGGGCTGTAAGGTGCAGCTGCACCTCTGGATCAAGGTGCGCAAGAACTGGAGCTCAAATCAAAATATCTTGAGGGATCTGGGGCTGGCCTGAAAGGGAGCTTCGGTCACTTGCTCTGCCTGGCGGAAGTTAATTTTTTCCTGATACACCCAAAAAAATTGGCGCATTCTTAATCGGTCGCCTGATCTGCGGCAAAGTCGAGGCTTTTAAGGATAATCAGCGCGGTGCGCAGCTGGTTGTCCTTCTCCAGACGCTTGCTGACCTGCTCGATTTCATCCACCCGTTGAAAATTCTCTTCCTGATTGCCCATCTCTTTTTCCTTGGCTGGCCGATAACCCGGTGCCAAGGTTTCATTTTTCAGGTGATTGGGCAGATCTTTTTCCCGAATGGTTGTGTTGGCTGCGGCTGCCTCGGTTACATTTTCCGTTTCAGGAATAACCGGCACCAGAGGGACAATCATATCCGGTTTAATGCCGGTTGCCTGAATAGAGTCACCCGATGGAGTATAGTATTTGGCTGTGGTCAGGCGTAGCCCCGCCCCTTCGGGAAGCGGCAAGACTGTCTGAACCGAGCCTTTGCCAAAGGTGGTGGTCCCAAGTATTATGGCCCGTTTGTGATCTTGCAGGGCGCCTGCCACAATTTCCGAGCCACTGGCACTGCCACTGTTCACCAGCACCACCATGGAAAAGGTATTCCCTCCCCCGGTCGGATGTGCTTCAAAGACCATCTGCTCTTCCTTGAATCGTCCCTTGGTGGTCACAATCACGCCCTTATCCAAGAAGAGATCTGAGACGTTGACCGCCTGGTCGAGCAGGCCACCTGGGTTATTGCGCAGGTCAAGGATCAGCCCCTGGAGTCGCTCTTTTTTACGCAAACCGGCAAGAGCGCTGACAACGTCTTTGGTGGTGGAGGTCTGAAAGTTGGAGATGCGAATGTAACCATAGCCTGGTTCCAGCACCATGGAATTCACCGAGACCAGAGGAATTGCTTCCCGGGTCAGGGTATAATCTTTGGGGGTTTTCCACTGCTTTCGGTGGATGGTAATAGTGACCTTGGTGCCAACCTCGCCCCGCAGCATCTTCACTGCTTCCATCAGGTTCATGGTCTTGGTCAGCTTGCCATTGATGCGGACGATCTGGTCGCCGGGCTGGATGCCCTGCCTGTCTGCAGGAGTCCCTTCAATGGGGGTAACAGCGGTCAGCACCCCATCACGGATGGAGATCTCAACCCCAATCCCGGTAAAGCTGCCGGATGTCTCTTCCTCCAGTGCACGAAAATCCTCAGCCGTCATGTAGGCCGAGTGCGGGTCCAGAGAACTGAGCATACCGTTGATTGCCCCGGTCAGCACCTTGCCTGAATCGACCTCATCGACATAGTATTGCTGGATAAGCGTCAGGACGTTGGCAAAGGTTTCCAGATCTCGGTACAGGTCTCGCTCTTGCTTGTCTGTTTCAGCAAGCACAGAAGAAACAGAGAGACAACAACAGAGAATAAGCGTGAAAATAGACCGTATCATGATGGTGAGGGGATGGGAGTGCATGAGTCCTGGTTGACCAGTTGATCGAAGTGATTGTGTCTGTGGTCCCGGCAGTCTGCGCAAAAGTGATACCTCAAAAAGACTCGGTGAAGGCTACAGTAGATCTGAATCCATGGAAAAGGGGTGAAAGTGGAAGATGAACATATTTCGAATATCTGGCAGTTTAGCGGGGTTTTGCCGGTGTGGCAATGGGAATCCTTACTTGTTGCCCTCAAAGGGGCTTTACTTGGACTGTTCGAGGCTATCCGGCCTCAACCAGTGGAGCGGATTTTCCGCAACCGCGTCCCGGCGAATTTCAAAATAGAATTCACCTCCAGGGCGAAAACTCTTTTCTTCGGTGGCGCCAAGGACCTGGCCCTGTTCAACCCGATCTCCCACCTGCACGGAAACCTGACCAAGTCGTGCAGAAACGGAATAATACTGCTGGTGGTGATCGATAATGATCATTTTGCCGTACCCGCGCATGGGACCTGCAAAGAGCACTGTGCCACCAAAGATAGCAAAAACTTCACTGGCTGCAGGTGTTTGAATGGAGAGTCCATTGGCAAAGGTGGTATCACCATTATCACCGCTCTGGTGAAATCCACGGACAACCTTTCCCCAAAGTGGCGGTGGAAGCAACCCTTTATTGTCAAGAAAGCGTCCTTGCTGGTCGCTTCTATCACCTTGTTGTCCACCTTGCAACGATGCTTCAAGTTCGCGTTCGGCCTTACGCATCTCTTTTAAAGCGAGTTTATACAGCCCTTTTTGGGCCTGGACCTGCGCAAGCAGCGCATCTTTTTCAGCCACTGTTTGTTGCAGGGTCTGGTTTTCTGCATCCGCGTCCGCCAGAAATTTTTCCAGCATGGATTTTTCCAGGATTTTTGCCTCTGTGCCTCGCTTGATCTCCGCGATGCTGGCGCGGTATTCGTTGAAAAGATCCTGGTCGTAGGTGACCAGGTAGGCAAAGGCATCCTGGCTTAGAAGCATCTCCGGTAGTGTTTTACCGGAGAAAGCGATAGAAAAAAAACCATTTTGGCCAGTGAGATAATAGGCTTTGAGTCGTTTGACCAGGCTGTTGCGCAGGCTTTCGTTCTGCTGCATAAGACTGATCATCTCCTGTTCTCTGGCTTTGAGGAGCTGCTGCTGGGTGGCAATTTTTTCTTTCAGTGTCTTGATTTTTTGCTGATGCGTCCGAAGCTGTTGGTTAAGTCGCGTAAGATCGTGCAACAGAAGCTGTTCTTTTTCTTTGCTCTTTTCGATGAGCAGTTCCTGGTCGTTGATGCCAAAACGCAGCTTGCCAATGGTGATGGCATCTTGCTGTCTCGAGGCCTGGGCAGGGCACCACTGCGCAAGGGCAAGGATGCAGGCCGTTGTATAGAAAATACGTTTCATCAGCGTTTACAACCGGGTAAATCGTCGAATGGCTGAAAAACTGCCAAGGATGCAGAGGAGCGTTGCCAGGCCAATTAACAGGCCTATGACTGGCCAGCTTAAAAAAGTGAAGGGCAAGGTGGTGGTGGCAGGGCCTGCAAACTGGAGTTTGATCCAGTTATACAGCAGCAGGAGTGCCCCCATGCCACTTGCCGCACCGATGAACCCCTGCAGTGCCCCTTCAAAGAGAAAGGGGGTGCGAATATAATTGTTGGTGGCGCCTACCAGACGCAGTAGCTCAAGCTCCTGCTGTCGCGAGACCAGAGTGAGGCGTATGGTATGGGCCACCATAAAGGTGGTGGTCATGACGAGAAGAGCCCCTGAGAGGATGATTACCACACGAATCAGCTGAATAAAGGAGTGGAAGCGGTCAATCCACTGTTTGCCGTATTGCACCTTGAGCACGCCGGGCAGGGTCTGCAGGTAATCAGAGAACCGCTTGATCCGTGAGAGGCTGTCCAGTGAGCGAATGGGGTAGACCTCGATGGATGGGGGCAGGAAATCTTCCGGTACCCCGGTGAGCACATCGGCATTTGTTCCCAGGGCCTGCTCAAAACGTTGATAGGCGTCTTGACTGCTGATAAACTCAATCTTTTCGACCTGGTCGAATTTGAGAATTTTTGAGCGATACTGGGCCTGCATTGGTGGTGAGGGAGCCTCGTCAAGGTAGACAATTAACCGCAGGTCGTCGTCCAGCGAGGCGCTGACCTGCAGGGCATTGGCATACACCAGATAAAAAAAGGAAAAAATCAAGACTGACAGTGAAACCGTAAACAGGGTCATGCACTGTGATTTCCAGGTCAGCAGCATATTCCGCATAGTATGGCCAAAGGTGACCGCGAGAAAGCGCATGGTTACAGCCCCTCCTGGATTTCGGTGGTCTCAGGTTGATCTTCGGCCTTGATGACGCGAGTTTGTGCAGCCGATTGCAGGCGGCCAAAGCGCAGTTCAATCACCCGGTCTTTGTCATGGCGGTAGAGCCGTGTGTCGTGGGTGGCAATAAGCAGGGTGGAGCCCTTGCGGTTGAGCCGGTAAAAGAGATCCATCACCCGGGCAGTTGTCTCCCCATCCAGATTTCCGGTGGGTTCGTCGGCGAGAATAATTTCCGGAACGTTGGCCACGGCCCTGGCAATGGTCACCCGCTGCTGTTCCCCTCGGGAGAGTTCCCCTGCGCGGGTTGCATATTTATGGCTTAAATCGAGCTGCTCCAGGAGTTCACGCGTTCTCCGTTCCATGGTCCTTTTAGGGGTGTAGAGCACCTCCATGGCAATGGCGATGTTGTCGGCTACGGTTCGTTCGGGCAGGAGTTTAAAATCCTGGTAAGCCATGCCGATTTTGCGGCGCAGCAGGTGCATATTGCGTTGCGGCAGTTTGCCCAGGTCAAAGCCCGCCACATCGATCATCCCCTTGGTGGGTTTTTCCATACGGCTGATCAGACGCAGGAGAGTGGTCTTGCCGGCACCACTCATACCGGTAAGATATACAATCTCCCCACGCTGAATACTTAAAGAGACATCCACAAGCGCCTGAACCTCGGGAGGATAGGTCTTAGAGACCTTGATCAGGTCGATCATCACATCAGGCGGAATCGTTGTGCTGGCCATGCAGGTACCGTGAAAGGGGAAACAGGAAGCCTCTGTCCGCGGAATGTGGCGGTGTATCAGGCTCTTTGTTGATAAGGTTTCGAAAAAATGTTTTTTACCGGGGTGTCGCGAGCGTCTCGGATGCTGTGTGGCGACCTCCCCAGCTCATGCAGGATCGGGGAGCGCAGGGACGAATAAAAACCCTGTTGTTGCAAAGGCTATCGGTTGATATATATTTTAAACAATTCATTTTTTCAAGTGTATCCCATCCAGGGACGATGTACAGGAAAAACACAGTCCAGCGATTATTTCACCCTGTCCCGGGAAGATTCCGGGGATAAAATCGTTTACGAGCGGGAAAGGCCATGGTTATAGTCTTCCCTCATCGTTCAAGATTTCCTTGAGTCGTTTCTGAACGAACATTAGTTGGCGGCGTTTAAGCTGTCCCCCACGTTTTAAAGGAGTTGAATCATGTCGTATAAAGCGGTCCTGTTTGATCTTGATGGGACCTTACTCGATACCCTGGAAGATCTGGCCAATGCTGGCAACAGGGTACTTGCAGAGTTTTCTCTGCCCACGCACCCCGTTGATGCCTACCGTTATTTTGTGGGAGCGGGGCTCTCTATCTTGATGGAACGGATTTTACCTGAGAACCAGCGCCAGCCCGAGACTGTTGCGGCTACGATGACAGCCTTTGAACGTATCTACGCCAAGACCTGGCATGATCGTACTGCACCCTATACCGGTGTACCCGAAATGCTGAATCAGCTGGTGGATGCAGGTCTGCAGGTAGCCATCCTTTCCAATAAACCTCATGATTTTACGCTACTCTGTGTGAAAAAAATGCTCCCCCAGTGGCCGTTTCAGCCAATCTTTGGCCAGCGCGAGGGGATCGCTAAAAAGCCCGACCCCGCAGGTGCCCTGGAAGCCGCCGAGTACCTTGGGTGCACGCCTCAAGAGGTCCTTTATGTGGGGGATACCTCCATTGACATGCACACGGCCCGTTCGGCTGGCATGGATTCGGTCGGGGTGCTTTGGGGTTTTCGTGATGCCAAAGAGCTTCAAGAGGCAGGTGCTGCCCATTTGATCCGTCATCCCCAGGAGTTGCTGCCCATTGCTCTGGCTGCTTCTTGTTAGTGCCCATCCAGAAACGATCTTTTCGGAGTCTGGGTTTACCTGAACTTGAACAAAAATCCTCATTTCTGGACGGACACTTGTTAATCTTTACCCCTCAGGAAATACCACGTGCTAGCCTTTGATATCTCCCTGCTGACGACCGTTGCTCACCCCTGTATTGGTGCCTTTATCGGCTACCTGACCAACAGAGTTGCCATTCGCATGCTGTTTCGGCCGCTTGAACCCTGGTTTGTCTTTGGCATGCAGGTGCCGATGACTCCGGGAGTTATTCCTTCCAAACGCCACGCGCTTGCTGAAAATATTGGCGAAATGGTGGGGCAGCACCTGCTCACCAGTAAAGACATCGGTGCGGCCGTCTCCGAGGAGCCCTTTCAGGAGCACCTGGCGAATCTGGTTGACCGCCGGGTACGCGAAATAATGATGCGGGATCTTGGCCCCATCGGAGATGAAATTCCTCGCCGTTTTAAGGCGTACTTTAAAATCGGGATCAAAACCCTCAAATACCAGCTCAACGAAGGCGTAAAGCAGTATCTGGCGACAGAGCAGTTTGAGGCGCAACTACGAGCATCTATTGATGCCCGACTGGATGCCATGGCCACCCGGGAGATAAACGATCTGCTGGCGCCGGAAAACCGCCGGGAAATTTATCTGGTATTCAATGAAATCCTGCGTGATCTTCTGGGGGGACCACAGGTGGGGCTCTGGCTGGGTGACACTCTGGCCCAGGGAATACGCAAATCAGCTGCCCAGGGGAAAACGCTCAACGATCTGCTACCGGAGGAAGTGACGGGGCTGCTGAAATCCTTTGCCCGTACCCATGCAGCCAGAATTCTTGCGAGCATGGGGCATCAGGTGGCGGATCCCCTCATTCGTGGTCAGGTGATCTCCGGGGTGCTCAAAGGGGTGGATCATTTCCTTGATTCGCTAGGCCCCATGGGGGCAATGGCCCGTGGATTCTTGGAGAAAGAATCACTGGAAGACAAAGTCGGCGAATACCTTGCGGGCAAAGAGGACGACCTGGTTGCCTGGCTCTCCAGCCCTGAAATCCAACAACGCTTCCATGCCTCTCTGGATACTGCCATTGACGAGTTGTTGCACAAGCCACTTTCTGAACTTCTGGAAAATGTCAGTGACGAACAGCTGGGAGATTTTTGCCGTGCAACAGCACGTCAGCTGCTTGAGCTCATGCAGCAGGATGGCGCGCTCAATAACATCAGCGCCATGGTTCACGTCAGCATGGAAGATCTCATCGATAACGGCCAGATGCATTGTGCCGAGCTTGGGGAGAAATTTTTTGGCAAAGAGCAGGGTGCCCAACTTCGTGAAGTATTCAGCGCTGAGATCCTGGCGCTGTTACGCTCACACAAAACCCAGCGGCTTGTTAATACCATGTTGGGGGCCATGGTCGATGCCCTGATCAAACGTCCCATTGGTCTGCTTTACCATGTGGTGCCCGGAGGGGTTCGCCAAGGGTTCAATAACGCACTGTCTGTAACCATCAGTCGTATGCTCCTTCAGGAAGTTCCTGGTGTGGTAAAATCGCTCAACATCAAGCGGCTTGTAACGGAAAAAATAGATGGGCTGGATCTGTTGCAACTTGAAAAACTGCTGCTCTCCATCATGGAGGAACAGTTTAAATATATAAACCTTTTTGGCGCGTTTCTTGGGTTTGTCCTTGGCCTGATTAACCTGGTGCTGGTGGAGTTTTTATAAGCACTCTTTTCTGGCAACGAAAAGTTTCTTGGTGAAGCTCTTTCAAATGCGCTATCGCCCGAACCGTACTCTTTGAGTGCGGTTTTTTTTTGCAGGGGCGTTCCCAAGGCTATTCAATCGACGCAAAAAGAGGTGAAAAGCGGGGAACTACCGCTGTTGAGCGGTAAATACACCATATGAAATCAGAGGGATGCACATAAAAACGAGAGGAAAGCTAGAAGAATTTGGGGCTTTGTCTTTTAGTTCTACTTTGGGGATCATCCGGCAGAGCATAACTTCTCTTCACTCTGTGCTTTATACGCAGAATCGATGGATGCCTGTCGTTTTCTGTGTCGCTTTTCCAACTGCTCCAACATTTCAGATTCCGTAATGTCTCGTCGGGGCAAAGTAGCCTTGAGAATTACCACAATATCTGCGCAGCTCAAGAGCGGTATTTCCGTTTTGTTGGTGATCCGT
>NZ_JAFFQA010000042.1 GCF_016919065.1 Desulfobulbus rhabdoformis | reverse complement strand
TCAGAGTATGACCGGAGGACCGGGGGTAAAAAACTCCGGGTGCGGGGTATGAAAGCCGTCAGCTTCGCAGCGGTCCTCAAGGCTATAGGTGTGAACATTCGCAGGGCTGCAGTGTTCCGTAAAAGAAAAAAAGGGCTCTGCACGCCTCTAAAAGGACCACATTGTGGGGCTACATGTGTTTTTTCACGTCTCAAAGAACATCTCATGCCAAAATTCTTAACAATTTTGACATAGCCGGGCAATATGTGCCCGATTGAATTTTTAAATCTTAAAATAGCCGCGTAAGGTTTTTACGAGGCCATCACAACGAGCAGGAGTCTTTTTTTGATGGATAATTTTTTTAACATGTAATCTCCTTGAATATTGACCAAATAACAACTGCTTGGTTGTGGTGAGTCAGCCTGACACGGGAAAGAGTGGGGCTGTTGCCGGATGGCAACGCCTGGTTTTTTAGGGGAAAATACAGTTTGTTTTATTCAGGATAGGCATGAATGCTCCCTGGTGTCAAAGTAAAACAAGAGAGGTGAGATGGACTGGCAAGTTCCATTATTTTTAAGCCTGTTTAATAATCTGGCCATTTTTATAGTTCTCATTGCTCTATACGGCTTTGTGCAAAAGATCAGGTTTGAGCAGGAGTTGAGTAGGCAGATAGTCTTTGGTCTCCTCTTTGGACTGGCGGCCGTTATCTGTATGCAGGTTCGTCTTGTGGTCGCTGAAGGGGTGATAGTTGATCAGCGCAACGCGGTGATCGTTTTAAGCACGCTCTTCGTTGGCCCCGTCTCCGGATTGATGACCGTCTGCTGTGCGGCCGCTGTTCGTGTGTCCATCGGGGGCAGCGGGGTCATCGCCGGCATCGTCGGTATGGGGTTGAGTTTGATTTCCGGTGTACTATGGCGCCGGTGGAAGCACGAGCGCGATCTCATCTATTTTGCCGTAGGCGGAGGTGTCGCCACAATAGCTGTCCTACCGGGGTTTCTTTTTGTGGAGGATTTAGCTACGGGCTGGTTACTGATGCAGCGGCTGGCCCTCCCTTACGGTTTGGCCATTTTTTTGTGCATTTTTTTTGTCGGATGGCTGCTTGAGCGAGAAGACAATCGTCTTGATGCTGAAAATAAGCTGACTCTTTCTGAAAAACGTTATCGGCAGCTTTATGAGAGTATGGTTGATATCAGTTTTGAGGTGGACACCGCAGGAATAATCCAGATCATCTCTCCCTCCGTGACCAAGATTTTGGCCTATACCCCAGCCGAGGTTATCGGTACCCCCATCGTTGATTACTACGCCATTCCTGAGGATCGGGAAATTTTTCTCCAGCTTGTTGCGCAAGGGGGAACTGTGGAAAATTTTCAGGTGCAGATGCTCCATAAAAATGGGAAGAAGGTCTGGCTCTCCGTCAACGGGCAACTGCTCTGCGGTGAGCAGGGGCAAACTGTCGGTCTTCATGGACTTGCCCGCGACATTTCTAAAAGCATGCGGGCCAAAAAGGAACGAGAGCAGCTCGAGCAATCGTTGATGGAGAGTCGAAGGATGGAATCCATCGGTACGCTTGCTGGAGGTATTGCCCATGATTTTAATAATATTTTAGGCGGAATAATTGGTTATGCTGAGATCATGCAACGCCATTTGGGGGCACATCATTTTCCCGAATTGGAGCTGTGTGTCAAAAATATTCTCCTTGCAGGCGAACGCGCTCAAAACTTGATTCGACAGATCCTTGCCTTCAGCCGTCGGTCGGATCTGGAAATTAAACCGGTTTTGGTGCGGCAGGTCATAAAGGATGTGGTCGTGCTTATGCGAGCCAGTTTGCCGGCAACGATTGCCATTGAACAGCATTTAGATACCGAGAGTTGTGTGCAGGCCGATAAGGTTCAGGTGCATCAGGTGGTGATGAATCTCTGTACAAACGCAGGCCATGCCATGAAAGAGCATGGGGGCATCCTGGCAATCAGCTTGGACGATGTGGCGCTTGAACAGCCATTTGTGAGGAAATATAAGGGGGTGATGCCGGGAGACTATGTCCGTCTGCAGGTCAGCGATTCGGGCAAAGGAATCGCTCCCAAGCAGTTGGAGCATATTTTTGATCCATTTTATACCACTAAGAAGAAAGGTGAGGGGACAGGCCTTGGCCTTTCCATGGTGCATGGAATCATTTCAGCCATGGGGGGGATCATTACCGTGGATTCGCTTGAGGGGCTGGGAACCCGTTTTACCATTTACCTGCCGAAAACGCCTCTTTGTGAGCAGAACGAGCCTCTTTGTACCGAGTTGCCTTCAGGAACAGAGCACGTCGTTTTAGTGGATGATGACCCTTTTCTCACCGATATCGGTAAAGCGGTCCTCTCTGAACTCGGCTACAAGGTAAGCCTTTTTAACAACAGCCGGGACGCCTTGCAGTTTATTCTTGATAACCGAGGAAGTATCGATCTTGTTTTGACTGATATGACCATGCCCGAAATGACCGGCCTGGACCTTGCCGGTTGGTTGCGGGCCAATCGAGTCAATCTCCCCGTTATTCTCTGCACCGGCTATAGTGAAGGGCTCGGCGAGGAAGAAATGGACCAGGCCGGAATCCGCACATGTTTAATCAAGCCCGTTACTGCCCAGCAATTGGCCATGGCGGTGCGCCAAAGTCTTGATAAGGCCATGGGGGTGTCTTGAATGAGGGTGTTTTTCGTTCACTGTGCAGTGATAGCCTGCCTCCTGATTCCATATTTCACTCAATACGAGAAATAATATGCGGCAATACAAACTCAATCGTTCACCAGGAGAAAGGCCTCCACAACTTTAGGATCAAACATTTGGCCACTGTTTGTTTGAATAAATTCATGTACCCGTTCCCTGACCCAGCCGTCTCGATAGGGACGTTTTGAGATAAGCGCATCGTAAACATCTGCTACACTCAGGATTCGAGCCTCCAAACTTATACTCTCGCCAGCCAGACGTTCAGGATACCCTTTGCCGTCATATCGCTCATGATGCTGAACAATCATGGGGATAATGTCCTGATATGCTTCGATGGGCTCTAAAATTTGCCCGCCGATTTCCGGGTGGGTTTGTATGGTTGCATACTCTTCGTCGTTCAGTTTTCCAGGTTTATCGAGGATGGCAACAGGAATACCAATCTTGCCTATATCATGGAGGAGTCCTCCTCTGAACAGTTGCTCCAATAGCTTATCGTCACATTTCATTGCCTTGCCTATCCTGACCGCAAGATCAGCCACGCGCTCCGAATGACCGGAGGTCCATTTACTTTTGGCGTCAACCGTCCGGGCAAGCGCTTCGACAGCACCGATCGACAGTTTTTCCAGATTGGAGACAAGGTTTGCGTTGGCAAGCGCAATGGCGAGCTGATCGGCAATTTGGCGTGCTTGGGAGACGGTTTCCGCCGGGCAGTCTGTTTGTGCCTGAGGCAACTCCAAAATTAACGCACCCTGAGGGATTTTATCGGCGATGAGAGGGAGGAAAAGAAAAGAATCTCCGGTGTTGATTTCGGCGAGAAAACCGGGAAGAAATGTTTGTCTTCGCAAAAAAAACGATGTTGCACCAGTAAAGAGTCGTCCCCATTCCTCCTCTGTAAGCAGGACGTAATTCTTCGTGATATTATCGTGCTGTGATTCTTCAATTTGAGTGAGATAAAGCTTTTTAGGATCGCTCATTCTGCACTGGGCAAGAAGGATGCGGGGGTAGCCGAAGAAGTCAGAGAGGAGACGTAGAGAACGCGGAATGATAATGGATGGATCCAGGCTCGAGATGATGGAGCGGTCAATGCTGTCAATCAGGGTTAATGTTTGCAAATGATTTTGAATCTGGTGCGTCATCTGGTTGAAGCTGTTGGCCACTTGTTCAAACTCATCACCACTGTTGATGGTGACCTTATAGGAAAAGTTTCCGGCACCAACTTTTTCAGTGGCCTCTTGGATTTGGGTGAGAGGGGTGATGGTCTTACGAATAAAATAGAGAGAAAGAAATAAAATGATCCAGAGCATCAGTAGGACAATGAGCGGAAAACTCTTCTGAAATTCATCCATAGTGCTGAGCACTTCATCGGTTGAGACGCTGAGAACGATGGTCCAGGTCGGCGCATTGAAGTGCGAGGAGAGAAAAAGTGACCAGCCGCTGGCCAGAAAATCGGTCCCTTCGTGGGAGTATTGAAATTGGATTGAATTTCTCTGGGCTTGCTTGAATTGGTTGGTGAGCTTTTCTCTGGGGGCAAACCGTGTTGCTGCGATAAGTTCATTGTTTTGATCATATGCAGCGAGTTCAGTCTGTCCTGGAAGCAAGTTATATTGCCCAACCCCCCAAAGAATTGATTTGGTCGGTTGGGCGACGGCTAACCCTCTGATGCCATTCTTTTCATAGGGAATGAGCAGGTACAAGGTTTTGATGGGGGAGTCGGATTTCTCCAGAAGAATAGAGGTCTTGACTGAATTTTTCATAAATGGGACGAGGGAGACTGGATCTTCCACGACCTTGCCAAGTTTTCCAAAGCGTGTCTCCAGACCGGTCTCTGGATGAAACAGACCAAATCCGGTAAATACCCCCTTGAGTTGTTTGGATTGAAAAGAGGGCAACTGTTCAAGAGAGGTGTTATCGGCCAGATTCGGGACCGAAAGACGCAGCAGGTAATCCAGATGAATGAGGCGTTCAAGAAGCGCCAAGGCATAGGTTTTACATTCTTTATCCATCCGTACCCAGCTGTCTGCGTAGAGTTGTGCTTTGACGCGATGATAGGCAAAACCCACAAGCAGTGTTGTCGGTATAAAGGCGCACACTAGAAAAAGTGTAAGGATACGACGACCAAATCGACACTTATAAAATGAAAAATTTGTTTTCATGGGGCGTGCAAGGGTTAGTAGTTCCGGGCAGGACCAATAAAAGAGCCATTGTTTGCACGGACAATATCGTCTCGGCTTGCCTTGGCTGTTAGAGGAGCAACGCTTTTCCCATCCGGGCCGGACGAATAGAGGTCATAATCCGTGTTTATCGGGACCAGGGATTTGTCTTTACGTCGTTTTCCAGGAGGAACACTGTCAACAGTGTTGTACACATAGGGATTTCCCCAGGGGTCGAGAGGGATTCCTAGCCCAGCCTGCTGTAAACTGCTGGGCAAACTGTTGTTATCTAAAGTATATACAAGAATGGTTCGTTCAATGTTTTTTAAATCTGTGATGCATATTGTTATTGTTGTCCGTTCCCGGTAGCTTATAAAATTGGTCATGCCAATGGTTGCAAGCGTCGCAAGGATAGCTACGACCATCATGACTTCAATAAGAGTAAAGCCATGTTGATTATGCTGCAGGATGTTATACGGAGATTGGGAATTGGAAGGAGGGCTTGTTATGGTGTTTTGAAACATTGACTACCAACAAAAGAACAAAAACGAAAGGTCGGGTCGAAAACTCTAAATGTAATTCCGTAATATGTTAGCTGGTGAAAAATCTTTAGCAAGGAAAATGAAAATTATTTTTAACAATTTTGGAAAGCTGATAGAATATCTATTTATATTTTGAAAAAATGACCAGATTGAAAATGGCTAAAAGGTAAGAGAATATTAGACTATTGGAGGATAAATATAAGGGGGCTTAGAAGTGAACGCTGGCCCAGAGCATCATTGCCTTCCAGTCTTCATCATCGTGAAAGCGTTGCTTGGCTCCTGCCTCGGGAGTGGCGTATGCCCCAACCCAGTAAAGGGAAAGGTGGTCGTTGACGTGCCAATCCACACTCAGGTTCCACTCATTGGTGTAGTCTTCTGCTCTCACACCCATAGCAGTTGGACTATGCAGGTTGAAATCGAAATAAAAAAGACTGATTTTCAAGCAATCAAGTGGTTTCACCTTGAGGCGAAACATGTGAATGTCCTGATTCATATTAAAGAGGTCGTATTCACCGGTGATCTCGCCCTGAAACCAGGAGCCCCAGTCAGTGGCGCTGTAAAAGAGGACATCGTAATCTTCATCAAAGCTTGAGTAGCGGTAGGTGAACTCGGGTTTCCAGGGAATCTCCTGCCATTGATAGCGTGCAGAGAGGTACCAGCCAAGCCCAGTGTCCTGGTTATCGTCCCGATCTTCAACGGCCAGCTCCCCTTCAATGATGAGCGGATGCAGGGCTGGCGTTTCCGAGAAGGCTGCAAAGGGAGCAAGGGAGCCTCGGATGTCGTAGATGTGCATCCCATCGCGGCTGGTACTCTCTGAATTGAGTGTGGCCAGACTGGAGCCGATACGCGCATGGGGGGAAAGGGAATAGTCAAGCGTCAGCCCTGTTGCCTGGGTGTTGACGGGGAAGGGCGAATCGTTGTCAAAGAAGAAAACATCGCCTGTAAGCTTGCCGGTCTTGAATTTGGCAATGGCGGTAAAATCCGCTGAACGCCTGCCACCAAGATAGTAGGCCGCCCGGTGAAAGCCTGCTCCGCCTTCACTGCCAAACAGAAAGAGTGTGCCTGCTGTGTAAATTTGACGCCCAAAGGAGATATCAAGAAAATCTTCCCCAAGCCCGGCAAAGAGATTGCCCGAACGCCAGCCCAGGTAGGCTTTGTCGATGCGCAGGCTGCTTTCATCTCCCAGGTCTGCATTGGTTCCAGCCGCATCGTAGCCCCCAAAGGTGTTCGCCTGGACCACATCAATCCGTCCGTAGATGCTTTGTGTGTTTGCAAGCACTGCCCTGCCTTCAAGTCCCAGGCGAAAGAGTGTCTCCCACCAGGTGTCCACCTCCGCGCCGATCACTGTCCTGTCCTGTCCATACCAGGCGTTATCCTGACTGAAAAAGGCCATGTCGAAATTTACAGTGGCTTGAAGATAGCTTTGCTGGTCAGTGGATTGATAGAAGCGAAGAGGATTGCTCTCTTCTGCAGCAAGTAATTGACCAGAGAGACAGCAGAGCCAGGCGCTCAGGGCCAAGGGGCGAGCTATACGGCATAGAATATCCATGGAGAGTGGGCTTGAATCCTTGGAGAAGGTGAATATGTCAAATGTGAGTCCATGCCATTTTCATGAGCAAAGGCGGAGTGCAGGACCAAATACATTGTTATTGGTGCCCCTCAATACGAAAATCCGGATGGAAGGTCAAATGATTAAATAATAACCACTGAAATTTAGCCAGGGCTCCTTCGTGATCACCAGCCATGTGCAGGGGGGCGATGTAGGCCGGTGGTGCCGAATAACCCCCAACAAAGAGAAACACCTCAAGTTGGTTATGATATTGAGCTTCACTCGTTGCTCTGTTGCAGATGAGCAAGCACTAGGTTGATCTCGCCATAGTTGTAATCATCCCCCAGGGCGGTTTTTACGGCCTTAAGCGAGTTGGTTTCCTTTAATTCCAGGATTTTTTCTTCAATTTCCCGGCGGCGTTCACTGCTGACCAACCCATCTATGGCTAGCTCTCCCTGTTTGACAAAATAGGCCAGGTGGCCTTCAACGGTTTGACGGGTGAGCCCTCGTTGCCCGGCAATCTCTTCAATAGAGAGCCCCGAGGTGTGCATGTCCAAACTGACCTGTTTGGTATTGATGCGGGAAGTTGTTTTTTGGGGCTCTCCTGTCGGTCCCACAGAGAGCGCCAGCGGAGTGGGCAGGGCCACGGATTCAATACCATGTTTTTCCCGGTAGGCCCGAACCAGAGAAATGATCTCCGCACCGTAGCGTTCTGCCAGCTTTTTACCGATCCCCTTGATCTCTTTAAGGGCAGAGATGGAATCGGGTAAATGAACCGCAATCTGAATTAAAGTTTTCTGGTGCAGGACCTGATAGGCGGCAACCTCATGTTCTGCGGCTGTAGTCGTTCGCCACTGTCGCAGTTGCTCGAACACCTCTGGGTGGCCGACATCCGCCTCGGTGTAGAGGGGGCTGGCCTTGGGTTTTGCTTTTTGCTCGACCATGGAGGCCTGGGAGAGGGCTCGCAGATAACGGGCGGGAGCAAAGGCGCCATCACAGACCTTGACTCCGGCCAGTTTGATGCCGCATTCCTGCCGACAGAGGGTCAGAAAATTGTTAATGCGCTTTTTGATGTCTTTGTTATCGGATTCAATCTCCAAATTTTCTATGCAGGGATTGGTGATGGTCGTGAACTTATCCTCAAAATAGACTGCTGATTTGGCGAGGCGTTCAAGGATCACCGTATCCTTTGCCGGTTCCACATCCAGGGAAAAAAGTGACTGCAGTTGCCGCCGGAAGTTGTCTCCCACAGCACATATCTCAGCAAGGGTCTGTTGGTGGATGGCAAAGAGATCTGCCCCGGCCATGACCTGAACAATGGAGCTGTTACCACGAATAAGGCCTACCAGTTTTCCTAAAAGACGGGCCATGTTGCTGAAGTCAAAACACTGGTGCAGGAGTTCCTGCTGGTAGCGAATTTTCGCTGCCTGCAGATCGGCCTCGCTCGGGCTGTGTTGCCGGACCATGGCCATGAAATCAAGGACGGCCTGGTCTGTCTTGATAGAGCGGCCTGTGATCTGGGAGCGGAGAATGAGCCCCTCAAAGGAACGACAACGGCTCAGGGCCACATAGACCTGCCCGTGGGCAAAGGCGTCCTGGGCATCGATCACCGCCTTGTCAAAGGTCAGTCCCTGACTCTTATGTATGGTGATAGCCCAGGCGGGTTTGAGTGGGTACTGGTTAAAACTGCCCACCACCTTCTGAGAAATCTCGGAAGTCTCTGTATCAACGGTGTACTCTACGTTTTCCCAGGTGACCGGCACCACCTCGATCGTTTCCCCATCCTCGCAGTCCACCCAGATTTTTTCCCGGCTTATGGAGCTGATTGCGCCGATCTTGCCATTGAAATAGCGTCGATCCTGTGAGGTATCGTTACGGACAAACATCACTTGGGCTCTTTCCTTGAGTTCAAGACTGGCAGCAGTGGGGAAGGCGTACTCAGGAAATGAACCATCGACCCCGGCCTGAAAATGATGTGGTTTACCCGGCAGCTCCGCAAGTTGCTTTTGATTGATGGAATCTGCACCACTGTTGTGGGTACAGAGTGTGATATAGCCTTCCTCTGCGGTGAAGTCGGGCTGAAAGCGTGAGTTCAGTGTGGAGAGGGATTCCCGGTCAAGTCGGTTGTCCCGGACCTTGTTCAACAGGTCAATGAAGTGCTGATCGGATTGACGGTAGATGTGCTGCAGCTCAATGGTGACCAGCTGCATCTGGGCGAGGGACTGGGAGCTGAAAAAATAAGGGGTATGATAGTAATCCTGCAGCAGGAGCCAGTCCTCATCTTTGACCACAGGGGCAAGTTGCTGCAGGTCGCCGATCATAAGGAGCTGCACCCCACCAAAGGGACGCTCTGAACGGCGGTAGCGCTTGAGCACCGTATCCACCCCGTCAAGCAGGTCCGCACGTACCATGGAAATTTCATCAATGACAAGTAAATCCATGGAGTTAATAATATTGCGTTTTTCCTTGCTCATCCGGTGGCGGCCGCCGGAAAATTCGGCACCGGGAATGTAGGGCCCAAAGGGGAGCTGAAAGAAGGAGTGCAGGGTGACTCCTCCTGCGTTGATCGCCGCCACTCCAGTGGGCGCGGTGACAACCATACGTTTATCACTCTTGTTGCGGAGGTTTTTCAGAAAAGTGGTCTTGCCTGTCCCTGCCTTGCCAGTGAGATAGAGGGCGCAGTTCGTCTCTTCAACAAAGGACTGGGCCAGATGGAGTTCGGGATTTTCTGGAGACATGGTTGCAAAGTTCCGTTTTACAGAGTGAGGAGGGGGCTGTGGTTTCTACCACGGGCAATGAAGCGAGCACGAGTAAACATCGGTAGATGTGAATGAGTTATTGCAGTTTTTTACGCATGGCTTTGATCTGGGCGTGGCGTTTTTTATTCTCCAGGCGCCGTTTTTTTGCCGCTTTGCTGGGCTTGGTGGGGCGGCGTTTTTTGGCAACAAACAGATTGGCGCGAATAAGGGTTACCAATCGCTCCACGGCGGCCGCCTTGTTTTTTTCCAACTGCCTAAATTCCTGGGCCTTGATCACCAGCACGCCTTCGTTGCTCAATCGTTGGTCCTGAATGTTCATCAGGCGAATTTTTACCTGGTCAGGCAGCGAAGATGCCATGATATTAAAGCGCAGATGAATGGCGCTGGCAACCTTGTTCACATTCTGGCCACCAGATCCCTGAGCCCGAATACTGCTCAATTCGATCTCAGAGTCATCGATGCTGATGTTGGGTGAAATGCTGATTGAAGGCATAGAATTGTAGGGGGGGATAAAAAAAATTAGCGAAGATAGAGTAACCAGGCCATAAACACCGTAGCCAGCATACAGATACAGACCAGTGGCACCCCAACCTTGGCAAAATCCTTCAAGGTATATCCGCCCGGTTCACGGACAATCATAGTCACCGGAGAACCCAGCGGTGAAATAAAGGCAGAGGAACAGGCGATGGCAACGGTCATGGCACAGGCCTGAGGCGAGACATGTAAGGCCTGGCCAATATCAATAGCCATGGGGGCTGCCAGCAGAGCTGTAGGAGTGTTGGAGAGAAAGAGGCCAAGAGTTGCAGTTACCATATACAAAACAGCTAGTACAAGCAAGGGGCCACTGTGCCCAAACTCTGCCAGCAAGCTCTGGGAAACAAAAGCAGAAACCCCTGTTTTTTGCAGAGCTGTAGCCAGAGAGAGAATTCCGGCGACAAGGATGATGGTTGGCCAGTCAATAGCCTTGAACCAGGTATCCTGTTTGACACAGCGACTCAACACCAGGGTTGCGGTGGCACCGATTATCGCTGCAACGGTGGGGATGATGTTAAAGACGATCAATCCTACCATAGTGGCAATGATTCCCAGGGCTAGGGGAGCTCGTTTGCGGGCGGGGATGACTGCGCGAAAATCTTGAGGCAGGGTGAGCAGAATGTAACGATCCCTGTGTTCCCGCAGGCGAAGAATATCCTCCCAGGCTCCACAGATGAGCAGCACATCCCCGAAGAGAAGTGGTTCATTGGTGAAGTCGGCGATAATGGTCTCTCCTTTGCGGCGAATGGCCAGAGCCAGGCATTGAAACCGGGTCTGGAATCCAATCTCCCGCAGCGATTTTCCAATCAGGTTGGAATCCGGGGTCAGCATAACCTCACCCGCACCAATTACTTGAAAAAACTGCCGTTTCATCAGCGGATCGGTGGGCATGCCCATCTTTTGAAGATGAAACTCGTGTTGAAAGACTTTGATATCGCTGCTGGCACCAATCACGACCAGGACATGCCCCTCTTCAAAAACCGATTCCGGCCGGGCTGGAACCGTCACCCCACCGGTGGGCGATGGAGTGTGTAGAGCAATGAGATGCAGCCGGTGACGAGCGGCCATCTGCATTCGTGCCACGGAACGGTCTATCAGATCGGATTCTGCGGTTACCTGCAAAAGTGCCAGCCGCTGCTCCAGGTGATAATGGGTTATCAAATCAGTGATGGAGCGCTCCCGACGATGGGGTTCTTTGCGTTTAGGCGGGGCAAGGAGATGTCTGCCGCCCAGAACCATAAACCCGATCGCCAGCACCAGGCAGAGCAGGCCAAAGGGCGTGAAGCTAAAAAAGGAGAGGGGCTCTAGGCCACGCTCCCGAAGGACCGAATTGACCGCTATGTTGGGAGGTGTGGCCACCAGGGTCATCATGCCGCTGATGAGTGCCGCTACTGCCAGGGGGATGAGGAGCCGCTTATGATTGATTTCTGCTTTTTCCGCCACTGCCAAAACAATGGGAATAAAAATAGCAGCAGTGGCGGCTGAACTCATAAAGGCGCCCAGGAGTCCCGCTGCCGCCATGAGGATAATCAGTACTCGCACTTCACTTGTACCGCCCAAAGCCAAAACCAGATCGCCCATTCGCTGGGCTATGCCGGTATGGATAATCGACTCGCTTACCACAAACATGCAGGCGATGATAATAACCACTGGATTGGAAAAGCCCGCCAGAGCCTCGCTGACTTCTAAAACGCCGGTGAGCATTAGGGCGAGCACTACCAGCACCGCAACCAGGTCGGCGCGGATTTTATTGGTGATCATCAGGGTGGCTGCGGAGGCAAGCGTGGCCAGGGTTATAAATATATCAGTCTGTGGCATGGGAAACGACGTCAGGGAGAACAATAAACCAAATGAAGGGGGGAATAAAAACAGGTTATGTCAGGGAGGATCACCTGACATAACCTGTGAGAAAAAGATGTAAAAGCAATCAGCCGATTTTCAATCCGGCCAGAAACCCGGCAACTGCGCTGCCCCCTTTCCAGGTAAGCTGGCTGAGGCGACTGTAGAGAAAACTACCGGACTGTGAGGCCAGATCAACTGCATTTTGCGCTGTTTGGTGCAGAGCCTGGTCGTCCACATGGGTATATCCGTAGTACTCTCCGATAAAGAGCAGAACCACCGCCGCACCGCCGAGAAAGAGGGCAACCTTGAGAATTTTTTTTGCGAAATAGCCCACCGCCAACCCGACAACGAAGGGAGCGCCAACGTTTGGAAGGAGAAAGGCTGCGGAAAAGAAGTCAAGGGTTGCGGGGTCGGCTACGGGTTGATTCATATCGATTCCTTGGTTCGTGTCAACACTGGTGGAAACTCAAGCTTTAGAGTGTATTTGATCGGATTGCGATCGCATATTAAACCCCCAATGTTAGGCCCAGGTCAAGGCGATTTCTATCTTTTTCTTGTTCTTTGGGCATGGAGCTGGGGAGAGGAACGTTCTGGGAACCTCATCCAGGCTATACCCTGAACCTGTGAGCACTCCTCTGAGCTTAGCGAAGATTCCGAGGATAAAATTTCGAGCTTAGCGCCGAAATTGAGCAGATACGCGTAGACTCCGAAAAGATTGTTACCGGATGGGAACTCTTGAACTCACTAGAAATATTTAGTGAATGTAGCGCCAAACATCCTGGGAGCTCCATCAACAGCTCGATCGTGCCTTCGAGCAAAGCCCACCGTCTGATACTCTTCGTTAAACAGGTTTTTGCACCAAAGGATTGCATCCCATGATTCACTTTCATAGCCAATCCGGAAGTTGACAATTGTTCTCCCGTCGATTTCCTGACTATTGAAGGCGTCGCTATAGTAATCATCTGTCACGAGTAGGTCGGTTCTACCGAAAAAACCAGACAGATGACGATATTGAACACCGATGTTTGCCGTAAACTCAGGCGCATTGGGCAATTTTTTGCCTGCATAGTCAAATCCGGAAGTTGTCCATTCATCAAATTCAACATTGGCGTATCCAATCCCCGCGAATACATCCAAGCCATCAAGTAATCTTGCCTGGAGTTCTACTTCAAAACCTTCGGAATGGGCTTCAGCAGCATTCCTTACATGCATAATATCGGTTATCCCATCCAACTCTGGTACCTGTTTGTCATCAATGGCGATATAAAACAGGGCGAGGTTTAAAAAAATTCGGTTGCCCATAAAAGCGGATTTGGCTCCAATCTCATAGTTCCATGTAAATTCAGGGCCATAGGTGAATTTTTGCGAATCCAGTGCATAGGCGGTATTGAAACCTCCCGCGTTATATCCTCGCGAGACTGTAAAATAGGTCATGATTTCTGGGGTCAAATCATAGGCAATGGAAAATTTTGGCAGCAAGACATCATCATCAAAAGATGCCCCAAAAGTGTAACTATCACTTGAACCGTAATAGTCCATAACTCCTTCCATATCATCAACGCTGTACCGGAGACCCGCTGTCAGATGAAGTTTATCAAAGAATGTAAGGGTGCCCTGGCCAAAAACAGCATACTCCTGAGTTTCCATATCTGTATTTCGGATTTCTTTTAAAGACGGCATATCTATATCTGTAACATTATCTTCCGAACTTACATAGATTCCGCCTAACCAGTCGAAATGGCTGTCCTTATCAGCAGAGCTCACCCTGAGTTCCTGACTGATTAAATCACTGGAGTATGTGAGATCGTTTACCCCGTCAGGCACAGAGGTGCCGAGGCTATCACGTAACATACGATTCTCGTAGAATCGCCTCCCGGTTATAGATAAGAGGGTAACATCCTCTCCCCAGTATTTAATTTTCAGGGCTTGACCATCTCCGTTTTCCTCAATGCTGTTGTTGTCCGTATCGTAACTAATTTGATGAGGACCTGTTTTCCAGGGGCCTTCTAGGTATCGCACGTTACCGTTTCCGCTATCTGTATCAAGAGCGTCTAGAGTCAGGCCAAATTCGAGATTGTCACGAGGGGTCCATCGTGTTGTTATGCGACCATTTTTTTTGTCTGTATCACCTGCCTCGTCATTCCCGGTGAAAATGTTTTTGATATACCCATCACTGGTCTCTATCTCCCCTGCAATCCCAATAAAAAGTTGATCTTCAATAATGGGACCGCTAAAGCTCAGGCCGGTTCGGTAGCCAAAAGAGGTTCCTTGGTCTGGATCGTAAGCCGATATTTCACCGTACGCTTTGCCGTAAAACTGATTTCCCGGTTGTCGGGTAACAATGTTGATAACGCCAGACTCGCTGTTTCTGCCATATAATGTTCCCTGGGGGCCTCGCAACACTTCAATACGTTCAATGTCAAACAGACTGGGATTGTGCATGTAGTTAAGGGAGTAATTTATATCATCAACATACAGGCCTGTGGTGGAGTGGATAAAGTCTGCATCGTTTGAAATACCGCGAATAATGATGACGTTTGTACTGGCCCCCTGTTTCATAAATATATTGGGAGATTGGAGGGTTAGCTCCTGGATGTTTCCAATGTCAGCATCTTCTATCTGAGCGCCCGAAAATACAGTAATGCTCATGGGAACATTTTGGACATTCTCCTCACGCTTTTGGGCGGTAACCGTCATTACTTCAAGAGTTGTGGAGTCCTTTGTGCTCCCTTTACTTTTGCCAATGACAGACGGCTCGATATCTTCACCAAAAGCTGCCGGGAGGAAGAAAAAGTTGAAAGCCCCCAAAACAACAATAAAATGTTTAGATGGTATTCTCATGTTTTTCATTTCTTTTCATGGTGTTAAATTTTTTAGGTTAATGATGATTTAGTTACTATACTATGCGGTATTTAGTAGTCAAGAAAAGTTTTAGGCAGTTCAAAAAAAGAGAATACGTTTCAGGGATCTCTCAGGCCAGAGAGCTGCTCTGGAGAGAGCTTGATCATGGAAAAATTCTAAAAATGAAAAGGGGGGATTCGGTGAATATATCTGAGCGCGTGAGCCATTTTTACGTAGCTTGCCCCAAGCAACCAGGCTGCTGGCCTACAAGACAGGGGAGTTGCGAGCTCTTTATAAGGAAGGTGCTCAATAAAATTTAGCGAAGAACTCCAGTGCCGCTCCAGGATTGCGACAGTGTGGCATGGCAAGCCGCATCTACGGCTTCAGGCAGATCAAAAACAAACAAACCAGACCGCGTAACTTTCGAGGTTTCTAGAATTCAGGGGGCAGTCTGCCTGAATCCGTGCGCGTTCAGTGATGTATCAGCGTCACTGTTTGTGAAATGCCTCATAAAATGAGGCGTTATAGGCGTGTTGCGAACGATGGAGGTGGAAACTGAACAAAAAAGAATTGGCTTAAAAAACGCTGCGTTATTAAGAGGGATTCTTGTTCAGTGACCATCCGCCGTTCCCAATACAGGGGTGTTTAGGTATGATGCCGAAATTGGCTCAAAAAGCAATTATTCAAGATTCCCTAAAGATAGATTCGACTTTCCTGTTTGAGCATATCTGCTTCAGTCGTCTTATGCATACCTAGTTTATGCTGCCAGCTTGTAGACAGATCGTTTACTTTCAATGCATCATCAGGGCAATGTGAGACACAGGCCATGCAGCAGATACATCTTTCGGGATCAGCCACCCCGGTTTCTGCCCTGATGGCCTGTGTCGGGCAACGCGCTTCGCACTCACCGCACAGGGAACACTCCTCGCCGTTCCGCGTCGGTAACTGGGTGACAACTTTGAAGCGAAATGATTCGATCATATCAAGGTAAGATTCTTCCACATCCGGTTGCTCAAGCCCACCAAGGATTCCGGTATCTTCCCCACACAGACGTTTGCATGTTTTTTGGGCAAATGTTTGCGCTACCAGAAAATCTGAATCGTTTGGCCGTCCGATCATGGCACGCCACCCCCCGTGAATATTGTAGGTGTGGGCAGCCGGGAACTCGGCAGAAGAGACAACCACAAAGTTGCTTTTCCGAAGAAGTTCTCTGGTTGAATAGTGGGCCAGGTTGATTTCAAAGCCCCCAAATGTAAAAAACATGGCGCACCTCTTGCCCCTGCCGTCAAGGTTAAGCAACCACTCCCTGACCACCCGTGGTGCCCGCCAGGAATGGACCGGCATGCCGAATACAAATGAGTCGTAGGTCTCAGTGTCAAAGACTCTTTGCCGGTCCTTGTATGCTGTAATCTGAATTTTCGTTACATCAACCCCTTGCTCTTGGAGCACCTTTGCTACGACATCTGAAACGATGGCAGTGTTGCCAGTAGCTGAGAAATACACGACTGCAGTCTTCATATGACCACCCTCATTTTCTACGGGATTATAAAAAATTACACAATATCGCTAGCCTATAATTACTTTGATGTATTCATATCCAGACTCTTAAACTGATACTTCCCCTTGCTTCCGACAATGTGCCCTAATCCGGGAAACGGAAAGTGAAAACATGCAACCAGGGTATTGGAATGAGCGGCCTGTCCTGCAATCCTGACTCGAGTTTTGATCGCAGAATCTGGATTGATGTCAACTGCAGGACACCATTTGGGGTGCTCAACATGGAGCGGTTGAAGGAAGACATCTCCCGTCACCATGAGTGCCTCTTCCGCAGAGAAAATGTGTATCACTTGATGGCCTGGTGTATGCCCAGGAGCTGGCAGGGTTTCAATTCCGGGTACGATTTCCATTTGTCCGTCAACGGTTTGAATCTGCTTTTGTAATTTGGGCAGGCACTGCTCTGCGTACCATACAACAGCTGCACTATGGGGCTCATCTTTGCCCGCTGATTTCAATGCCACCAACGGATCCGAATTCCAAAATTCCCACTCTGATTGTGACATCAGAATTTTCGCGTTGCTGAAAATGGACTCTCCCTCTTGGTCTAGTGTACCGCCAATGTGGTCTGGGTGGGCGTGGGTGAGCAAAACGATATCGATATCAGCCGGATCAATTTCTATTCTTTTTAGATTTTCAAGCACACTCCCCGTAAAGGGATGAAATGCTCCAAGTCCGGTGTCAATGAGTACCGTTTGCATACCGGTTTCAACCAAGATGCAGGAATAGTCGCTGTTCCATTCTTTCCATGTCTCAGCACTCAAGCCACTGGATTTTAAAGCTACATTGAGTGCATCTTCGGGAACGGTTGGGAAAAGCAGGTGAGCTGGGTTTTGGTATTGATCCCGTCATGCAACACATGACATCGAAAATTTCCGATATTGAATTGATAGACGCCCTTGTTCATACTTCTCCTCTCCTGCAGGCAGCCTGGAGTGTGTTGTCAGGCATGAAAAGAGTAAAAAATGCACTGACAGTATATTGTTTGGATTCATTTATATTAATATATATGATATATTGAGGAGTTAATCATTATATTAACTGTAATGGTTTAGAGACTAAACTATAAGGCGGTTAAAAAGCAAGAAAAATCCAAAGCATCAAATAGATTTTCAATTTACTGAATGTGTAATTTTAAAATGATAAAAATTTTGGGATGTTATCGAGTTGGGCTATGCGGTTCTGACAACGCCTGATCGCAGAAAGACTCCAAAACCAAGAGAAATTGCTCTACAAAATCTATTTGATTTTGCGTTGCATTTTCCAGGAGCTCCACGAGCGGTAAATGCATTCCGGCATGAAAAGCACGGTGACCTTCGAAAGCTTTAAGGCCTTCTTCGGAAAGTTTCAAAAATATGGCCTTTTCGTTGTCAACTTCTTTCATCTTAACGATGAGCTTCTTTTTGACAAGCTTGGCAACTACTTGGGATACGGCTCCTTTCGTGACACCTTGCTTTTTAGCCAATTCAGTAACATTGCTGCCGGGATTCAGGCCAATAACGTTGATGGTGTGGATTTCAGATGGATACAGCGGGGAGGTTGTCCCGTAATTTCTCGGGATTTTTTCGACACTGCTTAGTTTGTTGGCAATCCTATGGAAATTCTCATCCAGTTGCTTTGCTATACTTTCACACTCAATCGTATTCATGAAAGAAGTATAAATAGTTGCTAAACAAAATCAACCATAAAAGCGTCTCAACGGAAAATCGAGATGGCTTTATTTTTTGAAATCTGGGCACATAAATCGTCATTCTTTTACTAGAAGAGCTTTATCTAAACGTACGTTTTGCCTACTGAACCCGTGACAGCGGTGATAGCTGAAGAAGAGATCTTGAATATCTGGGGGGCTTCATATTCACATTGCTTGTTCAGCTTCACTCGCCGACTCATGGAACATCCAGCAGCACGTCACCTTCATTGTCCGTAACACGTCGATACAATATAATTTTATCGGCATGACACGAACAACGAAACTGCCGCACCTCTACGCATGCTCACGGATTAAGGTAAAAGGGCATCTTGAATAATTGCTTTTTCTTCCAATCCCGCGGAGCCTGGCGCTTCCCTCGTCATACGTAAAATTTTATCCTCGGAGGTAAGCGCAGACTCTGATATCAACTATATGCCTGCGTAAATTTTAATTTTTTCCGGATCACTCTGGGGAGCAACTGCTCAGGCTCTTGTGGGGCCAATAATTTGCTAAGGCTTGGTTGCGTGATTCCAGACATTATCTTTCGGCGTCCGCTCAACACTAGGCCAGCTATCCAGTACGACAAAATTTTGAGCATTGCCTATTTCTGCGGACTTTTGCAGATCAAGTAGCTGCACCTTCTGTTCTGCGAGCTGTAAAACTTTCCGTGGAGGTTCGATCAACTTCCAGCCCTTGTCGTGCCATTGCCAGCGTTGAGCCTTTATTTGTACCTGCTGTTTGTCATCTATACCTAATGCAATATCGGCGACCACAGGCATGCCCAATAAACGCTCAGCAGTTTGTTCTCCCTCCAGCGCCGTCAACGCCTCGGGTAAAGGTTCGTCATCTTGGAGTCGCTTGATCAGTGCCTTGACCAAAGCGGCCGTTTGCTCTGAGCCTTTCCCGGCTGCCCAGTTCAGTGTGCTTAGCGCAGTGTAATGCTTGATCCATTCGGCCTTACCGGCGTCGGCTACCCTGCTAACCGGTGCGTCCAGTCCTTTTCCCAAAGTTTCGAACAGTTCTTCCGTCTGCCAGTTTTGCTCGGCTATCCATGCCTGCTGTCCATCGCTGCGCCGCAGGCATTCCATTCCGATCCATCCCGATACCCCGGAGAGCAGCCATTCGGCACCTGGCTCCGCACGCAGATCAGCAGCCTGAAGCAGTACATGCCGACTAAGAGCCGAAGCTATGGCGGCGCGGCGTCGTTTCCGTCCCGGGCCTTCACTGGCGATGTCCCAGCCGAGGTTTTCAGGCAGCCAGAGCAGTTCTCCGTGCACTGCTATTTCTCCCAATTCGCGGGGAGCCTGGATAACATACCGTACATCAGGTACCTGCCCCAGCAGATCACCGACGCCTTGCGCCATGAGTTGCAGATCCTCCAGGATATCTTTGGCGGCTTGCCGGTATTCGTTCCCATGCCAGGCATAGACACCGTTTTGTGGAGTCTGTTCCGGCATCTTCGGCAGCCAGACCATGGCGAAATCCAAAGGTCCGGTCAAAGAACCAGAGGTCTGTGTGCTGACACCTTCGGCGTCGACCACTACACTCCAGTGCCAAGTTCCTGCCGGTGCGACGTCCTTGGCCGCTTGCATGGCATGTCGGGGCAGGTTATCTGCCAGCTCTGGTAAACCAAACTGCGCTCTTTCGGCTGGTATGCGCAGACGGCGATCCGGGTTCAGCCCCAAGGTTGGTAAAACATCACCGGCCCGCAACCAGACACCTGATGGCTGCAGCCAGGATTGCACATCATGCGCCGGCCAATCGCGTAGTGTGGCCGACAAGGTCAACGTTACATCACACCCCTGAGCCGGGCAGGTGTCCAGTGGCAAGGTAAAATGATCATAGGCCACATCTGGGATGACAGCCCGGCCCGCGACCACCGCAGCACTGATGTTGACACCATGCGGCAGGCTGCCGTGTAAAAGCCCCTTAACAGTCTGGACGTTGTTCAATGTCCACTGCGCCACCAATGTTCGCTCGGATGGATTTACCTGAATATGGGCCTCCCCACCTTGCAGTGAGTAGGCGTTACCTTTTTCCCACCACCGTTGTTCCCAGGCGGCATCTTCGGCCAGTTCTGTTTCAAGTGACTTATATTCACCGTGATGGATTAACTTTTGGTACAGAACGACACTGGAGATTGCAATCAAGAATAAACCGGCGATGCCCAGTGGAGCGGCGCTACGGATACGGGAACGCGCTATTTGCCAACGCTTGGCAAAACCAGTTTCTATCCCAAACTGCCAGCCTACCCATGCCAATGCTGACAAAACAGCTATGACGCCAAGTTTTAACAGATCAATGCTGATGAGGCTATCCAGCCATGGTTGCCAACCGCTTAAGGATGAGAGGGACAGGTGCACTGCCAGGCCAACCTGCGCGGGCGGATAGGTGACCAGACTTAACTCGCCATTCATAACCGCTATAAAAGCAAACATCATCGAAAGCCCATACGCGGCACCTGCATTGCGAATCAGGCTGTGACTGAGCACGGTTAAGGCACATATCTCCAACATAGCTGGCATAATCACGAGCACCTGATAGACCAGAGGATCCCACCAGGAAACAGCCACCCCACCGACAGCCATGACAATCCACGTATTGAGTGCCGGAAGCAGGGCCAAAGCAGCCGTCAGGAAAAAAGCGGCCAAAATCCGCGCCATCACACGCGTGCCAAGCGGTGCGGGGGTGGCGTCAAACATCTCTTCAAATCCATTGCGCTGATCACGGCGCATCAGCGCGCCGACAAATCCCGCTACCGCGAAAATGGTAAGCAGGTAGAAAAAAGTTCCAGAAAACGAGAGTAAATACTCTACATGCGGTACGATAGGACCTTGAGCATTTTGCAGGACAAACAGAATCGAGATGCCCACACCCATAAGGAGTAAAAGACCCAATGCCAGCAGCATGCCCCTGTTTTGCAACGAGAGTCGCAAATGCCAGAGTGCTTCGCTCAAAAGTGCTCGCAGCCATGACGGCTTGTCCTTTGCGATCACCCCCGCAGAGGTTTTGGCCGGGGGATAGTTCTCGCTGGCAACGGTATCACGCACTGTTTTGTTACTGTTATCAAGGAGCAGTTGTTCACGCTTAAAGCGGCGCAACACAATGAGCAGCAATCCCACCGGCAACAAAAACCACACCAGGCGGTTCATCAGGTAGGCCGGTGTCACCTCTATGAGATAATCTATTTTTTCATTCGGGGGTAAGTCTCTGACCTGAAGGCTTACTTCACTAAATACCGTTGGGTCGACCAGAGTTGCCAGCGTATCGCTGATATCACCACCGCGAAAGACAATCAATCCGAGCATCCAGATCAGCATCAAGAGTGCAGAAACAGCAAAAGGCCCTACGGTAGAGCGTGTCCACAGTGCACTGCTAACGAACAGGGCGCCTATACCTAGGGCAGCGGGAAGCACAAAAAGCAGTAAACTTAACAGCACCGGCAAAACCGGGGCGGCACCGATATCTGCCGGCGGTACCAGCCCCAGCCAAGCTGTGATCGGCATCAAAAACAGGCTGAGCGGCACAACCGCACCGAGTAAAAATGCTACAACCGAGGCGCCCAGATAGCGTGCAAACAGCAGTGTCGGCAAGTGGATAGGGGAACTGAGCACGTTTTCAGCCAAATGCACATTGCTATCCCGTACCACCACCTGCCCAAAGATCCATGCCCAGGCAAAAAACAGATACATGCACATGCCCGTTGAAAATTGATAGACCACTGTTGCCGAATTGCGCACCAGGCCAAAACCGCGCAGAGCATCACCACGGGTCAGCGCCATCAGCATATAAAGCGTAAAGCCGATTGCGGTGATAGCAAACAACGGTCCGTGTAAGCCGGTGCGAATCTCATGGCGGAATTCCGTCCAGTAAACGGCAAGACGGTTCATATGCCTATCTCCTTGCCGGAGGTTTTGAGGGCTACATGGTATGCATCTTCAAGGCTGGGGTGATGGGGAACATAATCTCCCTCCGGGGCGTGGTCACATTCTATGATGACGCGCAGGCCATCTGGATGTGCCAAAATTTGCAGTACATCGTCGGGAGGGGCCTGATCTTTGGCAATCACACTCGACCACAAACGACCGCGTAACGGTTCGATGAGTTGTGCTGGTGAACCGGTGGCAACTATGCGTCCATCGGTCAGAATGGAAAGCCGGCCGCACAGGTTTTCCACATCCTCGACAATATGGGTTGAGAGCAGGACGACGGCCTCGGTTGCCACCTCTGCGAGCACGCGATGAAACTGGTTGCGCTCCGCCGGGTCCAGCCCAGCGGTGGGCTCGTCGACAATCAGCAGACGTGGGGATCCGATCAACGACAGGGCAATGCCGAAGCGGCGCAACATGCCGCCAGAATATTCGGATACAGATCGATCTGCGGCCTCCGTCAGGTTGACTTGTTCGAGTAACCGGCTGATTTCGTGTCGGCGCTGCCTTTTATCGGTACACCCCTTGAGCCAGGCAAAGCGCTTCATCAGGCTTCGCCCGCTGACCCCGGGATAAGCGCCAATCTGTTGTGGCAGATAGCCGAGTTGCTGGCGCAATTGATCCGGTTCGGCCAAAACATCGATACCGTCGAGCAGAATATCACCGGCATCCGGTTGCAGCAGGGTGGCAAGTGTTCGCATCAGGGTACTTTTGCCCGCACCGTTTGGCCCCAACAGTCCATAGAGGCCGGGGCTGACTTGCAAATCCACGGCATCAAGGGCCCGTACGCCATTGGTATAAGTTTTTTGCAAACCTTTTACGATCAAACCGTTTGTCATTTTTATTTCCTTGGGGAAGAGTCGCCCGGCCTGACACCGAACTTGTGCGGCCGGGGGGTGACCGCGGGGATATAGGGAAAAGACCACTTCGGGAATCTTGAACAATTGTTTTTTTGCCAATCCCGGGGAGTCTGGCGCTTACCTGGTCTTGATTGAAAAATATAATTATTCAAGACACCCTTTGGTTTAAAAGGTGTATTTTACACCGCCTCCTATAATTCTCGGGTCACCAAACTTTAACCTGTTTTTGTCATACATAGAATCAGCACCTGTCAAATAACTTTCATCGGTAATATTGTCTACAAAACCATAGAACTCCCAATCGCCAAGGAGATAGCCAGCTCTTATGTTGGCTACGGTGTAGGGATCTTCATATCGTGTATTTGTATTATTAAAATAGATCTTGCCTTGATTTCTGATATCCAATCTGCCGTAAAAACCATTGGGGTTAAAATAGGAGAGGCCTATGTTTACCGTATGGAAGGGAGTTGTCTGTATGTTATTATCACTAAGATCGGTTCCAGACGCATTTGTATAATCATCATATTTTGCTTCTATAAGTCCTAAAGAACCATCTATACTCCAATGATCAGATATGGCATATCTAAGCTCTAATTCTAACCCTTGAGAATGTGCCTCTGCCGCATTTGATGTTGTTCTGGCACCTGTGACACTATCTGTACCCCAAACATGTAAATCTTTTATATCCATATAAAAAATTGATGCTGATAGATAGAGTCTATTCTCAAATGCATTTCCTCGTATACCGAGCTCATAATTGATAGATTTTTGAGCGTCAAAGCTATTTTGATCTATTGATCCGTCGCTTGCGTTATAATTAAATCCGCCTGCTAGGTATCCTTTAGTAACGCTAAAATATGAGTTGAAATCATTATTTATTTTATAGGAAAGAGCGAGTTTTGGTAAAAAAGTATCCCAAGTGTTATCATCGTTCAAAGTGTAACGAGGAGCTCCGGGAGTACCGGAAGGTAAGAAATAATTTTCTAAATCGATATCTTTTTTAATTTTTTGATAGCGTCCACCTAGTGTTAGTTCGTAATCTTCAAAAAAGGTGATAATGAATTGACCAAAAGCGGCAAAGGTATCACTTCTGTTTTCAGAAATAGCATCATAGTCCATAGTTACGCCTGATGCAGTGCTTTGGCTATTAACTCTATTATCCTATACTTGCTTTTCATAATAGACTCCTGTGATCCATCTTAATCCATCACTGTTATTTGAAAGCCTGAACTCTTGAGAAATATTATTTGATTCTTGGTCCATGAAAAAAGATAAGCCGTCATATACACTGCCATATGATAGATCGGTATCATTGTGAGAGCTGGTTTCTGTTTCACTGTGGGTTGTTAAAGAAGAAAATGTAAAATTTTCAAAATCATAATCTATATGAAGAGATTGAGCGTCAGATTTATTTTCAAAATAGGTGCCTCTGTCATAGTAAACATCTTTAAAATCATCCCTTTCGTAGCTATGAATATCTGCATCCAAAGGTACTGATCCACCCTCCATACCATATTTGGTATCACTCTCTTTAGATACATTAAACTTTATGCTTAGGTTATCCGTCGGATTGTATATTAATTTCTTCTGGGTAAACCCCCGGCTTTGCCGGGGGACTCACAAAGTTTGACGGATCCTGCAAAATAAAGAAGCCTCCAATTTCGTGGACCGCTCAAAGTCACGAAAAAGGAGGCTTCATGAACGACATACAATGTTTAAGCCACACGAAATGGGATTGCAAGTTCCATGTGGTGTGGATACCGAAATGCCGGAGAAAAATGCTCTATGGTCAACTCCGGAAGGACCTTGGAGATGTACTCCACGAATTGGCCCGGCAAAAGGAAAGCCGAGTATTAGAGGGGCATCTGCAACCTGACCATGTGCATATGTTGATCTCCATTCCGCCAAAATATGCGGTCTCGCAAGTGGTGGGGTATATGAAAGGGAAGAGTGCCATTCATATCGCTCGCACATATCTTGGCCAAAAGAAGAACCATTGCGGAATGAGTTTTTGGGCTCGAGGCTATTTTGTTTCAACAGTTGGTGCCGACGAAGAGGTTGTGAGGGAGTATATCCGCAATCAAGAAAAAGAAGATCAACGTCTCGAGCAACTGAACCTTTTTAAATAGGCGACCACCGAATGGTGGTCAGTTGATCTGTTAAATGTACCGCTTTGAGCGGTTCACAGGCTTTCAAGCCACCGGCTTTGCCGGTGGTTCTGACTAGATTTTTCAATCAAGGCCAAGGATTGCGCAAAATTTTACCACAGGTATATAAATGATATCGGAGTCTTCGCTTACCTCCGAGGATAAAATTTTAAGCATGACGCCGGGATTGGCAGAAAAAGCAATTATTCAAGATTCCTAAGAAGGAGAGATGCAACAGGGGCGCACTTCTTACATAGCGTATGTGTGCCCTTGATAGAAAAACGAATTTTTCAAGCCCTCCCTAAACTCTTGTATCTTTCATGCCGACAACAGGTATATCAACTACGCGTTTTTCCCAACTCTGAAATTTTCGCTTAAAAGCAGCGGAATTTTGTTTGCTCATGCTATTTAACCCGCGAGGTGCTTACGTGAACAGTGCAGCTATTCTTCCCAGCCAGGGAGTCCAAGTCGGTATACTACCTAAGGTGCAGGACAGAGAGGGCAATTTTGGCGAGTGTCTGCAGGGGGTGATGAACGGAGAAGACGTTTCTGAGACAATAAGTGATCAAAAGGGGCAAAACAAAGCGCCTGAGGAGACTGATTATAGGGCATTGCGAAGTCAGAACCCTGTCCTGGCACGTGAATATTCCCTGCTGAAGATTCGTGGACTCTCCGATGATGAAGTTATCCGTTTCCAGGAAATCAAAGAACAGGCGGTGGGGGTGGAGGATGCAAAAGATTTTTTATCGAATCTCTCCGCAGAGGATCAACTGCTGGTGCAAAAAGCAAACAGTTATGGCAATAAGCTTCGACAGGGGGAGATTGACTCCATGACGGAAGAAGGGGCGAGGAATATGCTCGTCACCCAGGATAACCGCGCCTATGTCGATTTCAATAACGATGGTATTGTAGACAAAGGGGTGGGGAAAATGTTCGTTTTTCCGCCACCTAACGCACCGGAGGCCGTCAAGGATGCCTGGCAGGAAACCATAGATGCCTTGCCTGCGGATGAACGGTTGATGGCTTCCAGCATCTTTATGCTGCAAAGTGTCCAGGCAAACGTCAAATCCGATGCTCAGGGGACCCCCATAGGGATGTATTTCCCAGGTGAGGCTGGGTACACCAATATTTTCCCGACTGAACTCTCTGGCTGGTCTGCGATTCTCGATCAGGTGGATAAAGAACTGGAGAACATGAAAGCCTTTGATCCGACGAACCCCCGGCTTGAAAAAGATCTCGCCATTATGGAAACATTTCGCTCAAACCTCTATTCCTGATTGAGCCCCTTGCTGAGTTCATGAGGCTAGAGCCCGCCCCATGAATTCGGCAATCTTTGGACTCTCTCCGGCACATGCTTTTCGCCGCATTCTCACTTTTGGGCCCATCGTTCAAAAGTTTCCCATTGTTTTACTCTCCCTGGAGAATTAGGCAAGAAAGTTGGAGTATCAGACTATCGCCTTTGTTTTCTCTGATTTATTTTTTTAGGCAACAAGCTAAACTGTCGCCTGCGAACGCTTCTTTTTAATTTCTCGATAAAACCCATGGTGGGATGCCGAGTGGTGAAGCGTGAGCAACACAGTTCTACGCAATTTTAGGCAATGGCTGAAAACTGAACCGATATGTCGTATATTATTTACGGGTTGCATTTTGTCCCGTGGGTATCCAAAAACGTATCGTATACATCCGGAGAAACAACATGGCATTCACTCATTTCGTCCCCACAAAAATCCTTTTTGGCCCAGGCCAGATCAAAAAGCTCCATGAGCAGAACCTACCGGGGAAAAAAGCGCTGATCGTCATTTCCTCGGGTACTTCCACCCGGAAATTTGGCTACCTTGATACCGTCATTAACGAGTTGAGTCAGGCTGGCAAAGATCATGTCGTCTTTGATAAGATTCAGGCGAATCCCACCAAAACAAACGTTATGGACGGCGCAGCTCAGGCCAGGGAAAACGGATGTGATTTTGTGATTGGTCTTGGTGGCGGCAGTTGCCTGGATGCATCCAAGGCCATTGCGATCATGGCGGCCAATCCTGGCGACTACTGGGATTATATCCATGGCGGTAGCGGCAAGGGCCAACCGGTGGAAAAGACCCCTTTGCCCATGGTTGCCATTACCACCACCGCAGGCACCGGGACCGAGGCGGACCCATGGGCCGTTGTCACTAATGAGGTGTCCAATGAGAAAATCGGCTTTGGTATGGAGTCCACCTTTCCGGTACTTTCCGTGGTCGATCCGGAGATGATGGTCTCTGTTCCTCCCTCCTTTACCGCCTACCAGGGATTTGATGCCCTCTTTCATAGTGTAGAAGGCTATATTTCTAAAAATGCCAATGCAATGAGCGATATATACGCCCTTGCAGCCATTGAAAATGTGGCCGCCAATCTCGCTCAGGCGGTCAAAGATGGCAGCGACCTCAATGCCCGCGAAAAGGTTGCTCTGGGCAATACCCTCTCCGGTTTTGTTGAGAGTATCTGCGGCGTGACCAGTCAGCATTCTCTGGAGCATGCCCTTTCGGCGGCCCAACCCGCGCTCCCCCATGGGGCTGGATTGATTATGCTCAGCCGTGCTTTTTTTACCCACTTTGCCAAGAGTGGAGCCTGCGACGAACGTATGATCGCCATGGCCAAAGCCATGGGAAAAACAGATGCCGGTTCGGCCATGGATTTTGTCGCTGCACTTGTTGAACTGCAGGAGGCCTGTGGTGTGGCGGAGCTGAAAATGTCTGCATATGGCCTGAAAAAAGAAGATATGGCCAGATACGCTTTGGATGCGCGCGAGACTATGGGGAAACTCTTCTCCTGTGACCCGGTAGCGCTTTCCGATGCAGACAGCACAGCCATTCTCGAGGCTTCGTTTCGTTAATCACCAGAATATGGATGGTGGGGTAACCAACCTTCGTCACGGATTCAGTTTTATTGAGGAGCAAACTTATGGAGAATGCAGCTAATTCTTCACCGCACGATACGCTTGCCACGGCAATGGCAACTTTGAAGCAAAAAATCGACCAGTGGACGCGGCTGCATCCCAACGATCCCGCCACCCCTTATCCGGCCCTGCTCCTCTACCGCCAGGAAGCTCCCATACAGCTCACCAGCTACACGATGGAGCCTTCTCTTTGTCTGATAGCCCAAGGGCAGAAGCGGGTGATGCTCGGAGACGAGGAATACTTCTATGATAAGGATCATTACCTGGTCTCTTCGGTGGATTTACCTCTGGTTGCTCAGATACTTGATGCCAGTCCCAGAGACCCCTACATGGGCTTGACCCTGCGGCTGGAAAAAAAACATATTGCCCAGATGATGATTGACAATCATGTGGTGATTGCCAAAAAACAGGCAGGAGAACGCGGCTTGGCCGTCTCTAAGGTGGAATTGCCCATCGTCCAGGCTTTACTGCGTCTGCTTGATCTGCTGGATACACCGGACGATATTCCGGTGCTGGCCCCCCTAATTCAGCGAGAGATCCTCTACCGATTGCTCACTTGTGAGCAAGGACCTCGGCTCCGCCAGGCGGCCATGATAGACAGCCATTCCAACCAGATTGCCCGTGCCATTGACTGGCTGCGCGCCAACTATGACAAGGCCTTCAAGGTGGATGATCTCGCTGCCTACAGCGGGATGAGTACCTCGAGTCTGCACTACCATTTTCGAGCTCTGACCGCAATGAGCCCGCTGCAGTTTCAAAAACGGCTCCGCCTCAATGAGGCCCGGCAGCGTATGCTCATGGAAAAAAAGGACGCCACCACCGCTGCCTTTGAAGTGGGCTATGAAAGCCCCTCGCAGTTCAGTCGGGAGTACAGCCGTCTGTTCGGTGCCCCGCCTTCACGTGATATCAAACGGTTGCTGGAGGCTTCCTCCTGACCAACGCAACTGACGCACCCCTGAATGCCCACAAATTTTAGGGAATCTTGAATAATTGCTTTTTCTTCCAATCTCCCGGAGTCTGGCGCTTACCTCAGGTAAGCGCCAGAGGAGTTATGCTCGAAAGTGGTGTTTCACCACTTGAACCGCATGATTGTGAAGTGGCTCATGAGGAAATTTAAGAATATGCGAGGGCGGCAACGAAAAGCGACGCACTGGTTAGGTCGTCTAGCGATTTGTCAGCCCCAGTTGTTTGCCCACTGGCAACTTCTGGGGATGCGTCCTCCGGTTGGACAATAGGAGCCGGATGAGCTGAGAGGTTCACGTCCGGATCTGTGAGGGCCTAGGGGTGAGATTCCCCTGGGCTACTCGACTGTTCACCCGATAAGCAACGATAATCAGGTCTAACCTCAATGTTTTTCTGCACAGAGCAGCTTGAGACTGTCAGCATCAATCTTATCTCCCCCCTCCCCGATTCTGTCCTATAAAATAGAGACCACTTCTCGTGGGGATGTTTTGGAATTTTCTGGTTACATTAAATCGTGGTGCATCATGAGAAAATCGGCATCTTCGATTATTTCAAACTCATGTTCTTGTAACGCCTTGAATCGCATCACCATACCTGACCCCATTTCGTAAATTTGTCCGGCGATCTTCACTCTGATTCTCCCAGAGAGAATCAGACATACCTCAGCGGTATTTTCATGAAATTCTGGATTAGCGGTGTAGTGGAGACCGGCGCAACCTCGGATATGAAAAATCTCGAATCCAGGAAAAAAAATATGATCGACATCCATCCCCTTATCCCGGAAGGATGTGATCTCGGCCTGTTCACACTGGTCGACTTCCGCAAGCCGGATCAATTCACTTGCTGAGAGTTGAAAAACATTGCTCAGCGTCCGAATGGTATCCAATGTTGGATTCCCTTCACCACCTTCTATCTTCGCTATCGTAGCCCTCGTTAATCCTGCCTTTTCTGCAAGATGTTCAGCGGTGAACCCACGCTTCAGACGAAGGGTGCGAATGATTGAAAAATCAAAATGCGTGTTGTCTGACATAATGAGATAATTCCAAAATATTACATATTGGTTATTCGTGTGAATTTTGTTGCATTGTCCGAAATTCACACTAAATTATACAAAATGGAAATTAAAGTTAACAAGAAGTGAGAATCCTTCGCTATTTGCTCTTCTCATTACTACCAAAACTATTGAGTGTCGGATGCGAAACCGCTTTGCAACTTACTGTTTATTCATTTTTTTTTGAATTGGCTCCATATTCACTAATCTATACACTCATTAATGACCTGAGATTTTAAGCATTTTACTGCCATGACCGTATATGTCGGTAATTTTGATTCTTACCTTCCAAACCAAGATAGGAGGAGATGTTTATGGGAACAAGAGGAAGAGAAATAGTCGGCGTCAATACCGAGAAGATTGTATCACTACTTAACAAGGCGTTTGCCGACGAATGGCTGGCCTATTATCAGTATTGGCTCGGAGCAAAAATCGCCAAAGGGCCAATGAAAGAGGCTGTCATAGCAGAACTGCTTCAACATGCTACTGACGAGTTACGTCATGCTGATTTGGTTGCTAACCGCATAATTCAGCTGGGTGGCGAGCCGGTTATAAGCCCCAAAGCGTGGTACGAATTTACCAATTGCGGTTACGACGCCCCGGGGGATCCTTTTGTCATGCGTCTGCTCGAACAAAACATCAAGGGGGAGCAATGTGCCATCACAGTTTATAACGACATGATGATGGAATCCCGTGAAAAGGATCCGATCACATACAACATGGCGCTGCTGATCCTTGAGGATGAAGTCGAGCATGAAGAAGATCTCCAGTCCCTTCAGGAAGATATCGAGATGATGTTGCACCACCATTCCTAAAAAAATCAATTCTATTGGGCTGCTGTTTTTTTAGCACGGATAAAATCCGCAGGACCAGATAAGCAGGTAACACACCGGAAAGATGGCTGTGAGATTTCGGATGGCGCACTATTTTATTTCAATTGGGAGTAAAAACCATAGCACAAGAGGACGCAATGATGGACGAGAATAAAAAAAACCTCACCACCAATGCCGGGGCTCCGGTACCTGACAACCAGAACATTATGACCGCCGGCCCCCGTGGCCCACAATTGTTGCAGGATGTCTGGTACCTCGAAAAAATGGCCCATTTCGATAGAGAGGTAATCCCCGAGCGACGGATGCACGCCAAGGGATCCGGAGCCTTCGGCACCTTCACGGTTACCCACGACATTACCCGATACACCCGGGCTAAAATATTTTCTGAGATCGGGAAAAAAACTGAATTGTTCGCGCGCTTTTCCACCGTGGCCGGAGAACGCGGTGCCGCAGACGCCGAGCGTGATATCCGCGGTTTTGCACTTAAATTCTACACTGAGGAAGGTAACTGGGATTTGGTGGGGAATAACACTCCCGTTTTCTTTTTACGCGACCCACTCAAATTTCCAGACCTGAACCATGTCGTCCATCGTGACCCTCGCACCAACCTCCGCAGTGCGAAAAATAACTGGGATTTCTGGACTTCCCTGCCCGAGGCATTGCATCAAGTAACCGTGGTTATGAGTGACCGTGGTATTCCGGCAAGTTTTCGCAATATGCACGGGTTCGGTAGCCATACATTTAGCTTTATCAACGCCAATAATGAACGTTATTGGTGCAAATTTCATTTCCGCACTCAACAGGGCATCAAAAACCTCACCGATGCAGAAGCTGAGGCAGTCATTGGCAAATGCCGTGAAAGCAATCAACGCGACCTCTACTACAGTATCGAGAATGGCGATTTCCCACGCTGGACGATGTTTGTCCAAATCATGACCGAAGAGGAGGCCACGAAGCTTCCCTACAATCCGTTTGATTTAACCAAAGTGTGGTACAAAAAAGATTTTCCGCTTATTGAGGTAGGATATTTTGAACTCAACAAAAACCCGGAGAATTATTTTGCCGAGGTCGAGCAATCAGCCTTTAATCCTGCCAGCGTCGTACCGGGCATCAGCTTCTCCCCCGACAAGATGCTTCAGGGCAGGCTTTTTTCCTACGGCGATACCCAACGGTACCGATTAGGTGTCAACCACCATCTCATCCCGGTAAACAGAGCCCGTTGCCCCTTTCACAGTTATCATCGTGACGGTTTAATGCGGGTGGATGGCAACTATGGTTCAACCCTGAGCTACGAGCCCAATAGCTACGGTGAATGGCAGGAGCAGCCCGATTATTCAGAGCCACCTTTAGAGTTAAGTGGTGCAGCAGCCCATTGGAATGCCCGTGAAGATGACAGTGATTACTATACCCAACCAGGCAAGCTTTTTCGCCTTATGACTAAGGAGCAGCAGGAGGCCCTTTTTGGAAATACAGCCCGGGCCATGGATGATGCACCGGAGATGATCAAAATCCGACACATCGGCAATTGCCTGAAAGCCGACCCTGACTACGGCGCAGGCGTGGCGAAGGCTCTGAATATCCCACTGAGCAAAGTTCCTAAGTAAACAATTTGTTGCTGACAATATGCTGCGTGGCGCGCAAGTTTGCCGCTACGCAGCAATATCCTAATCTTGCCGCACCGAAAGTATCAGTATCAGAGGTGGCGCCCCCCTTTTTGATTTTTTTCCTGATCCGATAGTGATTCTATCTGTACCCCTTGCTCTTTTAATAGCTTCTTCTTGAGCCAGTAAACGTTTACCCCAAGCCTATCCGCAGTGTGGTGCATACTCCAGATAGGGGAAGTAACTCATACAACCCCGACCACAGGAATATCGGATTTGCCGAATTGTGATATCTCCTGAAAAGGTTGATCTCCAAAAATTTCTGATTATTTCGAATTTAGGGGAGGGGATGCTTTGACATAAACAACCATTTGATTATTATGGGAAAATTTGATTTCCACGTCAAAACCACCCTGATAACCTATGGTACGTATAGATGGCCAAAACATCCCCAAGAAACAACCGTACAATATGTACACCCTTTTGCAATAAAACCTATGTCGATACTGTAGAGTGCCCTCAGAAATTTCGTGCTCAATTAGATGATATGATAGCCAGATGTCCGGAAATTTTTCCCCTTGAGATCCAGCATGGCTATCGGATGAAAGACAGTTACGTCTCAATAAGGCTCAACATCCGGATACGACGGATAGAAGTGGAAAATACGAATTTTACCATACGTCCATCGTTTGTGATGCCCTATCAAACAGCATTCACCAAAGATATTGATAACGCCCTGTTTCTACGAAAATTTGATATACCGTTTTGGGCACTTGCACATGTTTTCGGCAGAAATGCATCGTTTTGGTATCGGCTTGAAAGCCACTTGGGGCGATTCAGTATCGTCGGGACTACCATTAAGGAACCGGCCAAGCTGCCAGCGCATCTCGTTGCCGACGAAAAGCACACGAAAATACGGGGCAAAAAGTGCTATATTCCAACAACTGTGGCTGAAGGCTGTATACTCGGTGTCGCCGTTACCGAAAAGGCAGACAATGCCGACCTTGAGCGAGGCTACAGCACCTTCAAGCAAGAGGCTCTGGATCTAAAACCGAAGTACTCCCCAAAGACTGTGAATACAGACGGCTGGGCAGCAACCAAAAATGCATTTGGCAACCTTTTTCCATCGATATGCATTTTGTCCTGTTTTCTGCATATTTACATTAAGATACGCGACAGATCCAAGAAAAAACACAGGGAGCTATTCATCGAGGTGGCAACAGCGCTTTGGGAATGTTTTCAAGCCACCACAAGGCGTTCATTTTCCCAAAAAATCAGAAGACTTGTGGAAACAGCACAATACGAATCATATCCTGATGTGATTCTAGCCCCTTTAAAAAAGCTCAAGAGCAATATCGTTGATTATTCAATGGCATACAAGCACAGGGGAAGTCACAGAACAAGCAACATGCTTGACCGGTTAATGCAGGGAATGGACCGCCACATGTACAATACGAGATATTTCCACGGTTCCCTGGAAGCAGCAGAGCAAAATATTCGGGGCTGGGCTCACATCAAAAATTTTGCTCCGCAAAACCCGAAAACGGTGAAACAACATGCTGGATTGAAAAGTCCATCCGAACAGTTGAATGGGCGTCGATATCACGATTGCTGGCTACAGAACCTTTTGATTTCCTCCTCTCTTGGAGGATTTCGAGGGGCTCCCCTAAATCCGAAATAATCAGAAAAATTTTAAAAAATAGATGGATGGGACAGGTCACGTTTTTAAAGGAGCTCGCTATTAGCGTTTAGGAGCATGCAAGTTTATGCAAGTTATGCTCGAAAGTGGTGTTTGAGGGAGCGCTAAAAGAAAAATGACGTATCCTGTTGGAAACAGTTCGCCAAAACTTAATTCCTACAAAAAAGGATACGTCATGAGTGAACGTAAAATTATTCCCCTTAAAAAGCCAGGGGAGATTTCTGAGGATCCGTTAACTGACTCACTTCGTACCGGTGCTCGCCAATTGATTGCGCAGGCTGTCTAAGCCGAACTGAATGACTTCCTCCAACAGTATGCAGCATGTACCGATACAAATGGCCGTCGCCAGGTAGTTCGCAATGGCTGCTTACCTGAACGTAAAATTCAAACCGGTGTCGGCCCCGTGAGTGTCAGGGGGCCAAAAGTTCGGGATAAACGGGGAAAAGGCGTCAAATTTAATTCCGGACTCTTGCCTCCCTATCTTCGAAAAACCAAGAGCATTGAGGAAATGCTGCCTTGGCTTTACCTCAAAGGGATATCTACCGGTGATTTCCAGGAAGCTCTTCAGGCTCTTCTTGGCAAGGATGCCGCTGGGCTTTCGTCCACTACGATCAGCCGTTGCAAGCGTCTTTGGGAAACAGAGCATGAGCAGTGGAGTCAACGCAGATTTGAACACGTGGTGTTGGTCCCGTCCACAGTCGCGGCTGTATCCTCGCCAGAGCGAAATCCTTTGATATGAGTCCGAAAAAAGAGGATTCCTCCCCCCATCTTTGTCCAGTTTTTTCGGATTGCCCTCTTCGCAGGGAAGATTATACGAGCCGTTTACAAGAGTAACAACTCGACATTTAAAGGTTATTTTGAATTCTTCAGGCTGGAGTAAATTTTGCTTGTGACAGCATATCTCCGCTGAAATTTTTTAAAATTTGCTTTGGGATAGTTGCGGCCAGCAGAAAAACTCTGCTTCAGTTTATCTGGGATGTTTTCAGCCTTTTGAAGGTATATGGAGAAAGTCTGTCCGGAAGCTACACGGGAAAAAGTAGGCAAACATGACTCCCCTAAAAACAAGTTTAGCCCTTCGCAACCGCACGAAATTTTATCGAATATGGCTGTATTGTCTGATGCTCGTGGTCTTGTTCGGCATGCTGGGACCGACATTGTGCAGTGCTGCGCCCAAAAAGAAGGTTCTCTTTGTAGACTCGTATCATGCGGAATATATTTGGAGTAATGATATAACAACCGGCATCCACTCGGTCCTTGACTCCCGGCAGGATATTGAGTTGAAAATTTTCAGGATGGATACCAAGCGCCACATGTCGGAGGAATACAAGCAAAAAGTAGCTCTCCAGGCACGGGAACTGATTGAATCCTGGCAACCGGATGTCCTGATAGCATCCGATGACATCGCCTCGAAATATCTGATCGCCCCCTACTATCTCAACACAACACTCCCGGTTGTTTTCTGTGGTCTGAACTGGGACGGATCCGTTTACGGCTTTCCAGCCGATAACGTGACGGGAATGCTTGAGGTTGCACTCGTTGAGGAAACACTTGGAGCCTTGCAACGGTATGCCAAGGGCAAACGTATCGGTTACCTGGCTTCTGATACGGCTTCGGAACGAAAGGAGTATGAAAATATCGTCAAACGATTCGGCACCGACTTCAAGGTCCGATTTGCCCATACTTTTGACGGACTCAAAGAGGCGTATCTCGACCTGCAGAAGAACACCGACATGGTGCTCATCCAGGAATGTCGCTCAGTGCATGGATTCAAGCACCTTGACATGGTGAAATTTGTCTTGAACAACACCTCGGTGCCCACCGCGGCAATGCAGAAATATCTCATGGACTATGCCTTATTCACCTACGCAAAGGTCGGCGAGGAGCAGGGGCGCTATGCCGCACGAACGGCCCTTGCCATCCTTGAAGGGGCTTCGCCAAAAGCTCTTCCCGTAACGGAGAATAAGCAGGTGGAGCCGTATCTGAATATGAAACTGGCGAAGAGCATGGGCATTAAATTTCCTTTTGAGCTGCTACAATCAAGTCATTTAATCAGTGCCGAACAGAAAAAGTTGCTCTATGTCAACTCCTATCATTCCGGATATGGGTGGAGCGACGAGATTGAAAAGGGGCTTTTGAAAGCCCTCAATATTACAAAAAAGATTGGGGGGACATACGATGATTCAGGCAGTGAGGTGCAACTGCAGGTCTTTCGGATGGACACCAAGCTGCATCATTCTGAGGCCTTCAAAAAACACTCAGCCCTGGCGGCAAAAGCGATCATTGATGAGTGGAAGCCGGATATTATCGTCATCAGTGATGATAATGCAGCAAAATATCTGGTCCTCCCCTATCTGAAAGACTCGACAATCCCGGTCGTTTTTTGCGGTCTGAACTGGAGTGTCGATGTATACGGCTTCCCAACCGACACAATCACCGGCATGGTGGAGGTCTGTCCGATATTGGAGACTATCGAGATGATGCGGCCCTATGCCCGAGGAGGGCGTGTCGGCTACATTGGTGCGCAGACGTATACCGAAAGGAAGGGAATTCAATATATTAAGGAAAAGTTACATCTGAGCTTTGCAGATGGCGAGCTTGTCGCTGATTTCCATCATTGGAAGCAACCCTATCTTCGCCTCCAAAAGACGGTGGATATGCTCATCATGTTTTCCCCCACCATCATACAAGGCTGGAAGGAGGATCTTGGATATTCGTTTATTCAGGAAAATACGGTGATCCCCACGGGGTGCGTTGGCGACATGACTGCGCGCTACACACTTCTTGGCAAGGTGAAAATAGCCGAGGAACAAGGTTGGTGGGCCGGTAATACCGCATTATACATCCTCCACGGCACCCCTGTTAAAAATATCCCGGTTACAACAAACAAAAGCTCTAAGCTTTTTCTGAACATGAATTTGGCAAAAAAGCTGGGCATTAAGTTCCCCATTGATTTGCTTGAAAAAGCAACCTTGCTGAACGATTTGAGGGAGGAGGCGAAAATACCATGAGACTCAGCTCAATCAGGGTAAAGCTCTTTTCTCTCATAGTCGGCGCCTTTTTCTGTTCCACGGTCGCCATACTCCTCATTGCCGACAGCGAACTGACGGAGATTATTGATACCAGCAAAAATGCATTCTACAGAGAAAAGATCGACGCCATATGGAACATTCTTCACCAGCACCATGAACGGCTTAAAAAAACCGGACTTATGGACGCGTATCTTCCAGATTTCAAATCCGACACGATCAAAGAGCTGAAACGGAGCTATTATAGTCAGCAACATCCTGCTATCTATCCATTTATTGTTGACACCGACGGCAATGTCATCCTCCATCCGGTTTTACTGAACAACACTGCTGAAGCTGCAACTCGGGATTTTCTCAAAAGATTCCTGGCAACAGAGCGGGGTGACTTCAACCTTGCGTTCAGAGGGGAGCGCAAACATTATACGTTTCGTCGGTTCCCGCAGTGGCAATGGGTGATAGTCTATGCAGTTCCGCTTGAGATCAAATACGCTGAAGCTCGAAAATTTCACACCCTTCTTCTCCTTATTATGACGGGCGTCACCCTCTGCGTTCTTTTACTTTTCATTCCGGTGATTGCCAGGTTTACCAAACCGATTATCCGCTTAACGATTGCCGCCCGGGCTATGGCCGAAGGCGATCTCGACCAAAAAATCATTATTCAGGGCAATGATGAAATTAGTTCGCTGGCGCAGAGCTTTCAGGATATGCGAGCAGCAATCAGGCAGACGATCTATGAGCTGGAGCTGGAAAACGGAGAAAGAAAAAAGGCAGAAGCAGCGCTGGCTCATGAAAAAGAGCAACTGGCCGTTACCCTGATAAGCATTGGCGATGGAGTCATCACCACCGATATCTCGGGCCGTATTCTCCTGATGAATAAGGTGGCGGAGGAGCTGACAGGCTGGCGCGGCACAGAGGTGATCGACCATGCGCTTGAAGATGTCTTCTGTGTGATTAACCGGCAGACAGGACGCCCCGTCAAAAACATGGTTGATCGGATAGTGACCAGTGGCACTATGACCAGCGAGGAGAGGCAGGAAATATTGGTATCCAAGAGCGGCAAAGAAGTAACCATTGCAGGTAATGGTGCCCCCATCAAAGACGCGGAGCAGAACATCATCGGCGTTATTCTTGTTTTTCGGGATATAAGCAAACAAATTAAAACGGAGCAGGAACTGCTTAAAGTCAGAAAACTTGAGTCCATAGGTGTCTTGGCAGGTGGCATTGCCCACGACTTCAACAACATCCTCGCCATCATCTTAGGTAATATCAATCTGAGCTTAATGGATGCAGGCCTTACAGACGAGAGGATACGAAAACGGTTGACCATTGTTGAGAAAACCACCCTCAGGGCACAGAGACTCACCCAGCAGCTGCTCACCTTTTCCAAAGGAGGTGACCCAATCAAAAAAGTTTCTTCCCTGGAAAACCTTATCAAAGAAGCTGCAGGATTTGTCCTGGATGGTCGCAAGGTGGCATGCCAATTTGATATTCCCCAGGATTTGTGGCCAGCCAAAATCGATAAAGGCCAGATGAGCCAGGTCATCCAGAATATTCTGATGAACGGATGCGAGGCCATGTCCGAGGGCGGGAAGATTGTTCTCTCCTGCCGAAATATTTTTGGAGAGGAGAGTGAGAATCTGCGCCTTGGCAAGGGGCAAAAATATGTTGCCATATCCATTGCCGACAGTGGCAAAGGTATTCCGGCTGCAGATATGGATAAGATCTTTGATCCATATTTTTCAACCAAAGTAGATGGTAACGGGCTTGGACTCGCTATCTGTCATTCGATTGTTGCCAAACACGACGGGTATATCTCCGTACGTTCCGAGAGCGATGGAGGAACAATTTTCACGATATATTTGCCCGCGCATATTCCTCAGGCAGCCCCTGCTTCAACACCCTCACCAATCGTTTCCGATACCGTGCAAGCGAGAGTGATGATCATGGACGATGAGGAACTGGTCCGAGATATGGTTGAAATTATGCTCAAAGAGATGGGACATACACCGTTTGTCGCGGAAAATGGCGGCGAGGCGCTTGAGTTGTATAAAAAGAATTGGGAAGCCGGGACCCCTATAGATATTGTAATAATGGATCTGACCATACCAGGGGCAATGGGGGGGAAAGAGGCGGTGCAGGAACTGTTGGCCTTTAACCGGAATGCAAAAGCTATTGTTTGCAGCGGGTACTCAAACGATCCGGTCATGGCCGATGCCAGGGGGCATGGTTTTCGGGCAGCCATCGTTAAACCCTACACCTATCAAGGACTTGTTGAGATCATAGACAAAACCTTGAAAGAGTCCTGAATACATGAGCAAGATTGTAGGGTGTCCTATAAAAGTAATCCGGTGCAGGGCGCAGACAGCTTGAGAGTATGCGCTCTGTGGGCTTGTGCTCTTTATTCAAAAAGACCTCACACCCGACAAAAGAGAAACCTTGCTATCGTTACCGTCTCCCATACTCCCCCCGAGCAATTCAGATTGTTCACCTGTACGAAAGCCTGAAAGACATCTTGCAGCTCCCTCCAACAGATAATTCCACAGAACTCCAAAGCCCATCACTTACTTTGATATACTCTTCCACCTTGAATTGAAGGAGGGAAATTATCTGCAGGATTGCTGAGGGTGATTATCATTTGATCAATGCTTTTAATTCGTAACAGACTGAATTCCGATCAGGAGATGAACAATGCAACTCGGTATCATTGGTATGGGAAGGATGGGGTTGCCTTTGGCACTTAACGGCCGTGACAAGGGCGTAGATATTGTTGTTTTCACTGAAAAAGAAGAGAAACGTAAACAGCTTGCCCAGGAATCTGTTACCGCTCATGGCGACCTGGAATCCTTTGTTGCTGCTTTGACTCCTCCCCGGGCTGTCTGGTTGATGATTCCAGCGGGTGAGCCGGTGGACAGTATGATTGCCCAGCTTCGTCCCTTGCTGAGCGAGGGCGACATTATCATTGACGGCGGTAATTCCCGTTACCAGGACAGTCAGCGCAGAGGTAAGGCCCTAGGTGAGGACAATATTCATTTTCTGGATGTGGGCACCAGCGGCGGCACTGAAGGGGCTCGAAACGGCGCCTGTCTGATGATCGGTGGGGACAAGCATGTCTATGAGCTATTGCAACCAGTCTTTGAGGCACTCAGTGGTGGCATGGGCTGTGGCTGGATGGGCGAGTCGGGTGCTGGACACTATGTTAAAATGATTCACAACGGCATCGAATACGGCATGATGCAGGCGATTGCCGAAGGGCTGGAGATTTTACGACACGGGCCGATGCACTTTCAACTCGATAAGGTCGCCTCCGTCTGGCAGAGGGGCTCCATAGTCTCGGGTCTGCTCATGGATATGACCGCTCAAGCCCTGGCTAAAGAGCCGGATCTGGATTCCATCGAGGGCATTGTCGCCGCATCAGGAGAAGCCAACTGGACGGTGGAAGAAGCGGTGCGCCAAAAGGTGGCCGCGCCGGTCATAGCCACGGCGCTCTTTAACCGGTTTAAATCCCAGGATACGGAAAAATATGCAGAAAAATCCCTGGCGGCCATGCGCCGAGAGTTTGGCGACCACCCTGTGGTGAAAAAGAACAAGGAGTGAGCCATGGATAAGCAGGAAGGCTTACTGTGTATCTTTGGCGCGACCGGTGATCTGGCCGCCAAAAAAATCTTTCCAGCCCTGCAACAGTGGAGCGATGAGTCGTTGCCCATGGGCCGTATCTGGTGCCTGGGGCGGCGTCCTCTGGATACAGAACAGTTTATTGAATTTATCGAGGCTAAAGGTGATGTTCAGCTGAGCGAGTCGCTTCGTAATCAATTGACCTACCACAAGCTCGAATTCAACGACAGCGATGCCTATCAAGCCCTGGCTGAGCGTATCCATGCAGAGGAAGGTGACCGGGCGGGCAGGCGATTGTTCTTTTTAGCGGTCAAACCCGATGCCTTTGTACCTATTGCAAAGGAGCTGCATCGGGTGGCGTTATTGACCAGAGGGCATGAAGAGCATCGGCTCGTACTGGAAAAACCCTTTGGGAACAGTCTGCACTCCGCTGATGCCATTCAACAGCAGCTGCTCCAGTGGGTGAGTGAAGAACAGCTCTACAGGATCGATCATTATCTGGGCAAGGAGATGATTCGAAATATCCTGACCATCCGCTTTGCCAATCGCATATTCAGCGAGAGCTGGCACGGGGGCGCCATTGAGCGGGTGGAGGTCACCTCGGTAGAGACCGCTGGTGTTGAAGAACGGGTTGATTATTACGATCAGGCCGGGGCTCTTAATGACATGGTTCAGAGCCATCTGCTGCAAATGGTTGCGCTGGTCGCCATGGCAGCTCCCGAGGATCTTGCCCCTGAGTCATTGCGCCGGGCCAAGATTGATATCTTGAACACCCTTCGACCCGATGCTCAGGGGCCGCAGGTGATTGGCCAGTACGCGGGCTACAGTGAACAGGTTCCGGAATCAACCACCGAGACTGCGATCAAGGCCGTGCTCCGCAGTGACAGTCCGCAGTGGGCAGGCACACAGTTCATTATCCGAACCGGGAAAAAACTCTCCGAGAAGCGAACCGAGATTCGTCTGTCGTACCGGGCGATGCCGCTCTGCGTGAGTTGCAACCAACAAATTGCTGCCGAGCCAAATCAGTTGGTTATAGAGGTTTTTCCCCAGGAGGGCATGCATCTGCAGTTCAACTCCAAAATTCCTGGGTATGAGTATGAAATCGAACAGGTGTTGGCCGATTACTGTCACAGCTGCCGAATGATAGGGAATAAACCCGAGGCATATGTCAAGCTGCTCAAAGATGTCTGGAAGGGGGACAAAACCCTGTTTACCAGTTTTGAAGAATTGCAGGTCCAGTGGCGCATTGCCGATTCCATCCGTTTGGACGCCCGTAAAGGAGAGATGGTGGTTTATCCCGCAGGAAGCGCAGATTTTTTAAAATGAAATCCGGAGGTCAGTCGTGCTTAATTGGATGTCACTGTCGCTGCCAATACACGAATCAATGGTGGTGTACAAAAATCTTGAAGATAAAAAGCCACATATCGAAACAACGCGTAACTTTGCCGAACACGGCATGCACGAGAGTACCCTGCATCTACCGCTCCACACCGGCACCCATGTCGACTATCCTCTCCATGCCATAGACGGCGGTAAGTGTTCCAGTGACTATCAGCGTTTTCCTGTTGCATTCACCGCAATAGTCGTGGATCTTTGCCCACAACCTCCCAAAGCCATTGGGCTTGAGCATGTTCAAAACCTGGATTTGAAGACAGTTGATGCCGTCTTTTTTCGAACGCTGGCACACCCCTTAGAGGTCTTTGATCCCAACTTTCCTGGTGTGACTGATGAAGCCGCCTCCTGGCTCTGTCAGCATCCGCTGCTTTTTGTGGGGATTGATCAGCCGGGAGTAGAGCGGGCACAACCAGGCCACCCGACCCATATTCAGCTTTTGCAAAAAGATATTCTCATTATTGAGGGGCTTGACCTATCCCCGTTGGCCGGTGGTGGTCGTTTGCGTTGCTGGGCCTATACTTTGGGGATTCAGGGGGTTGATGCGGAACCGATTTTGGTGTATGCACAGGCGGATGCACCATCCTGACTAAACCCTGAATATTTGAATATTCTTGGCAAGTTGCTGATTATATTTTTTTACGCTATCTACCTCAAAATGATTGAGACTATCTATAATTTTTTGCCCCTTACGCCCTTTCTCTCGACTTCAGGCCAACCAACGGAAAAAGAAATTGCAGCCTTAGCTGAAGAAGGATGTGAGGTCTTCATCAACTTAGCGCTTCACGATGACCCCAGATATTCCCTCAAAGACGAAGCCTCATATGTCAAATCACTGGGGCTGCAGTATGTTCACATCCCTGTGCAATTTGACAGACCTTTAAAAAGCGACCTGGTGGCATTTTTCCATGCTATGGAATCCAATAAAGGAAAAAAAATCCATGTGCACTGCGCTGCGAATAAGCGAGTAACTGTTTTTTTAGGGCTCTATTTCTTCATTCGAGAAGGAAAATCAGAAGAAGAGGCTTTTGACCCAATGTGGGAAATCTGGAAGCCTGATGTTATCTGGTCTTCATTCATGGACGCAATGGTGGTAGAATTTCATCTTTAATTACCATCTCTAAAAATACGGGAGGTTGAGTTGTGTCATATGAACTGAGTTATTTTTCAAAAGGATTTCATCTTTGCTTCCACGGTGATGTCTCTATCGATGAGATTAACTCTGCCAATGGCGCAATTCAGGGACATAACGAATTTGATGATCATAGATACCAACTCGTAGATTTTTTGGATGCAGACTTGTCTTCCGTGATTGAAGAAGATGGCGAATTTCCTGCGGTAACAGACAGTGTGGCCTCCCAGACGACACAGCTGTATGTGAAGGTTGCGTTTGTTGTTCAGGAAAGCTATGCCATCGACATTGTGAAAAGTTACGTGAATTACGCGCGGCAGTTGGTTCCCAAGTGGCATTTCGGTGTGTTTTCGAGCCGTGCCAGTGCCCTCCGGTGGGTGAACAACTCCAGCTTGGCAAGCAAATGAAGCAAAAAGGAGGCATTCACGGGTGGTGCTCTCAACGCAGAGGCTGAAAATCATTTAAAAATTAACTGCGGGAGAGAGTATCCGATGCAGACTGACAGACAAAGTAAATGGCTCTCTGAAGAGTTAGCGAAACTTTTTTCGGATGGCGTCAGGGGGCTCATCCCCACCGCAAGTCTTCAACTTCAAGTCATCAATGAATTATTAAGTGCATGGGATCTGAATCCGCAAAGGGTGCTCGACTTGGGGTGCGGTGATGGAATTTTGGGGCGAATGCTTTTGGACCGCTTTCCGCACGCTCGGGTCACCTTTCTTGATTTTTCAGAACCCATGCTGGCAAAGGTGCTTGAAAAAGCAGGTGAGAACAAAAATATCCAGATCATTCAGGCTGATTTTACTACACCATCCTGGGGGCAGAATCTCGAAAAGAATATATCGTTTGATCTTATTGTTTCCGGTTTCGCTATTCATCATCAGGTGGATGAGAGGAAAAAAGAACTCTACACCGAGATATTCAATCTGCTGGGGACACATGGCGTTTTTCTGAATCTTGACCAGGTGAGGTCCAGGACTGATGCGATAAGTAAGATTTTTGATGGGTATTTCCTGGGCCACCTAAACAAGTCGTTTTCAAAGCCTGAGCAGCAGGATGTTATGAAGCAAATTGAAAAGTCGTATTACGAGGATAAACAAGAAAATAAACCCGCTCTGGTTGAAGATCAGTGCCAATGGCTCCGGGAAACAGGCTTCCAGGAAGTCGACTGCTTTTTCAAAACCTTTGAAATGGCGCTGTTTGGTGGGATTAAACTGTGAGTGAACAATGAAAATTTCAAGAGTTACAATTTTAACGCTTGGCGTTGCCGATTTAGGCAAAGCGACAGATTTCTATCAAGCCGTGCTCGGCACTCCTCCCAAGAGATCAGATGGGATTACTTTCATTGAACTCCCGGGAACCTGGCTTGCGCTCTATCCTTTTGAAAAACTGGCAGAAGATATTTCTCCCGATATTCCTCTCACCCGGAGTGGGTTTAGTGGCGTCACACTCGCTCACAATGCCCGGAGCAAGGATGAGGTGATTGACATTCTACGACGGGCGAAATCGGCAGGAGCCAAAATCGTCAAAGAACCGCAAGATACTTTTTGGGGTGGCTTCAGCGGATACTTCTCGGATCTTGATGGGTATTACTGGGAGGTGGCCTGGGGGCCAATGTTTGAGTTTACAGAGAATGGCGCAATGCAATTAAAAGAGGACGGGTAACGGATTTATAGAAAAAATTCGATTGAGAATAGGACAGAGACAGTGCCGTGAATGATTGGTTTACAGTAGAGCAACTCGACAAGGAAACATACAGTATCAGCGAATACCGCCATTGGGAGGAAACGCATTGTTATCTCCTGAATGGCTCGGAACGCAGCTTGCTCATCGATACAGGATTAGGAATTTGTGATATTCATGAACAAGTCATAAAGCTGACAGATAAACCCATTGTTGCCATAGCTACTCACATTCACTGGGACCATATTGGCGGCCATAAATTTTTTCCCCAGTTTTACGCGCATCAGAATGAGCTGCACTGGCTTCGTGGAGAGTTTCCTCTGACACTGGAACAGATTAAAAGCATGGTCGTTGACCGTTGTGAGTTGCCGGAAGGCTATGATGTAAACAAATATGAATTCTTTCAGGGGACGCCGACCAAGGTACTCAATGATAATGAAATTATTGATCTTGGAGATCGCTTCGTCCAGATAGTACATACGCCTGGCCATTCACCGGGGCATATGTGCTTTTGGGAAAAGGAGCGCGGCTATCTTTTTACCGGCGATTTGGTGTATAAAGACACGCTGTTTGCCTACTTTCCCTCCACTGATCCAGAGGCGTACCTCAACTCGCTTGAACGGGTGGCAGCCCTACCGGTAAAGCGGGTTTTACCGGCGCATCACACCTTGAACATTGCGCCTGAGATTCTGTTTCGCATGCGCGATGCTTTTAGGCAGTTGCAGGACGAGGGGAAATTGCATCATGGCAGCGGTAAATATGATTACGGCGACTGGGCGCTATGGCTTTGAAGGACACCCCGAGAATCAACCATACCCGCCAAAAAGAGGCGGGCATGATGGATTGGTCATGTGCTCAAGAAAAAAATAGTGGGCGCAAGGCCCTAAGCCTTTTTTACGACAGAGCATTTCAAATACATAGAACCATGTCCTGCTACCTTGCAGGAAATGTCATGCCCATTCACAGGCTCATCCAGCAATCTGATATTTTTTACCTTTGTTCCTGATTTTATCGTCTCTTTCCCAACTTTGAGGGCTTTAACAATCGTGACTGTGTCGCCGTCCTGCAGGGGAGTGCCGTTGGCATCGACAAACTGCGGTCCAGCTTCTGCATCGTCATTTGTTTCTGTGGTAGCTGTCCACTCGTGCGAGCATTCAGGACAGTTCCAGAGGGTGCCATCAAAATAGGCGTAGGATGAGTTGCATTTGGGGCATGTATTTTCTTCTGCTGACATGGGAACCTACCAGGCAAGGGGAAACGGAAAAAATGGGAAGGGAATGCGGTATCCTGTACGCGATATGAGCAACACTCCCTGTTCAAACAAAGGTATAGATCAGCACCTGTCGCATGCGCAACAGTTGAGTTGGGCTGATAAAGTCGCTCAAGTTACTCTACTCTGTATCGCAATGCTACGATTACCCTTGAGGAAAGTGAGGAAACAGACTGTTCAGGCTTTTGCTGAGCAGGTTATTCTTGATCACCTGCACACGTAGCTGGCTCAATCACCATACTCGTGCCTGGCGGGCCAGAGGATGGAGAGTGGAATGCGACAGTCGGAGTTGAGGCAGCCGAACTTTTTACGGGAGCATCCGATAGTTATGGAATTGCTCTGCAGATCGAAGTTGGCCTGTTTGGTTAATAATTTTAATACTTTACGTTATTTTTTTGTTTAAATGCTGCTTTTTACATGATATAATATCCCGTTAAATCAGGAGGTTACATCATGGCGGCTGTGCGAAAAATTCGGAATTGGTCTAAATGTTACAAAGACATGTACGATAATATTCTCGATCAAAAAATTGCTCACATTATTCAGTGTGTTGATGCGCCCAACAACACGCTTTTT
>NZ_JAFFQA010000041.1 GCF_016919065.1 Desulfobulbus rhabdoformis | reverse complement strand
TGCAATCCACGACCACACCACGTGGTGATCATTTTTCTTACTTTGACTGGTAGAGACTTTCTCGTTACTGGTAATGCTTCATGAGAATTTAAGCGGATTTTCGGGGCGGCGGGAATGCGAATCTACAGCAACTAGATCATTACCGGCGTTCCAGTCACTTCCCCGAATCTGAGACCGATGGCGATTTGGTGTGGAACAACAGCAAAGAGCAGGAATCAGGCGTGTATGCTATTGATTTTACCCATAAAGATGAGCGTTTTTTTGCCGATGGCACCTTAGCCTACACCTATTACAACGAGGAATACTACGATACTAAGGATATTTTCACCTCAAGCTCTACTTCCCGGGGCGATGTGGATGACCGTGAGCAGGACACCTACACGGCAACGTTCTCCGGCGGCTACCGCTTTGATTTTGGTCCGGTCTCTTATACCCCCACTGTGGGTCTGAGTTTGGAACGCATCGACTTTACCCAGCGCAGAACCTACCCCTACGATACCGCAGGCACCCGAAGTACTGCAAAGTATGATGTAGATCTTGATGAAACCACTACAGGGCTCTATTGGGACAACGACTTTCTTTTTGGAGAACACTGGGGGGTGAAAGTGGGGAACCGGGTCGATCATGTTGATATGACCTTTGAGACCAAAGAACCCTCGCACCTTGATATCGATGATACCATGTGGAGCTGGACGGTAGCGCCTTCCTATCATTTTGCCCCCAATGCCAATGTCTACCTTTCTTTAAGCCGCAACTACTGGTTTCCAAGCCCTCAGTATTACTATTGGGCCGGCAACTATGGTAGCCCCAACAATTTGCCCGAGAACTTGAAACCCGAAGAATCTCTGACCTATGAAATTGGTTACAAGCATCATGTGAATAAGGCCCTCAACATCGCAATAACCGGATACTATACGGAGACTCAAGATAAGTTCAGCGGCTATTACGAGGGCGGGAGCTATATGGGCCAGAAAAATACCGGTGATGCCGAAACTTTTGGTCTTGAGCTGGAACTTGATGGTCGGCCTCTGTCATGGCTTGGGTACCGTATTTCAGGAGCCTGGATCAATGCGGAATGGAAAGGAGGTACAGCCAGAGTCTATGAGCATCCCTCCAATACACGGGTAGAGGTTGATCTCGATGGCTATAAGGTCAATGGTATTCCAAAGTTCACTAGCCGTGTTGGTCTTGATTTTTATCCCTACGAGGGATTGAAGGCGAGTATTGATGCGATCACCACCGGTGAGTACTACCTTGACTATACCAACCGGGTGACCTATCCGACAAAGACTACCTTTGACGCCTCGGTGTCCTACTCCTGGGATGAGTATAAATTCTGGGTTTTGGCAAAGAATATTCTTGATGAAGAGGTTGAGCGGGCTATTAACAGTGATGCCGAATTAACCGGCCCCGGCGGTACCCTGGCGACCTCATACTATGTGTTGGATGGGTTTTATATCGAAGCAGGTCTGAGTGTGCGATTCTAACTTGAGGGCATCTTGAATAATTGCTTTTTCTGCCAATCTCCCGGAATCTGGCGCTTACCTCGTTATGCGGAAAATTTTATCCTCGGAGGTAAGCGAAGACTCCGATATCAAGTATATGCCTGCGGTAAAATTTTTCGCATGCCTTGACCTTGATTGAAAAATCTAATTATTCAAGACACCCTTGAGAAATTCAGGTTATTGTTCGGGTGCATTTGATAGTTGAAATGGCTGTTTGATATACGATAACATCATAGAACGTTTTATACTGACGGCTTTGGGGCAATTGTTTCAAAGCCGTTTCTTATAGGTTCTGTATTGCCTGAAATTCACACATAAGACCACAAGGAGTACTCCATATGACCACCTATACCATTCATCCCATTGTCATGGGGACAAAGGTCTTTGATAAATCCATGATGACCTACCAGTACGGTTCAGGTACGCAATTCACTATTCCCATTTATTGTTGGTATCTTGAAGGAGGGGATCAAAAAATACTTGTTGATACCGGGGAAATGGGGCCGATCCGTTCGGAAGACAGAGAAAAGGCCATTGGCGGACGAATCTATACCTTTGAAGAGGGGCTCGCCAAATGGGGACTCAAGCCCGAGGATATCGATGTGGTCATTCACACCCACTTGCACAACGACCACTGTGAAAATGATTATAAATGTGTCAACGCCAGGATTTATGTGCATGAAAAAGAACTGGAGTCCATTCACAATCCGCACCCCCTCGATTTTCGCTACAATGAAGAGTTCATTTATGAGGTGGAAGAAAACGGTCAGATTGAAGTCGTCAAGGAAGACAGTGAACTCCTGCCCGGAATTCGTGTGGTGCATACACCGGCGCACACCGAGGGCGGCTTGTCCATTATGATCAATACAACAAAGGGAACAGCCGTTATTACGGGATTTTGTGTGATTATGGAAAACCTGGACCCACCCAAACAGATCAAGGCCATGGAAATGGAGGTCATCCCTCCTGGTACTCACGTGAATGTCTACCAGGCCTACGATATTGTGGAGAAGGTGAAATCAATGGGTGATATTCTCTTACCGCTGCATGAACCTGCCTTTGCCAGCATGGAGAGTATTTGACTCATGCCGTCCCCTGGAGCGGACTGTGTTTCCGCTCGCTCTTTTACATTTCTGAGTTTTTCTTGGCTCTGTTTCGACCCACCTCTTGTCAAGGATTCAGAGAAAGGTCTTATCCTCAAGAGGATGGAGTTTTACCTCTGTGGGAGCCGAAATTTTAAATAAAATTTATTCATGAAAATTGAGAGAATGTGATAGGGTTCCTTATGTGGAACAAATTTCTTACCTGCCGTAACTCTTAAATCTTTTGAGTAAAGCCAATCTTCGATGAGAGAGCCTCAAGCCCCCACGAATGCCAAATTTATTGATGGTATATCACTTGCCTCATTTCTTCAGCTCCTGGAACACGAGCGGAAAAGCTGTACCCTGGTGGTGACCCAGGGGGAGCTTTTGGGCAAGATATTTTTCCAGGAAGGAAACCTCATTCAAGCGCAGCACAAAGAACTGCAGGGCCTTGATGCTATCTACTCCATTCTTTCCTGGGAAAATGCATCCTTTTATCTGGCCACGGGCCAGGCGCCGACTCAGACTATCAGCCAACCGCTGGCACATATCCTTCTGACCGCCTCTACCAAAAACGATGAACGCAGGGCCGCGCAGCATGCAAAGGAGCCGACTTCCGGCAAGCAGGGGAAAAAGGCGTCGATGAAGGCTGCGCTTGCAACGCTCACCAGTAATCTGTTGGCCATTGAAGGGGTGGAGGAGTGCTACCTGCTCAATCGTCAGGGAAAGCTGGTCGCTCAGTCCTGCAACAACCAAAAAATGGCAGATTTTATTGCCTACTGTGTTGTCAGCGGTATTCAAATGCGCGAGGCTCTTGGGGCGAAGGGCTTGCATAATATCCGCATCCGCCTGGCAGATGAATCCGTGGTGTTCATTGTGCCTGCCACCGGAGCCATTATTGGGCTTCATCTTACCAGTGATGCGGATATAGCTGATGTGTACCCCAAGCTGCGCAAGGCTCTCACGCGCAAATAATCTAAAGAATACGTTCAGTCTGCCATGGCTCTCAATAAACTCCTTGATGAAATTTCAGTTATTCCCGGCGTGACCGGCTCTTGCATCTTTGATCGAAACGAGGGGCCCCTGTGTACCAACTCAGAGGCAAACATAGCCACGGACGTGCTGATTAAGGTTGGATCTTTTCTCGTACGAATGTGCAAAATGGGAAAGATGAACGGGTTGGATTTAGCTGGGAGTCATTTCCGCTTTGATAACTGTACTGTGGTGAGTACGCCTCTGGGCAATGAGTCCATTCTGCTTACCATCTGTAACACCCAGGCCAACTGTTCTCTGGTGGCAACCACGGCTGCCATGTTGGCCGCAGATATGGAAGAACAGCTTGAGCGTGGTTGGGGCGCCCAGGAAAAACAAGATGGGGAAACCGTACAGGCCGCAGGACAGGTGGTGCAGGATGCGGCCCCAGCAGAAGACTTACAGGAGTTTTTCAGTGTGATCGAAGGTGCCTTGGCTGAGGCGATTGGCCCCGTTGCCGGTATGATTCTACAGGATACCATTGTTTCCTGGCAAAAAAAGGGGCCTGCCCGACATTCACGGCTTGCTGAGTTGGTTGATCTGCTTCTTGACGAGGTGGATGAAGAAGGACTGGCTCAGGAGTTCAAACAGGGGGCCCTTGCTGCAATTGCAGCGGTTAGATAACAGGCACCAATTCCTTTTCTCCCAGATACAAACCAATGCATTGCTTTTTTGAAAGCGTGTCTTGAACCAAAGGCACTCTTCGACCACCTGCGTCGAAACCTTGGAGGTCTCATGAGTATTCGTCTACGTTTTATTCTCATTATTGGAGTCATCAGCCTGATAGCAGCCTGCCTGTTTGCCTATCTCAGCTATCAATTTACCGTCAATAACGCCATGGAGGAGGCCCGGGCAAAGGGAAATATCGTTTTTACCTTTATTGAGTCATCCCGGAAATTTTTCCGTGACGAACAGCGGCCCCTTGTCATGGATATTGTGGAAAAAGAGCGTTTCTATCCTACCTTGATGTCGGGCTTTGCCTTTACTCGAGGGGTCTGGGATGAATTTGCCAAAGAGTTGCCGGAGTATCGCTTTAAACAGGCCACCATTGATCCTCTCTATGCACCCAATAAGGCCGATGCCGATGAGTTGGCCATCATTGCCGAATTTGAGGCCAATAAGGAGCTGAAGACCAAGGAAGGAATCCTGGAAAAAGACGGCGAGCGGTTTTTTTATTTTGCCCGTCCGGTTAAAGTTGGTAAAAAATGCCTCCGCTGTCACGGCAATCCTGATGATGCCCCAAGGGACCAGGTAGAAATTTACGGCACGGAAAACGGCTACAACTGGAAACAGGGTGCAACTGTCGCCTCGTTTATCACCTATGTGCCCATCCATACGGCGTTGGAGCAGGCGAAACACTCGGCTCTGACTCTTTTTCTTTTCGGGCTGGGAGGAATAGCCCTGTTGGTTGTGGTGATCTGGGTGTTCTTTAATGGATATCTGGTTAGGCCGATTACCATGCTGGAAAATAGGACCACGGAAATCAGTCTGGGGAAAAACCTTGAAGAAAAAGTTGAGCATGGGGCAAGCGATGAAATCGGGGCTCTTGCCCGGGCCATTGACCGTATGCGTATCAGCACCAAGAAGCTGCTTGAACGATGCAAAAAATAATTGTTGTGAGCCTGCTCGCTACCATGATGGGATTATTGGGGTGGGGCTGGCTCCCGCAACGTAGCCTTGCAGCAGATTGCGCATTTTTACATGACAAGATCAACAAGGAAAAGAGTTTTATCAAGCGGCGGGCCCTGTACCGTCAGGCTGTGGAAGTGTGTACGGGCGATGCCAGCCTCCACTATAAATACGCCTATGAACTGGAACGATCACGAAAATATGAGCTGGCTCTGGAGCAGTATCAGCAGGCAGTTGCACTCGATCCCACTCTTGCAAAGGCGTATTTCAACATGGGGGATATTTATGCATCCCAGAATAACCTGATAGAAGCGCGGCAGGCCTATCGAAAGGGGCTTGAGTTTGATCCAGACAATAGTCGGGCGAGAAAGAATTTGGAGGCTATTGGCTCAACCTCCCGGGAAGGAACTCAGCCTTAGGGAATCTTGAAAAAAATATTCAGTGGTAATCAAAAATAAAAAAAACAATATGTTAAATCGAATTCAAATTCAGATATTTAAGAAGCTCAGTCAGGAGAAAAAACTAGAGATAGACGCGTATGTGCACCAGTATTCTCAGGAATTCTTGTGCTCCCAGAGAGAAAAGCTCGAAGAACTCACCGAAGAGGAGGGAGATGCCTGGATTCATAAAGCCTACGTACAGTCAATGGGATAAGACCTTTTTCGGCTCCCGATTATCTCACTCGTTGATTTCTTCAATCTCTCCTTCTACCTCGAGATATACCTGACGTAAGTGTTCCAGAGTGCGCTGATCGGTTTGCCAGAGGTTGCGTGCCTCTGCTTCCAATAACTTGTCGATGATATTTTGCAGGGCATAGGGGTTGACCCGGCGCATCCACTCCTGCATTTCAGTGGCAAAAACCACTTTTTCACTCATCTTCTGGTACATCCAGTCGTCAATCACATCAGCGGTGGCATCCCAACCGAAAATGATGTCCATGGCCTTGGAGATATCACCTGCTCCTTTGAATCCGTGCCGTTTCAGGCCGTTGAGCCATTTGGCGTTTAATATCCGGGCGCGCACAATATGCCGTGCCTCTTCGCGTGTTGTTCGCACAAGAACATGTTCGGGGTCCGCGCTATCCCCGGCAACTGAGAAAGGCAGTTGGCCACGAACGGAGCGAACCGCAGAGATGAGTCCGCCATGATGACTGTAAAAATCGGTGCAGGTCATCATGTCTTTTTCCCGTGAATCTTCGTTCTTTACCGTTGCCTCCATGCGCCCAAGGACACGGCGAAACATCTGGGGCGAGGCCTCGCCATACACATTTTTTCCGTAAGCATACGAAGAAAAACCAATGTACATTTCACCGAGTTCATCCGCGTTGTTCCATCGTTTCGTTTCCACCAATTCGGTCACACCGGTTCCGTAACACCCGGGGGGAGCGCTGAATAGGCGAAATGTCGCATTTCTGTGCGCCTGTTGCGGGTCCAGGCCCTGATCCAGCCAATGCTGTTCATCCCGGAGAACATGTTTCCGCAAATAATTATCTTCAGTGGGCTCGTTCAATGCGGCAATCATGGAGACTCCCTGGTCGATGAGATCGACAAGGAGTGGGAAGGCGTCACGAAAGATTCCGGAAATACGTGGTATCACGTCAATGCGCGGTCGTCCCAGCTCTTCCAGGGGAATAACCTCGAGTCCGCGTACCACTCCCGAACCAGCCTGCCAGATCGGCCGAAGCCCCATAAGGGCCAAGATCTGGGCGACATCATCCCCCTTGGTGCGCATGGTCGGGCTTGCCCAGAGTACCATGCCTATGCTGGCAGGATACTGCTCGTTCTCTGCCAGGTAGCGGTTGAGGACTGCTTCCGCAAGCCGTTGCCCAACCTTCCAGGCTGCAGGAGAAGGGATTTTTCCGGGATCAACGGAGTAAAAGTTGCGTCCCGTGGGAAGAATGTTGACCTGGCCCCGACTTGGTGCCCCGGAGGGACCGGGGAGAACAAAATGACCATCAAGGGCGCTGAGCACGGCAGTAAGTTCATGATCTGTTTGTTCCAGTCGTGGCAGAAAGTCATCGCGAACAGCCTCCAGGATCAGGGCAATATTTTCTGCTGGCCTGTTGAAATATCGCAGGCAAAGAGCGGCAATGTCTTCAGGTTCTGCAAGCAGATCCCTGAGCAGGTCAAGGCAGCACTGATGGGCTTGGGCAGCGATTTCAACAGCGTGGGGAGGTAAATCCTTGCTGCTTGCAGAAATGTTTTTGCACTGCTCGGGAGAATAACCCAATGCCTCGAGAACCGCATCACGAAGGGAAGGCGTTCCCGCGTTTTCCAAGCGGGTGAACTGTGCCAGGGTTTCAACCAACTGCTCCCCTTGAGGCGGCATCCCGAGCACATGGAGGCCATCGGTGATTGTGGTGTCGGCTATCTCTCCAAGATATTGATGCAGAGCATCAACCATTGCCTGCAACTGTTCGTCTGTTTGCGGTTTTTTAAGTTCGAGATCCAAGGTCAGGGCATTGGCTGTCGCTGCTTTCCAGATCATTGTACCCAGGACGGATATTTTGCCCTGATCCTGTACCAGGGCCTCTCTGTATTCACTGAGCAGGCTCTCCAGTTCGACCAGGTCTGGATCAAGGTCGGCATTAGTTAGTGCGGGAGGCAGGTGGTCAATGATACAGGCATTCCCTCTCCGTTTGGCCTGGGTTCCCTCTCCTGGATCGTTGATGATATAAGGATAGATATTGGGGAGCTCCAGCAGCGTAAGGTCCGGCCAGCAGGAATCGCTGAGTCCCACCGCCTTTCCCGGAAGCCATTCCAGTGAACCGTGTTTGCCGATATGGAGTACCGCATCCGCCCCGAAAATTTCCTTGATCCAGCGGTACTGCGCTGTGTAGGGGTAGGGCGGGGACAGGCTCTGGCTGTGGTAGAGTTGGTCAACCGCCTCAAAAGCACTCCGTGGCGGTTGGATCGTCAGGAATACATTGCCGTTTATCAGTCCCGGAAAATACATCTGTCCATCATCGACAAAGAGTTCCCCGGGAAACTCCCCCCAATCTCCTTTCTGTTGCAGCTGTCGTTTGGGATCAATCTGTCTGTGCCATTGCAAGGCCGTTTCACAGTCAATGGAGGCCTCGCATTTGTGCGCCATCTGTTCGGGCAGCAACCAGCGTTGATCTGCAGTGAGACGGCTGCACAGTTCAGCGGCCAGATGATCACCGTTTTCATAAGGGCTCTCAATCGTGTACCCTTGGTCTAAAAGTCGATCGATGAGGATCTTGACACTGGTAAAACTGTCCAGACCGGAAGCGCAGCCAATGCGGTCATTTCTTGGCGGGTAATGGTGAAAGACGATAGCGATCTTTTTCTCACTGTTTTTGAGGTGACGCAGTCTGGCCCAGTTTATTGACAGGCGGACGATTGTTTCAATCCGCTCGCCTAAGGGCAGATAGGTATTGATTGCCGCACCTGTGAGAGGATCCATAGCTGTGGTCTGTTTGGCCGCAACAGGTACACCAATGAGAACCCCATCAAGCTCGGGTTGAGCGACACCAATGGTAATATCTACATTGGTCAATCCCTGGGAGCTTTGTTCCCAGGCTGCAAGGTCTTGGCCTGTGGACAAGGCCTGGATTACCGGCACGCCAAGACGGTTGAGCGGGTGTGAAGCGTCAGCACCCATGCCCAGGCTGAACATGACCGGGCTGAGCAATACATCGATGACGGGAGTCCCCTGGTCAAGGAAGTATTTTTCTATAATTTCTTCTGGTCCATTGTTGCCCAGCAGGCGATCCTTGAACCGCATGTGAAATACGCAAAGGACGTTTGCTCCCTGTCTTTCAATCTCATGGATAAGGGCATCGATGTGGGCGCAATTTTTTGTCGCCCAAAAATTTTGATAGAACCAGATTCCAACAGTTGGTTTTGTGGGGTCAAGATCCTGCAAGTAGCGGGAATGGTCTGGAATATAATCAAGGTCCGGATGGTAGATGCCATCAAAGGGCAGTGGCACAGGCGGAGGGCAGGGCAGGTCGGTGGCACAACAGATATTGGAGAGGCAGGTGAGAAGGTTGTGTAAATTATCAATGCCGCCATGCCTATGATACTGGTTGAGCGTGTGCCAGTGTCCCTGTGCATGGCTGTCGGCATAGGTTCGAACCAATTCAAGCACTGCCGGGCTGCTTCCGGTGGGCTGGATATGGATGTAGGGGAGCGGGGCGCCTTGGTTTCGGGCCTGTTCAATCTGCTCGCACAGTTTTTCCCATGCCGGAAAAGAAAGACTTCCGGACATGAGGGTGAGCACCAATACATCGGCGCTTAAGGCTTTTTCAATGAACTCCTGCTGGCGTTGAGGGTTTTTTTCAAGCTGGGAGCGCGAACGTGCAAATACTTCGATCGGCCCAACTTTCCGTTTATACCGAGAGATCGCCAGGCTGAGATTGGGGATTTCATTGGACGATACGCTGTAATAGACCAGGGTCCATCTTTTGCTGGGGTTTTTCATGGGAACACTGTCGGTTGCGGGTGCAATAAACTCTTATTGGTTATCTCAATTCTATGATGAATGCAAAACGGAAAAGGTAATGATTGCCGTGTTGATAAAGCAGAAAAAGAGTTGGTCGTCTAGCAGACCCTAATCTCCTACACGCTTCCTTTGCAATCTACAATGGCTTTTTGAGTTGTACTGTTTTGCTCTGTTCCCGATTTGTTTCTACGAGAAGGGATAAAAAATTTACTTCATTTTTTGGGCACTCTTTCTTTTTTTTAACGAATTTTACCTCACATTGTGGTTGCTCTGCTTACTGGTGACATGGGAGAAGAATAACGTATACAGAGTTGGTTGGTGAAAAATTGAATCACTGAAAAGGTCTGGAACTCTTTCATTTCAATCGTTTTGCGCTGCAAGAAATTAAAAGAAAAAAATCTTGACAATCTTGATTGTATAGGTTCTATGCATGCCTAGTTCAGGTGTTCGAGAGAACGTAAAAGGGAACCCCGTGTAATTCGGGGACGGGCCCGCCGCTGTGACCGAGGACGAACGCTGCAAGATGTCACTGACCCCAAGAGGTTGGGAAGACGCAGTCAGTAGAATGATTCGGAAGTCAGAAGACCTACCTGAATGGTAAAGGAGACGACTGCGTGGACGGCGGCGTACCCGGTATATATTTCTGCGGATAAATAGGGCTATCCCGGATCGATTTTTTCGATCCGGGATTTTTTTTTGTCAAGCCCAGGTGCGCAGACCGAGGCCGCCTACGTTGTCAACTCCATCAGCTCACCATGCGAGGAGTTATGCAACCATTACAGGCCAGCAAAACAGCAAAGCGAAGATCAATCCGTCTTTTTGATACGTTCAAAATGCGGACAGATTTTTTTGTTTTTTCAATGCAATACAGCAAGACTGTAACGCCGCTGAATTGCCACTTGACGAGGTGGGAGCATGACTGATCCTGCCCGTATCACTCTGCAGCTTGCAGCGCTTTTTTACCTGGCCGCCTTTGTCGTATCATGGCCTGTTTCCACAAAACGGTTTGTTTTTCCCTTCCTGTTTTTTGCCGCTCTCGGCTGCAATAGCTTCACCATTTATAGCCGCTATATGCAGAGCTGGCCCATGTTGCCGATGCATCTGGGGGCGCTGGCCCTGCCGTTGTGCCTTGCCCTGATGCTTGCCTTTCTTGGTGGGCTGAGGGCTTTTACGCATTGGTTCGTCCTGCGTCTGGGGCTCTTGCTCTGTGTTGCCCTCATCGTTGTTGCTCTCCTCTTCCCTAAGGATTTCTACCTTCCTTTTCTCAAGTCAAAGACGTACTTAAGTCACGCCTTTCTCTGGTTTGCTCTTTTTGCCAAAGGGGCTTGCGCTATTAGTGCACTTTGGGCGCTTTCGGCCTGGCCTTTTGCCACGGCATTGCCTGAGAATATTCGACCATTGACTGCTTTGAAACACTCTCTGGGGTGGGCCGCCCTTGGCTTTGGCCTCTGGACCATCTCCATGTTTTGTGGCGAACTTTGGTGTTACCTGGGCTGGGGGACGCCTGTCGTCTGGCAAGATCCAGCCCTGACACTAACCCTGGCAGGATGGTTCTTCTATGCCTGTGTACTCCATCTCCACCTGACAAAATCATGGAACCTGCAGCTCAGAGCGGCATTTATCGGTTTTGGCGGCCTTGTAGTGCTGGCCATGAGTTGCCTACCTGATTTTGGTCCCTTCCGCCCGGTGGTGCTGCCATGAAATCAAGACGAACATCGCTCTGGCACCGGCTGGGCTCCATCAATCTGACGATAGTTCTCTGTATTGTTCTCACCATGGATCTGATCTGGGGTTATTTCTGCCTTGAACGGAAGACACCGATCTTTACCCCTCTCAACGATATGGGGCTTTGGGCCTGGAGCAAGACCTATGGGCTGTACAACCTCCAGCATACCGGTTGGTTTTTTCTGCTCCTGGTACTGCTTACCGCATTCTCCCTGAACACCTTTGTCTGCACCACCAATCGGGTGCAACAACTGTTTGCCTCCAGGCGTGGAGGGGGGCAGTGGCTGGGTAAGCTGGCACCGCATGTCATGCATTACGCCCTTATCGTCATTCTTTTGGGCTACCTCTGCAGTTATCTTTTCACCGATGTACTAACCGGCCGTACGTTGGTGCCGGGTTCCAGCCTTTCCTTACCAGATACCGGCGGTACGGTTTCCCTGCTTGCCTATGAGCCTGATTACTACCACGGCAAGCGCCTGGCATTTTTTGACGATGCGGTCATCACCGCCCGTTTTCGCCTGCAGCTTGATGATGGGAACTCCCAGCGCGAGGCTGTGCTCAGCTGCACCCGGCCGGTAAGATTTCAGGGATACAGTCTCCATCTGAAAAATTTCGCCCCCAAAAAAAAGGGCGGCATGAATAGAAAAACCAGAGTCGATCTCTCTATCCGCAAGGACCCCGGGGTTGGCATCTACCTGGTGGGCATGGGCCTCTTTTCACTGGGCCTCCTGCTCTATTTCTTTGATTGGGTCATGATTCGGGAGAAACATTCATCATGAAAAAAACACTGGTTATCGGTCTGGTGGCCTGCTGCCTGCTGGCCCTGCTTACCGCAGGATGCCGACAGGAGAACACCCCCAAAACAGCAAGCGGGGATGAGGCGGAGCGTCCCGCCTTTCTTCAGATCGGAGAGTTTGCAGTGCATCGGATTTCACCGACGCGTACCGAGGTCCGCGACGGGGCCGGTCGTACTCTGGTGCTTGTTCCCCGCGATGCCCCCATGCCCACGGACTGCCCCCCAAATCAGGTGGTGCGGGTACCGGTGCAGCGGATAGTGGCCTATGGATTTTTTGATATTGCGGTCCTTCGCGCTCTGGGCGTGCTCGAGGATTCCCTGGTCGGGGTAACCACTCCCAAAAATCGTTGGTATATCCCTGAGATCGTACGGGGGATGCAGACCGGAAAGATCAGCTATGTCGGCGATGCCGCAGCCATTGATTACGAACGGCTCAAACAGGTTGAGCCGGAGTTGGTGCTCACCTGGGATCCCTCCATCATTCCCCTGCTTGATGACCTGAAGATACCGGCAGCGGTGACCACCACGCCCACAGCCATGTGTCTCAATGCCCGCATGCGTTTTGTCCAGTTTCTCGCCCCGTTTTTCCATAAGGAAAAGGAGGCGGATGCGTTTTTTGCCCGTATCGACAGCGCGCTGAGTGAGATCCGTGCGAGGACTGCCGCTGCAACCTATGAGCCCAAGGTAATGTGGGGCGATATCTATGAAAAGCGGGTCATGGTCGAACCGGGCAATGCCTGGGTGGGAGAACTGGTGGGGCTGGCTCAATCCGCCTATCAGTTTAAGGATGTATTTGGCACCTCCTGTATCGAGATCACGGTGGAGCGTTTCCTCTATTCGGGCAAAGATGCGGATATTTTTTTTACCTACCGCTCTCCGGATATGGGCGCCACCTCTAAAGCCGCTCTGGCACGAATGAATCCGCTGATCAAGGATATCAAACCGTTGCGCCATGGAAAGGTGTACGCGCCCTTGCCCCATTACTCGCAGTCAGCGGATAAACTCGATGATATCCTCCTCGAGATCAGTGCCATCCTTCACCCGGAAGCCTATCCCAACTATAGGTTGCGCTATTTCACCGAGCTGCCTGATGCAGATCCCCAACCCCAGGAGGAGAAATCCCTATGAGCACCGCCCAAAGCTGTTGTGATCTGCGCCCCATCTCAGTGCGCCGGGCTCCCCTGGTCTTTGGACTGCTTGCAGTGCTGACCCTGGTCATGCTGGTGCTGAATGTTGGCTTTGGCTCGATTCATTTCACCCTGCCCCAACTCTGGCAGGCCTTGACCCATCCTCAGGATGAATCGACCATCAGCTTCATTCTCTGGAATATCCGTATTCCCCGGGCCATTGCCGCCGTTTTTGGTGGGGCCTATCTGGCTGCTGCCGGGCTCCTGCTGCAGATCTACTTTCGCAACCCCATTGTCGGCCCCTATATCCTTGGCATCAGCTCCGGTGCCACGCTCATGGTCTCCTTTGTCATGCTGACCTCGGTGACGGTGAGTTGGACCCTGTTCACCCCCTTTATCTCGACCCTGGCCGCCTTTGCCGGGGCCTATGGCGTGATGTTGATCGTGCTCGCCATTGCCTCCCGGGTTAAGGGCGGGGTGACCCTGTTGATTGTCGGCCTGATGATGGGCTACCTCTGCGGTGCGGTCAGCGCCATTCTGACCGCCTTTGCTGAGAAGGAAAAGATCAAGGGGTTTGTTCTTTGGCAGTTGGGAAGCTTTTCGGGCTTCAAGTGGAATGAGATCTGGCTGCTGTTAGTCGTGGGGGGCGCGATAATGGTCTTGCTTTACCTGCAGAGCAAGCCACTTAACGCCTTTTTGCTGGGCGAGGAGTATGCCGCCTCCATGGGGGTGAATATCAGACGTTTTCGGTTGCTGATCCTGCTTTGCTCCTGCGGGCTTGCCGGTATGGTCACCTCCATGGCCGGCCCCGTGGCCTTTGTCGGCATGGCAGTGCCGCATATGGCACGACTGGGCTTTGGCACCTCGGATAACCGTATTCTCATTCCCGGTGCCTGCCTCATGGGGGGGCTGGTCGCCAGCCTCTGCGACCTGATCGCCCGCTCGGTCATGGCACCGGTGGAGCTGCCGCTTTCTGCAATCACCGCCTTTTTCGGCGCCCCGATCGTCATCATGCTTCTGCTTAAACGGAGGGTCAAACTATGAACGCAAACCTCTATCAGTACGATCAAGCTCCCCTGCTTGAGATTCATGACCTGGATGTCGGCTATGGCCATAAGCCTATTCTCAGGCAGCTCAATTTCAGCTGTCTCCCCGGCCAGTTCATCAGCCTGCTTGGCCCCAATGGCGCCGGAAAAACAACCTTGCTCCGCACCCTATCGCGCCATCTTTCCCCCATGGCCGGTCAAGTCAGGGTGCAAGGCAGGCCTCTGGAGGATCTTCCCGCCATGGAACTCGCCCGCTTCATGGCGGTTGTCCTCACCGATAAGTTAAGCCCCCCCCTGTTTTCCGTGTACGAGTTTGTCGCTCTGGGGCGCTATCCGCATACGGATTATCTGGGAAGACTGCGCAGCGAGGATCAAGTGAGCATCAGCTCTTCATTGGCGGCGGTTCATGCCCTGGATCTGGCAGAACGGCCCTTTGCCGATCTCAGCGATGGCGAACGGCAGAAGGTGCTGATGGCTCGCGCCCTGGCCCAGGAACCAAAGATTCTGCTGCTCGATGAGCCGACCATTCACCTTGACCTTAAACACCGGGTGGAGGTGATGGCTATTCTGCGCGATCTTTGCCGGAGCAAGGGTATTACCGTGATCGCTTCGCTGCATGATGTTGACGTGGCGGCCAAAGTCAGCGACAGGGTGGCGCTTGTGCGGGAAGGAAAACTCTGTGACTGGGGGACGCCGGAGGAGGTGTTGAACGCCAAGGCGGTTACCGGACTCTACGACTTTGACAAGGCAGAGTTCAATAGCGCCTTGGGCGGAATAGAGCTCAAGGGGGAGGGCAACCGGGGGCGAGCCTTTGTTATCGGTGGCATGGGTACAAGTTCGCTTATTTATCGCTTGCTTGCCCGAAAGGGGTTTGCCATTGCCACCGGCGTGGTCCATGCCAATGATCTGGATTTTCATGTGGCCAGCGCTCTGGGGGCGGACTGTGTTGTGGTCGATCCTTTGGTGCCCATCAACGGAGAAGCAACCACTCAGGCCCTGAACCTTTTACGGGATTGTGATCTGGTGATCGACAGCGGGTTCCCCCTGATGGAGGGCAACAAGGCCAACCTGGAACTGCTGCAGGAAGCGTTCAACAGCAAAAAGATAGTCTTTACCCTGCGAGACGCTGATCCAAAATCGGTGGTCAGCCCGATGAGCAGTTCCTATCACCGCTGTTCAACTCCCTCACAACTGGTCGAGGCGCTCGAGTCTTACCAGCGTGTCCCTGCTGCGCAGCACCATCCCGAGGAGGCCTGAGATGCAGTCCTTGTCGCTTTGTTACTTTTCCGCCACTGCCTCCGAGATTCCCTCGCTCTCCGAGGGTGTTCGGCAGGCGCTTGATCAGGGACAACCGCTGACAATCCATGCCCGCACCCAGGTGCAACTCTTTGATCAAAGCCGTCATCAGGCCTTTGTCAAGGAGGCATTGCAGGCGGACGTGGTGATCATCTCTCTCCACGGTGGACGGGGATCCTTTCCGGCCTTTGATCTTTTGGAAGAGCAACTTGTCGGGATTTCAGACCAGAAGCGTCCGCTCATCCATGTGCAACCCACCAGTGGCGATGAAGATTCCATTGAGGCGGCGCGTCAGTTTTCCACAGAGTTCGGCACACCTCAGTGGGACGAGATTAAAAAATATCTGCAATATGGTGGCGCCCAGAACTTTTACCAACTGCTCACCCACCTTCGGCACCGTCTCTGCGGTGGGCAACCAGTTGCCCATCCACCGCAGCCATTGCCCGACGATGGAATCTACCATCCTGATTTGTCAGGATTTCCAAGCCAGGAGGAATATTTATCCTCCAGGATTGATCCGTCAAAAATCACCGTTGGCCTCTGGTTTTACCAGACCTACTGGATCAACAACAACCTGGCCTTTATCGATGCACTGATTCGCTCCATCGAGGCTGCCGGTGCCAACGTGATTCCGGTCTTTCATCTGCGCTACAAAGATGTTGAACGCGGAAACCGCGGAGCCGATGATGTGGTGGCCGATTACTTCATGGATGGCGACAAGCCCCGCATCGATGTGCTCATCAATCCGCTGATGTTTTCCCTGACTCTGGCTTCACCGGCCTTTAAGGAGTTGCTGACAACGCTGGGGGTACCGGTGATCCAGGCCATGACCTGCACCGCTCCCTATGCCCAGTGGTCGGAATCGGTGCAGGGAATGCCCACCATGGATGTCTCTTTTTCAGCGGCTCAGCCCGAATTTGATGGCGCCCTGATCACCGTGCCGGTGGCCACCCGCGAGCAGGAAGCCCTTGACCCCATTACCGGGGCTCTGCTCGCTAAATACATGCCCATCAAGGAGCGGGTGGACAAGGTTGTGCGTCTCGCTCTGAACTGGGGGCGCCTAAGCCGTATCCCGGTTGAAGAGCGAAAAATTGCCATTGTCTTTCATCACTACCCGCCGCGTAACGATCGTATCGGCTGTGCGGCCGGTCTGGACAGCTTTGCCAGTGTCAGTTCGCTGCTTGCGTGTATGCAAGAGCAGGGCTACCGGATTGACCACGATTTTCCTGAAAAAGACGAACTGGCCCACAGCCTGCTTGAAAAGATGACCTGCGACCAGCGCTGGCTTCCCATGGACCAAATGGCTGCACGTGCTGAGGCCTCCGCCGGTGCCGAGCAGTACCAAGGCTGGCATGCGGAGCTGCCTGAAGCCATTCGCGAAAAGATGAGCGAAGACTGGGGCGCCATGCCTGGTGACCTCTTTGTTCATGGAGAGAAACTCCATTTCGCAGGCCTACTCAATGGCAATGTCTTTCTTACCATTCAGCCTCCACGCGGCTATCTGGAGCAGATCGATAAGGTGCTCCACGATCTCTACCTCTCGCCGCCCCATCATTATCTGGCCCAGTACCGTTGGATTCGCGATGTGTTCAAGGCAGACGCGGTGATGCATGTAGGCAAGCATGGCTCGCTGGAGTGGCTGCCGGGTAAGGCGCTGGGGCTCTCGGAAGAGTGCTATCCGGATCTCTCCATCATGGAGCTGCCCAATATCTATCCCTATATCATCAACGATCCGGGCGAGGGCACCCAGGCCAAGCGCCGTTCCTACTGCTGCATCATCGATCATCTCACTCCGGCCTTTACCAATGCAGATCTCTACGATGACCTGGCCAAGGTGCAAAACAAGGTGGCCGAGTATGCCATCGCCACCAGCGAGGATCCGGGCAAGCTGGATATCCTCCGTCCCATGATCTGGGAGGCGGTAGTCGCCGCCAGTCTTGATCAGGACCTGGAAATCACAAAAGAGAGTGCCTTTGCTGATTTTGATGGGTTTCTGGAAAAGCTGCATGCCTATGTCGAGGAACTGGGCGACACCATGATCAACGACGGCCTCCATACCATGGGGCTGGCGCCTGAGGATGAGCGCTTGGTCGAATTTGTGGTCCAGTTGACCCGAATTGCCAACGGTTCGGTGCCTTCGCTGCGTGAGTCGCTGGTTGCGGCCATGGGCTGTGATTACGACGATGTTCTGGAGAATCGCGGAAAACGTGAATCGCGCTTTGGCAACCGGACAGGAGGCGAGGTACTGCGGGCCGCCCACAATAAAGCCCTGGAGCTGGTCCACCGATTGGCCGCCTTTGATTTCAAGCCAGCTGCGGTCACCGATCTCTGCGGGGAAATGCTCGCAGACATTCCCGCAGATGCCCGCCTTTTGATTCAATCCACCCTGAACTATATCGCTGGTACCCTGGTGCCCAATATTCGGCTCTGCAGCGAAGAGCTTGATGCAGCCCTGGCAGCCTGCGCAGGCCGATTTGTTCGCCCCGGTCCCTCAGGGGCACCTAGCAGAGGTCAGGCCGATATTCTGCCCACCGGTCGCAATTTTTACTCGGTTGATCCTAACAAGATCCCCAGTCCTGCGGCCTGGGAAGTCGGCGTGTGTCTGGGGGACGCCCTGATCAAGCGCTATCTCGATGAAACCGGAAAGTACCCCAACTCCATCGGCATCCTTATCTATGGGACAGCCACCATGCGCTCCCGGGGCGATGATCTGGCCGAGGTGCTCTACCTCATGGGGTTGAAACCGGTCTGGCAGAAGGGCAGCGGCAATGTTAGCGGGCTGGAGGTGATTCCAGCATCCAAACTCGGTCGACCACGCCTGGATGTCGTGCCCCGTGTTTCCGGGATGTTCCGTGATTCCTTTCCCAACCTCATGGAACTGATCGATAAGGCAGCTCAGATGGTGGCCGCCCTGGACGAGCCCATGGAGTCGAATTTTGTTCGTAGAAACGTCTACCGCGATCTGGAAGAGTATCGCCAGGAAGGAATGAGTGAAGAAGAGGCCTGGCGAGAGGCAACCTTCCGCGTTTTTGGCTGTCCCCCCGGTACCTACGGGGCCGGTGTCACCGAATTGATCGAGTCAAAACACTGGGAAACCCAGGATGATCTGGGCAATAACTATATCCGTTACTCCAGTCATGCCTACGGAAAGGGCAGCTACGGCAAGTCCAAGCCCATGGCCTATCGTCGTCAGCTTGCCCGCATGGATGTCACGGTGAAGAACGAGGATTCCCGCGAATACGACATGATGTCCTGCACCGATTACTACAACTACTACGGCGGTATGATCGTGGCGGTGAAGACGGTGCGGGGCACGCTGCCCTTTGCGGTCATGGGGGATAGTTCCGATCCCAAACGGGTCAAGATCCGCACCACCAACGAGGAAGCCAAGCATGTGTTGCGCTCCCGTCTAGTCAACCCCAAGTGGATCAAGGGGATGAAGCGACACGGCTATAAGGGGGCAGGGGATATCTCCCATGTAATGGATATCGTTCTGGGCTGGGATGCCACTGGCGAGGTGATAGATGATTGGATGTATGAAAAGATCGCCCAAACCTACGCCCTTGATCCCGAGATGCAGGAATGGATGAAGGAGGTCAACCCCTTTGCCCTCCAGAATATCCTCGACAAACTGCTGGAGGCGATCAGCCGTGGCATGTGGCAGGCGGAGAGCGAAATGGAGGAGGACCTGAAAAACGCCTACCTGGAGATGGAAGGCGAGGTCGAGGAGTGGAGCGAATAAGAATGATTTCGGAAAACGATGAGCAACTCGGAATGTCGTTTTCCGGGCTGTCTGCAGGAACAACAAAGGGAAACAATTTCTGGACAGTACTGGTCTGTGTAACCTGTCTCCTGGTTCCTCTCAATCAGGGGCTCTGCTTTGAGAAGAACGGGGCTATCGTGCTGACGGCTGAGGATATTCAACCGCTGAAAGCGAACAAGATGGCAGATCTGCTGAATCATGTGCCTGGTGTGAGTGCCAGTGAAACCTCGGTGAATATTCACGGCTCTTCAAAAGTTCGGGTCCTGGTCGATGGGCGTCCGATTAACGATCCCACTTCCTCCCACGGGTCAGTGAACTGGAATGTGGTGGATCCGGACCAGGTAGAACGGATCGAGATTTATCGAGGCAAGGGGGGCGTCCGCTATGGCCAGGATGCAGGCGGTGGGGTGATTCTTGTGACCACCAGGAAAATTCAGAAGGTGCGAGGTGCCATCAAGACCTACGGCGGAAACAATGGGACAGCCTTTGCCAGTACGAGTGTACAGGCACGCAGCGGTCACTGGGGTGCTGAATTGGGTGGGGAGGCTGAGACCACCCAGGGATATAAGGTCAACAACGATAAAAAACGGCAACGGGGCAGCCTGAAGCTGAATTACACCCTGGATGAGGAACGGAGTCTCAACCTGGGGGTTGACTTTGTTCATGTTGAGAAGGGACTTTCCGGCTTACCGGCATATCCCACGCCCTATTCACGTAAGGAGAACTCCAATACCGTGCTCTCCGCTCAGGCCAGAGCCTATAGCCTGCTCAGCTCCACCTTTTTCAACACGGGTGATCAGCATTCCGAAGATGTCAGCCGCCTGCTGGATAAGCGGTTGCGGGTCAACGAACTGGGGCAGGATCTCAGCTCCAGCCTGGATACCGGGGACTGGGGCAGCTTGAGTTATGGGGTCGGTTACCGTTTTTCCCAGGCAAGCGGCACCACCTTTGATGACCAGAGCGAAGAGGTTTTCTCGCTTTTTTTCAGCGAGACGCTGCACCAGGAATCAAGCCCCTGGACCCTGAGCTTGGGGCTGCGTGCCAATGCCAACACTGCCTTTGACGATGTTCTTAATCCTGAGCTGAAGTTGAGTTACCAACAGCCTCGTTGGTCTCTGAGTGCATCGTACAGCGGCAGTAACAATATCCCCTCGTTTTACCAGCGCTATAACCACACCAGCTCGACCCTGCCCAACCCAAATCTTGGTATGGAAACCGCGCAAAATTATTCACTGGCGTTGGCTGTGGAAGTAATCCAAGGGCTGAGTCTGCGTTCCTCCCTCTTTTACAATCAACTGAGTGACCGAATCACCTATGTAACCGGCAATGGCGGGGTGGGGCAGTATGAAAATTTCGGCGAGGTGACCTATCGCGGTGGCGATCTTGCGCTTAATTGGCAACCTGTCGATGGCTTCAATCTGAAGTTTGGCTATACCTATCTTCGGGCCATTGACGAGGAGAGCGGACTCCATCTTCCAGCCAAGGCTGAACATACCGGGACTGTGGACTGCTCCTGGCGGGTGACCGATCGCTTGACCACGGTTTTTTCCGGTAAATACGTCTCCGAAATTTTTCGTAATAGGGCCAATACCAGGACAGTCCCGGAATATTGGCTGGCAAACATGCGGGCGGAATACCAGGTTGGTCAGTATGCGCTGTTTACGGAGATCAAAAACCTGGCAGATACCAGCTACTACTATGCCGATGGTCTGTTGGCTCCCGGCCTGAGCTGGATCGCCGGGGTGAGCTGGAAAATGTGATGAGTTCAATGGATTTATGGTGGGCAAAAAAAATCTGCCCACCCTACAGCTCAATACTTGGCAAAGAATCTGGACTGTAGGGTGGCGCAGGCGTCTTTTTGCCTGCCCACCGTTAGACGGAAAGCACGTACTGGAGAACAATCGATGAAACCAGTCTATCCTCTGGCTGCCATTGTTGGCCAGGATACCTTTAAGCAGGCATTGCTCCTGGCAGCTGTGAACCCCGGTGTTGGTGGTTTGCTCGTTCGGGGGGAGAAGGGAACCGCAAAATCCACCATGGTGCGCGCCCTGGCAGGTCTGCTTCCGCCAATGGAGGTGGTTGAGGGTTGTGTCAACAACTGCTCACCGGAAGCCGATGAAGCGCGCTGTCCGGAATGCAGCCGCAGATATCCGCAGCTACAGACCACAACCAGAGCTGTCCCTCTAGTTGATCTGCCGCTCAACGCCACCGAAGATCGGGTGAGCGGCGGTATTGATTTTCCGCGGACCCTGCGCGAGGGGCGGGTCATGGTATCACCGGGACTGCTGGCCAGGGCCCATCGCGGCCTGCTTTACATTGATGAGGTAAACCTCTTGGATGACCACATCGTCGATCTCATCCTTGATGCCGCGGCCAGCGGCGAAAACCGGATCGAACGAGAGGGCATCTCATACCGCCATCCCTCACGCTGTATTCTGGTTGGAACCATGAATCCGGAAGAGGGCGAGCTGCGCCCCCAGCTTCTCGATCGGTTTGGTCTCTGTCTGGAGGTGGCGGGTTCAGATGATCCCGAAAGTCGGGTTGAGTTGATGGTGCGGCGTGAAGATTTTGATCAGGATCCCTGTCGATTTGCCGCACAGTTTCAGGCAGAGGGCGAGCGCTTGGCTGAGCAGATCATCCAGGGACGCAAGCGGCTTCCACGGGTCCGTATCAGCAAAGCTCTGCGCGGCTTTATCGGTGAGTTATGCCGGGAGAAGAATGTTGCCGGACACCGGGCTGACCTGGTGATGGAGCAGGCGGCGCGAGCCCTGGCGGCTCTTGCGGGCAAAAATGAGGTCAGTGTCGAACATATCACCCAGGTAGCCCCGCTCGTTTTATTGCATCGGATGCGGGATGCCGAGCCACCGCCCCCTCCGCCGCCACCGGAGCCTCCCCAGGCCGAGGATGAGAACGACTCTGAGCAGGAAGAGCAGGAGGAACACCAGGAAGAGCAGCAACAACCAGAGGAAAACCCGGAGAGCATGGAGGCCCCCCCGCCTCAGCAATCCGGGGAAGAAGAGCAGGCCCAAGAGTCACCTCAGCCCGAGGAGCAGTCTCAGGAAGAAAAAGGAGATGAAGGGACGTCACCCACCGGGCGTGATGAGCAGGTCTTTGAAATCGGCACCACCTTTCGGGTCAAGTCGCTCACTGCCGCCAAGGACCGTGTGGTGCGACGCGGCTCAGGACGTCGTTCTCGCAGCCGTATTTCTCAGAAACAGGGGCGTTATGTCAAGTCAACCTTGCAGGATACCGGGGATTTCGCCCTGGATGCCACCCTGCGGGCTGCGGCTCCCTACCAGCAGCAGCGGAAAAGGGCTGGTGATCAACAACTTGCCGTTCAGTTAAGGCCCCAGGATATCCGCTCCAAGGTCCGGGAAAAACGGATTGGCAACTTTTTGCTCTTTGTGGTCGATGCCTCCGGTTCCATGGGGGCTCGTGGCCGCATGGCCGCTTCCAAAGGGGCGGTGATGTCGCTTTTGCTCGATGCCTACCAGAAGCGAGACAAGGTCTCGATGATCACCTTTCGTCGCAATGAGGCTACAGTCAACCTGCCGCCGACGACTTCTGTGGATATGGCCGGACGCCTGCTTTCTGAGATGCCAGTCGGCGGCCGTACGCCGCTCTCCGCGGGCCTGGCGAAAAGTCACGAGCAGGTGCGTAATTACCTCATCAAGAATCCCACCGCCCAGCCCATTGTCCTCTTCATTACAGACGGTAAATGCAATGTGGCCTTAGGCGAGCGAAAACCGGTAGAGGAATCGCTGCACCTGGCTCAGGCGCTTTCACGGGATCAACGTATACGCTCCATTGTCGTTGATACCGAGGAGGCCGGTCTGGTCACCTTTGGTCTGGCCCAACGGTTGGCCGGGGCCATGGAGGCCCAATATTTTAAAATAGATGACCTCAAGGCTGAGGCCCTGGTCAACATCGTGCGAGGACAACAACAATGAAAAACAGGCCCATCTATCCGTTTACCGCCATCGTTGGCCAGGAAAAAATGAAACTGGCTCTGATGCTCAACGTCGTCAACCCAGGACTTTCCGGTGTCCTTATCCGAGGGGAGAAGGGCACGGCCAAATCCACCGCTGTGCGGGCCCTGGCCGATATCCTTCCTGAAATTTCGGTTTTCGCCGATGATCCCTATCAGCTTGACCCCGTTGAAGAGTTGGAATCTTACCACGCCATCTGCAAACTGATCGCCGGGACACGCCGCGAAATCCTGCCTGAGGTGGTGACGCGCAAGGTGCGGGTGGTGGAGCTGCCGGTGGGGGCCACCGAGGACCGGGTTGTGGGAACCCTTGATCTGGAGCATGCTCTCAAGGCAGGCGAAAAGCGCATTGAGCCCGGTATTCTGGCCCAGGCCCACCGGAACATCCTCTATGTAGACGAGGTCAATCTGCTCGATGACCATGTGGTGGATGTGCTCCTTGATTCCGCCGCCATGGGAGTGAACACCATCGAGCGGGAAGGGGTCTCCTTTTCCCATCCGGCCCGTTTTACTCTGGTTGGGACCATGAATCCGGAGGAGGGCGAACTGCGGCCGCAGTTGCTCGATCGTTTCGGGCTCTGCGTCAATATCGAGGGTATTCAAACCGCCGAGGAACGGGTTGCCATCATGGAGCGAAGGGCTGCCTTTGACCTGGATCCTGAAGGATTTGCCCAAAGATGGAGGGAAGAGTCCAGAGCCCTCGCCGACCAGTTACTCACCGCTCGCAGCCTGTATCCCAAGGTCGAGATACAACGGGAGCTGTTATTTGAGATTGCCACCACCTGTCTTGAGGTCGGGGTGGATGGCCATCGCGGCGATATCATCATGCTCAAGACTGCCAAGACCCTGGCCGCCCTGGATGGTCGCGACACCGTAACCTCGACAGATATCTCCACCAGTGCGGAGCTGGTCCTGCCCCATAGGGTCAGGCGGCAACCGTTGATGGAGATCGCCGATAATGTGCAGGCGCTGCGTGAACGGGCTCTCTCTGGGAAATAACCTGAATCTGTGAGCGTATAACTGTGCACAAGAACCACCATACCTCCTCCTACTGGTTTCCGGCAAAGCGATACGGCTATGGCTGGGGATTACCCACAACCTGGCAAGGCTGGCTCGTCTTCCTCCTGTATCTTGGTTTGAGTACTGGAGGAGCACTGCTTCTTCGCGGGGCGGACTCCCTGGTCCTGTTTGTTCCGTTTGAACTGGTCCTGACCGGGATTTTTGTCTGGATTGTCTGGAAAAAAGGGGAGCCACCAGCATGGCGCTGGGGAGCCCAAAAGAACTCTACTGACCATCAATAACTATGATCCGAATTGAAAAGCTGCAAAAGCTCTATGGCAAGGTCAAGGCTGTTGATTCCATTGATCTTGCGGTGCATCCAGGTGAACTCTTTGCCTTTCTCGGCCCTAACGGAGCCGGGAAGACAACCACTATCCGTATACTGACCGGCCTGACTCGAATCGGTTCAGGCCAGGCACGTATCGGTGGGCACGATATTGTCGAATCTCCCCGTGAAGCCAAGCGCCAGTGTGGGCTTGTGCCCCAGCATATCAACCTGGACAATGAGTTGAGTGTGCGGGAAAACCTGGAGATCCACGGTCGCCTTTTTGGCATGAACACACAGGCCAGGGGCCAAAAAATCGAGGAACTGCTGAGCTATGTGGAGCTGCTTGATCGAGTGGATTCCCTGGTGAAACAGCTCTCCGGTGGGTTGAAACGACGGTTGATGATCGCGCGTGCCCTGATGCATGAACCCAAAGTCCTCTTTCTCGATGAGCCCACCGTGGGGCTCGATCCGGCTATTCGCCGGCGCATCTGGTCGCTGATCAAACGGGTGCAGCAGGACGGGACCACCATCTTTCTGACCACCCATTATATCGAAGAGGCTGAATTTCTCGCGGCTCGGGTGGCTTTTCTCGATACAGGCAAGATCGTGGCCCTGAATACGCCCCAGGCCCTGATGGCCAGTCTGGGTGAGTGGGCGGTGGATCGTATGAATGGCGAAGGCATGGAGACCACCTATTTTGCCACCAGGGATCAGGCCTCGGAGTACGCCGCTTCTCAGGACTGCGGGGTAACCCTGCGACGGGTCAATCTCGAGGATGCATTTTTACATCTTACCGGAAAGAAGGTGCTCTCATGAATGGTTTTATCGCTGTCTATCTGCGGGAGATGCTCATCCTCAAGTACCGTTTTAAACGTCAGCTTGCAGGGATGGCGGTCTCGCCGCTCTTGTATCTCATTACCTTTGGCTATGCCATGGGCGATCTGATTCAATTTGGTGACCAGTCCTACCTGCATTTTCTTATCCCCGGTCTGGTGGCCATGGCCAGCATGACCCAGTCCTTTGGCATTGCCACGGATATCAATGTGGCCCGTTTTTACTGGAATATCTTTGAGGAATTCCAGGCAGCACCAATCAGTAACCTTAGTTATGTGGCTGGTGAGGTCCTTGCCGGAATGACCCGGGCCTTAATCGGAGTGGTGGTCATCCTTTTGTTAAGTCTGCCCTTTGGCGTGGTCCTCCATTACGGGCCGCTGTTTTGGCTGGCTATTGTGGGCAACTCCTTTGTCTTTGCCTCGCTGGCGGTAGGCATGGCCATGCTGGTAAAATCGCACGCGGATCAGAGCCTCTTGACCAGCTTCATCATCACGCCCATGGCCTTTTTGGGCGGTACCTTCTTTCCGGTTGAAAAACTCCCCATCTGGGCCCAGGGACTGCTCTCCTGTTTGCCGTTGACCCACGCCTCACACGCCATTCGCGCAACCGCCAGCGGCAAGGCGGCTGATGGGATCGACTATCTGGTGCTAACCGTCGTGGGGCTGGTTTTCTTTTGGCTGGCACTGCATTCGGTCAATAAAGCCCGGGACTAGATCCGTAGGGTGGGCAGGAAGTTTCTGCCCACCGATAGTTGCTCCGTCTATACATTGAGTTACGAACATATTGCTGGTCCCCGGTGGGCAGAAAAAAAACGCTCTGCCCACCCTACAGGATTCATGACCTGGATGGCAATCAACGATGAGGCCTGAATGGCCTGGAACTTTTACAAGAAAAACCTATGCTTATCGACACATTATACAGTGCTGTTGAGCTGCACCGCGAAGAAAAAATCATCTACGCCCGTTTCCTCAAGCCCCATGCGGTGCTCTCGACCTGCCGGGTGGCTGGCGGGCTTCGCACTGATTTGAGCGCGATGTACAACCATCAAAGCTGTGAACCGGCTGGCCATTGCCATAATCTGCCAAAGAGTACTTATCGCAATCCCGAGCAGTACCGGAAGGCTCTCTGTGATCGGCATAATCTGGATGCCGAGCACTGTGCCACCCTGGGGACGGCAGCCAACATGCACAATGCCAGTATTGCCAGGGAGTCGTTTCGCGATTTGGAGGTGATCGCAGTGTGCACCGGCGGTGTGGAGGGCAACGCCGGGCGGGCAGGCGATCCGGCTTCCGTGGTGGAGACTGAGCAGGGCTTTGAACGGTTGCCACCGGCAGAAGAGATTCCCGGACCGGGAACGATCAACACCATGCTCTTTATCAATACACCGCTGATTCCCGGTGCTCTCACCCGTTGTGTCATGACGGCCACCGAAGCCAAGACAGCGCTCCTGCAGGAGCTTGCGGTCAACTCCCGCTACTCGGATAAACTGGCCACCGGAACCGGAACCGACCAGATTGCGGTAGCAGCCCTGGAGAGCGATGTCACCCCTCTGACCAGTGCAGGCAAACACTCCAAACTCGGTGAGCTGATCGGACGAACCGTGTATTCAGCCATCAAGGGGACCCTTTCCCGCCAAAACAGTATGCACCCGGCTGGGCAATGCTCAATCAAAATTCATTTGGAACGCTTCGGCCTGAAGCGGACCGCGCTTATCGACACCATCTGCTCCTTTCTTGATCAGGAGGAGGCGGAACTGCTTCGTGTCAACTTTAAAGCCTTTGAACATGATCCGCTCACAGTGGCCGCCGTGGCAGCCTTGGTCCACCTGCGCGATAAGATCACCTGGGGCGTTCTGCCCGAGAGTTGCTGGGGTGAGATTATGGCCGGATATTGTGCCCAGGTAGCCTCTGCGGTGAGCGGCGATTACAGCCGTTTGGCGCATTATCGTCTTCTTCTTGTGCCGATGGTTTGTGCAACCGACAACAGAGCCTTTTGTCGACTTGTCTGTCGAGCGCTGGCCTTGGGATTTTCAGAAAAGTGGCACCATATGGAGATGCTGGTTGATGAGGATGCGCGCGTTACCAGTGACGCGGAGGAACAGGGGGAAGGCTAAGTTAAGCGTACACAGACGGCAAAAAAGAGCTGGGAGGCGCATTGCTGAAAATCTTACGATCTTTGGCTTAGGAGAGTGTGGCTCCTTGCCGGGTAAATGAGAATAACGATCAGAAAACGAACCAAAAGGAAGGGGAACGACGTGCAAGGGAGAGAAAAGAACAGGAAGAAACTGGTGTGTGCCTTGGTCGTGCTGTCATTGTTGGCCTCATCAGCCTCTGCCGAAGAAAAATCTGAGGTGAACCAGGCCGAGGATATAGTGGTCACCGCAACACGCACCGAGACAAATGTCGATGATGCTCCGGCGAGTGTTACCGTTATCAGCAGAGAGGATATAGAGAAATTTGAAGTCGATTCCCTGGTGGATACGCTGAAGCATGTTACCGGCTTGTATGTGAACACAAGTTCCACGGGCTCCGTCTCCATGCGCGGGCTAAAAGGGGATAGCCGAACACTGATCATGGTAAACGGTACTCCGGTGAACGACGGGTATAGCGGAGGTGGTGGATGGAACACCATGGGTATCGATAATGTGGAAAGAATCGAGGTTATTCGCGGGAGTGGTGGCTCGGCTCTCTACGGTGGTTACGCCATGGGTGGAGTCATCAATATCATCACCTCCAAACCGACCAAACGTGAGGGGAGTATATCAGCTGGTTTCGGCAGTGACAACACCTACAAGTACAGTGCCTCCGCCGGTGACCGCTATGGACGCTTTGGGGTACGAATTGGTTATGAGTCGACCACAACGGACGGCTATCCGGAAAATCTTGTTGCTCGATCCGTGGGGGCGGGAACGGGCACGCTTTCGGGGGGCTATGGAGTTACCCATAGAAGCGGTGCCGCATACTGGGTGACCGGCGATAAGGGAGATGTGGCCAAGGATAGCTCCAACCTGAACCTGATGGCCTCCTATGACCTGACCGACACCGGCAGTGTCACCCTGGATTTTCAGCGGGGAACCAGTGAGAAAAGCTATGGTAGCCCCCATACCTACCTCACCGATAGTTCAGGAAATCCCGCATATTCGGGGGCTGTTCAGATCGGTACGGGCGATAGAGCGACGGTGACCCCCTACTATTACATTTCAGGTGCCTCGCCCTACTCCATGGAAAATTACCTGACCACACTCACCTATAAAGAGATCTTCGGCCCAGTCGCGTTCACCGCAAAGGGGGGCTTCAGAAGTACTGATACCTGGTACACCTCCCCAACCACCTATACAGGTAACTACTCTTCCTCGGCCGGAAAGAAAACGGATTACGGCACAGAGGCCTGGACCGCAGATCTGCAGGGCGATATTTCCCTTGGCCAGGATCATCTGCTCACCCTTGGAGCCTCCTTTAAGGCGGACTCAGCCCATTTGGACAGCTACAACCTTGCCTTTTACCGCAACGAGAAATCTATCCTCGGAAAGGTCGATAACACCGAAGGAAAAACCAGGACTTTTGGGTTCTTTGTGCAGGACGAATGGACACTGAATCCCCAGATGCACCTCTTTGCCGGGCTCAGGCTTGACACCTGGACAGCCTATGACGGTATCTCCGGACCAGTCGGATCTCAAGTGAGCTTTGATGATCATGACGATAGTTCTGTGAGTCCTCATCTGGCTTTGGTCTGGAATCCTCTGATGGATACCTATGTTCGGGCTTCTGTTGGCCATGCCTTTCGTCCCCCAACTGTCTACGACCTCTATCGGGTTTCGACCATGGGCAGTACCACCTATCACAATAACCCCGAACTCGGCCCGGAAACTTCCTGGAATTATGAGGTTGGCGCAGATCAGTATTTTTTTGATCGTAAAGTGAAATGTTCAGTAACTGGATTTTTCATTCAGGCGGAGGACTTTATCTCCAGCTATAGGATAGGAAGTGATTCCTATAAAGAAAACGTCGGTGAAGCCGAAATCAGGGGGCTTGAGTTTGCTCTTTCCGCTCAGCCATTGAGCTGGCTAGATCTCTGGGCGAATTACACGATTACTGATTCGGAAGTAAAAGAAAACAGCAGGGAAGCAAGTCTTATCGGCAAAGAGCTGACCGACTACCCGGAGCAGATGATCAATATTGGTGCCGGGGTTACCTACAAACAGGTGAAGGCAAGTGTTGTCGGTAACTACACTGGGCGGATGTATTACAGTGATATGAATGATGATTTAGAGGGAACCTATTACGGATATGCAAACCATTGGCTCTGGGATGCAAAGATGACCTACACTCCATTGGAGTACGCCGATATCTCTTTTTCAATCAACAATATGTTTGATGAAGAATATTTCACTGGATCCATGTCTGCTCCGGGAAGAACCTATTTTGTTGAGCTGAAATTGAAGTTTTAATCATCATTCTTTAAGGATATTTAACTTTTTTGTTTGAGAAAAAACAGTGACAACGACCTGAAATTGGGTGGTATCACTTTTTAAAAGGAAAGCATATTTACCCCGTAACCAGGTGATTCACATCCAAGTTTAAAAGAAACGTTCAATCAAAAACATCGCAAGTCGGTCACCTCTGATCTGAGGTGTGCAAGGGAATCCCGTGTAAATCGGGAGCGGTCCCGCCGCTGTAATCCAGGTCCTGGACATTGTCAGGGAGCCCCATTGAACAGAACCACTGTGCCGCCCTTGGTATGGGAAGGATCAATGGGGAAGGAGAGCCAGAAGACCTGCCGTATATGCGTTTTTTGCCAGACTGTCGAGGATACAGGAATGGGTAGAACAGGGGAGTTGCGGCAACTCCTTACACTGGTTGTGCGCTCATGATCTTTCCTGTCTCCTTGTCGTTAATGTGAAATAAATACAGGAGAATAGGAAGAATGGAGCCACAAGGAGTGAAAAAGTTTGATCGATTGAGCCTGGCCTTATTGGTGTGCCTTGCCTCAACGACTTTAGCCGCTGAGGCAAGTGGTGCTGACCAACAGGATGAGGCTGTCAAAGAAAGGGCAGACGAGATGGTGGTCACGGCAACCAGGAGTGAAGAGGATATCCTCACCATCCCCACCAAAATCGAGGTGATCGACAGCCATGATATCGAAATGACCGCTGGAACCATGCTCACCGAGCAGTTGAAAAAATCCAGTTCGATCAGTGTCATCGAATACCCCGGTGCCCTGGCGGGTATTGGTATCCGTGGTTTTCGGCCGGAGTTTTCCGGCATTACCAAGCACAGCCTCATTCTGTTGAACGGTCGTCCCATTGGCGCCACCAACCTGGCAACCGTGCTCACTGATAATGTCGAACGTATAGAAGTATTGAAAGGTCCGGCCTCCTCACTCTACGGGGCCGAGGCCATGGGCGGTGTGGTGAACGTGATCACCAAAAAATCCACCGGTCCTTTGGGGGGCTCGGCTGAACTGGGCTACGGCAGCTTTGAGACTAACTTCCAAAAGCTCTGGAGTGGTGGTGCCATCATTGCCGATACACTGGATTTTGATGTTTCGCTCGGTCGCCATGAGCAGGCGGATAACCTGACCACCGGCGACAACGGCAATGAGCGGCCCAATACATCCTACAAAACCCGTAATGGAGCCTTCCGTATCGGTGGTAACTTTGCCGGTGACTGGCGGGCTGATCTGTCGGCCAACATGTATCAGGGCCGCAATATCGAGACCCCCGGTGATGTGGCCTATGGCAGCGTACGCAGTGGCCGCAAGGATATCGATAATCAGGGCGTGGACCTACGGGTTGGCGGCGGATTAGGCGCGAACAACGAAGTGGCGGCCACTCTCTACCATACTGAGGAAGAGGCTGAAAACTACTCCAACTATTCCAGCGGGTCCACCGTCCCCACCTATCGCAGTTACGACTCCGAAATCACGTGGGACGGTGTTCAGTTGCAGGATATTTATACCTGGGGCAACCATAAGTTTATTCTGGGGTTTGACTACCAGTACATCGAAAAACAGTCGCGAAGCTATACCACCAGCGGCACGCGCAAGGCGCCCTCGTCACCGGATGAAGGGCGGACCAACCTGGCCGGATACCTGGAGACGGTGTGGAAGTTTTGTGACAACCGGTTGACCTTCACCGGTGGCGGTCGTTACGACACCTTTGAGGTCGAAACTTTGGCAACGCCCTATAAAACGGGCTTTACCCCCACGACCGAAGACTTTTCCACCTTCAGTCCCCGTGTCGGTGCCAACTATCTCTTTGATATGGGGATTCGTTTGCACGCCACCGTGGGCCAGGCTTTTGTCCCGCCCAGCGCCTTTCAGTTAGCCGGTTATTCGGAATCTATCGTTGGCGGTGTGACCATGGTTACCCAGGGGAACGGAGATCTGGATCCTGAGTCCTCCACCACCTGGGATGTGGGTGTAGGCTACGAACTCCCCAACTGGGGGCTTTCCATAGATGTCACCTATTTCGACACCACGGTTGATGATCGTATCACCACCTTGCAGGTCGGCAACCTCAAGACCTACATCAACGCCTTGGGGGCAGATCTACGGGGCATGGAGTCAACCCTGAGCTTTGATTTGGGTGTGCCCATGCAGTGGAAGAACAGCCTGAGGTTCTATGTCAATGCCACTCATATTTTCGAGGCAGAGGAAGAACTCGCCGGTGGAGCTATGCAGGATATTCACAACGTAGCCGACTACACCTACAACTACGGTGTGGAATACAGTGATGGCCAGTTCGACTCCCGCCTCCATTTTCGAACCGTTGGCCCCATGCGTGATACCGACTGGGTCAGCGCCGGGTATCCGGAGATCGAGTATCCTTCATTCACCGTGGTTGACTTGGTACTTGGCTATAATTTTCTTGAACACCATCGGGTGGCTCTGACTATCGATAACCTTTTTGATAAGGATTACTACGAGAAAAAGGGGTACCCCAAGCCTGGTCAGTCATTTTTCCTTAGTTATAAGTATACCTTCTAACAACCAATACTTGAGGGAGTTACAATGGCAAAGGGTTTGTTGATGGTGATGACCGGTGAAGGTAAGGGAAAGACCACCTCGGCTCTGGGCATGGCTTTGCGTACCGCTGGGCATGGGCTACGGGTTTGTTTTATCCAGTTTATCAAAGGGAGCTGGCGCTACGGTGAGTTGGAGGCGATCAAACGGTTTGACGATCTCATCGACTTTCACGTCATGGGCCGAGGCTTTACCTGGAAGTCTGAGAACCTGGAGGAAGATGCACGGTTGGCACGTGAGGGGTGGTCCAAGGCCTGCGGCGCCATCGAGTCCGGCCGCTATCATCTGGTTGTCCTGGACGAGTTCACCTATCTTCTCCATTACAACATGTTGGAGCTTCCTGCCTGCCTGGAGTTTTTGAAAGAACACTGCCCACAGCAGCATGTTTTGATCACCGGTCGCTATGCGCCTGATGCCCTTATGGCGGCCGCTGATCTTGTCACGGAAATGCGGGTTATCAAACACCCTCTCAAAAGTGGGGTCAAGGCCCAGAAGGGTATTGAATTCTGATGGAGCATGCTGCGCGGAGCACAGGGGAATTTTCACAGATCAATTATCTGATATTGGCCCTGACCACTCGGTGTAACCTTGCCTGCAGGTACTGCTACCACGGTCTGCCCAGAGGACGATTTGATATGGACCCGGAGGTGCTGCAGCAGGCCCTGTGGATGGCGGGACAGGGGCAGGGCGCGTTACACATTCAGTTGACCGGAGGCGAGCCCTGCCTGGTTCCCGGCCTTATCGAACAGGCGGTAAAGGGGGCGCGTCAGATACAACGGCCACTGACCATGGGGATTCAGGTCAATGGAACCTGTCTCACCAGAGAAATAATTGATCTGTTCAAAAAGTTCAGGCTGCAGGTTGGGGTCAGTCTTGACGGTGCACCAAAAATTCAGGAGTCCCTGCGGGGCAGGGCCAAGGAAACCCTGCATGGACTCATGTTGCTGGAGCAGGCGCAGGTTCCTTTTCGTATCACCACGGTGGTGAGTGAGGTCAATGTCCTTTATCTGGAACAGTTGGCCATGCTGCTGGCCGGGTTTCGTCAGGCGCGAGGGATCGGACTTGACCTCCTGGTGAACAAAGGGAGCGGGGCCAATCCTGAATCCGGACCTGGGGCGGCAACGCCTGGAGATTTGCACCAAGGCCTGCAACGACTGGCGCAGGCCCTTATTCAGATCAACAGCAGGCGAAAGCACCCCATTCGCTTGCGTGAATGGGATTTGGTAAAGCGCATGCTCGGCCGAGGACGATTGAATAGCACACGACTTTTCTGCCAGGCGGCACAGGGGGCGAGTATGGCCGTGCATCCTGATGGCCGTTGTTTTCCCTGCAGCCAAACCATGGGGGATAGCCGATTCGGTCGTGACCTGGCAAACAGCCACCTGCCACCTCGACTCCCCGTTGCTTCGCTGATGCGATCTAAAGATGACTGTATCGGTTGCAGGCTTGAGCACTGTTGTCCTGGGGAATGTCCCAGTCGGCTTTTGTATAATCCACCTGCAACACGGCGGCTGGCCTGTGTTCTTTACCAGAGCCTGGCTGAATTATGTGAAACCTGAATTCGTGAGGATTCTTCAGCGCGTCAGTTTCGTTGTCTGCAAACTGCCGATTAAAGTAAACTTTGTCGGTAGGTTGCAGACAATGAAGATGGCGTGCTGATGGATGCCCCAAAGGGCGGCGGGGGAAACTGAACAATACATGAATTTGTAAAAAAACGTTGTCTCATTAAAAAGATGCGTTGTTCAGTGCCCACCCGCCGTCACGGATTCAGGTGAAGAACATACAACCATAATATCAGAGTAAGACATTGAACAGACTTTTGTTCCCAAGTCCTTAAGGGAATATGGAAGGGAGGCGCTATGCCGTCATTAAAGATTGGGTTGTTACACCTGGCCATCGCCCATAAAGAACCGGAAACCAATCGGCAACAGCTTTTAGCCTACTGCCGTGAAGCCGGTGAACGGGGGATGCAACTCGTTGTCACCCCTGAGTTATCCATCTCAGGGTATTCATTCAGCGGTCAGACCGATGTGGCTCCATACGCGGAAACAGAAGAAGGGCCGACCTTGCGCGCGGTGTCGGCCATCTGCCGTGAGTATTCCATGTTTGCCTGTATCGGCATGGCGGAGCAGGATCTCTACAGCTCCATTCTCTATAATACGGCTTTTGTAATTGATCCCCAGGGCGATATTGTCTGCCGCTATCGTAAGATGAATGCGGAATTCAGCTGGGCCTGTCCAGGCGATCCCTATGAAGATAACACCTTCCTCACTCCCTGGGGACGGGTTGGTGTGTTGATCTGCTCCGACTGCTACCACAGTCTCATGCCACGTGTCACCGCACTACGGGGAGCTAATCTCTTGCTGGTGCCGACCAACTGGCCTCCGGTCGGTGGCTTGGATCCTCTTGAAGTCTGGCGGGTACGGGCCATGGAAAACGGGATTTCTGTCGCTGTCTGCAACCGGACCGGGCTGGACGCTACCCTGGACTGCCGCAAGGCCACCTCCGCGTTGGTCAGTGCCCGGGGGGCGGTCCAGTTGAAAAAAGTCGCTCGCACTTCCCGGATGGTCAAAGCCAGCATCCCTTTGAACCGGGAGGGGAAAATGAAAGGCGGGCAACGGCTCAAGCAGCTTGCCCATCGCGACAGGAGACAGATGCAGGCCTGTTGCCTCAACCGTACGGGGATCGGTGATTTCAGTGCCTTGCTCCAGTTGCCGCAGGCGGGACAACTCAAACTGTATTGCCATTGCCCGGATCAGGAGACCGGGTTGCTGCCTGTGCTCAAGGAGATTGAGGCCAGCGGCCAGGTTGCAGACGTTCTCCATGTGCTTCCTCCCGGCGTCTATGAGGATACGGATATCCATGGGCTGCGCGTTTGGTGCGCTGCAACTGGGCAGAAAGTGGTCCTGATCCGTGAACGAAAAAGTAGCGAGACCCTCTACTGGTTTGATGGTAAAGAGTCGCCCCGATCCCGTCCATGGGACAGTGTCAATGGCTGTGCAAATGAAGAACCGCCTGTCTTTAATTGTGGAACGGCCCGGGTGCATATTCTGCCGGGAAGGGGAATGCATCATCCGGAAATGTTTCTGGCCAGTGCCAAAAAAGGGGCGGATCTTGCCCTTGTTTTCAACAGGGTCTACAACGAGAAACTGTGTCTGTTGGGAGGTGCCCGCACCATCGAACAGTCTGCCGTGATCCTTTCAACTCCTAACGGGGCCGGTATCTGGTTGACCCCGGAAGGTCATCAGCGATGGCAAGAGGTTTTGGCCGCCCCTGGTGAGCATTGTACCGTGATCCTGGATACCACCAGGAGCCGGAAAAAACGATTTCAGGATCGAATTGATTATCGGACTCTGCTTCTGGAACCGGAAAAGAATATTGAGCGGATATCGGCAAGGAGCTGTTCACCCTACAGGTCATCCTTTTCCGACGGTATGCGTATTCCCGGAGAGCAGGTATGAACATTATTTTTCTTCATGGCCTGATGTTTCAGGCGCAGACCTGGTCAAGGGCCGCCGCCGTACTCAAGGAAGAAGGCATCTGCATTGAATTTTTTTCTCAGCAGTCCAACCCGCAAGCGGCCATCGCCCGGATGCGAGAAGGAGAGGTGGATTGCTGTATAGCCCAGATGTTTCGGGATATGCCAGGGTACGAGGAACTGCTGGCCGCTGCCCTGGAGCTGCCCTGCCGCGTTGTCCTGGGAGTGCAGGCCGAGCAGGAGCGTTCGTCTTTGAGTCAAGAGCAGACAACCCAGTTCGCGGGGTATCTGCAGCAGGTGTCGTTGGAAAACTTCATCAACGCGATCCGTTTTCTTGCCTCCACTCTGGGGATGTGCAGCAGCCCGGAACCTCCCCAAAAGGTCGTTACATGCGGTCTCTACCACCCACAACATCAGGGGCTTTTCGCTGAAACGGAAGACTATTTGAACTGGCAAGACAAGCGGAACCTGAGCGCCCGGCCCCTGGTTGCGCTTCTCTGTTACTACGGCCAGATTGTCGAGCAGAATACGGCCGAACTCGATGCCCTTATTCAGGAACTGGAGCAGCATGACATGCTCCCGTTCTGCGTTGTGACCGAAGGCATGGCAGAGAGCAGTCTGCCCCTGAAACAGCGCTACCCCTGGCTGCAACATCTGCAGAGCGTCTCGCCGCAACTTATACTCAATTTATTGGCTGGGCGCATTCTGGCGCAGAGCGAGGATCTGCACCTGCTGAAAGAGTTGAATATCCCTATTGTTCAACTCCTCAGGCTGTACCACCAGACCCCTGAGCAGTGGCGGGAGGATATCAATGGAGCCGGGAGCGGGGCCGGGGCCATGATTTTTAGTCTGACCCAGCCGGAGATGGCGGGAGTCATCGAGCCCACGGCTATCGCCGCCACGGTGACAAAGACTGATCCCTACACAGGCCTTGCCCTCAGGCGCTACCTGCCCCTGCCCGAGCAAATTGAACGGCTCTGTCTGCGGCTACGCCGCTGGCTTCGTTTGCGAACCCTTGCCAACAAAGATAAACGGTTGACCATTGTCCTGCATAATAATCCCTGTAAGGGGGTGGAGGCGACTTTGGGACTCGCTGCAGGGCTGGATACCTTTGCCAGCCTGGCGCTCTTTATTCGTGGACTGCGCGAGGCGGGCTATGAGACCGGGGATGCGCCGGAGGATGGCAAGGAGTTGCTGGAGTTGCTGCTGACGCGTAAGGCTATCTCCGAGTTTCGCTGGACCACCACCGACGAGATAGTGAGTAAAGGCGGAGTCCTGCATTATACCTTCGAGGGCGAGTACCAGAAGATTATGGGCCAACTTCCTGCCAATACAAGGGAACGGGTGGAGACCGATTGGGGGCCCTTCCCCGGAGAGGGCATGGTCTATAAGGACCAGGGACAGGATACCCTGCTGGTGACGGGACTTGAGTTCGGCAATCTGAAGATTATCGTCCAGCCCAAACGCGGCTGTTACGGAGCCAAGTGCAATGGTGAGGTCTGTCGCATACTCCATGATCCCCATCTCTCCCCCCCACCGCATTGGCTGGCCACCTACGCCTATATCCGCGAGACCTCCGATGCGGTGCTCCACTTCGGCGCCCATGGTGCCCTTGAGTTTTTGCCGGGTAAGCAGGTCGGTCTCTCCAGCGGCTGTTTCCCGGAGATCACCCTGGGCGATCTGCCCAATATCTACCTCTATATTTTAGATGTCCCCGGCGAGGGACTTGTGGCCAAACGACGGGCACGGGCGGTGATGGTCGATCATTTGAGTCCTGTACAGCGACCGGCAAGGGCAGATCAGCAAACTGTGGAGTTAGAGGCTCTGCTTGATCAGTACCAGAAGGCTCGGCAGAATGCGGAGAACAACCGACGCAAGGTGCTGCAGAAAGGGATGATCCCCCTCATGGAGGCCATGGGCGGACTGGAGGAGAGCGCAGAGGAACTCCAGGATGGAGAAACATTTGATCAGGCTGTGGAACTCCTTTCGCGTCGGATAGCGCGTTCAAAGCGTATCCTCGCTCCCTCCGGCCCCCACCTCTTATCAACCCCGCCCGATACTGACGGTTTGGCCACCATGCTGACCACGATTCTTGGGAAACCGCCTGAAGGGATCCCTGGGGTGGCTGCTCTTGCCGCTCTTGAAGCGGAATCATCGTTAACGAGTTTTGACAGCGCCCAGGCAATCGTTAAACGGCTCCTGAAACAGGTAGGGGAAGCAGAGGCCGTCTCAGGGCAGGATGAGCGATTGTCAGGGCTTGCCAGCTGGTGCAGGGATATTAGCAGTCGTATCAGTGATTGTACCCAGGAGATCCCCCAGTTGTTGCAGGCCCTTGATGGAGCATACATTGAACCCGGGCTCAGTGGGTCCCTCGCCTTGGGGAAAACCGAGGCTCTTCCCACGGGGAGAAATTTTTTTACCAGCGATATCAGTGCGATGCCAACCAGGTCCGCCTGGGAAGTGGGCCAGGTGCTCGCTGATAACCTGCTGAGAAAATACCTGAAGGACGAGGACCGCTTCCCCGAGAGTGTGGGCATCAGTTTATGGAGTATTGACGCCTTTAAATCAGATGGAGAGGTTTTTTCCCAGGCCCTGGCATTGATGGGGATACAACCGGTCTGGTCTGAATCGGGACGGGTTTGCGGTATCGAGCCGATTGGACTGGACGATCTCACTCTGACCCTGGAAGATGGCAGCGTGGTCCAGCGACCGCGGGTTGATGTGCTTATTCAGACCAGCTCCATCCTCCGCGATATGGTGCCCCATTTTGCCGATCTGCTTGATGAGGCCGCGGTCATGGCCGGAGAACTAGACGAACCCCTGGAACTCAACGCCATCCGCAAGCACACCCTGGAACAGATCGAAGAGCTGCGTCAGGAACTGGGTGAGCGTCTGCCTGTAGAGTCGCTTCATCGTATGGCCAGTTTTCGCGTATTTTCCTCTGCCCCCGGCGCCTGTGGAACCGGTGTGGGGCTGGCCTTAGATGCCTCGGCCTGGAACGATGAGGCCGATCTGGCCGAGACCTATATCAACTGGTCCGGTTTTGCCTACGGCTCGGACAAGGTCGGACAGACCGGGCGCATCAGCGGGATGGAGGCCCAGCAGGTCTTTGCCTCGCAGCTTAAAAAACTCGATGTCACCTACATGCGGCAGTATTCGCCGGAATACGACCTCGTTGACTGCAGCTGCTATACCGGTTGCCTGGGCGGCATGTCGGTGGCTGCCAAGGCTGTGAGCGGCCAGAGGGCACGTATCTACTTTGCCGACAAAAATACGGATGACGATCATTCGGTGCGGGACTTTGCCGAAGACCTTGAGGCCTCGGTGACCAGCAAACTGCTCAATGAAAACTGGATAGAGGATCGGCAGCAGGAAGGTTATCAGGGCGCAGGCGAGGTCGCAAGCCGGGTCAACACCCTCTTTAAATGGAGTGCCACCACAGAATCCGTGGCTGGTTGGGTCTTTGATCGCGTGGTGTCGACCTATATCCAGGATCAAGAGCGACTGGAATGGTTACGCCGGGAAAACCCCTACGGCCTGGAGGAGATGACCAGACGCCTTATGGAGGCCCAGAGTCGTGGACTATGGACTCCTGCTGAAGATATCTTTATAGCGGTGCAGGAGGCAGCCCTGCTGATCGAGGGGGATATGGAGGAAAACATCGGTGAGGTCAGCGAGGAGTTCCAGGGCTCCAAGGTCGAGGTCATCACAGCCGATGACGTGGAAAAATGGCAGCCTAAATGGAAGCTTGCGCGCACCGGCAGCTGATGTCGCGTACCCAGTTTTTTTATCAAAAGAATGAAAGGAATGTTCCCATGAACAAATTTGTGAAATTGAGTTGCACCATAACAGTATTCCTCCTGGTTTGTGCAGTTTCCTTTGCCCAGGCCCATTATCTCTGGCTCAATGTCGATGACCACCGCCCCAGGGTAAAGAGTATACCGATGTTTTCCGTGGGGTGGGGGCATCATTTCTACAGCCCGGTTGGCGACATCCTCACACGGCCTGAGCTGTTGGAGACTCTCCAGCTAATCGATCCTGCCGGAAAATCAAGCGAGCTCACGCTGGTTGATGGGTTCAAATATCAAGCTCACCAGCGCTACAGCGCTGGCACCTATCTGGCTACGGTTGCCATAAAAGAGCGGTTTTCAACCAAGACTGACAAGGGATATCTTTCCCAGCCCAAAACAGGACTGACCAATGTGCTCTCTTCCCGGTATCTGGGCATGTATGGCAAGGCCATTATTAATGTGGGGACAGGAGGGGACAGTACCAGTCTGTCTCAACCGGTGGGAACGTCTCTGGAGCTGGTGCCGTTGAGTAATCCTGCCGATCTGCGGGTTGGCGACTCTTTTCGTTTCAGGCTCCTCTATCAGGGCCAACCGCTGGCCGAGGAAATCAAGGCCACCTATGCAGGGTTTAGCCCCCACAATGCCTGGCCCTATACCTGCCGCACCAACAGGGAAGGCGAGGGGGCCATCCGTATTCTGGCGCCGGGGATCTGGGTGATCAAGGTCAACCACCGGGCACCCTACAAAAATTCCGAGGAGGCGGACGAGTATTCCTACACCGCCACCTTAAATTTTGAAATTCGCTGAGCAGGGCAGAGGAGAGAGGTATGGGGTTGTTGACTCGTTTCGTCCTGCTCGTCCAGGTCCTGTTGCTTGTTTGCTCCACCCAGCTCCTGGCGGAACAATCGACGGAGCAATCGGTTCCGATCTGGTCCTGGGTTTTGGAAAATGAAGAGCTGTACGTCTTCCGCTTTGACCAGGATGATCTGAACTGGCGTCAGATCAGAACGGAGCGCGATCAAAGAAAAGATATCCATGAACAACCAAAGCATCTTGGCCTGGTGCGTGGCAGCAAAGGCAGGTTGTTTGCAAAATTCACCAGAGACGGCTCACCATTGCCAGCCGGCACTCTCCTGGTCAAAGACCCGGACGGCCACACCAGAACGACTCAGGTGGCTCCAAAGATGGAAGAAGTGGTTTTGCCGGAAAATCAAATGCTCAATGGGCGGTATCTCGTCGGTGGCCATTTTGTGACCCATACAAGAACAGATGATGGCGCCGATCAGGAGGTCCACCTGTATCCTAAAACCTTAGTTGGTCATCGCAAGAGTGGGGGACGACCCGGCTCGTTTCCTGCCTTTTTTTTCAATGATGACGCAATCCCCCTGGAGATCGGATCCGCCCTTTCGCCTGCACGGCGGCGCATGGGGGGAGGGCATCAGCGGCCCCATGAGAGTTATGACATGGAAGTCCGGTACATGGGCAAGCCCCTGCCCGATGCCACGGTTGAAGTCTTTGCCGAGAGCAGCAAGTGGCATCGAATCTATCGTAGCGATGCTGCGGGTCGTTTTGCCGTGACCCCCTTTGATGACCGTTCCCGGCAGCGGCACTATGATAAACTGCTCTATGTGGTCCAGGTCCAGGATGCGCCCAACCATATCCTCCATGTTGCAACCCTGCCTGTGATTATTTTTCGGAACCGGCCGGAATGGACCAGCCATCTGTGGGGCTACGGGTTCTGGGTAATCGCCGGTTTGTTGGGTATCTGTCTGCTGGTGGGAGGGAATATCTATCGTCATCATCGCCAGCGTCAGGATGTACTGATCCGTTTTGATCAGTGCCGGGTGAAGGAGGATTAAGGTTGTGCGTATCGGAAAACTTCGTTGGCTGATCCTGAGCCTGTCATTTGTTCTCCTGCTCTTTGGGGCCTGTGCGGGCCTGCATCTGGGCTCTATTTTGCCGACCTTCTCCTGCTGCTTTGTGCCGACCAGGGCCGGAACCTGTTTTTTTCTCCCCCTGCAGCTGAGCCTGGGCACCTTCACCTGGCCGGATATGTTGCTCTTTTTGAATCGATTTTTCTGGTTCAGTCTGCTTGTCCTCCTGCTTGGCCGAGCCTGGTGCGGTTGGCTCTGTCCCCTAGGATTTTTTCAGGACCTGCTTGACCGGCTGCGGCAGGCTGTTGGCCTTGGCTATGCTCGTTTCAGTGCCAAATGGCGCGGACGACTCTCGTGGGTGAAGTGGATATTTCTTGGGATTGCCCTGCTTATTCCACTGTGGGTCGCATTTCCGGTATTGTTTGCTCCCGTGGCCCTTGATCTGAACATTCCCTTTTGTCAGCTCTGTCCGGGAAAATATATCCTGCCCCTGATCACCTTTTCCCGTGATCGGATTCTGGTGGATTTTGAGTCGACCACCCGCATGGTGATGTCGTCTTTGGGGTTACTTTTTTCCGTGACGGTGATTATCGGCGCCTTTGTCAAACGCCGTTTTTGGTGCCCCTACTGTCCGCTTGGTTTGTTGATGTCCTGGTATCGCAAATGGAGCCTGTTCAAACTCAAGAAAGATGATGCCACCTGCACCCACTGCCAGGTCTGTGCCAATGTCTGTCCCTTGGAAATCGACGAGGTCTTTCTTTCCCGGGGGCGGGTGGACGTGACCTTTTCCGACTGCATCCTCTGCCTCAAATGTATTGAGCATTGCCCGGAAGATGATGCCCTGCGCGCAGATTTTCTGGGAAGGACTGTCTATCGATCAACCTCGAAAGGTTTTTTTCGCCACCCTGCCATAATGAATGCGGAGACCAAGCATGAATAAACCCCTACAGTCCAAGGCGTCCAGTCGTCAGCTCAGGCAAATCAGCAGGGAAGCGGGACGCCAGCTGGCAGCAATGCAGGAGTTGTCCAATGCCCCTCAGGCGCTCGCGCCCTTCATCGATGCGTTGGAGCATGTCTTTGTTGCCAATGACCCCGAACCGCTTCTCTTTAAAGATGGTCAGAGCAAACCGGTTATTGGTATCTACTGCATCCTGGTTCCTGAAGAGCTGATTTACGCGGCCGGAGCCATCCCCATACGTCTTTGTGGTGGATGTACCAGCCCCTGTGCGGCCGGTGAAGAATTTGTGCCGCGGGATGGCTGCCCCTTGGCCAAGTCGTCCCTTGGTCTAACGGCCCAGCAGGGCCTTGCTGTCTATGACCTCTGTGATGTGGTCATCATCCCGACCACCTGCGATGCAAAACGTAAGTTTGCCGAGGAAGTGTCACGCTTTCAGGAGGTGTGGATGCTGGAGGTACCGCATCTTAAAGAGTCGGAAATTTCTCAACAGGCCTGGCTCCAGCAAGTGATGGCGCTCAAAGATCGCCTGGAAGTGTACATGAAGTCAGTGACCGGTAAACGTACGAAGATAACGCCAAAAGGCCTGGAGCAGGCCATCTGCCAGCAGACCGCGGCCCAGGAACAGGTGCGGAGATTACAGCTACTGCGAGCCCGGGAAAGCGCTCTTCTTTGGGGGCGGCAGGCAATGATCGTTGCCGGAGCCTATTCCTTTATGGAGGTGGGCGCATGGACCGAGGCGTTGCGAGTGCTTAATGATGAGCTGGAAACCAGAACGGCAGGCTCAGTCTGTGCTGAAAAAACACCTCGCCTGCTTATTGCCGGAAGCCCGGTCATCTTCCCCAATTTCAAACTGCCCAACCTTATAGAGGAAATGGGCGGGGTGGTGGTGATTGATGAATCCTGTGTAGGTGAGCGGATGTTGTATGATCCGGTCGGGCATCCCGAGCGGGACTTGCGTTCACAGATGATCGCCCTGGCGGCCCGCTACCTCATGCCCTGTATCTGCCCAAGTTTTGCTCCCAACGAAGACCGGTTGGTTACCTTGAAACGCATGATTAAAACCCACAAGGTGGATGGCGTGATCTACCACGTTCTCAAAGGCTGTGTGGTCTATGACTTTGAGGTAACTCGGGTGGAGCGTGCGCTTAAGGAATGCGATGTCCCCCTGGTCCGTATTGAGACCGATTACAGCCCGGAAGACGTGGAGCAACTTCGCACCAGAATTGAGGCATTTATCGAGGTTCTACATTTACGAAAGGAGAAAAACCAATGAACTACTTCGCGGGCATTGATGCCGGTTCCACCTACGTCAAGGTGGCGGTTTTGAATGAGGAGGGGGATTTAGCCGGACACCAGCACCGTCCCACAGGTATAGATGCTGCCGGTCATGCACGGACGATGCTGGATTCGATCATGGAAAGGATTGGGCATCCCACCTCCAGGATTGGAGCGATCATGGCGACCGGTTACAGTCGCAGGATCATTGATGTGGCCGAGGATACCATCACCGAAATCAGGGCGCACGCCGCAGGGGCACGCATGACCGCTCCGGACGGAACGCAGATTCGTACAGTGATCGACATAGGCGGCCAGGACAGCAAGGTGATTGTGCTCGGTGACGACGGCGAAACCGAAAATTTTGTGATGAATGATAAATGCGCCGCTGGAACCGGGCGGTTTTTGGAATCACTGGCGCGAGTCCTGGAACTTGAGGTCAGCGAACTCGGGCCGCTTTCACTTGAATCCACCGCACCGGCAGCAATCAACTCGACCTGCGTGGTTTTTGCGGAATCCGAGGTGATCTCACTGGTTGCACGAAAAACACCACGCCGGGATATTGTGGCTGGAATCCACGAATCCCTGGCCAAACGTATTGGTGGCATGGCTCGCAAGGCCCGGTTTGAATCGGAAATCCTGCTCACTGGTGGCGGTGGTCTTAATCCCGGCATTGTCCAGGCACTGGAGGACGAACTGATGACGGATATTCATCTACCGCTCCATCCGCAACTCAATGGGGCTATCGGGGCTGCCCGTATTGCTCTGGGGAAAGACTGAGCAATGACCGGGGGCGAAATAGGCGGCACCGGTCTTGTACTCGGTCTGGTCAACGGACCTGCCTGCTTCCTGAGTTGTGCACCTGCTGTTTTACCTGCCCTGATTTCCAGTGTTCCCCTGCATGCCAAAAAGCAATTTGCCTGGCCTCTGCTGGGCAGGCTCTTGGGAGGGCGTCTTTTGGCGTACTTGCTGGTTGGCCTGCTTGCAGGGATAAGCGGTCGCCCGCTTGCTGCGATCAGTGGAGTGCTTTCACCCTGGATGGATTTGCTGCTGGCTCTTTTTTTGTTCGCCCATGGGCTTGGGGTTTGGGAGCGTTTTCATTGCTGCCCATATAAAAGAGGTGCACGATGGCAAGGTTCCCCCTTTCTGATGGGGTTATTAACCGGATTTTCTCTCTGCCCACCCTTTCTTCTGGCCCTCACCTGGGTTTGGGGACAGGGCGTGGGGCCTCTCGCATCGGCAATTTTTTTTCTGGCATTTTTCGGTGGAACTTCAATATATCTGCTCCCCCTTGGATTTGGCGGTTACCTGCTACACCGTCAGTCTTTCATTCACCTGGCCAAAGGAGTGGCCTTGATGGCTGCAGTATTTTTTCTTCTTCAGTTTGTAACGTTTATTTTGTAAGGCCGCACTGCGTCCAATGGCGGGGGACTTTCTTCATGGATATTTTTTCTTTGATAGGCAAGGTCGCCTACCAGGTTGGTCATCAGGCCACACAGTTCCTCCCCTTTTCCTTTCTTGCCCTGATCCTGACAGAGCTACTGATGCGTTATGGATTTTTGGCGAAACTTGAACCCCTTGGTGCTCCAATCACTCGTTTGTCCAGGCTGCCACAGTTCAGTACCACAACGCTTATCGCAGCAATGGGGTCAGTGCTTGCCGCCAACACCATGCTGGTCAGCTATCGCCAAGACAAGCGGATCAACGATAAAGAATTGGTTCTTTCCTCTCTACTCAACTCCACACCCGCCTACCTGAAAGAACTGCTTACCTATCATTTTCCCGTTATTTTCCCCTTGCTTGGCCCCTTAGTGGGGAGCGTTTATCTTGCCACGTTTTGCCTTGCTGGTGGCATAAAACTCTTTTTAGTGGTGGCTGCCGGAAGGATGCTGTTACAGGGAAGAATTGAGAACCATAGAGGTGACAACAGATCTAAGTCGGCTGAAGCAAAAGCGGAGAAGAGGGGAGGTGAAAAAAATCCAGCAACCTTTTTGCAGATTGTAAAAGAGGCTGTGGGAAAGCAAAGTCGAGTTTTTCTGCGAATAATGGCCTACAGCCTAGGGATGATGTTTCTTGTTTTTCTGGGACTTGAGTTAGGTCTTTTTCAGTGGACTGAATCATTGATTGGACCTCTGGCAAACCGTATGGGGCTGCCAAGTATTGTTCTTGGTCCTTTGGGAGTTTATGCAGTCAGTCCTCTGGCCGGAATTTCATCCATGGCAGCACTGCTGAGTCATCAGCAGATCACGGGCGAGCAGGCCGTTGTTGCCCTCATGATAGGCGGTTTAGTCATGGCCCCAATTATTTATCTGCGCTCCATGGTTCCCAGCTATGTTGGGCTTTTTGGTCTGCGTATGGGCATGTTGATCGTTGTGCTTTCACTCTTTTGTGCCTTGAGCGCACGCGTGCTGGTTCTTATATTGGCCTGCTGTCTGTGAGATGAAACCTCCATGTCCGTATACGAGCCAAGCATTTTTTACGTGTAATTATCCATTCTGGTAAATCCAGGCTAATCCTCCCATCAATGCTCGGGCCCGGACCTCCTTTAGTAGCCCAATTCCAGAGGAATGGTCTACCCAGAAGAAAGTTAAAATGAGATTTATTCTCATCTTCTTGAGCCAGTAGGCTAAAAAATAAAAAAGGTTCCGGCAACGCGCTGAACAAAAGAGCCGCAACTGCGCTGCGTAAAATTTGTTGCCATAAATGCTGTAGATTCGCATTCCCGCCGCCCCGAAAATCCGCTTAAATTCTCATGAAGCATTACCAGTAACGAGAAAGTCTCTACCAGTCAAAGTAAGAAAAATGATCACCACGTGGTGTGGTCGTGGATTGCA
>NZ_JAFFQA010000040.1 GCF_016919065.1 Desulfobulbus rhabdoformis | reverse complement strand
AAATTGCGGCATGGGAATGTGACCGTAACAACAGCACCAAAAAAATTGACTGGCAATTCACAACACAGGACGCCAGGGTTAAGCTAAAAAGACTTTATCCGAATTTATGATTGTTACATGGTACTAGATCAAAGCCATTATGAATTTTTTTGCCGTTGTTGTCGTTCAAGGTATCCGGGTTATACCAGAGATTATACATGCGGTAATGCCACCCCGGAGGCGGTGCCGTTGCCCCCAAAACACCCTCGACCCCGTAATTGTAATGCGATCCTGAGGTAGCGCTCCACCCCGTGTTTGCCAGCGACGCAGACAAGAGCAAACAACCGGCAGCAACTCCGGCACTCATCTTCCTGCTGATCATAGTCTTTCCCCCTTTTTTACGATTTTGGACGCCGCCCTCTACGGTGCCCACGTTCTCTTCACCTGTTTTTTAACCGGCCAGACGACCAAAACGCTCCCAGAAATCAGGGAAGGATTTAACCACGCAGTCTTCTCCGGTGATCTCTACGCCTGGAACACGGAGTCCGGCAACGGCGAAACACATGGCCATGCGATGATCATTGTAGGTCTCGATGCTGGCACCGTGCAGATTGCTGCCGCCCGCCTTGCCATGGATGATCATACGGTCGTGCTCTTCTTCCACCTCGGCCCCCATCTTGCGGAGTTCTGTGACCACAGCAGACACTCGATCGCACTCTTTAATACGAAGGTGGGCGATATTGTTGATCACGGTCGGTCCTTCGGCAAAGGCCGCAACCACGGCCAGCGTGGGCGCCACGTCGGGCATATCGCCCATATCGACCTCTATGCCTTCAAGCTCCTGGGAACCGATGACGGTGATGCCAGCCTCGGTCTGCTCGATCTTACAGCCCATGCGGGCCAGGAAAGGCAAGAGCTTGGCGTCCCCCTGAAGCGATGGCACCGGGACATTGGCCACGGTGACGCGACCGCCGGTGACGGCAGCGGCCCCAAAGAAATAGGAAGCGCCGGAGGCGTCACCTTCTATCTGGTAGGTCCCGCCCTGATAGCTGCCCTGGGGTATGCGGAAATAATTCAGGCTCGGTGCGGCCTCAACGCGAATACCAAAGTCTGCCATCACCGCCAGGGTCATCTCCACATACGGTTTCGAGAAAATGTCTCCCTGTACCATAAGCTCAGCCGGAGTGGCGGCATACGGTGCCACTAAAAGCAGTGAGGAGAGGTACTGACTTGATTTGCCCTCGGGCAGAACGGTTTTACCCCCCGCAATCCCTTTGGCCTGAATGGTCAGGGGAGGGCAGCCGTTGTCCGTATCACTGACAATATCCACATTCCAGCCCTGCAGGGCCTGCATCAATGGCAGGATGGGACGCTCGGCCATACGCTCGGAACCGGTGATATGAAAGCTCCCCTGGCCAAGTGAGGCAACTGAGGTCAAAAAGCGGGTGGCCGTCCCGTTATTGCCCAGGAAGATATCCTTTGCAGGCTCAGAGATCAGCCCTCCCTTTCCTTCCACTCTCCAACATTCCGGGTCGGAGTCATCACAGGCAACGCCCATGGCACGCAGAGCCTCCATGGTGTACTTGGTGTCCTCACTTGCCAGGGGACCAAGCAGTTTGGAGGTTCCCCGAGCAAGAGCCGCAGCAATCAAGGCGCGCTGGGTTAAACTTTTTGAACCGGGAACGGTGACAACAGTATCTATCGTTTCAACAGGTGTGATTGTAATCATAGAAATCTTGAAAATGGGGTGTCGTTTAGAGGGAGCGGGCCTGCAACTCGCCGAGCAGAGCCTCTCGCATGGTGGCATTGGGAGCAGGCACATCTGTCCAGAGTGTAAACTGAGCAGCTCCCTGGTACTGCAGCATCTTCAGGCCATCAACGGTACGACAGCCTCGAGCAGCCGCCTCACGAAGTAACCGGGTCTGCAGGGGGGCATAGACGATATCCATGACCACAGCAAATTTCTCCAGCAGGTTTTCCTGGATTGGGATGCCATGCTCATTGGGATGCATGCCCACCGAGGTGGTATTGACAAGCGCATCCGCCTCAAGTGTGGCCAGTTCTTCTACAGGCAGAAAAGCGCAGCCAAGTTGGTTGGCCAGATCCTCTCCCTTGGAAACCGTCCGGTTTGTGATAATCACCTCCGCTCCAGCTTCAATCAGCCCAAACCCCACAGCTCGGGCAGCGCCACCGGCACCCAGGACAAGCACTCGGCTTCCCTGCAGCGTCATTTCATCGGCCAAGGCCTGGTTCGATCCCATCCAATCGGTATTGTACCCGGTACAGATCACCTTTTCCGGATGGCTCCGATCAAAGTGGAGGGTGTTAACGGCACCTATCTTTTGCGCAACCGGGTCAATTCTATCCAGGTAGGCCATGATCTCTACCTTAAAGGGAACAGTCACCGAAACACCGATGAACCCCAGTGCTTGTAATCCGTAAAATCCCTGCTCCAGGTTACCCGGTTCCATGGGTACATACACCCCATTGATGCCAAGGTGGGCAAAGGCGCCATTGTGCATGGCAGGACTCATGGAATGGGTCACCGGTTTGCCGATGATACCAAAAAGTTTGGTCTGACCGTCAATCATTGTTCACATCAATTTGTTGTTATAAAAGAGAAAAGAACGCTACTTAGAAAAGACAGGAAGCATGGCATGCAACTCCTGGACACTCAGTTGACCGGGAGCGGTCGCCTGCTCGGGAGAAAGCGCAGCATAGCTCATGCAGCCCCCAAGATAAAGGGTCGCCAGACGACTGATGGTCCCAGCGCTGCCCATGGCAAAGGCGCTTAAGGGAAAATTCCTGGCCATGGCCTTTTCCTGAAGACTGAGGATACGCAAACACTGGGCAGCATCATGGGCGGTAACCACTATTTTCGCTATATCAGCACCGCTTTCCATCATTTGCTCAAGCCGGTCTTCAAGCACAGAAGACGCAGGGGTTGTGGCAAAGTCATGGGAAGAGATAACCACCTGGCCTCCGACTGCTTTGGCTTTGGCGAGGATCATCGCCCGAATTTCTTTGGCAGCAAGCAGCTCGATATCCACATAACGAGCGCCCCAGTCGAGAGCCTCCACAAGCAGTTCTGCACGTTCACTCTCACTGCCTTGCCACTGGCCGCCCTCCCAGGCAGGACGGTTGGTCACCAGAACGGGTTTGTCTGTGGCCGCAATAAAATCAGCCACTTGGGGCTCTTCCATGCAGTCCAGTCGCACCTCGATCAGATCCACCATCTCAAGAACAGGTGCCACAGCTTTTTGCAAGGAGGCCGCATTTTTCTCGGCCAGGGAGACACAAATCATGCCACGGGCCATGTTCAGTTCCCCACCTTGAGACTGCCGATGATATCCCGTACCGATGCTTGACCCTGCTCAACCAGGTAGTCACTGATGCCATCAATGATGGCCTCGGTGGCACCGGGATTATAAAAGTTGGCCGTCCCCACCTGAATGGCAGTGGCACCGGCAATCAGAAATTCAACGGCATCTTCTGCCGTACCAATGCCACCAATACCAATAACGGGGATAGAGACATTGCTTGCTACCTGCCAGACCATGCGCAGGGCAACAGGCTTAACCGCAGGCCCAGAGAGGCCGCCAATGATATTGGCCAGCTTAGGCGTGCGCGTCTTGGTATCGATGGCCATACCAATAAGGGTATTGATTAAGGAAAGTGCGTCAGCTCCCCCATCAGCCACAGCCTGAGCCATGGCGACAATATCACTGACATTGGGGGAGAGTTTGACAATAACCGGCAGGTCAGTGGCGCCCTTCACCGACTTGGTCACCGCCTGCGCCATCTCAGGGACCGTACCAAAGGCGACCCCACCTTTTTTTACATTGGGACAGGAGATATTGACTTCCAGTCCGTCTATACCTGCAACACCTGTGAGTTTCTCAGACAGGCGCGCGTACTCTTCAATGGAGTCCCCTAATATATTAACGATGACCCGGCATTTGCAGCCACGTAAAAAGGGCATCTTATCACTGATAAATCGAGCAACGCCCACGTTCTCCAGGCCAATGGCATTGAGCATACCGGCAGGAGTTTCGACAACACGTGGAGGCGGATTTCCAGCCCGTGGCTCTAAGGAAATACCTTTAACCGCAACCGCGCCCAATCGATCAAGCTGAACAAAATCATTGAATTCTTTAGCATAACCAAAGGTTCCGGAGGCCGTCATCACAGGATTGGCGAAGCTCAGATCACCAATGCTGACACGAAGATCAGGGGCAACTTTTAACGAATCCATGCGATCTCCTCCGCCGGCAACACCGGTCCATGTTTACAGACGTGACGATAGTTGCCGTCAGCCCCGTGGACCGTACAGCCAAGACAGGCACCGAGTCCGCAGGCCATGTGCGATTCCAAAGAAACCTGGCAGGGAACATTCGCCTGCTGGCAGAGTGTGGCAGTGGCTGCCATCATGGCCATAGGCCCGCAGACAAAAACCTGTTGCAAAGTACCAAGGGCCTCTTCAAAGGGTTGGGTGACCAATCCTTGCATTCCCAAAGAACCATCATCGGTGGCCAGGCTGACGCTTGCCCCTATCTGTTCAAATTCCTGACCGAGTTGACGGATATCATCTCCTGTCTGTCCACCAAGAAAGACATGCAGGGCTTGGTGTTGAGGATACCGAGCATTGGTTTGCTCCACCAAAAAAAGGAGTGGCGCAATGCCAACACCGCCTCCGACCAGACCACTGACTTTATCGGGGTCCAGGGTAAAGCCTTTCCCAAGTGGACCGAGCAGATCACAGCTTTCTCCTGGCTCGAGGTCGGCCAGCAATTTGGTTCCCTTGCCGACAATCTTGATCAGCAGATGAAGGGTCCCGTCACCGAGACAACGGTGGATGGAAAAAGGACGGCGCAGGAGCGGATCAAGGGTGGAGCCACAGGCTGCCATGACAAACTGTCCGGGCTGTGCCTGCGCTGCTATGCGCGGAGATTCAAGGACCAGTCGGAAATAGGATTCCGAGAGGCGCTCACTGGTGACAACAATGGATTTTTCCTGGAACTGAGGCATGGAAAACGCTACAAAGAATAAATGTGGTGTTTAAAATTGACTATATCAACAGAGATTTACAAGACATGAACCCAATCTTAACCGTTTTCGCCATTCTCCTGGGTGCCGTAGTGGGCTCCTTTCTCAATGTGGTCATTCTCCGGTTACCTAAAGACGACGCATCCATCGTCTTTCCCGGCTCACATTGCCCAGTGTGTCAGCACCCGCTCAGCTGGTGGGAGAATATCCCTATTGTAAGCTACCTTGTGCTGAAAGGACAGTGCCGAAGCTGCAAAACAACCATCTCCTGGCAGTACCCACTTGTCGAGGCTGCCATGGGGGTGTTTTCGTTGCTGCTTTTTCAGCGTTTTGGATTAAGCGTCGATTTTTGTGTTCAGTTTGTCTTTTTTGCTGCCCTGCTGGTTATCATATTTATCGACATCCATCACCAAATAATTCCCGACAGCATCAGCCTTCCGGGTATGGGAATAGGTTTTCTGTCCTCATTTTTTGTCAGTTTTGTGACCTGGCAACAATCTGGGCTGGGGTTATTGATCGGCGGTGGGATACTCTACCTGGTTGCCTTCAGTTATTATGCACTGACCAAACGAGACGGTATGGGAGGGGGTGACATTAAACTGCTGGCTATGATTGGCGCCTTCCTCGGCCAGCAGAGTCTGTTGTACGTAGTCTTTGCCAGCTCCCTCTTGGGCTCGATCATCGGGCTAGCCGCTATGGCCAAGCAGGGGAAAGGAGGCAAGACCCGTATCCCCTTTGGTCCCTTTATCGCTCTGGCTGCCATGAGCTGGGTTTTGTTTCAGGACCAAATTCTCATGGGTTGGCAGTGGTACCTGGGATTGACCTACTAGAAAATACCTATTTGACCTCAATGAAATATGAGGAGGGATAGAGACAATACATTAAAAGAATCGACTCATGCTGGGGTTCGTACCTCACCGCCAACCTACCACACACGGAAAGGCTGTAGGTTGGTGGTGACGAAGGAACCCCAACAATCAAGTCGCCTTTCAAAGCTTCAAGCAAACTTCAAAAAAAACCCCGAGCTGTTATTATAACAACTCGGGGGTCCCAAAGCAGGTGAAGGCGAAGAGGATTATGCTTCGACTTCGTGCTCCACACTGATGGCAATCTTGTAGAGGACGGTCAGGATAAAAAATCCTGTAGCCCAGATACCGATGGTGATGAAGAGCTCGTTTAAGGTCGGATAGTACTCAACGATCTCGTCAACCGGGGTGGGAACAAAACCACCCAGTACGAATCCAATACCTTTGTCCAGCCAGAAGGAGACAAAGATGGCCAGGCAGCCCATAGCCAGCCAGAAGTCGCTCTCTTTTCTGGTTTTGGGGTAGCAGATAAGCGCCATCCCCACGAAGAAGAGAAGGATAAAGGCCCACATGAAGGGGACAAGGTTATTGTACACGTGGCCGTGATGCTCAAGGCCGAAGAACAGGTACTGCAGGGTATGCATATGGCCGGGAATGTTGGAGTAAAAGCCAACAAAGAACTCAAGGCCAACAAAGAACATATTGGCAATGGCGGCATAGATGATGATGGTCACCATCTTCTGGATCGCCTCTTTGCCAGCATCAAAATTGGCAACACGCTTGAGGATCATCGCCATAACAACGATCAGTGCGGGACCGGCAGCAAAAGCAGATGCCAGGAAGCGCGGAGCGATGATTGCAGAGAGCCAGAAGTGACGTCCCGGCAGACCGCAGTACAACATAGCGGTTACGGTATGGATGGAGAATGCAAAGGGAATGGAAATATAGACAAAGAAATAAATCCATTTTGGCGGTGCAACCTGTTTGCGCTCCGCAGTGAGGATGACCCAACCACAGATGATGTTCAGCAGCAGGTAGCCCCAGAGTACACACATATCCCAGAAAAGCATGGAATGGGGTGTGGGGTGAAACAAAACATTCAGACCACGCAGCGGCTGACCAAGGTCGGCCATGATGAACATCAAGCACATCAACAGCGCGGAGATGGCAAGGAATTCACCCAGGATGGTGATCTTACCAAAGGCTTTGAAGTTATGAATATAGTAGGGCAGCACCAGCATCACACCTCCCGCCGCAACACCGACCAGGAAGGTAAACTGAGAAATATACAGACCCCAGGAGACGTCGCGGCTCATGCCGGTCAACCCAAGACCATAAAAGTACTGCCGCAGATAGCAGACACAGGCCACCGCGATAAAGAACCCGAGGAAGGCCAGCCACATCCAGTAGTATTTGTTTCCTTTTAATGCTTTTTCAAACATGCCGGCCTCACACGATGTAGAAGACAGAAGGTAAGGTACCGAGAGAAGGATTACGCTGAATGGTATGGTTCTCCTTCAGGACCTTCCGAATCTCGGAGTTGGGATCGTTCAGATTGCCAAAGACCATTGCCTTGCTCTCGCCACAGGCTTCAACACAGGCGGGCAACTGACCTTTCTCAACAAGCTCTGCACAGAACGTACATTTCTCGACAACACCGCGCATACGGGTGGGGAAGTCGCGATTAAGCTCTTTGACAAACGGACGAGGGTCACGCCAGTTAAAAGAGCGGCTGCCGTAGGGGCAGGCGGCCATGCAGAAACGACAACCAATACAGCGATGGTAATCCATCAAGACCAGACCGTCTTCGTTGCGGAAGGTAGCCTTGGTCGGACAGGCACGGACACAGGGTGGGTTGTCGCAGTGGTTACACATGATGGGTAACTGATTGGACTCGGTCTCCTCATCACGGTATTTGTTCGGGTTCTCGGGAAAGGCGTTCTCATAGTTGGTCATCCAAATCCACTTGATCTCGTCTTTCTTTTCGTCGAACTCGGGAATATTATGGGTTTTGATACAGGCCTGAACGCATTTTTCGCCAAGGCTTGGATCTTCATAGAATTTTTTTACATCAATGACCAATCCGTAACGGTTAGCGTTCGGATCGGCAGCAGCGGCGTGACCATGAGCAGCAGGTGCGGCCTCATGTCCGCCTTGTTCTGCTCCATGTCCACCCTCTGTGGAAGCATGTGCAACATTGACCCCTGCAACCAGGCGATCAACAACTGCAGTTCCTCCAAGGCCTGCCAGTGTGGAAATACCGGCTACCTTGAGGAAATTTCGTCTATTCTTGTCCATCTGTCTATCTCCTCCTTAGCCGTTCACTCAACAGGAGCCAGGTGGCAATCCCAGCAGTATGGTTTAACCGAGGCATAGTCGTGACACTTGTCGCAAAATTTCACTTTGCTGGTGTGACACTTCATGCAGGCGAGCATTAAGCTTTTTGGATATTGTTTTCCTTCAATCTCTAAGGTGCTCCGGTCTCCCGTACGAATGACCTCATCGCGCCACTGGTTGAGCAGCTGCATATGTTTTGCAGTGATCTCAGCCTTGGGCAGCACACAGGTCTTCACATCCTTAGGCAGCTCGGGTTCCGGTACGTTGCTCGCGGTGCCACGGTTGTACCAGACGGGTATTGTTACAAGCAGGACGAAAATGATCAGTCCTGTGATTATTTTACCGCTATCGTACATAGCTCTTCCTCCATTCCAGCCGGTCTATTAAACCATGGTCCTGAGCCCTTCGGTCAGGTCTTGTCGTTGTTCACCCTCAATCACCAAAGCGTTGCCGACAAGCTCACTCAGACCGGCGACCTCAACCTGGGGTACCCAGTAATTCATGAGGGTCGTCAGAGTAGCTCTGTCAATGGCGCAGACACAGGCCAGTGTGTTTACGTCATGTTTCTCCTGGACGTATTTCACTGCATTGGCCCGGGGCAGACCGGAACGCATACGGAGTTCCATAATCTCGTCGGTGTTCAGAGCCGTACCAGAACCGCAGCAGAAGGTTTTCTCGCGGATGGTGTTCTCCGGCATCTCAACCCAGTTGTCCACGACATGATCCAGGACATAACGCGGCTCTTCCAACAGCCCCATGGCACGAGCCGGGTTACAGGAGTCATGGAAGGTCGCCTTGACGTGGGCGTTGCGGCTCTTATCCAGATTGAGTTTACCATTTTTAATCAGGTCGGCGGTGAACTCGGATATATGGATCATTTTCGTGGAGGCGGCGTTGTCAAAGACGGTACCGGTAATCGGTGAACGCGGAACTTCAAGGAAGTTGGCCGGCCCGTTCATGGTATCCATGTACTGATGGAGTACACGCCACATGTGACCACACTCACCACCGAGAATCCAGCGGACGCCAAGACGCTCGGCCTCTGCGTACATCTTACCGTTGAGTTTCTTCATCATCTCGTTGGAGGTGAAGAGACCGAAGTTACCACCCTCGGAGGCGTAGGTCGACCAGGTGTAGTCAAGCCCGATTGCCTCGAACAGGAGGAGGTAGCCCATACAGGTAAAGATACCAGGCTCGGCGAAAACGTCGGCTGAAGGAGTGATGAACAGGACCTCTGCACCTTTGCGGTTAAAGGTCGGGTTGACCTTGACACCGGTCAGGTTCTCGATGTCTTCACAGAGGAACTCGACATTGCCTTTGAAGGCCTGCGGAGTGAGTCCCATGTGGTTACCGGTGCGGTTTGAGTTCGCGACCGGCTCCATACACCAGTTGATGCCGATGCCCACCAGATGCAGCAGCTCGCGCAGCATCATGGTGATCTCTGCGGTATCAATGCCGTAGGGACAGAAAACCGAACAGCGGCGACACTCTGTACACTGGTAGGCGTACATGAACCACTCTTTGAGCACGCCAACGGTCATCTCGCGGCCGCCGATCATCTTACCGAGGATTTTACCGGCGCGGGTGAAATTCTGACGATACACTGAACGCAGCAACTCCGCGCGCAGGACCGGCATATTCTTGGGATCACCGGTGCCCAGAAAAAAGTGGCACTTATCCGCGCATGCCCCGCAGCGAACACAGCAATCCATGAAAATTTTCAAGGAACGAAAACGATCCAAACGATCGGCAATTCCCTGGATAATAATTTCTTTCCAGTTCTCGGGAAGTTTCCAGTCGTCGTCTTCGGGGTTCCACTCGCGGGCATTGGGAAAGCTGACGCCTTTCTGACTGTCAAGATACTTTTGTATTTCAGGTTTTGTGGTGTAGGCGTAATTACCCGGCTTGAATACGGCAGGGACATCCATCCAATTTTTGGTTGGAATGGAGCCTGTCATCAGCGAAGGTCCCTCGGCAACGCTCTGTGCCAACACATCTACCTTTACTACTGCCATTGCTCTATCCTTATACTCTGAGGTTATCCAGCGTTATTCATTCGCCTTGCGCAGGCAACTCTTTCTCTACGGGTATGCCCTGCTCGACCATGTCCTCACGGAACTCGTCCTCATAACCGGCATAGGAATGCGGTTTGATCTCCGGGTTCCAGGGATTGATGTGGCGAACCATTCGAGAATTGTTTGCCAGGTTTCTGGTCGGGCTGAGGAAGACGCCACCCATATGCATAAGCTTGCTGAATGGAAAGTACGCAAGCAGCGTGCACACTAAGAAAAGATGAACGTAGAACAGTGAGCTGATATCAGCGACGATGGTCGGGGAAAAGGTGACCAAGCCGACGGCGAGTTGCTTGATGGCGTTGATATCGACATCGGTACGGATGAAAAAGCGCATCAGGATACCGGTGGTGCAGATGCCGAAAATCAGAAACAGGGGAAAGTAGTCGTTGACCAGAGAGATGTACCGAACCTGGGGGTTGAATACCCGGCGGGCAAAAAGAAAGAGGATCGCCAGGATGATGGTTACATCGGTGGTGTACATTACCGGAGCACCAATCTGGAGCAGCGAGTCGCCAGTTTCAATAAAAGAGACAATTCCAGGAATCGGGTCAAGGAAGAGGCGCATGTGGCGAATGATGATCACCAGGAAACTGTAGTGGAAAAGGATACCAAACAGCCACAACCACTTGCTTGACTCATAGGTCAGTTTCGGTCCCGAATAAACAGTGGCTTTGGTATTGCGCCACAGCGAACGGAACAGAAAGATCTCGAGAAACATACGGGCAACAACCTGTCCGGTGTTGACCGGTGCCTCGAGTTTGTCGTACTTGATCCAGGGCATAGTATAGCCCTGACCGCACGTGGTTGGGATTCTAAATGGTACCGGCGATTTGGCCCAATGGATGACCCTATAACAAAAACCGCCTAAGAACAGCGCCATAGCGAGATACGGAACTACAACACCAAAGAGGTATTGCATTCCCGGTATCTGCACCGCGATCAGCGCAATCAACACCAGGGCAATAACTGCCGCCAAAGGGAAGGCGTACTTCATCGATCACTCCTTCGCATTCGAGTTAAACAATAACTTTCCAAAAGTTACGATAAAAAGCCGGAATCACTTCAGGGACGTCCTGGAAGCTATCCGACGGTCACACACGCTCAATTCCCGGTACTCTACTGGGCCTTTTCCTGCTCCTCTCTGGCAAGAGCAGACGGACAAGCCGAATCCGTTAATATCGAACGACCACTTTTCAGCTCATCAACCCGGTTGCGGTACAACTGCTCCCGGCATTGGTTGTACACATCAAAAGCGGCCAGGGCAATACGGTCAATCTCACAGTCGAGCTGATCGAGTGCTCCAAGCAGAGGTTGGGTCTTCTTATCTGCAGAGAATACCTGCTTAATAACCCATTTGAGTTCCAGAAACGGTGCCACAGCCTGTCCGGGCGTAAAATCCTGCACCGCTCTGATTCGAACAACCTGATCAAGTGATTTTGTATAAGCCTCCCCGCCCTCACCACTGGCAAGAGCCTCGTAGAGTGAGGTCAATCCCATGGAGATATTACTGCCAACAGGATTGGCAAAGGGGTCGGTGGCCTTCTTGAAGAAACCCGGTGAAGTGTAGCTATCCAGCGTCCGCTCTATCCAAAGATCAAGAATTTCCTTCTTCTTTGTGGTCAGCGCTTCTTTGAGTTCCATAGTTTCTATTTTTTAGCCGCCCCTGTATTTTTGCTGAAGATTGTGCAGGGCGAAAAGCATAATTCTTTCAGTATATCAAACATCTCCCACGCATTAAAAATGAATGAGGATTCATGCATCGAATGCTCTATCATGATTACTGATTTGTTTCAAGATAAAAATTTATTGATTCGGAGCACCTGCGAAGGCCATTGGCCCCCCACCATTAAGGAGATACAAGGCGAGCTGAACATAGGGATCGGTCTTGTTGAGATGCTCAAGCTTCTCTTCGGGATTTATGGGTTCACCATCTTTTTCTGTCGGCGTAACCAGCCCTGCTGCCTTGGCTTCCTCCCGGGCTTTTTCTATTTCCTGGCGCTGATTCCACATGCTCTCCCAGCTTAAAACGAGCATGGTTTTTTTGGCGCGCACCCGCGCCTTTTCCGTTTCCTCTTTAATTTTTGTAAAGGCTTCACTTGATTCTACCCAGTCGGCCCCTTGACGAATGGCAGCATTTGTATTGACCTGGGTTCCATGCCAGGGGGCGTAATCAACAGATCCAACCTGATCCCAGGGCAGGGAGTAATCCATGTATTTTTCTCCGGTTTCCAGATAATCAAACATGGAAGGAACAACAAGGTCCGGTTCAACGCCTTTATACTGAGTCGATCCGCCATTGATGCGGTAAAATTTCTGGATGGTCAACTTCAAGGCTCCCAGGTCCTCGTACCGCTGCAATTGAAAGAGCGGCAGGTTGCGATTGAGATCCATCATAGCCTGGACCGTCCCTTTACCATGGGTATGGGCACCACCGATGATAAAGGCCCGGTCATAATCCTGCAGGGCTGCGGCCAAAATCTCCGAAGCGGAGGCACTGAACTGGTTCACCAGGACAATAAGCGGCCCCTTGTACTGGACAGCGGGATCTTCATCCTCCAGCACACGGATGGAACCGTGGGAGTTTTTCACCTGAACGACAGGGCCGCCGGGTAAGAAGAGCCCGGAAATCTGGACCGCGTCAGTCAATGCCCCCCCACCGTTGTTTCGCAAATCGACAATCAGGCCACGGATGCCCTCTTTTTCCAGCTTACGTAATTCCGTCTGGGTATCCTCGGTGACATTGCGTGCTTTTTTACCATTGGACTGGGCGGCAAAATCCCGATAAAAACTGGGAATGCGCACATATCCGTACTTCTTGCCTTCTTGCCTGAAGGTCGTAGACTTTACATAGGTTTCCTCGATACGAACCACATCACGAATGATGGGAATAACAAGCCGCGAGCCGTCAGGTTTCTGTACAGACAGACGCACTTCTGTCCCCTTGGGCCCGCGAATATAACCAACCGCTTCACGAATACGCATCTCGGAGATATCAACCGGCTCTCCATCTTTTTCCGCCACGGCGAGAATGGTATCCTCGGCCTGTAACTGCCCCTGTTTCTTCGCTGCACTGCCAGGAATAACACGCACAACCTTGATGAGCCCCTCGTCTTCACGCAGCAGGGCTCCGATCCCTTCTAACGAACCGCTCATCTGAATATCAAAATCTTCCTTGGAGGTGGGGGCCAAATAATCCGTGTGTGGGTCATAGGCGCGGGTCACCGCATCAAAATAACGATCATAGTGATCCTGCCGCGATTGCTTCAGCAATCGACTCAGGGAGCGGTGCATGCTCTCGCGAACTTTTTTTACAGCCTCTTTGATTACACCTTTGTGCTTTGCGGGATCAACAACCTGTACCTTGTTGCTCTTGCCGTCTTTCTCCTCTTTTTGCAGAATAGAAAAATACGACTCCATGACCTGCAACTTAAGGCTCAGACGCCAGCGTTCTTTCAATGCCGCCTTATCTTTTGGGTAATCGAGCTTTTTGGGCTCAATCTCCAGAGACTCTTTTTTCTCATAATCAAAGCCACGATCGAGTAATGGATCGATAAAGCTCTGCACCAGGCGTACACGGTCATTGAGGACCTCGCGTCCAGCCTCGGGCAGGACGACATTGCCACGGCTGAGTTCATCATCAACATGGGACGAGAAAGCCCCTAACTGCTTAACATCACTTGAAAGAAGAAATCTTTTGCGCGGATCGAGCTGCCGCAGATAGAGATCAAAGACCTTTTGCGAGAGACTGTCATCAAGGGGTTCATGACTGAAGTGTTGGGCTGGCAGCTGCTGACTTAAGATAAGGGCAATAAGTTCGTTTCGGTCAGCATCAAAGACTTCCGGCGGGGCCTTTTTAGCAAGGCACCCGCCGGTTAAGCCGAGCAGCAAAAAAACACTGACGCATAAGAAAGGAAGAAAGCGACGTACACAGTGCTGATTCGAAACATTCATAGGTGCAGAAGTCCTAATTGAAGAGATAGGGAAAAGACAAAAGAATAGAGTAGGTATGAAAGTGAGTCTGAATTCTCACCTTGATCAAATAGTCTGGCAAAAGGACACTGGAAGTTGCTCTAGCGCAACTTCCAGCTTTTGTCTTTCTTTTTTAAAACACAATGAGAATTCTCCAGGCCGACTATTGAGTGCCCATCCTGAAACGGTCTTTTCAGAGTCTGCGCTGACCTGAACTTGAACCAAAATCCTCATTTCTGGCCTAACACTATTTAGAGCGGGCTGACGATCTTATCCGCCTCGGCCATGGCACTCATAATTTCATGCATGTTGGAAATTTGCCCAACCTGAAGCGCTGATTTAAGCTCAAAAAAGTCAAGGCAGGTACCGCAGGCGAGAATCTCGACCCCCTTCCCCTGCAGTTCTCGCAGAGCATCAAGGGCACCAGACTCGGTTGTCACCAGTTTGACTCCACCATTATAGAGCACAACCTTGCTTGGCAAAGGCTCCACATCTTTAATGGTCTGAACATAGGTCTGCAACAGTGCCCAGCCCAGCTGATCAGAACCGCGCCCCATGGAATCTGAGGAAATCACGTAGATCATTTTCGTGCGCTCAGGCAAGCTGCATTGGTAGTCAGCAGGATCAAAGGCGCCCTTGCTGGGTTCACCACTGGCGACAATGGTGACAGCAAAAAGACTGTCTCCTTCTCTATTCAAACGTGCTTCATGTCCCTGACTGCGGGCAAATCGGGCAACGTTATTTTGGGAGGCCTCATTATCGACCAGGACCTTGATCAGCGAAGATCCAGCGGCCAGGGCGTCTTTGGCCCGAAGGACAGGTTTGGGACAGGGCAGGCCTGTACAGTCAAGAGTTTCCGGATTCATCTGCATTTCTCCACCGGAGGTTAAATGGGGGGATTTTATTCAGGATTTACTTGCTCGGTCCCGAGAATAATTTCCTGGCCCTCACGAACAAAGAACAGCTGCATGGGGTCACCCGACTCGGTGCTGCAATACTTTTCCCCCATGGCATCAAGCTGATCATCACTGCGTTCCGGGTCATGATGAAAAAGAGCCAACCGCTTCACCCCTGCCCTGCGGGCAGAAGCAATAGCGTCTTCAATGGGGGTATGCCCCCAGCCAACTTTATTTTTTTCATACTCTTCACGGGTATACTGGGCATCGTGCACCAGAAGATCGGCACCTTGATAAAAATTTTCCAGGACCTGATTCTGTTCCTGGGCGGCCAGCTCCCCTTCTGCGGCCATGAACTCGTCATATGAGGGATCTTCAGGGTCGGTTATAAAGAGATTACGAAAAGGTTCCGTGTCATAGGCCGTGCAAAAAACCGCATCCCGAAAGGTAAAGCGGTAGCCAAGGGCAGTGATGGGATGATTGATAATCGTGGTGGACAAGGTAATACCATCACCAAGATCCAGAAACGGCTCTTCTTTGAGCCGTTTATACTCAATCGACCCGGCCAGCTCTCCCATATTCACGGGAAAGTACCGGTATTTCATCTGACCACCGACTATATCCTCAAGAGGCTCATCTTCATAGGTGACCGGCCCGAACACCTTGATTTGCGAACCAGGGATATAGGCGGGAACAAAAAATGGAAATCCCATGATATGGTCCCAATGGGTATGGGAGAGATAGATCTCTGTGGAGATGGGGCCGTTGGGCAGGTCATGGGCCAACATATAGCTTGCCAGCTCACGGATACCGGAACCGGCATCAATAATAATGTGCCGATTAACTTCCGGAAAACGCAATTCGATACAGGCGGTGTTTCCTCCGTATTTCATCGTCTTGGGGCCAGGACAGGGGATGGACCCACGAACACCCCAAAATTTGACCTTGATCATCGGCGTCTCTCCTTGGTCGTAAACCAGTCAGTACTGCCTCAAACCTGAAGAAATATTTCAGCTTTTGAGATTTCGGCATCAACGGCATCGCTCAGCCCCGCCACCGTCTCCCAGTCGAGACCACACAACTTCAAAAGCAATTCCAGTTGGGTTTCATCCGGGTACCGGTTTCCCGCATACCCTATATCAAAGAGGCAGACGTAAAAATCCGCCAAAGCTACTGTTGCCACCAGATCACGGTTTTCTATTTGCGCCTCTTCTGGCTCGTGATGATGGCAGATGGCATCTGTGATGGCTGAGTTGAGCTTCCATTTGGAGGCGATCATCTGACCGACTTCTTCGTGGTCGATGTTCATCATCTCTTGCTCGACTTGTTTAAGCGGGGTGGCCTCTTTTTTCGCAGTCTTTAAAACTTCTGCGTACTCATCACCAAAAGGAACTTTCCCCAGATCGTGAAGCAGGCCAGCCACAAAATACTCTTCCCGTTCGGCCAGCGGAACCCCCTGTTCGGCGGCCAGCAGCTTGGCCATAACCCCCACACTGATTGAATGGGCCCAAAAATCTTTAATGGGGAGGGATTTGGATTTTTTTGCCTGGCCGACGCAGCGGATGATGGCAGTTGACAAGGCAAGGTTCTTCACTGTGTTGAGCCCGAGCATGATGATAGCTCGGGTCAGCGAGGTAACCTTATTCATGAGGGAGTAGTACGCTGAATTAATCAGCTTCAGAACCTGCCCGGTGAGGACCGGGTCTAAAGAGATGACCTTATTCAAGTCATTGGGAGCAGTGTCGGGCCGACTACAGATTTCCAGAACCTTCCCGACTGTTGTCGAAAGACTGGGCATCTTTTCGACAAAACTGCGCAATTTTTTGATTTGTTTTTCTCGATCGTTCATTCAGGCAGATAGATGGGAAAGACTTGGTCAACCGTTCACCCTGTCACGGGCATATCCTCCTCCTACAAAAGCAGCAGGTGCTGAAAGCTTGCTGGAGGAGGCCATGCCCGTGACAAATATCCGGGTCGAGCTTCAGTGGCAATCATATTTCAAAAAATCCATGCGGGTAAAAAAGGACAGATTATAGCTCAATCCATGGCGGATTCAGGGTATAGAGCCTTCTCCCCCGCTGTCACAGATTCAGCTATAATAAAGGAAGGATTGGGGGAGGTCAAGCAAAGGGCATGGATTTTCAATAGATTAACAACCGTGTTTAATAAGAAAATCCTTCACCACTTCTTCCATGAGTTCCAGTTGGCTCTGTCCTGTTTCCTGAATTCGTATCCAGAGGCAGCGTTGAAAAGCCCGATACAGATCGTCGGGTATCAACAACTTCACCTCTGCTAAATTTTGCTCCAGCTTCTTCTCTTCAGGCCCCATGAAAGCTAACCACATCCTCGTAACGGAGCCCACTGCCACCAAAAATATCGAGCGCAGAGCCGACAGTCACATCAATACGTCCGCGTCCACTTGTTTTTATCTGCTCAAGATCGCCCATACTGGCGACACCACCTGCATAGGTAGTTGGAATGGGAACACTTTCTGCAAGTATTTCCAACAAGCGCGTATCAATGCCCATACATTTGCCCTCGACATCCACGGCATGCACCAGGAATTCATCGCAAGAGCGTGCCAGCTCTTCCAGGACCTGAGCGTTGATTTTGAGCTCCGTAAACTTTTGCCACCTATCCGTCACCACATAGTAGCCGTCATCCCGCCAACGGCAGCTTAAATCCAGGACCAGCCGATTCTTGCCTACGGTTTCAACCAGTCGCTCTAACCGGTTCTGGTCCAGCTTGCCGCCATGAAACACATGGGAGGTCACGATGACATGAGAGGCTCCCCGAAATAACCAATCCCGTGCGTTTTCCTCCGTAATCCCGCCGCCAACCTGCATTCCACCTGGCCAGGCGGCCAATGCTTCTGTCGCTGCAGCTGCATTGCCCGGTCCCAACATGATTATATGACCGCCCCGAAGGTTGTCACGCCGATAGAGGTCGGCATAGTACGCAGGAGGCAGCTCCGAGGCAAAATTTGTCTGCAAACGTGTTTGATCCTCACCGAGGCTGGAGCCGACTATTTGCTTCACTCGACCATCATGCAGGTCTATACATGGACGAAATTGCATTCTCTTCTCTACTAAAGTTAACAGGTACAGATGTGGACGATACGAACCTGGGAAAAGTACCCCATTCCTTACGATCCATCAATGCCGGAACGTGATACAAAAAAAGGGCTGCCAGCGTCATGCGCCAGCAGCCCTTTGTAAACGAAGTCAGCGAGTCTTACCCTTCTTGCACCATCATGGTGGTGGGATCCAGGTTCATGCTCTTGCCGCCCTCAACCTGCTCACCCGAGTTACGGATGATATCAAGCTGAATGGTTGCATTCGACTGTGGTTTCAGAAGAACGACCATGTCAAAGAGGTCATCGATCTCATGACAGGGGGCAGGTACACCGGTGGGAGAAACACGTTCATCCTCACGATGCGAAATAGCAGAGAACCAGGCCTGCATATTCATGCTCTCAAGCAGGTTCTTGATGTCTTCCAGGTCGCTACGATCTGCCTTATCAAAGTCAAAACCATCAACGATCAGACAGTTGGGACGAAAGATGTCCTGTAGAACCAGGTCATTCAGACGCTCTTCCAGACGCGAACGGTTAAAGGCGGCCTCTTTGAACGTCATGATCATACGGTGCTGCGCAACCATATCGATCAGCTCATGGGGACGGGTTACAGTGTGCTCCTGCAGGATCACCTGTAAGATGTCATCATACCAGCTTTTGGTTTTCTCAATGGATTCGCCAATGCTGACATGGATAACCCGTTTGCCACGAAGGATGGCATCCAGGGCGATCTGGACCAACAATGCGGTTTTGCCCAGACCGGCGCGGGCCATAACCAGGCCCATCTGATTATTCTCTCGACTCATATTCAGAACCCGCAGCGGGTTCTGTTGTACCAGTGGTTCGTATCCCATAATTCGACCTCTTATCGGTTTTCTCTCACGTATAACTATATAAGCGCAAGATCCGGTTATGCATCCTTTTTCTGATCTTCATAAGCTTTCACCAGCTCGTCAGCAACGGAGCGGGGAACCTGCTTGTAGGTTGCAAATTCCATGGTGAATTCCGCTTTACCCTGGGTCAGGGAACGAAGGGTTGTTGAGTAACCAAACATTTCTGCCAGCGGCATCTCAGCTTCAACAACGGTGTAGTTGCCTTCTTCAAAGGTGCCGATGATAACGCCGCGGCGCTGATTGAGGCTCCCCATGATGGCCCCCTGGAACTCGGAAGGTCCTTCAACGGCAACCTTCATTACAGGCTCCATGATAACTGGATTGGCCTTGGCGTAGCCCTGGCGGAAAGCGCCGATAGAGGCGGTCTGGAAGGCAACATCCGAGGAGTCAACCGCATGGTAGCTACCATCGTTGATGGTTGCACGAACACCGGTAATGGGTGCACCGATAAGGGTACCCTTGGCGAGTGATCGCTGAAAACCTTTATCACAGGAGCTGATGAACTCGCGGGGGATAACACCACCGACGATCTTATCAACAAACTCGTACTCGCCCTCTTCCAGCGGCTCGAGGAAACCGGCAACACGACCATACTGACCGGAACCACCGGTCTGTTTTTTATGGGTGTAATCAAAGTCAGCCTGCTGGGTGATAGTCTCACGATAGGCAACCTGGGGAGCACCAACCTCAACATCGGCTTTGTACTCACGCTTCATACGCTCGATGTAGACTTCGAGGTGCAGCTCGCCCATACCAGAGATGATAGTCTCGTTGGTCTCGTGATCAACAAAGGTTTTGAAGGTCGGGTCTTCTTTGGTGAACCGGTTCAGCGCCTTGGACATATTGATCTGCGCTTTATTATCGACTGGATTGATTGCCAAGGAGATAACCGGAGCAGGTACGTGCATGGAACTCATGGAGAGATTCACGCCCGGGTGACAGAAGCTGTCGCCGGAAGCGCAGTCAATACCAAAGAGCGCTACGATATCACCGGCGCCAGCACCATCGATCTCTTCCATATCATCGGCATGCATACGGACCAGACGACCGACTTTTGCTTTCTTGCCGGTACGGGTGTTGATGATGGTATCGCCCTTCTGAATGGTTCCCTGGTAGGTACGAATGTAGGTCAGCTGACCATAACGACCGTCTTCCAGTTTGAAGGCCAGAGCAACCAGCGGATCCTCGGAGTCGTTGGTGACAGAGATCTCTGCCTCTTCCTTATCCAGGTCAAGCGCTGTATTTTCAACATCGGTCGGGCACGGAAGGTAGCTGTTAACAGCATCGAGCAGAACCTGCACACCTTTATTTTTGTAGGCAGAGCCCATCATAACCGGGGTCAGCTCAAGGGCCAGGGTTCCGCGACGGATGGCCTCGTGGATCATCTCCTCGGGAATCTCTTCCTCTTCGAGCATCTTCTCCATCAGCTCGTCGGAAAACATGGAGACGGCATCCATGAGTTCCTCGCGTTTGGCCTGGGCCTCATCCATCAGCTCTGCAGGAATCTCCTCTATGCGGATCTTGTCGCCCTGCTCCCCGTCAAAGTAGACGGCTTTCATGGTCACCAGATCAACCATACCCTCGAGATCGGATTCGAGGCCGATGGGCATCTGCAGCATGACGGCGTTGAGCTGCAGTTTATCGCGCAGCTGCTGAGTAACACGGTACGGGTTGGCACCGGTACGGTCGCACTTATTAATAAAGGCGATACGGGGTACCTTGTAGCGGGTCATCTGCCTGTTAACAGTGATAGACTGTGACTGAACGCCACCAACCGAGCAGAGAATCAACACCGCACCATCGAGAACACGCAGGGCACGCTCTACCTCAATGGTAAAGTCAACGTGACCGGGGGTATCGATGATGTTGATGGCGTGATCTTTCCAGGAGCAGTAGGTTGCAGCGGATTGAATCGTAATACCGCGCTCTTTCTCCAGCTCCATAGAGTCCATGGTTGCACCAACACCATCTTTACCACGAACCTCATGGATTGCATGAATGCGTTGGGTATAAAACAGAATACGTTCGGTAAGCGTTGTTTTACCCGAGTCAATATGGGCACTAATACCGATATTCCGTACTTTTTTCAGATCCTTTTTCATGACGCGTTCCTCTATTGCCGCTTGCAAGTCGCTCGCTGGGTCGCTCGCGTAGTTATAGCCGTTTTATCGTCGTTCTTGAATAAAAAAAGGAGTTACAGCTGACTCTGCAACTCCGTGCGCATTAGGTTAAGTAAAACTGGCTGAAAGGTGGGGGAGAAAATGAAGGATAACCTTTCATACATCGCACTGCTCACCCGCAAACCTGTGTGCTCTGCCTCTTGGGAATTACCTTGACCGCACTTTGGTTAAAGTTGGTTTTTATAACTTAGCTACTTTTTCGAGTCAAGCAATTTTTATGATTTTTTACCGTGATACCCAACAAACGGGCTTTCCAAATCACTGCGCTTTTCTCCGTACGCCAAAGTGGAAAAAGAGTATGCTGCAAGCATATAGATGATATTCCGAGAATAAAAACCTGGCCTCCCTGGCAGCGGATAAACGCGCACGGATTCTGGCAAAAATGTCACGGAATTCAGAGCGGTGGCGTGTAACCGATGGAAGGGCCTCTTCCAAACCAGGTATTGGCTACGCAGCTTCCCCTCAGAAGAAATAAAGGAAGCAACCAATAACAATTGAGAGCCGGTCCCAGTGATTGCTGATGAAGAATCAGGTTGCTCACGCCCTCTCCCCTGCCGCCCACCGCCTCTCTCCATTTTTGTAAAACCCTCGACACGAACAAACAATTTTGCACACATCTCGACAATCTTTGCAGGCCCCCAACAAAACAGTCGCCTACGAAAAGGTTGTTTTTACATACTAAATTTCTCGAAACAAATATGGCACCAATTATGCATTAGAGAAAACATCAAAAAGTTTTCACACTCTTAGCCGCGTGACGCAGTTTTCAACATGAAGGAAAAAAAGGAGAAGATCGATGTCTAAAGATAAAGTAGAAGAGTTGTTGATTGCAGGTGGGTCTGATGAAGCACTTCGCAGCAAATACGATGTCCTCAAAACCAAAGATGAGTTTATCGCACTGGCTCAAGAAGACGGTTACGAATTTACCATTGAAGAGCTTGATGCTGTCCTGAGCGAGTCGGGCGACACCTTTGAATCTTTTGGCAACCCCCCTAAACGCATGATCTGGTGGAAGTAAGGCTCCCCCTGACTTGCTATACTATAATGCCCCCCCTGGCCAGTCTGGGGACATTGCGACAAGCGCTCATTCGCACCTCCTTGCTGCCGTTACCTGCGAACCAACAACGGCGTTCACTGTTCGTGACTAATCGATCAACACCTTTTTAACCGGCTAGTTACGGGCAATGAAAGGAGGCAAGCGAATGGGCGTTTCCTCTTTTACGAGATCGTTCCCACCTGAACTGCCAAACCTCTAACCCTTGCAAGCACCTCTTCCAGATCAAGGGTGAGTAAATGCCCTTCCTGCACCACCATCTTGCCATTGACAATAACATTGCGCACATCAGCACCACATCGACTGTAGACCAATAGATTGGGGCTGTGAAAAGGCTGCAGATGCGGGCGGTTCAGGTCAATCAGAATAATATCCGCCAGTGCCCCTGGCATAAGCCCTCCTAAAGAGTCCCCCAGACCAAGCACGTCCGCCCCCCCCTGCGTTGCCATGCGCAAAACATCTCTCGCTGCCATGGCTGTGGGCTGTGCTGGGTTCACCTTGTGCAGCAAGGCGGCATATTCCATCTCACGAAAAAGGTCGAGGCTGTTATTGGATGCCGCCCCGTCTGTTCCCAGCCCGACCCGGATTCCCATCTCCCGCATACGTTCAAGAGGTGCTCGCCCCGAGGCAAGCTTGGCATTGCTTTGGGGACAACTCACCACGGAAGCTCCTCGTTTCTTGAGCACCAACAGATCCTCCTCACTCAGCCAGACACAGTGGACACAGACCGTGTCTGCGTCGAGCAGGCCAAGCGCATCCAGATGCAGCAGCGGAGTCTTCCCTTGGGGATCCACTATCTGCCCTTGTTCCTGGGCGGTTTCCCCAAGGTGCACAAAAAACGGCACCCCAAATTGACGGGCCAAAGCTTTTGCCCTCCGTAAGGTTGCATTGGAGCAGGTGTAGGGAGAATGGGCAAAGAGTGCCGGTGAGATGAGCGGGTCTTGGTTTTGCCAACGCTCCAGAAACATTTTCGCCACCGCAATATTTTGTGAGGGGTCGGCAACCCCGGGCGCCGGAAAATCAATCACTGCCTGGCCCGCTACGCAACGCATCCCTGCCTCCGAGCAGGCGCGGGCGACCTCATCCTCCAAAAAATAGCCATCGGCCATCGTCGTGGTACCACTGAGCAGCATCTCTGCTGCAGCTAGCTTACTGCACCAGTACACCATCTCCGGTTCGACCATGCGGGCCTCGGCCGGAAAAATATGTTCTGTCAGCCAGGTCATGAGTTCAAGATCATCAGCCATTCCCCGGAAAAGCGTCATGGGTGAATGGGCATGGCCGTTGACCAGACCGGGCATGGCCAGCTGTCCCTGTCCGTCCACTTCCGCTGCCACCTCGCAAATAGGGCAGGAATCCATGTGCCCCAAAGCTGCAATACGGTCACCTGCAATGGCAATAAATGCTGGACTGATAAGCAAATCTTCGCCGGGATGTGTCAGGAGCGTGCAGTTACGCACGAGAATATCTATTTTCATAAGGCTTGCACAAAATCCAAGAGATAGTGTACACAGAGCACCGGTTTATCCGTAAATGATCATGGAGAACCGAATCTGTGGATCTGAATCCGTGACGACGTCTGGACATTGAACAACACATCCTTGTAATAAAACAAAGTTTTTATAACAAATTCACGTATTGTTCAGTTGCACCCGCCGCCCTTTGGGGGATTCCCCCGTGGCCGGTAACGTTTTTCCGACCACAGTGACTATATACTTAATACACTGGTTGCGGCAAGGTGCTCTTTTAGCCCTCCGCACTCGGCTCCGCTTTCTTATCGCTACACTTTAGAGGATTTCATGGGATTTCGTTGTGGAATAGTCGGCCTGCCCAATGTGGGTAAATCGACCATCTTTAATGCACTGACAGCCGCGGCTATTGCCGCTGAAAACTATCCATTTTGTACCATTGAGCCCAATGTCGGCATCGTACCGGTACCGGACGAACGACTTGACAAGCTTGCGGAGCTTGCCAAAACACGCAGCAAAATTGCAACCCAGATGGAATTTGTCGATATCGCCGGGCTGGTCAAAGGCGCCAGCCAGGGCGAGGGGTTGGGCAACCAGTTTCTGGGACATATCCGCCAGGTTGATGCCATTTTACATGTTGTCCGATGCTTTGAAGACGACAATATTGTGCACGTGGACGGCTCTCTTGACCCGATCCGCGACATGGAGGTTATCTCCATGGAGCTGGTGCTGGCCGACCTGGACACCGTGGAACGACGTTTGGCCAAAAGCCGCAATCAGGCAAAATCCGGCGACAAAAAAATGATTGCCGAAGTCGCCTTTCTCGACACCGTGCGCGCGGTCCTTGACGAGGGTAAACCGGCTCGTATCGTCACTCCGGAAAACGACCAGCAGGCACTTCTATTGCGGGAACTCTGCCTTTTGACCACCAAGCCTGTTTTATATGTGGCCAATGTCAACGAGGGTGATCTGGCGACCGGCAACAAGTACGTTGAGCGCCTCTCCCAGGCGGCAAGTGAAGAAAACGCCTCTATGGTCATGATCGCCGGAGCCATTGAACAGGAGTTAAGCCTTCTGGATGCGGAAGAGCAAAGGGAATTTCTCCAGGACATGGGCATGGAGGAACCGGGCTTACACCGACTCATAAAGGCTGGGTATGCGCTTTTGGGGCTGATCACCTACTTCACCGTGGGCGAGAAAGAGACCCGCGCCTGGACCATCACCAAGGGAACCAAGGCGCCGGGGGCCGCCGGCAAGATTCATTCTGATTTTGAGCGGGGATTTATCCGGGCCGAGGTTATCGCCTATAACGACTATATAACCTGCGGATCGGAGCCTGCCGCCCGCGACAAGGGGTTGATGCGCTCGGAAGGCAAAGAATATGTGGTGGCCGATGGCGACTGCATTCTGTTCCGCTTTAATGTCTGACCTGCCGCCCTTTGACCATGGCAGGAAACAAGCGCACCACTGGGAGGTTGGAACATGAGCGTGCCAAGTAAAACGCTTTTTATCAATCAACTCGTTGCGGGACAACAGCTGCAGGAAGTTTTCCTGGTTTCCAGAAAATCGCTGGCAGAGACCAAAGCTGGCAAACCGTACCTGGCCCTTGGTCTCATGGATCGCAGTGGCGAGATAGAGGCCCGAGTCTGGGACAACGCCGAGCAGTATGCTGCTGCGGCTGAAGAAGGGAACTTTATCCTGGTACAGGCGACAGCCAAACCGTTTCGTGAGCAGATGCAGCTTTCGATCAACACGCTCCAGCAAGTTGCGGAAGCCATGGTTGACCTGGCAGACTACATGCCCGCAAGCCCTCGTTCCCTTGCAGAAATGGCCAAAGAGTTGGAGTTGGTTCTTGCCAGTATCAGCGACCAACCACTGCAGCACCTGATGCTGACCGTCTTTTCCGGAGAAACGCGGGAAAAATTCCAGAGGGCACCGGCAGCCAAAAAGATGCACCATGCCTACATTGGAGGGTTGATCGAACATACCCTCTCCATTGTCGGTATGGCCTGCAAGGCTGCCGAGCATTATCCGTTGATCAACCGAGACATGCTGGTCTGTGGCGCGCTTCTGCACGATCTGGCCAAAATCGAGGAGTTTGACTTTGCCCGCCCTCCTTTCGGCTACACAGATAAAGGACGCCTGGTTGGCCATCTGGTCCTCGGAGTCGAGTTGGTCCGACAAGCAGCCCTCCAGGTTCCGGAAATCGAGAACGAACAGGTTGATCAGCTGATTCACATGGTGCTCAGCCACCATGGCCAGTACGCCTATGGCTCCCCGGTTCTTCCCATGACACCGGAGGCCATCCTGCTCAACCAGTTGGATGACATGGATGCCAAAATGAATTACCTTCAAGGGCTCCAGGCAAAACTACAGGGGGCTGATTGGCAATGGTCCGATTATCAGCGCCACCTGGAACGTTTTCTTTATCTGCAAGGGACAGACGAAAACAGCGAGAACGCTCCTGGCGGACATTCTCCCTTTCGCCCCACCGACCTCCAACCCAAGAGTGAAGAAGACCATGGCAGCAACGGCAAAAAAAAGAACATGATTGATCACCGTCAACAGTCCCTCTTTTAAGACGTGTCTCTTGTAAATATTCAAGGCCAGCACAAAGCCATTACCCTGCTCACCAGGGCCATTACCAGTGGCCGCCTGGCCCATGCCTACCTCTTTGCCGGCCCTGACGGGGTCGGCAAAACCACCGCTGCCAGAGCTCTGGCAGCCGTTTTGCTCTGCCGCAAGCCTGATGGCCTTGAACCTTGCGGGAGCTGCCCCGGCTGTGTCAAATTCGCTTCTGGCAACCACCCGGACCTGTTGACGATCAAGCCCGATGGCGCCGCCATCAAGATCGATCAGATTCGGGAGATGAAAAAGGCGCTCACTTTTTCTCCCTTTGAGAGTGAGCAGCGCGTGGTCCTGCTTGAGGACGTGCACACCATGCGACGGGAGGCGGGCAACAGCCTCTTGAAAATTCTGGAAGAACCACCTCCCGACAACCTTCTCATCCTCATAGGCGCGACCTCAAGCGGCCTGCTTGACACCATCATCTCCCGCTGCCAGGTAATCCCCTTCTCGCCACTGCCCCTTGACTTAGCCGCAAACCTCATCAGCGTACACCGCCCTGACCTGCCCCAGGAAGACTGCAGCAGGCTCGCGGCTCTTGCCGATGGATGTCCGGGACGGGCTCTGGATCTTGAAACGGAAGGCACGCTGCCGCTCTACACCACTCTGCTCGACTCCTGGCTTTCTCCTCCTGCCAGCCGAGCCATGCGGGTGGAACAGGCGCTCACCCTTGCCATGACACTGGCCGAGGCCAAAGAGAGCCTGGAGCCGCTTTTGATGCTCATCCGCATCTTTCTCAAGGATTCCATGGCAGCCCGCACCAACAGCAGGGCTACGTCCTTTTCCCCAGAGGTACTCCAAGCAAGAGAACGCTGGAATTTGGAGCGGTTATCTGCTAAGATGGCCGCTGTTGATCTGGCAGAACAAGCACTTGCCAGGAACTGTAATCGAGGCCTGATTTGTGAAGTGCTGTTACTTGATCTTTTCGATCTGAATCCCTAACGACAGGCGCTGAGCGAACGGGCATTTTTTCTGGATACAAAGGGCACTAGTGCAAAAGGGCCATGCTTGTTCAGCTGGCTTTTGATTATTCCATGTTGGGGTTCGTTCCTCACCACCAACCTACATCGCTTGCTGGGGCTATGGTAGGTTGGTGGTGAGGAACGAACCCCAACATAAAAATGCTTCACATGAATTATTTGAGATGCTCATTGACATTCAGCTGAGTTCCAGCCGGGTAAAAAACTTCACGCAGACCTCTGGGGTCAGCGAAAAAACAATTATTTAAAATTCCTCAGCATTAAATCTTGCAGCGCTCCTCCATCCCCATAGTGGTAATCAGGGAGACTGCAGTTCTTCATACATACACCAGCATGAGCGACGAAACAGACGCACAATCAGCCGAGCCCATCGTATCGGGTGGAACAGACAGTACAGAGGATATCACCCAGGATTTTTTTAAAATCCGATTTCGACAGCAAGGGCAAGAATTTACAGCTGGAACCATAGAGCCGGATCTCTGTCGGGGCGATATCGTTCTGGTCCGCACGGATCATGGTGTGGAGCCAGCCACCATAATCAATCGTACCGCAAAACCAGAAGACCCGAGCGTGGAGCGGCCCGTCAGTTACCGCATCCAGCGCAGAGCCAATGAGGAAGAGCGGCAGCAGTATGAGCAACTCCCTGTGCAAGAGCAGGAGGCTTTTTCCATCTGCCGCTCGCATATTGATCGCCTCAAGCTGCCGATGAACCTGGTTCGGGTGGAACGCTTCTTCAACCGCTCGAAAATCATCTTTTATTTCACAGCGGAAAGTCGAGTTGACTTTCGAGAACTGGTCAAAGCCCTGGTCCAGGAATTCCGCACCCGAGTGGAGATGCGGCAGATAGGTGTTCGCCATGAAACGCAGATGACGGGCGGACTGGGAGCCTGCGGACGCGAACTCTGCTGTACCTCATTTCTCACCAAGTTCGATTCCGTCTCCATCAAGATGGCCAAGGCCCAGGACCTGCCCCTGAACCCTGCTAAAATATCAGGTCTCTGTAATCGTCTGCTTTGCTGCCTGACGTATGAATACGACACCTACCGGGTTATGAAAAAAGGCATGCCCAGGGTTGGCCGTCATATTCTCTTTGAAGGGAAAACTTATTATGTAACCCGGCAGATCCCTCTGCTCGGTAAAATTGCGGTAACCTGTCAGGGCGAAGAGCGGATCCTGAATGAGGAAGAATGGCGGGCAGCCGACCCCGTCCCCAAAAGCCCGCCGCGCAAAAACCCAGGCAAGAAGGGGACAGGAAAAGCGCAAAAAGAGGAAAACGACTCTAAAAACTGAGTTAACGATTATTTTTCAGCTTTAACTCTCTGTGATTACCACGCGAACTCAGCTGAAACCCGACACTTTCAAGTATACAACATCAACATGCCCACATACGTCACTACACCTATATATTACGTTAATGCCATGCCCCACCTGGGCCATGCCTACACCACTATTGTTACCGACACCTACAGCCGTTTTCGCCGTTTCTGTGGCGATGACGTCCGCTTTCAGACCGGTACCGATGAACATGGTGAAAAGATAGCCGAAGCCGCCAGCAAAGCGGGCGAGACCCCGCGTGAGTATGTTGACAGGATTTCTGCGACCTTTCGTGAAACCTGGCCGGTACTCACTGTTGAGCCGGATAACATTATCCGCACCACGGACAGCGATCATATCAAGACCGTGCAGGACATTCTCCAGAAGGTTTATGACCAGGGCGACATCTACTTCAGCGAATACTCCGGTCATTACTGCAAGGGCTGTGAGCGCTTTCTCACCGAGAAAGAACTGGTCGATGGCAAATGCCCCGACCACCAAGTCGAGCCTCAGGAGATAGCCGAACAGAATTACTTTTTCCGCATGTCCAAGTACCAGGACTGGCTCATTGAGCATATCAAGGCGAACCCGGAATTCATCACCCCGGAACGCTATCGCAACGAGGTGCTTTCTTTCTTAAGTGAGCCGCTGGAGGATTTGTGTATTTCCCGGCCCACCTCACGCCTGACCTGGGGAATCCCCCTGCCCTTTGACGAAAATTTTGTCACCTATGTCTGGTTTGATGCCCTGATCAACTATCTCACCGGTATTGGCTACCCGGACGGACCGGATTTTGAAAAGTTCTGGGCTGCTTCTGAACATGTCATCGCCAAAGATATTCTTAAGCCCCATGCTATCTACTGGCCAACCATGATCCGAGCTCTGGAGCTCGAGCCGTACAAACGGTTGCACGTTCACGGTTATTGGAACGTGGATTCCACCAAGATGTCGAAATCCATTGGCAATGTCATTCGTCCCAAAGAACTGGTCGACACCTACGGGGTGGACACGGTCCGCTATTTTGTCCTGCGTGACATGAGCTTTGGTCTGGACTCTTCCTTTTCAAGCGATGCCATCCTTGCCCGCCACAATGCCGATCTGGCCAATGACCTGGGGAATCTCTTTTCCCGCTCGTTGACCATGATCGCCAAATACGCCGAGGGCAAAATTCCCGAACGAGAACCTTCCTCGACGCTCACTCCCGAAGATCGGGAGCTGATGAGTGCGCTTTCGGCCATGTTCGTACAGTACGAGGAAAATATGAACAACTTTCACTTTCACAAGGCCCTACGGTCCGTGTGGGAGGTGATTGGTCTTTTGAATCGATACATCGTGGGCAACGCCCCCTGGGAGCTGGCAAAAAATCCGCGACAGGCCGATCGCCTGCAGACCGTGCTGTACTTTTTAGCGGAATCCCTCTGGAAAATCACCTTGGTCCTCGGCCCGATCATGCCAAGTACTGCCCGTAGAATGGCTGTTGCTCTGGGAATGGAGTCACGTTTTGCCAGTGCCACCCTGGACCAAATCAAAGAGTGGGGTGATATCCCCGTGGGGACAACCATAGACAAGGTTTCCCAGCTCTTTCCCCGGGTTGATCAGAAAAAGGCCGAGCAGCCCAAACAGCAGCAAGCAAGCAAAAGCAAGAAAAGTAAAAAAGCGGCAGAAGAGTCTTTGGCCGAAGGGGTAATCAGCTTTGATCAGTTTAAAGCCATTGATTTGCGGGTGGCTGAGATTGTGGTGGCAGAAAAGGTCGCAAAATCCGACAGACTGCTTAAACTTACTGTCAAGGCTCCTGAAGAACGCACGATTGTTGCCGGTATAGCCGAATACTATGCACCGGAAGAACTGGTGGGCAAGAAGGTGATTGTGGTTGCCAACTTGAAGCCTGCCAAGCTCATGGGCATTCCTTCACAGGGGATGGTGCTGGCCGCCAAGGAAGAGTTGAGTGATGGTACCTCTCGTTTGGTGGTGAGTACTATGGAGGGGGATATCACACCAGGCAGCAAAGTCGCCTGAGTTTAAGAGGCTACAGGCACTCATCTTTGAACCATCGTGGTATTTCGCATAGGTTTCCTATAGCGAAATACCACGATGCTCCAAACCTGAGATACCTGTAACCACTTAAACATTGAATTAATATATCGCGGGCATGGCCAGCTCCTACTGGTTCCCAGTATATGGGTATTTTGTAGGAGTGGGCCATGCCCGCGACAGAATAGCAAAAATACAATTGATAGAATTTTAACCTACAAGGTACTGTAATGTTTATGCTTGGCAACTTTCTTTTGGCCATCGCCAAACTCATCAATGTCGTACTCAGCGCCTATATCTGGATTGTGATTGCCCGCGCGGTGCTCTCCTGGGTGAATCCGGATCCTTACAACCCTATTGTTCGTTTCCTGCACCAGGTGACCGATCCTGTTCTGATGCGCATCCGCCGTTATGTGCCCATCATGGGCGGCCTGGACCTGAGCCCCATGATCCTTATTCTGGCTATTGTCTTTTTGCAGAGCTTCCTCGTGCCCACTCTCAATCAGCTGGCAATGACACTGCAGTAAAAAAATTCCTGAATCAGTGACAACGGGTGAACACCTGAGTTAGTGTCCGTCCAGAAATGAGGATTTTTGTTCAAGTTCAGGTAGGCCCCGACTCCGAGGCATGCGAAAAATTTTACCGCAGGCATATAAATGATATTCCGAGGATAAAATTTTGAGCGTAACGCCGAAATTGAGCATGTAAGCGCAGACTCCGAAAAGACCGTTTCTGGACAGGCACGAGGAAACAAAAGAGGTAAGCTATGTCTATCCTTGTCACCGGTGGTGCCGGTTTCATTGGCAGTAACTTTGTACTCGACTGGCTGGAACAATCCGCTGAGCCGGTCATTAACCTGGATAAGCTGACCTATGCCGGTAATCTGGAAAATCTTCGCTCCCTGGATAAAGATTCCCGACATATCTTTGTCCAAGGAGATATCTGCGACTGTGGACTCATAAACCAGCTCCTCCAAGAACACACCCCCCGAGCCATTATCCATTTTGCGGCAGAAAGCCATGTGGATCGCTCCATCCATGGTCCCGCTGATTTCATGCGGACTAATATCGACGGCACCTTTATCTTGCTGGAAGCAGCACGCAATTATTGGAAGTCCTTTGATAACACGGCAAAACATCAATTCCGCTTTCACCATGTGAGCACGGATGAGGTCTACGGTTCTCTTCTCCCTGATGAACCGCCTTTCACAGAAACCAGCCTCTATCAACCCAACAGCCCCTACTCGGCCAGCAAGGCATCCAGCGATCATTTGGTTCGAGCCTGGCATCATACCTATGGCTTACCGGTTACCACCAGTAACTGCTCCAACAATTACGGCCCCTACCAGTTTCCGGAAAAACTCATTCCTCTGATTATTGCCAACGCTCTGGCTGGCAAGCCTCTGCCCATTTACGGCGATGGACGCCAAATTAGAGACTGGCTGTATGTAGCAGATCACTGTACGGCCATCCGCCGGGTCCTTGAAGCTGGCCAGGTGGGAGCGATCTACAATATCGGTGGCTGGAATGAGATGACCAATATTGATATTGTGCAGCAGGTTATTCGTCTGCTCGATACGCTTCGTCCAGATCCCGCTGGCAGCTACTCCCGTCTTATTACCTATGTTACAGACCGCCCCGGGCACGATCGGCGTTATGCTATTGATGCCCGAAAGATTGAACAGCAACTCGGTTGGCGCCCCGCAGAAACCTTTGCCACAGGCATCGAAAAAACCGTCCACTGGTACCTGAACAACCAAGATTGGGTTAATCGCATCACCAGTGGCGAATACCGTACCTGGATAGCTCGTCAATATGGAGACTGCGCATGAAAATTCTGCTGACAGGAAAAAATGGTCAATTAGGGTTCGAGCTGCAACGCACACTGGCCCCACTTGGACACATCTTCACCATTGACATAAATGAATGTAATTTGGCCGATCCCGAGGCCGTACGGGCATTAATCCGTAAGGTAAAACCTGATCTCATCGTTAACCCAGCGGCCTACACGGCGGTGGACAAGGCTGAAAGCGAACCAGAACTGGCCAAATCCGTGAACTCCATCGCCCCGGCGATCATGGCCGAAGAGGCTCAGCGGATCAATGCCTGGATCATCCATTATTCCACCGACTATGTCTTTGACGGTTCAAGTACCCGACCCTACCTTGAAACCGATTCCACCAATCCACTCAATGTCTATGGGGTGACCAAACGCGACGGTGACCTTGCCCTGCAGCAGGCCTGCGCAAGGCATCTTATTTTTCGTACCAGTTGGGTTGTAGGAGCCCATGGGAACAATTTTGCCAAGACAATGCTCCGTCTGGCCTCTGAAAGGGAGAGCCTCAGCATTGTAAACGACCAATTCGGAGCACCGACGTCAGCGGCACTTCTTGCGGACACTACAGCGCAGATAATTGGCCGTGCACAACGGGATGGGCTCGATACCCTGCCCTTTGGCCTGTACAATCTGACCGCCTCAGACGTCACGACCTGGCATGGCTTCGCTTGTTTCGTCCTTGAACAGGCGCAGAAAAATGGCCTCTCTTTGAAAGTGAAGCCGGAGATGGTCAAGCCGATAGCAACCGCCGACTATCCTCTACCCGCCAAACGGCCAGCGAACTCCCAACTCGACACCACCCTCTTCCAGTCTACGTTTGGCCTGACTCTTCCCGACTGGCAGGACGGCCTGAACCATATACTTCAACAGATCCTCTAAGCATGCAGAAACGAAAAGGTATCATCCTTGCGGGAGGTTCGGGAACTCGGCTGTACCCGGTGACACAGGCTATTTCCAAGCAACTCCTCCCGGTGTATGATAAGCCTATGGTCTATTACCCGCTTTCAACGCTGATGTTGGCAGGTATTCAAGAAATCTTGTTAATTTCTACACCAGAAGACACTCCACGATTCCAAGCTCTCCTTGAAGATGGCCACCAGTGGGGCCTTGAACTCAGCTATGCTGTGCAACCTTCCCCCGGCGGCCTGGCACAAGCCTTTCTTATAGGAGAGCAGTTTCTGGATGGTGCGCCTTCAGCATTGGTGCTGGGAGACAACGTCTTTTATGGCCACGATTTTCATCGTCTTTTACAACATGCCCAGGATCAGGAACAGGGGGCAACAGTGTTTGTCTACCATGTCCAGGACCCAGAGCGGTACGGTGTTGCAGAGTTTGACCTTGACGGTACCGTTATCTCTCTTGAGGAAAAGCCCAGCCAACCCAAATCAAATTACGCTGTCACGGGCCTCTATTTTTACGATGGCAAGGCACCAGAGCTGGCAAAATCACTCAAGCCTTCCCCACGGGGGGAATTGGAAATTACCGATCTCAATCGTCGCTACCTTGAACAAGGCCAGCTGCAGGTGGAGATTATGGGCCGCGGCTATGCCTGGCTTGATACCGGGACCCATGCATCACTGCTCGATGCCGGGCAGTTTATCGCGACTCTGGAACAACGGCAGGGACTCAAGGTGGCCTGCCCGGAAGAAATTGCCTACCGCCAAGGCTGGATAAGCGCAACAGAGCTTGAACAGCTTGCCCACCCCTTACGGAAAAGTGGGTATGGCGAATATCTCTTACGAATTTTGGAACGAAAGGTTTTTTAATGAAAGCCACGCCCCTTGCTATAGCAGAAGTCGTTCTGCTTGAACCGAAAGTCTATGGAGATGACCGAGGTTTTTTCTTTGAAAGCTTCAACCAACAACAATTCAATACGGCTATAGGGCGTGAGGTCTTATTTGTTCAGGATAACCACTCTCGCTCTGCCCAGTATGTGCTGCGTGGCCTCCACTATCAAATTGAGCAAGCACAGGGCAAACTGGTTCGGGTGGTACAGGGGGAAGTCTTTGATGTCGCCGTTGATATACGCAAATCTTCCCCGACCTTTGGCCAGTGGGTTAGCACCCATCTCAGTGCTGAAAACAAATACCAACTCTGGGTACCAGAAGGATTTGCCCACGGGTTTGTCGTGCTGAGTGAGACTGCTGAATTTATCTACAAAACAACAAATTACTACGCACCGGAACACGAACGAGCAATTATTTGGGATGACCCAACACTGGCAATTGACTGGCCGTTGTCCCATGAGCCGGTACTTTCGGCCAAGGACAAAATCGCTCCACTTTTTCAAAAAGCCGAGTTCTTTGCCTGATATGGACCTCCCCTGCCTCAACACCCTTGCAGACGGTTCGATAGCCCTACGCCTCCATGTGCAACCACGTGCATCATCAAATGGGATTGCAGGCCTGCAGGGTGACCTTCTTAAGCTGCGCCTGACCACCCCGCCGGTTGACGGCAAGGCAAACAAGGCAGTTATCGCCTTTTTGGCAAAACTGCTCAAAATACCAAAGTCAAAAATTACCCTGAAAAGTGGGCACCAGAGCCGCAGTAAGACCGTTATCATTAAAGGCGTTGAAGCAGAGCACCTAGTGCAGGTCATCAAAGGATGTATTCAATAAGGACCGTGTAATGAAAAAAGTAATACTGGCCAACTGGAAAGCGAATCTCTCTTTGCCACGGGCAGAGTCCTGGTGCGAAACTTTTGCCCAGTTCTACCGACCGCAGGAACGTATTGAAATAATCATTGCGGTTTCGCCCTTTATGCTGGATCGCATAGCGCAAAAGATTGGTTCATTACAGGGCATATCGCTTGCCGTCCAGGGAATATCGTCCTACCCCCAGGGAAGCTATACCGGCTCCACCCCCGCAGCCTGGGTACGGGGGCTTGCCCAATATACTCTTCTAGGTCATTCTGAACGACGCCGCTATTTTCATGAAACCGTGCAGGATGTGGCCCGGCAGGTTGCCGAATCCTTAAGTGAGGAATTGCAGCCTATTATTTGCGTTGATCAAAAACTCATTACCCAACAAACGGCAGCATTGGCGGCAGAAGAGTTGGAGCATGCCCTCTGGGCCTATACTCCAGACACCCCGGCGACCTTTGAAATGGCCCGAAGTGTCTCCGATATTGCCGCCATACTTCCGCAATTCAGGCAAAAAACAGATAACCGCCCTGTACTCTACGGTGGTGGCGTGACCGCTGAGAATAGTGCGGCGTTATGGCGTGTTGAAGGATTGGGCGGCGTTATGCTCGGAAAAGCATGCCTGGATGCAAAGATTTTTGCTTCGCTGGTGAACTCTTTATCTGCTTGATAGGCAATGACTCGGCGTAGGTTAAGGTGAGGAACGCCCCCCAACGCTATCATTTTCTTTCGCCATAGACATTGTTGCCCACCTTGGCACCAACACCCCAATCTGGAGCAACCAACCCAGCTTTGATATAACGGTGAATACTCGAATACGGCCAATCGGCCGCATAGGTTACATAGCCGTGTTTGACCGGGTTGAAATGGATATAGTCAACGTGTCGTTCAAAATCCTCCTCGTCTTGAATAAGGTGCTCCCAATAGCGGCGTTGCCAGATACCACGCTCCCCTTTACTCAGTCGACTTTTGTTCCGATATTCACCTTGCGGAATATTTCGTGAAAAGCCAGCTTTGATAAGCATCCACAGTTTGGAATAATTTGCCTCACCAGGGGGTAATGTCCAGACAGCGTGCATATGTTCAGGCAAAATCACCATCGCGTCAATAATAAAAGGATGCCGCTTTTTTACTCTACCAACAACTGTCCGCAGAAGTTCAATGTAATCGACCAAAAGGGAAGAGTCCCTTTCTGCAAGATTAACTGTGAAAAAATAGGTACCGCCCTCCACTTGTGAGCGCCGGTATTGCATGGATTTCTCCGCTTCTGTATACAATGTTGGGGTTCGTTCCTCACCCCAACCTACCGAAACCCAGGAATCACAGTGTAGGTTGGCGGTGACGAAGGAACCCCAACGCAAAATGACACTTCTCAAATTAAGCTGAACCGGGGATGATCACATAGAAAGCAAACGCCGGATTCGCTCATCCATAGGCGGATGGGTGGAGAACAGCGAAGCAATGGAACCACCAGAAAGCGGATTGACAATATACATCTGGGCTGAGGCCGGATTGACATTCATAGGCCGCTGGGCGTTGTAATTCGCCAGCTTGTTCAGCGCGCTTGCCAATGATTTGGGATGCCCGCAAATTTCAGCTCCTGTGGCATCCGCCAGGTACTCTCGACTCCGTGAAATGGCCATTTGAATCAGGGTGGCTGCAATAGGTGCCACAATCATACTCACCAACATCACCAGAGGATTGCTTCCTCCCTCTTCGTCGTTTCCACGCATTCCACCAAAGAGCATTGCCCACTGAGCCATGCTGGCAAGATAAGAGATCGCACCGGCCATGACCGCTGCAATGGAGCCGATGAGGATATCACGATTTTTTATATGCCCAAGCTCATGGGCAATCACCCCTTCCAGCTCATAACGATCAAGCACCTGCATAATGCCCGTGGTCACTGCTACTGCCGCATGCTCAGGATCACGCCCGGTGGCAAAGGCATTGGGTGTGGGATCATCAACTACATATACCTTTGGTTTGGGCAGCCCTGCCCGACTGGCCAGATTGGCGACCAAGGCATGCAGATCTGGAGCCTCATGCACAGACACTTCCCGTGCTCGGTTCATGGACAAAGCCATTTTATCCGAGTTCCAGTACGCAAAAAAGTTCAACCCAACTGCCAACAACAGCGCTATTATCATTCCCTGCTGTCCTCCCATGGCTCGCCCCGCGACCATAAAAAGTGCGGTCAAGGCGGCCATGAGCATAAAGGTCTTCATTGTGTTCATAGTCTTCTTCGTTATCTCGTTGGTAAAAAGATTTCGGTGGTAATCAAATAAAAATTAGACCTGCCGCAACCTACCCACAACTAAGATCCCCAAATCGACGGAACGCAGGTAGGTTGGCGGTGAGGAACGAACCCCAACAGCAATGGTTCACGGATGGCAATGGGTTCCGGGAAACACACCAACCCTTTGTGCCCCCAATTCCCGGTGGGCACAAACTGCCTGCCCACCCTACCTTGCTACCTTGCTCCCGCCGTCACGGATTCATGAAAAAAAGTAAGCGGCCAGAGGCTAAAGTCAAGAAAAGGGAGCCGCAAAAAGCGTACTCCCTTCTCAAAAAACATCCAATTTCAAGAAATAAAGGATTCCTTAAGGAATCATCCCCAGGATAGCCTGTACGAGTTTATCCGCTCCTTCACCAATCTGATCGATGCGTGATTCCAGCATGTAGCAAGGGGTGGTGACAATCTTATTTTCTGCATCAACAGCAATTTCGCCCTGCATGGTAGGATGGTGGGCAGCTCCCATAGCAGTAATATTTTCTGCTGTGCCTGCATCCTGGCCAATGGTCAAGTTCCCTTTGCCCAAAACCTTGGCCACAATAACAGGGGCGATGCATAAGGCACCGATGGGCTTGCCACACTTGTGCATTCCTTTGATAGCATTGGCCACATCCGGGTTGACGGTGCAATTTGCGCCATCAAAGGCGTAACTGCTTAAGTTCTTTGCCGCACCAAATCCTCCTGGAAGAATCAGAGCGTCATAAGCATCCGGATTAAACGTTGCCAGGGCCGCTATTTTTCCCCGGGCAATTCGTGAAGACTCTATGAGCACATTCCGTTTCTCATTCATCTCCTGACCAGTGATATGATTGAGCACGTGATGTTGTTTGATATCGGGCGCGAAGCATTGAAAATCCGCTCCGTTTTTATGAACAGCCCAGAGCGTCATCGTCGCCTCATGAATTTCTGCACCATCCTGGTGACCGCAACCTGCGAGTATAACGGCGATATTTTTTTTCTGCATACTGTCCTCCATCAAAGAGGGTCTTTATTTAAGCCTGCCCGTTTTGGGGCAAACATAACATTACCCTGAATCTGTGAGCATTCATCGGTGCGTCAGTTTCGTTGTTTGTGGCATACCGATTAAAGTAAACTTTATCGGCATGTTACAGACAACGAAGGTGACGTGCTGATGAATGCCCCAAAGGGTGGCGGGTGAAACTGAACAATACATGAATTTGTTAAGAGAACTTCGTCTCATTAAAAAGAAGCATTGTTCAGTGCCCACCCGCCGTCACGGATTCAGTATTACGAGTCGAGCGAATAGATCCCCGGTAGATTACGAAATCTTTCCGCGCAATCTAAACCGTATCCGACCAGAAAGCCCTGATCAAGCGTAAACCCTACATAATCAACGGAAATTGACACAGCGCGGCGCTCTAGTTTGTCAATAAGGGAACAGATTTTAACCGAGCGTGCTCCTGATTGATTGAAGTGTTCCTGTAACCAGGCCATGGTTGTTCCCGTGTCGACAATATCTTCAACAATCAAGACGTCTTTTCCTGTCATGTCCAGTTTTGGCTCCATGAGTAGCCGAATTGATCCTGATGATTCTGTAGACGCTCCGTAACTGGCAACGCGGATAAAATCGATTTCAACTTCTATATCAATTACCCTACAGAGATCAGCAGCAAAAATAAAAGCCCCGTTCAACACGCCGACCATAATCAATTTTCTTCCCTGGTAGGCAGCGGTGATCTGTTCGCCAAGTTCAACGATACGTTTATCTAACTGCTCAGGACTGACCAGTATTTTTTTCGTTTCTTGACCTTGCTGAGACATGCTTTCACTCTCCCCTGGCTGGTCATTCTAAATTTTCAAGTTCTAGCTGAATCCGTGAGCATTCATCGGTGCGTCAGTTTCGTTGTTTGTGACATTTCGATTAAAGTAAACTTTATCGGAGTGTTACGAACAATAAAGGTGGCGTACCGGTGGAGCCCCCAAAGGTGGCGGGTGAAGCTGAAAAGGGAATGTGATTATACATACATCCTCGTTTATTTTAGTGGATCTACTGTTCAGCGATCACACGCCGTCACGGATTCAGATTTTACTCACTCTTCCACTGCTGCAAAAGAGCTTGTGCCTTTGCCTTTTCCGCGAAGGGCTGCTCCTGGGCCAGGGTCTTTTCAAGCTCGGAGATAGCCTCCTGTTTTTTCTCCTCTCCATAGAGTGCCAGTGCCAGATGATATCGAAGAACCGGCATGGTTTCGTTCTTTTCTACCGCCTGGAAAAATTCGTTGCGAGCCAGAGAGTAGGAGCCTCGTTTGTAGTGGACCCACCCAAGGGTGTCTATGATATGTACATCGTCAGGTTTCTGCTGTTTAGCAACCATGGCCAGGCGGAGAGCCTCACCAAGATCCGGATTTTCACTCTCAGCAATCATCCAGGCAAGATTATTGGCAGCAGGTGCAAACTCAGGATTAATCTTCAGGGCTTTGATGTACTCCTCTTTGGCAAGCTCACGCTCACCAGACTGCTCATAGATAGAGCCCAGTCCCATGTAGGCGCCAATAGCTTTAGGCTGTTTAACCAGCAGTTCTTTGTATTCGGCAATAGCCTGATCTTTTTTCCCTTGGCGGGTCAGGATCAGTGCGCTCATGGCATAAGGCTGGGGATTGTTCGGATCCAGTTCTTGGGCTTTGGTATAGAGTGACAGTGCTTTCTCGACCTGTTTATTGCCCAGATAGAGGTTGGCCAACAAAATGTGCAAGCCGCTGCTTTTAGGAGCCTTTGCGAGCTGCGCCTCAGTCATGGCAATGAGATCATCCTGCGAGGCTCCTGCTTTTTTCTTCAGACGAAGCAAAAAAGTATAGGCCTTGGCATTGTCTGGCTGTAGCCTGAGCAGTTTTTCAAAGGTTTCTTTCGCCTTATCCTCCTGCTTCAACCCGATGTAGGCAAGCCCCAGACTACCCAAAACCTCAATGTTCTCTGGAACCTTTGTCTGCAGTTCGTTAAACATTTTTGCTGCTGTTTCATACTCTTTACTGAACAAGACAGCCTTGGCCAGTGTAAGGGCAGACTGAAAATCACGAGCGTTCAATTTCAGAGCAGTTGCAGCCTCTTTTTTAGCAACCTCAAAATCCCCTTCCTGAAGAGCAAGAAGTCCTAAAAGAGCATGGGCCTTGGCAAAACCAGGGCTGAATTTAATAGCCTCGGAAAGTGCCTCTTTGGCAAGGTTGAAATCTTTCTGGTTGCTGTAAGCCACAGCCTTTACAAAGTAGAGTTCACCCCATTTCGGGTAGTCTCCCAGTAAACGAGTAACGGTATCAAGAGCCTCTTGATTTTTTCCTTCTTTGAGAAAAAATTTCGCCTGCGCCAATTTGGCCTGCGCATTTTTATCGTTTTTGCTCAGGGCCTTATCCAGATTTTCTTTTGCCTGCTCAAATTTGCCAAAGTCAAAATAAAAGTTCGCCAGTCGTGCCTCGACCTCTTCTGGCTGTTCTGCCGTTTTCAAGGCATCCAGGTAAACCTGCTCAGCCTTACTGAACTTCCCGTTTTTGGAATAAAAGTCGGCAATGGCAAACTTCAGTTTGATATTTTTCGGATCAACTTTAAGTGCAGTCGTGAGGTGCTGCTCCGCCGCCTCAACATTACTATCTCGCAAATCCAGGGATGCCATCTGTAGATATGGCTGGGCAGAATCGGGAAAGGCCTTGGCCATTTTCTCCAGCAGATCTTTGGCCTTGGAGTTCTCTTTTTGCTCTACATAAAAGCCAACCAATGTTGCGTAGTTGCTCAATTTGTTTCCATTCAACTCAAGAGCTTTGAGAAAGGCTGTCTCTGCTGCTGGATACTGCTTATCAACAGCTAAAATACGTCCCTTGATTGCATACAAACGATCCTCTTCGGGGCTCGCAGCAATGGCTTTATTAATCGCACTTAAGGCCTTGGTTGAATTTTTATCTATCAACTCAAGATTAGCCAACAGTGCCAGGGCGTCTTTGTTTTCGGGTGCCAGGGACAAAACATCCTCTATGTTTTTCCGGGCATCCTCTTTCTTTTTGGAAAGCAGGTAAAATTCTGCCGTCTTAATTTTTGCGTCAAGATTCTTTGGATCCAAGGTCGAGGCACGCTGTAATTCACCAAATGCCTGGCGTATATCACCGCTTTTCAAATAGAGCAAACCAAGCTGATAACGAGCATCAGCATATTTAGGATCGGCCTGAATCGCGTTACGGAGCTCTATAATGGCTTCCTTTTCCTTCTGTTGCTCCAGGTAAGCCATTGCCTTACTGTAATATTCTTCTTTCTTTTTGGCGTTATCCGAACAACCGGCGAGAAAAAGCATGCCCAGTAGCGGCAAGCAAAGAAGGGAGAATGTCAAAATTTTTCTTCCGTGCATAATTGCTCCAAAAAAAGGGTGAGGTTGTGTATTATGCGAACATAAGTCTGAATCCATGTGCATTCAGCAGTACGTCAGTTTCGTTGTTCATTGAGCAACTGCCCTCACGAATTCAGAATAAACGTAGCCTGTAGTATACAACAAGTTCTTAAAATTGACGTAAAAGTAATTATGTAATGTTTTCTCCATGGGACATGCCCGCCCCAAGCATATCAAAGAGGCAGGAGAAAAACATTGATTTTACATTCTTACTTTGGTCTATCGTATTTATGTATAGCGCAATTTTTGTCAAATTATTTATTATTTTGATACATTCAGCGAGGTGTCTATGAAAACATCGTCCTTGGTCATCAAAGCCATCATTTGCTTGAGCCTGAGCTTGTGCATGCTCACTGTTTCCTGGGCAGCAGAATCCAGTGGTGATTTTAGCGTTTCTAAAGAACTGAAGCAAAAATACCGTCAGGAAATTTTAGGCACGCAACAAGCTGCACAAACAGATAAGGAATACATCATCGGTTACCGAGACATCCTCTACGTTGAGGTCTATGGTGAGGGCTCGATGGCCATCGGTCCCTCTGCACCAGCCTCATCCGGGACGATGCTTGACGCCGCTGAGCCACAAGCTCAGGAGGGTGTGCGTGGCCGCGGTACCGGCTCTGAAGTAGGCATGGATGGACGGGTCTCTCTTCGACATCTGGGTGATGTCTATGTGGTCGGCATGACTCTGGGACAACTGGCCGACTACCTCAAAAAACTCTACAGCACGATCTATGACACGCCTACGGTTATCACCACCCTTCTTCAGAGTAACAGCCGCCAATACACAGTTATGGGCCAAGTGAAGGCACCAGGATTAGCGCATCTTGATTTCCCGACAACCATTGTTAAAGCTATTGCGAAGGCAGGCGGTTTTACCGAATGGGCCAACTCAGAGGTGACCATTATCCGCCAGGGCAACGAACTCATTGCAGATAAAGCGGATGTAAAGACCAAGAAAAAAGTCGAAAAATTCACCTTTGACTATGATGATTTCCTCAAAGGCAAACATCCGGAAAAAAATATTTTACTTGAACCTGGCGATGTTGTTGTTGTCCATTAAACGAGTAATCAACATGCAACGCTTTCAACGCACGCTCCCCCAGGCGACCGCAGCACTCTGCCTGGTTACCTGCTGCTCATTGCCGGTCCAGGCTCGGCAGACAATTCTTTCCGGGTCTATTGGCACTGGCATAGATATTCGTGACCGATCCTATGACCAAGGCAACCATGGGGGGAGCAGCGACGATCAGCAAAAGCTCTCCCTCACCCCAAGCTTCACCCTCAGCTCTGCCGGATTGTACGATCAGTTGAGTTTTCGCTATGCGCCGAGCCTGAACTATGATTTCGTTGATGACGAAAGCTCGCTTGACCACAGTCTAGGACTGACCTATCAGCGCATGTTGAGTTCCCGTTGGACAGTGAATGTTGCAGACAACTTCACCCTCTCCGATGATCCTGATGCGGCATCAAGCTCATACTCCACCGATTCCGGGACAGACAGCACCGGGACTTCTGATACTTCAAGCACAGAAGATACTCTATCCCGGGATCAATTCGGCAGTACTTACTGGACCAACACAGCAAGTCTTCGAACGTCTTATGCGCTTTTCGAGCGGACCACTCTCGGAGGAGGGTACACTTACTCGGTCTTGCGCAATGATTCGAGCGGAACAGGGAGCGGTGACAGCTATGACGAGTATGATAAGCACACTTTCTCTGCAAACATCAGCCATGGCTTTAACGCCTATTGGCGTGGCTCCCTTGGCGGCAACTATACCCGCGGCCTCTACAAAGAACCACCACCAAGCGCCCTTGCCCCCTCAACAAATTCAGATTTAAACCAGTACGGCTTGAATCTTGGCCTTGACTACGTGCAGTCTGTCCGTAATTTTTTTCCCTTCCAATACAGCTACTCGCAAACGCAATACGACAACGACACACGAAGCGACACTCAGTCGCAGCAATGGTCTCTTGGCTGGAACCACTCCTTTGATCCACAGACAACCCTCGCCATAGGCGGTGGACCATCATACGCAAAAACAGAAGGACAGGATGGCACCTGGGGCTACAACGCCTACCTGGACTTCACTAAGCAATACCAACATGCCACCTGGAAGGTGCAACTCAGCAAGCAATACGAAACCAACAATTTCAGCGGCACCGATGAATCTGGACTGACTGACACCTATAGTGCTAAGACTAGCTTCGCTTATCAATACACAAAAAATCTCGGTCTTGATATCTACGGCAGGTACAGTAAAGAATCGCAAATCGATCCACAGGGGAAGTATCGTGACGCTGTCACAGGTTTAGTCACGCAAACACAAACCGGAGACAACACCTATGACAAAGATATCTATGAAATAGGCGCAGGCCTCAGCTACACTTTCGCCCGCTGGTATAGCCTCGGCCTCAAATATTCCTATTATGTCTCTGAAGGACAAACGGAGAGCGACCAGTACGATGAACACCGGATAATGCTGAGCCTCAGTGCGTCCAAAGAATTTTGGCGTTGGTAGGTAAGAGTTGGTAGGGTGGGCACGTAGTTTGTGCCCACCGATCCCCTCCACAACACAGAAACTCTTTACCTTACAATAGATCAACTTACGGCAGTCACGCGCATTTTTAACCTCAGCGTAAAAGATTAAACCATGTAAGGTTTTTCAGCTGTGGGCTATGCTCAAGTGCAGGAAAATTCCCCCAAAATCGCTCATCACTGTTGAATAACAAACATGAATTATAAAAAAATTTTAATCACCGGCGCAGCCGGTTTCATCGGTCACGGCCTGGCATTGCGCCTTCTTGCTGAAGGTCGAACCGTAATCGGTTTGGATAATCTTAATGATTACTATGATGTCCAGCTGAAGCGAGATCGTCTTGTCAACCTGCAAAAATATGACAACTTTCGCCACGAAGAATTCGACATGGCGAACCGAGAGCAGACAGCCGCTCTTTTCGCAACAGAGCAGTTCGATGTTGTGGTGAACCTGGCCGCCCAGGCAGGGGTGCGGTATTCCCTCATCAATCCCCATTCATACGTGGACACCAACCTTGTGGGTTTTGTCAACCTTCTCGAAGGATGCCGCCACAATAAGGTGAAACACTTTGTCTACGCGTCTTCGAGTTCGGTGTATGGTGCCAATACCAAAATGCCTTTCTCAACCCACGACAATGTCGACCACCCAGTTTCGCTTTACGCAGCCTCAAAAAAAGCCAACGAATTGATGGCCCACACCTATAGTCATCTCTTCAATATACCAACAACAGGGCTTCGTTTTTTCACTGTCTATGGCCCCTGGGGGCGCCCAGATATGGCCTTATTTTTGTTCACCAAAGCCATCCTCGAGAATCGCCCTATCGATGTATTCAACAACGGAGAAATGGAACGGGATTTCACCTACATCGATGATATAGTAGAGGGGGTTGTGCGTATTGTCGATCACGTCGCCACAGCAAACCCCAACTGGTCGAGTTATTCACCAGACCCGGCGACCAGTTACTGCCCATGGAGAGTGTACAACATCGGTAACAACAATAAAGAAAAGCTGATGCGCTATATTGAGGTAGTTGAAGACTGCATCGGCAAGAAAGCGCAAAAAAATTTCCTGCCCATGCAGCAAGGGGATGTGCCCGCAACCTACGCCGATGTATCGGATCTAATTTCCGATGTCGGATTCAAACCCGAGACCTCCATCGAAACAGGCATTGGAAAATTTGTTGAATGGTATAGAGGGTATTACAAAATTTGACCCAAGCTGCTTATCCACAGCGGATCCAAGAGCATGTCGCCAACAGGCTCCAGCTAGAAACATGCAGAGAGCAAGGAGCGTGGTCATGCCCGCGACATCAAAGCATACATCACCAAGAAACCACACAACAACCAAGACGCTACCCAACCCCCGAACACCGTAGGTTGGCGGTGAGGCACGAACCCCAACAGCAAAATTACCGGGTTTATAACACCAGGTGCCGGTAACAGTTACCGTAGCACCCCCCCAGAGAGCTTTCTACTCTGCAGCTCAGATTGTCGCGGGATGGCCAGCTCTTTGTACAACCCGAGGTTGAGGAAGGATTCGTGGTAAGGAATGGGCGAATCGCTGATTTCTGCCCACCGTTTTCGGGTCACTGTTGTAACCTCGTTTTTTAGGAGTCTCTTTTTGACATAAGCGATTCGTAATCACGCCCTCCATAAAAAATATTCAGAATCAGGACCGTCTGATTTGCTCCATCCATCACGATAGCCGCCAATGCTTTTTTATCTATGGGGACTATCCGCAAGTCTTTCATGAGATCGTCGCGTTTGTGTCCACGGATCGGAGCTATTGCCAGTTCGTCGCATTGGTTGCGAAGTTTTTCAATGTACGCCCACGCCCTTTCAGGGAAACCACTCTTATCAGCGATATACGTATAAACGTCTTCAAGATCTTTGATGGCATCTGGCATCAAATAGACGTCATATTTTTTCATTGAAACTCGATTTTATGCGTTGCTTGTGAATTCGTTCGATCGCCTTGAAGGCATGCTCGAGCGGTACAGGCTCACCACTTTGTAACGAGGCCTTCAAGCGATTACGAACGAGAGCAAGGCGGGCCTCATGTTCTTCTTGTTGCTGCTGCCAAAAGCGCATAGCTTCTCGGATGACTTCACTCGTTGAACCATAAGCTCCTGATTGAACTTTGCTTTTGATTGTAGCGAGCATATCAGGAGGCAAAGTTATCGTCACCCTTTCAGCTTTTTCAGTTTGCATCATTACCACCTTAATCTCAAATATAAAAGTATGAGTAAATCATACTCTTGCTTGTAAGCTTCGTCAATATGCAACTATTGTGTGGCACTAGCTTTGAAACAAACCAGACTCCGTGACGACGGGTGGGCACTGAACAACGCATCTTTTTAATGAGGCGCGTTGGCCATGCCCACGACATCGAAGTGCGCACCGCCCAAAAAAAAACCTACAACCAGGGCGTTACCCTAAACAGAAATCGTAGGTTGGCGGTGAGGCACGAACCCCAACGACAAAATCACTGGGTATGCAACAGTTTCCAGAGGCCTTCTACTCTGTTTATAACATGCAGGTGGATGCCCCATTCACAGCAATCACCGTGATCCCTTCTGAAACAAAACCGTTTTCACGGTACGAGAGATAATCAGCAAATCAATAAAAATTGACTGGTGCTTTATATAGTACAAATCATACTCTAACTTACGCAGCGCGTCCTCTTCCGAGGCACCATAAGGATAACACACCTGCGCCCACCCAGTAATTCCAGGCTTAGCAGAGTGACGCAGAGAGTAATACGGCAATTTTTCCACCAACTGATCCACAAAGACCGGGCGTTCAGGCCGGGGCCCAACAAAACTCATCTCCCCCTTCAACACGTTCCACATCTGGGGAATCTCATCGATACGGACCTTACGGATAAATCCCCCAACCCGTGTTACTCGGTTATCGTTTTTCATCGCCCACACCGCACCATTTTTTTCGGCATCCTGGCGCATGCTGCGAAATTTGACGATTGAAAAGACCTCCCCTTTTTCCCCAACCCGTTCCTGACAATAAAAAATCGGCCCCGGAGACTCCAGTTTTATCAAGAGTGCAGTAACCAACGATATGGGTGAACTGACCAGCAAACCACATAATGCCAGAAAAATGTCAAGCATCCGCTTGATATGATAGTTTGCTCGGCTACAATCAAATCCATCTGAAAAAATAAGCCAGGCAGGATTGACCTTTTCAACCAATATTTTGCCACTGATGGCTGTAGATTCGCATTCCCGCCGCCCCGAAAATCCGCTTAAATTCTCATGAAGCATTACCAGTAACGAGAAAGTCTCTACCAGTCAAAGTAAGAAAAATGATCACCACGTGGTGTGGTCGTGGATTGCA
>NZ_JAFFQA010000003.1 GCF_016919065.1 Desulfobulbus rhabdoformis | reverse complement strand
GGCCATTAGGTTGTCGCCATTGCCACCGCTGGCAGAGAATTTTTGAGATCGCCGTGCGCCCCTTATCCCAATGGTCGGCAGTGATCTGACGAATTTCATCCAGATCGTGCTGGTTGAGGTGGCGACCACGAATTTTGTACATAGGTGCTGTGATTTCCATAACAGCACCGTAGCAAATGCTGGCTTACGACGCCAGCGAAAAAATTAGACCCCGTGATCGGTTACAGACAGTGTGCTTGCTGGCTAAGAATTTCATGCGCTTGCCCTGCTGCCAACCCACAGATTCTGCAGAAAAACTATTTTTTAAAGAGAGGGGAAATTGAAATCAGAATCAAAGTTCGCAGTAATTGCAAACTGCCAGTCATCGCCTTTGTCAAATTTTATAGACCGACTTTCTCCATCGATTACAAAAAAGAAAATTCCTGCTGTTCATACATTGGACAAAAATAAGCCTGAGGAGCTTTTTGCACAAATTGATGATGTTGAAATCATTATTCATCAACCCATCGGGAGTAGTTTTGGTGAATTGTGTATAGATAATATAAAAACAAAGTTTCCTTTAAAAAAATATATTTCATTTCCATCAATACACTTTGACGGATACTTTCCAAACTTAATGTATTTAAGATTGCCAACTGGCGGAACACTTAAAGGTACAATAGGGGATTACCATGACTCTCGGTTAGTTGAGGCAGCCATTAACAATTATTCAACATTAGATACAGTTGATATGCTGTCTAGATTAAAAAATCGAAGTGAGGTTATTTCTGAAATTGATATTTCACTTGAAAGGTTAAGGGCAAAGGAAAAATTCCTTGATATCAATGTGAGTGAATATATCCGTAAAAATCTTCTAAATAGAAGAATGTTCTATGTGTTTAATCATCCAAATAATGAAATCCTAATTTATGTAGCTAAGGCTGTATATGATCAATTATCAATTTCTATTGATGAAAAAGCATTAGCGAACTGCTATAAAGTTCCTGACTATTTGAATAAAAGCCAAGCCAAAATTGATAGCTCTGTTCTGTCAATAATGGACTCAGTTATAAAAGATGATGAGTTGTACGCTAATAGACTTGATCCAGAAAATCATCAAGTTTATACTCTTGAAGAGTATGTCGATAATCAGTTATATGCATATAAAAATATATCTGCCCTAGGAGATATTTATAATTTCGCAATTGAAAAGAGGAAAGCTATTGGATATTAACATCGACAAATTTTGCTTCCTAGTAGTTAGTTTCATAAATAGCATTACAAACTCAGCTTAACTCTAAATCGAATTTTCTCCAACGGAATGGGACCGGTTGCTCGTTGATTTCAGCAATTCCTTGAAGTACTCGCTCTTTCAATTCTTCTTTCGAAGTCACGCGGAGGTGTCGCAAAAAGGTACGTGCCATTTTAGAGAAAGCGCACTTAACCAGATTAAGCCAGGAACCATGCTTTGGTGTATGGATAAATTCAAATCTCCCGGGTCTAGTAGCCAGGTATTTCATCGTTTCCTTTGAAATGTGTGAGGAATGGTTGTCCTGTACCACTCGGATGATTGCTTCTGACCTGGTACAGAAAAAGTGGACACAAAGTCAAGAGCGTTTAGGATGCTCTTTGGAGGTGTTCACATGGAAAAATCGACACGCCGGAAATTTTCGGATGAATTCAAAGAAGAGGTTGTGAAACTGGTTACGGATCAGGAATATAAAATTTCTGAAGCGTCCCCCGGAACCTCGGTATTCACGCCTCTCAACTTCAACGGTGGGTTAAAGTAAAAAAGTCTGCAGCAAATCCGCCTGCGGTTAGTATGATTCAGTTACAAGCCGAACTCATGCATTTGCGGCGAGAAAATGAACGTCTGCGGATGGAGCGAGAGATCTTAAAAAAGGCGACTGCCTTCTTCGCGAAAGAATCGATTTGATATTTTCTTTCATCGATAACGAGAAGAGGGCTTTCCCGCTGGTCTTGTTGTGTAAAGTCATGCAAGTCAGCCGCAGTGGATATTATTGTTGGAAAAAAGGGAGCCATCTGCACAGGAGCAGGAGCGTGTCAAGTTAATTCCCAGGGGCCGTTCTATCCATGAGCAAACAAAGGATATGGTAGCCGGAGGATGTCCCACGAGATCAATGCTCTCGGGTTTCCTTGCGGCAAGCATAAGGCTGGAACGTTAATGAAACTGGCAGGTGTTGCCGCCAAACAAGGAAAACGATTTAAGGCCACAACCGACAGCAAGCATACATTTCCCGTGGCCCTCAACCTTCTGAACAGCAAATTTTCGATTACCACGCCGAATTGCGTTTGGGCTGGAGACATCACTTACATCTGGACATCCGAGGGATGGTTATACCTGGCGGTGGTCCTTGATCTTCATTCCCGTCGCGTTGTGGGCTGGTCAATGAACAAACGTATCTCTAGACAATTGGTCATAGATGCATTCATCACGGCGCTCTGGCGACGAAAACCGCCACGAGGTCTCATCTTTCAATCTGACCGAGGCTCTCAGTATTGCAGTCATGATTTTTAATAGTTACTCAAAAAACATGGCACACTACCCAGTATGAGTAGGAAAGGAGATTGTTGGGATAATGCAGTGGCTGAAGTTTTTTCGGTACTCTCAAAATGGAGTTGGCCTTTGGAACGACGTATTTCAGCCGAGCTGATGCCAGGCACGATATCGTCGATTACATCGAGATGGTTTACAACAGCAGACGTCGTCATTCCTTCCTGGGGTATATGTCCCCTATGGAATTTGAGAAACAGAAACTTTGGGAAAAAGCAGCTTAACAAACTGTCCACTTTTATTTGACCACGTCAATCTAACCAGGTTTAACGAACGGAGATGTATTGTGATTCATGACAAGCTTGAAAACTGGAACCTTTACTTTTCTGGTGAGCCTTGGAAAACAGCTTTTGACTATCTACTCGGTCTATCATCAGAGACGCCACTTGCCCAAAAAGTACTGCTTCACAGCGATGGGCTTTACGCCAGTGTCATGAGCTATCAGACCCGGGGGACGAAAGAATCCGTTCTGGAAACCCACGATCATTTTGTTGATATCCAGGTGACCTTGTCTGGTTGTGAGGGAATTGACTGGTTCGACCGGGAGACCCTGCAGATAAAAATCCCCTATGATACCGAACTGGATCGTACCTTTTACCATCGCCCTGATACGGCCTGTACGCATGTCAATAATGATCCAGGCTACTTTACCCTATTGTTCCCAGGTGATGCTCACATGCCTATGTTGCAGGGAAAGGGAGAAAGTAAAATGGTTAAAAAGGTCGTCGTCAAGGTGCCGATAGAGTCGCTGCAACCTTAGGATAAAAACTTTTGCTTTTTCTCGATACATCCTCTTTATCAGAAACATATATCAGTTGTTGGCGCCTTTTCCTCCAACTTACTGTGCGGCAGCTATCTCTAAACCAAGAGGTAGAGGCAGTAAATAATTTTGCTATCGATAAAAATGAAGAGTTTATTTTTATCAGTTCCTCCCAAGCTCTTTCCCGTCGTCTCTTACTCAATTACAAACACATTTATATTGCGCCTCGACAACCGCCCAGGTGTATCGATTTCTGCCTGCATCAACAATTACTCGCCAAAGAAAATGGGAACGAAGTCGACTCACCAGATGATAAGCTAAACACTTGGCTGCAAACACTAACAACGGCTTCCCCTCAGGTAAGCTTGGTCAGCTCGGTATTCTCTGCTGATACGTACCTGGACAGCTTTCTCAAAAATATGAGGAAGTTGGAGGTGTACAACAACTATGAACATTTCCTGATCCGGCCTGGATCTCCGGGGGATGAGCACTCAGCGCTGATCGACCATGTCCGGCACCATCCTGGAGCAATCTACATCAATCTAAAACACGATCCTGGATTATATCAGGTTTGGAATATCGGAGTTCGACTGGCCACTGCCCCCTATCTGTCCAACGCAAATCTGGACGATCGTCGTGCGCCTGATCATGTTGCGCGTATGTGTGCCTGCCTTGATCAGCATCCAGATGTGGCCGTTGCAAGTAGTCGATTATTTGCTACTGACCAACCCAACCTGCCATGGAATAAATCGACAGCTTGCCCACAGATGTTCGGTAATGTACCGGGAGGGCGCTATGCTGTTCAAGGCCTTGTAAAGCAAAATGACTGCGGCGCGGTCTCTCGAAATTTGCCACATTGCATGCCGGTTTGGCGACGGCGCCTGCACGCCGATTATGGTGAGTTCAATGAAAAAAATTACGGCCCTTCGGCTGATTGGGAGTTTTGGCTGCGAGTCGGGGTGCAGGGGGAAACCTTTTATTTCCTGCCGGAAGCTCTTGGTTTGTACCTGCAGCACCCCGAATCCTACTGGCATCGACAGGAAGAATCGAAACAGGAACACTTCGACCAGCGAATTCTGAGAAAATATTCAGGGCTTCTTTATCAAGCAAGTTCAAGCTACCATCAGCCTCTGGCAATGGATATAGCACTAGCGCATAGGTTGCTCACAGCCCACGATTATGGAAGTGGAATCTGCTGGCTGCTGCGTTCGTTGAAGCGTGGTTGGCAGGCAGGGGTTGCGGCACAGGAATTACTGACAGCACTTTGTCAAAAGTTTCTGGGATGTGCACCACTGGAATGGGGCCCCTTACTTGCCCAGTGGAATGGAAAAAGTGATGGCTTACTTTCGGTTATGGTCGACTTGGTACATAACATAAAGGGAGCGGTGGGAGACCGACTGTATCGTCTTTTTGATTTTGCCTGTCTTGATTGGTACGCAATGACAGGGGAACGGCAATGGCTTTCGCTTCGTGCATTTTGGGCCCGCTTGGCTGGTTACGGGCCATTGGAGAAGGTGATTCTCAAATCTCTCTTTGCGGAAAGCCCCCGCTGGTTTTGGCAACATCTGCAATCTGTCTACCGTTTTACCGCACCATTGAAGGAAATGATAACCTTACTGGGCTGCATGAGGGGAGCAACCACTTCCGATCTGAAAGCGACAAGTGATATACGCTTGATTTTCTTTCCGGATTATCGTTCCTCCAATAGTTATACTGAACTATTGTATCGGACAATTGTCGATCAAGGTGGGCAGGTTACTGCGGCTTCAACAGTTGCAGATCTTGCGGCACTCTCACCTCTGCCCGGAAGAAAGAATGTTATCCATATTCACTGGATCCAGGCAATTTTAAAAGATTGCGATGCAAGCCAGCTGACCAAACGGGTGGATGATTTTCTGGAGCTGCTGACCAGGCAGCAACAGAAGGGGTTTGCTCTCTATTGGACGGTCCATAACCGGCTTAGCCATGATGGATACAAGCCTGCGTTTGAAAGTGTATTCCGGAGGCGACTTGCGGCCTTGGTTGACCGAATTTATCTGCATCATCCTCTGGCAGTCGAACTACTGGAATGGCTCGACTACCAGGATAAAATCTGTCTGGTTGAACATGGTCGTTATACCACCCCGACATATATCGATGATGATCCGCAGCTATCAAGAAAGGTCACTGGCATTGATGCGCAAGGGACTGTATTATGTCATCTTGGCCTGATTCGAGACTACAAAGGTTTAGAGGAAACTCTCCCCGTTCTTTTGAACAGTTTGTCTTCTGAAAATACAATGCAGGTAGTTGTTGCTGGGAGGGTTGTCGGTGCTTCGCTGCAAAAATGGCTACAGAAGCAAAGGCACCCTCGGTTGATGATCAAGAGAGAGCGATTAAGCCTGGAGATGCTTGAACGCTATATGCATGCGGCCGATTACGGTTTTTTGTCATATCGGGACATTTTAACATCAGGCTCACTGTTTCATTGGTTTTCTTGTGGTCGACCGGTGATTGCGCCAGCCAAAGGAACGATTCCTGCTTATGTGGTGGACGGCTGGAACGGTTTTCTGTATTCCGATGAAACGGATCTGGGTAATGTTATTGAGCGTGCAACCTCATTAACTATGTCACAAAGAAAACAGCTGGGGGCCAATGCACTTTCGGTGGCAAACACACTCAATTGGGAATTTTTTTGAATTTATAGTTTGTCGTCCTCGTACTTGACCACGAATTAAGGTCTATACCTGATTCCACCGGGCTTGCCGTTGAATTAACATGCTACGAACATTATTTTTTTTTCGCGCTTACCATAAAAAACAGTTTTCTCAGGCTCTTGCCCAATGCACCTCCTTAGCCCCATTGGATAATGCCTATCAACTGTACGCCTGTTGTCGGCTTGATATGCACCAGACCGTATCGGCATCACCGACCTATACAGGAAAAAATTGGCGTGGCGGCCTTGCCCGCGCTATTTCCCTGGCCGCCTGTGGCCGTAAAACGGAGGCTGAACAAGAAACATCTCTCTGGCTGGAACACCGGAGGTCGAATAAACAAAAAATTCTCCTGGCCAAAGGTCTGGCAGCATTTCATCCTGAGCTGGCCCAGGGGCTGTTGGAAAATGTACCTGAAGCGGTTTTACTCCGGGTTGGGATTTGCCAGCGCTTAGGGCGTATCTCCCAGGCGCGTGACCTGCTTGCAACGCTATCTGCTTTAGGTGAAGTCCCAGCTCCCCCTGAGTATAGCCTTTTTCTCGATAATGCGGCAATGAGCCTGTCCCCGGCGGATCGATTGGCTGGTCTCAATCGGTTTTTGCTCGCCAGGGGGGTATCAGAACTCTCTCTTGTCAACGCTGAGGCACCACCGTCACCGCTAAATGTCGTCTCCGCGGCAGATTTACCCGAAGTTCAGGGGCCACTGGTGAGTGTGCTCATGACCGCGTTTAATTCCGCTCAAAGAATTATGAGTGCAATTCAGTCACTTCTCAATCAGACCTATCGTAATATCGAGCTGGTTGTGATCGACGATGCCAGTAACGACACCACCGGGCAGATAGTTCAAAATATGGCAACACAAGATCATCGAATTCGCTTCCTTCGTTTGCCACGTAACGTTGGCACATACGTCGCAAAAAATATTGGTCTAGAATGTGCGACGGGTGAATTTGTCACCTGCCATGACTCTGATGATTGGGCGCATCCGCTCAAAATCGAACGTCAGGTTGCTCCGCTGCTTGCAGATTCGAAGTTGGTTTTTACGACCTCCTATTGGGTGCGAATGCAGGACGATGGCATATATTACGCCCGTCCGGTTTACCCACTGATGCGTCTTAATCCAGCCTCTCCATTATTTCGCAAACAGCAGGTACTTGAATTAGCAGGTGCCTGGGATCCTGTGCGTACCGGTGCGGATAGTGAATTTCTCGCCCGTCTCAAGCTGGTCTTTGGTCCGCAAAGGATGAAACGAATCATGCAACCTCTCACCCTGGGATCACATCACCCCGATTCTTTAATGACGGCCCAAAAAACCGGTTACAATGCTGATGGAATGTCACCAAGCCGTCTGGCATACTGGGAATCCTGGAATCGGTGGCATGTTGACCGACTAAGGACAAAAAGGATACCGAAACTGGAACCATTCACTTCCTCCACTCGGAGTTTTCTTGCCCCACAGGAAATACAAGTTCCCTTTGAGGATATCGATTATTGTGTGCAGCAGATAAGGAAAAAGAATGGGTAAAATTCTGATAATCTCACCTGGCATACGTCGAATCCCGCATGGAGAACAGTTTACAACTGAATTTGACCACTGGGAGTTCAATCGTCGTGCACGATATGAAGCTGTAGCTGGCTGGGGACACAAAACAACAGCTGAGCGGGCAAGACAATTTGCGCTGAAAAAGGGAATTCCTTACGTTGCCCTGGAAGACGGATTTCTCCGTTCTGTCCGGCTAGGACGTGACGGGGAACCGCCACTGAGCCTGGTAGTCGATCCAGTGGGGATCTATTATGATGCTCGCCAGCCCTCTCAACTGGAACAATGGCTCGAACAAGGTCGCTGGTCTGATCCTCATTTACTCGAACGCGCTCGGTCTGTCCGCACGCAAATTCGAACTGAGCGCCTCAGTAAATACAATAACGCACCTGATAAACAACTTTGGCCGACTGCAGATGTAAAACGGGTACTGGTCATAGACCAAACCTATGGTGACATGTCAGTGACAGGTGCCATGGCGGATGCGACCTCTTTTCGGAAAATGTTGGAGGCCGCACTGGACGAAAATCCTCAGGCAGAAATTGTCGTTAAAACCCACCCCGATGTTCTGGCTGGGCATCGAGAAGGCTACTTGGGAGAAATCCCCGAGTTCGCCCGGATTCAACTCCTGACCGCCCAGGTGAACCCATGGTCGGTGCTCGATGGTGTGAGCAAGGTGTACACGGTGAGCAGTCTGTTGGGTTTCGAAGCACTCCTGGCGGGTAAGAAAGTACGCTGCTTCGGTATGCCCTTTTATGCCGGTTGGGGGTTAACGGCTGATGAACAAATTTGCTCCCGCCGCTCCCGCAGCTGTTCCATTGACGAACTCTTCGCTGCTGCCTACCTGAAATACGCCCGTTATGTCGATCCAATTACCGAACAGCGCTGCGAGATTGAAGATATCATTCCTCTCCTCTCGGATCGACGGCGACATTGGTTGTTGACACGTGGGAAGACTGTATGCAGTGGGGTTGCTCCCTGGAAACGAAAATTTCTGCCAGCCTTTCTCTCGCAGGAAAAAAAAGCTGTCAGTTTTGCAAAAAATGCGGATACAGCTCTTGAGCAGGCGCAGAAACGACATGAACGTTGGGCGCTTTGGTCCTCAAAAGAAACTGCTCCGCTCAGATTGAAGGCTGAGAGCAAGCAGGTGCAGATACTGCGAGTGGAGGATGCTTTCCTGCGTTCAGTTGGCTTGGGGTCGGACTTGGTTCGTCCCGGCTCTTTAGCACTGGATGACGAAGGAATCTACTACGATGGCTTCCGTCCTAGTCGATTGGAAACACTGTTACGTGAAACCATTTTCAATGAACCATTGCTCAAACGCGCCGAGTTACTCCATAAACATATCCTGGCCAATGGGCTCACCAAGTACAATATCGGTAATCAGGGCGAAATAGCTTTCCTGAACAGTGGGAAACCATTAATTCTGATTCCAGGACAGGTCGAGGATGACGCATCAGTCCTGCGCAGCTCCCCGGAAATCAAAACGAATCTTGAACTGTTGCGTACTGTCCGGAAGGCGAGGCCGGATGGATATATTGCCTACAAGCCTCATCCTGATGTTTTTGCAGGCAATCGTACCGGAATGATAGACTCTGCAGAAGCACTGCTGTATGCTGATGAAATTGTGACTGATCTATCAATGGATAGCCTGCTCTCTGTCGTTGATGAGGTCCACACTATGACTTCATTAAGCGGTTTTGAGGCTCTACTGAGAGGCTGCAAGGTCTCGACGTATGGCCTCCCATTCTACGCTGGCTGGGGACTTACTGAAGACCGTCTGACTTGCTCGCGGCGTGGGCGACAACTCAATTTGGCCGAACTCATTGCCGGGACATTGATCCTGTACCCTACCTATGTCCATCCAGGGAACGGACAGGTGTGCGCCGTAGAACATTTGCTCGATTGGTTGGCGGCAAATAAACACGCTCCACAAACGGCTAGTCTCAAAACTCGAGCGATTCGTTTCTATCAACGCATTGAGCGACATCTTTTGGCCGTTCTCAAAAAAAATGAAGAGCGAAGTAGTCTGCGCTAAGACAAACTAAATAACCGAATATCATGTCCTCAATTGTTAATTCCAATACCAATACAACGAGGAAGGCCTTCATTGCGGAGTGCATCCGAATGATTTGGATACCTTTAAACAGCAGGAAGACGTGATTGTTACGAACCTTCACAGTCCTGAACTTGAAGATGTTCAAGAAAAAGTGTTTACCAAAGATCTTTTTGGATCAAATTGACACCTGGAATAATCTTAATTTTTTCACCTCTTTTAACTTCTTTTAGCCTTTGGGAATACCTTGCCATGTCCGATCAACAAATATCTCCAAACGCCATTCTCTATAGAGGAAATATAACTCAGCAACATAGAGAAAAACTGTTGGGGCAGAAGGGTCTGGCCCTCTGGTTTACCGGTCTCTCCGGATCCGGTAAATCAACAATTGCTCATGCAGTTGAGGACCGTCTGCACGCTCTTAGTCACTTGACATATGTGTTTGACGGCGACAACGTGCGGCACGGTTTATGTGGAGATCTAAGCTTTTCAACAGAAGCCCGAGCGGAGAACAACCGTCGTATAGCTGAAATGCTGCGACTTTTTCTTGATGCCGGTATCATCTGCCTGGCCGCCTTTATCTCTCCGATGCGTGCTGATCGACAACGTATCCGTGATATCGTCGGTGAAGAGAAATTATTGGAAATTTTTGTGCATTGTCCGGTTGCTGAATGTGAACGACGGGACGTTAAAGGATTGTATAAATTAGCGAGAGCGGGAAAAATTAAGAACTACACCGGAATATCCGCTCCCTATGAAGAACCGCAAAACGCGGCTTTGGTCTTGGAAACCCACGAAGAGACTGTTGAGGATTGTGTTGAAAAAGTTCTGCGCCTCGTCCTGTCTCGCCAATGACTTTTTCTTATATAGTTTTTCTCCTGATATTTTAAAACTATGGGAAATCCCACTACTGATTCTATCTGGCTCTACGCCCTTAATTTTTCTTCGTGGAAACATCCGGTTGTTCGCTGCTGCTTTCCTCAAGCCCAGATTCATTTCATCTCCAATGCATCTCAGGTCCCTGCTGCAGGAACTGTGATCATCTGGGGAATGCGCCCGTATTCAGGAAAATTGCCAAAAAACGCAAGTGTCATTCGAGTCGAAGACGGCTTTCTCCGATCTGTCGGCCTGGGAGCTGATCTCATTCGCCCCATGTCCTGGGTTATTGATCATCGCGGCATTTACTATGACGCCACCAAACCATCGGATTTGGAGCATATTCTTGCCCATACCGATTTCACCGCGGAGATCCTTGACAGAGCCGCCCGTTTTCGCAAACGGATCGTGCAGGAAGGTCTGACCAAATACAACATAGGAGCCAATCACTGGCAACGACCTGCAACGGGGAAACGCGTTATTCTTGTGCCTGGTCAGGTGGAAAGCGATGCCTCGCTGGCCTATGGTGCGCCGGGTATTCGCACCAACATGGAACTCCTACAGGCAGTCCGAGAAAAAAATCCCGATGCATACATACTCTACAAACCTCATCCCGATGTTCTTGCTGGCTTGCGTGCACAGGGAGCAAACGAACAGGACGCCGAGACTCTCTGTGACCAACAGATTATAGATGTGGCCATGTCCACCATTCTACCCCAGGTCGATGAAGTCCATGTTCTGACCTCCCTGGCGGGATTTGAGGCTTTGCTTCGCAAGAAACCGGTCACCTGCTATGGGCACCCCTTTTATTCCGGCTGGGGCCTGACCCAAGATATTCTCCCCCATGCACGACGTGGTCGAAACCTGTCACTTGATGCACTTGTGGCCGGATCCTTACTCCTCTATCCCTGTTATCTGAGTCGCACCAGCGATAAACTGATTTCAGCCGAACAAGCTATGGATCAACTTCTTCAATGGCGCAACAAGGCAGGACAAAGCACGCCCTGGTGGCGTCATCTCAAGCGCTTTTTTATTCGTCGGATTGTGGGGGTGCGATGAGATCAGGGCGGACCTTTCTTCTTCTTCAGGGGGTCTGCTCCCCCTTTTTTTATCACCTGGGAAGAGCACTCCGCCAGGCTGGACACCGGGTCCATAAGGTTAATTTCAACGGGGGTGATTGGTTCTACTGGCGGGGGCAAACTGCCTGGAACTTTCAGGAACGAGTGCAACAACTTCCTGACTTCTTGGAAAAAAATACCGCAGAGACAACATCACAGATCAGATCCTTTTTGGAGACTGTCGGCCGGTTCACCGGGCTGCGGTCAATAGGGCTGCCGAATTTGGCATCCGCACCCATGTCATCGAAGAAGGCTATTTTCGCCCTTACTGGGTGACCATTGAACATAATGGGGTCAATGGCTACTCCCGTCTGCCTAAAGATCCAGACTGGTACCGGTCGGTTGCTAAAACGCTGCCCGAGTATCGTCAGGGAGCCCCCTTTCCGTACTCATTTAACATTCGTGCCTATCACGATGTTCTCTACCATCTCGCTGGATTATACAATCCACTTTTTTTCCCTGGATATCGAACCCACGCACCGATGACGGCACCGGTGGAGTATCTGGGCTATATCAAGCGACTGCCCACCCTGCGCTATCACCACAAGAAAGACGACAAGCTTCTGTTATCGCTTTTACGGCACGGCATTCCTTACTTTCTCTTTCCTTTGCAGCTCAGCAGTGATGCCCAGATTCGCAACCATTCCCGCTTTGCCAATATGACAGAGGCACTGGAATATATCATGGGCTCCTTTGCTCGTTATGCGCCTGCTCACACCGCTCTCATCATCAAAAACCATCCACTTGATGCTGGGCTTGATCATTACCCAACCATTATCAAACGAATCAGTAAACGCTTTGATCTTGAGAAGAGGATCTATTATATGGAGACCGGTAATTTACCTGAATTACTTAACAATGCTCTGGGGACCGTTACGGTCAACAGCACCGTGGGGATGACTGCTCTTTCCCGGCGTTGCCCCACCATTGCACTGAGTAAACCAATTTATAATATTCCCGGCTTAACCTTTCAGGGTATCCTGGATGATTTCTGGACCAATCTGGAAAAACCAATCGGTGGCCTCTATCGAGCCTTTCGCAATACTGTCATCCATACCACCCAGGTTAACGGTGGCCTGTATTCAAGCGAAGGAATCAAGATGCTTGTAAAAAATGCTGTTCCTCGCCTTGAAGCCCTCCGCTCTCCCCTTGAGGAGCTGTTATGAGTGCGTACAACTCTCCTTCAACCGTGCTGATCACCGGCGCAACTGGCAGTATTGGCAGTGCGCTCGCCCAAGCCTATGCGGGAGCGGGGCAAATCCTGTTTTTGCAGGGGAGGAATACTGCACGTCTGCAGGAAGTCGCCGAATTCTGCCGTCAAAAAGGAGCAGAGGTGCACACCAAAGTACTTGATGTACGTAATCTCGATGAGCTACGTGATTGGGTCAGCACAGTAAGCCAGGAAAACACTGTCGACCTACTGCTGCCCACAGCGGGGATAAATGTGAACATTGGCCCGAACGGCCAGGGGGAAACCTGGGAAGAGAGTTCTGCACTCATAGAAATCAACCTGGTAGCCGCCATGGCAGTGGTGGATGCGGCCCTCCCCGCCATGCGGCAGCGTGGCTCTGGACAGATTGGGCTGTTCAGCTCGCTGGCCGCCTACTATGGACTCCCGCTCACACCGAGCTACAGTGCCAGCAAGGCAGCGATCAAGGCCTATGGCGAGGCTCTACGAGGCTGGCTTGCCCCGGAAGGAATACACGTGAATGTGATCATGCCAGGGTATGTGGAATCAAAAATGTGTCGGGAGATGCCCGGTCCCAAGCCTTTTCTCTGGTCGCCGGAACGGGCAGCACAGGTAATCAAGCGACGGCTGGCCCGCAACCAGGCCCGCATCAGCTTTCCCTTTCCATTGAACCTGGGGACCTGGTATCTTGCAGTCCTCCCCTCTTGCATCAGCCAACGTATTCTTCAGCTTCTGGGTTATGGGCATTGAATCGTTTTATGCCTTGATCTGGCCAGCACTCGCTCTTGGCCTGCTCTGCTCCTTTGGTCTTGAGGCCTTAGTTCGACCAAAAGTTTCCCTCCCCTGGCACAGACCGATTTCCTCGCTTGCGCAACACGCGGGACTCTGGCTGGCGGTCTTCTGCTTTGAGTTGGCAGTGTTTCAGCGCCCCTGGTTTGCCGCCGCCGTGGCCCTCTGTTTTCAAACCATTTTAGTCCTGGTCAATAACGCCAAATACCACAGTCTACGCGAACCTTTCTTTGCCCAGGACTTTGAATATTTTCTTGATACCATACGCTTTCCTCGCCTCTACCTGCCATTTTTCGGGATAGGTAAGGCTATCCTGGCAACAATTGGGGTCATCATGGGGATCGGTGTGGGGCTGTATCTGGAGTCACCTCTGACCAGGCCCCTCTCTATTGCTACCTTTCTCTCAGGGATTAGCCTACTGATCATTGGAATCAGCCTGCTGCTTATTGGAGGAACCAGAAAACGCCAACCATTCACCTGGAATCCGAAGAATGATATTCAGACCTATGGATTTATTGGCAGTCTTCTGCCCTATGCGCTGGCTGAAAAAATACAGCCGCAAATCACGCCTCCCTATGCCTCTTCTCCCCCACCGAGCAAAGCGATCAACACCCTCCCCCATCTGGTGGTGATCCAGAGTGAATCCTTTTTTGATCCACGTTCCTGGTACCCTTCTATTGCTCCCAACCTGCTTGCCCATCTGGACAGGCTCAGACACTCGTCCACGACATACGGACAACTCCAGGTGCCTGCCTGGGGGGCCAATACAGTACGAACGGAATTTGGTTTTCTCTCCGGCATCAAAGCTGAACAGATTGGGGTGCACCGCTTCAACCCCTACCGAAAACTGGCCAGCTGGTACCCTTACACCCTGGTGTCTCTCTTGAAGCAGTTGGGCTACAGAACCATCTGCATTCACCCCTATCCGGCTGCATTTTATCGCCGTAACACCATATTTCCTCAATTTGGTTTTGATCAGTTCCTTGACATCAGATGCTTTGATGTCGAGCAGAAAAGCGGCCCTTATATCGGCGATACAGCCCTGGCGGAAAAGATCTGCACAGAACTGACGCAATCAAGCGACGCCCCCCTTTTCGTTTTTGCCATCACCATGGAAAACCATGGCCCGCTCCACTGGGAAACCCCCCTTCCCCATGAAGCGGAACAGTACTGCACAAGCCTGCTACCGGAAGGCTGTGATGATCTGCTCATCTACCTGCGTCATCTGGTCAATGCCGATACCATGGCAGGTATGCTCAGTGAGCATCTTTGCTCTCTCGATAAAGAAGCCTGGCTCTGCTGGTACGGTGACCATGTTCCCATCATGCCCACAGTTTACACAACATTTGGACCGCCTGATGGGAAAACCGACTACCTGATTTGGTCAAACAGAACAGATGGAAGCAGAAGTGAGCAGAAAGAACGGCAGGTGGAAGATCTGGGAAAGGTACTACTCAAAGAGATGAACTTACTTTGACGAGCAAAGTGGCAGCCCCTGCTCCAATGCCTGGCGAAATCGTTCGGCAAAGCGCATCAGGGGAGCGCCATCAATAACATCATGATCTGCGCCTATATTGCATTGCAAGAGTTGTCGTTGAACCGGTTGACCATCAATCACTTGCCACCCCTGTTCCAGTGAGCCAATGGAGAGCGTCAGGCTCATGGGGGTGATCGGAATCACAACAGCAGAGCCCTGTGTGTGCATTCCCATGGAGGTAATCCCAACCGTGCCTGCCAGTTGCTTGAAGCTATAGGGATCCCGCCGCAGATACCACCAGACCAGTCGACGCAGAAAACGAGGCAGGGTAAAAAAGAAATACTCCAGTCGGCTTAAAGGACCGTGCGTGCCCAGAGGGGTAGTTTTGGCCTGCCGCAGCGAATGATCTATCTCGGCAAGCGATTTTGTATTTGCTCCACGAATGATATACACAACCGGCAACAACTGGTTCTCCACCTCCCGCTCCACCATCATTGCCAGATCCACCTCATCAAAGATGACAAGTTTTTTCCGGCCAAGCCGGTAGGCCTGGAGTGAACGATCCGCATCAATGCAGCCTGCAAAAACATGGGCAACGCAGGCAGTCAGTGTGGGTTTGTCTGACTCATTTTGGCTGCGTAATCGCTCCAGCTCCTGGCAGAGCAGGCTCACATCCGGTTGAATCAGCAGGTTGATGATGTTCTTGCGGCGTCCCTCGGCCATGATATCAAGGATGGCATTGCGCATCCTTGGATACAGGGTGATCTGACCAGGAGCCTGGGGCTGCTTCCAGAGATCACAGAACTGCTTTCTTAACGAGGCCTTATGGGTCATGTCATTTTATAACCGGTCCAGCTCCTCACTTAAAATCTCCACCGTCTCCCGAATCTGGGCTTCGGTATGCCGACAGGAAACAAAAAAACGAAGTCGGGCAGCTTTCTCAGGAACTGCGGGATACAGAATTGGCAGCACATTAATACGACGTGCAAAAAGAGCTGCAGATAAGCGGGCAGCGCGAATGGAACTGCCGGTGATTACCGGAATAACGGCGAGTCCTTCGCTGGTTCCCACATCAATCCCGGCTTCCCGGGCAAGTTTGAGAAAGAGTTGTCCGTTGCGCTGCAGTGCTGCCACCCGCTCGGGTTCCTGCTGTAAAATCGAGAGTGCCTTCAAGGAGGCCGCGGCAAGTGGGGGTGACATGCCCACGGAATACAAAAATCCAGGGACAAGAAATTTTAAATGCTCAATCAGAGCAGTTTCTCCAGCGATATAACCACCGCACCCAGCCAGAGTTTTACTCAAGGTCCCCATCCAGATATCCACCTCAGAGCCAGCGACCCCGAAATGCTCACGAATCCCTCCGCCACGCTCTCCCATAACCCCCAGTGAATGGGCTTCATCCACCATAAGAAAAGCTTTGTATTTCTTTTTCAGCTCAATATAGCGGGGCAGCTCGGGAAAATCGCCGTCCATGCTGTAAAGCCCTTCCACCACGATCAAAACCCGCTCGAAATGATGCCTCTGCTCGTTGAGGATGGCTTCCAGCGCCTGCCAGTCGTTGTGGGCAAAGGGGAGTCTGCGCGCTCCGGAAAGGCTGATCCCCTGCAGAATGGAATTATGAATCAGATCATCGTGGAGGACCAGATCACGTGGCCCGAAGAGATAACCAATCGTGGTGACATTGGTGGCATGGCCACTGACCAGGACAATGGCCTCATCCACCTCATAAAACTGAGCCAACGCTTTCTCCAGCTGGCGGTGGACAGGTCGCTCACCCGAGACCAGACGACTGGCGGACACCGAGGTCCCATACCGATCAATCGCTTTTTGGGCAGCCATATTGACCTGCGGATCCCCGGAGCAATCCAGGTAGTTATAACTGGCATAGTTCAGATACTGTTTGCCCTGAATAATCGTGGTCGCCCCGGCCACTCCCCCATGGGTACGAAAAAAGGGGTTTTCAATACCCATACGCTCAGCGCCGCCATTAATAATACGGATCTGCTGATAGCCCGGATGAAGACTGAAGGAACAGAACTGTTCCGAAATATTATCCAGCGCCGCACCGGTTCGTCTCGTTGGAGAGGCGGCGATATCGCTCTTTTCTGCACGCTTGAGTTTCTTCTCCAGTGCCTGTTGAATGAGCTTATCTTTAAGTTGGGCCGTCAGCCCAGGCTGTTTTCTATTCGGCATCAGGTTGAATTATCCGTGAAATTGTCCCTGCCCCTTGGTTCTGGAGATTCTGGGTCAGTTCCTCAATATTGATGCTGGTTTCACTGCCATGTTGGTCGGAAAGATGCTGAACCTGTTGCGCCAGGGCCTCCTGCTCACCGCAGGCTTCGGCTTCTTCATCTGTTCCCCGAAGCTGCGTTGTTATATACTCCGCGAGCTTGGTAATGGTCGGGTTCTGACTGAGAATCAGCACCGGTAAGCGAATGCCAAAGCGTGATTCCAGCGCTCCCACCAGTTCCACGCCCATGAGCGAATCAAGCCCCATGTCATACATGGATCGGGTCGGATCGAGCTTGTCCGGAGCCATGCGCAGAATTTCCGCAACCTCACTCTTGAGCATATCAACACAGACTTGGAGTAACTCTTCTTCAGAGAGTTCTTCCAACATGCGTTGCAGGGCATCGGCATCGCCCTCATCCGTATCGCCCTTGCCACTGGTACGTGCCAGTTCCATGAATTTGGGACTGGAGGCACTGGGCAGAAAACGGGAGAGAGCCCGCCAGTCGATTTCCATCACGCCAAATCCCGACCGGTCCGTTAGCAGTAAATCTTCAAGGATTTCCAAAGCGGCGGTGGATTCTATGGTAGAGCCGCCCATTCTTCCCTGAAGCGCCTCACGGATTTCCGTATTGCGGGCCAGAAAGCCCACCTCCTCGATCGCCCCCCAGCGCACACAGGTTGCCGCAAGACCGGCTGCCCTTCGCTCATGGGCCAGAGCTTCCAGGGCGGAATTGGCTGCCACGTAATTTCCCTGGCCGGGATTGCCAAAGAGCGTTGTGGCAGAGGAAAAAAGAATAAAGAAATCGAGGGGCTGCTTTAATGAGAGTTGGTGAAGATTATAGGCACCGAGCACCTTGGGCAGCATCACCTTTTTTATCTGCGCCGCATCCATGGTACGAATCAGACCATCATCAATCACGGTGGCGGCGTGGACAATTCCCGTTAAAGGTGGCATTGTGGCATCAATTTTATCCAGCAGCAGCTGCAACCCTTCTCGATCGGTGACATCACAGGCTTCTGCCAACACCTGCACATTCGCCTGCCTGAATTCTTCCAGAGCAGCCTTGGCCTCATCGGAAACAGGGCCACTCCGACTGATCAGCACCAGATGACGAGCACCTTTTTCAACCAGCCAGCGAGCAGTTCTCAGACCAAACCCGCCTAAACCACCGGTGACGAGGAAACTCGCCTGTTCTGCGAGGCATAAACTTTCCCGCGGGGCAGGCATAGGTTGAGCGACCTGGCTGACTCCGCTTCGGTACGTGACCACGATCTTCCCGATATGCCGAGCCTGTTGCATGTAGCGAAAGGCATCGACAATATCTTCTGCCTCAAACGTCTTGTACGGCAAGGGGTGCAGGATACCATTACTGAACAGATCCATCACCTCGGCAAAAAGACGCCTGGTCAGTTCGGGACGGGCATACATCAGCTGGTCGGTATCAATACCAAAATAGCTGATATTATTTCGAAATGGACGCAACCCTATCTTCGTATTTTCATAAAAATCACGCTTCCCCAACTCCAGAAAGCGGCCAAAGGGCTTCAAGAGACGAAAATTGCGATTGACCGCCTCACCAGCCAGCGAATTGAGCACCACATCAACGCCCTGCCCACCTGTAACCTCCATGATATCATCAGCATAGGCCAGGCTGCGCGAATCAAAAATATGCTCAACACCCAGTAAACGCAGAAAATCGCGTTTTTCTCGGGAGCCGGCTGTCACATAAATTTCCGCCCCCATCCATTTGGCTATCTGGACTGCTGCAATACCAACACCACCGGCCGCGCAATGAATCAGCAGTCGCTCGCCAGGTTCAAGCTGGGCCAGATAATGGAGGGCATAGTACACGGTGAAAAAAGTACAGGGGATGGTGGCAGCCGCCTCAAAGGAGATCCCCTGGGGTAAATGGGTGATCGCAGTTGCGTTGGTGATGACCCGATCGGCAAAGCAGGAAGGCCCGAAGCCAACTACCTTATCACCGGGAGCATAATGACTCACAGTCGAACCAACACGCACAACCACACCAGCAAACTCTAGGCCAAGCGTTGGGCCGGCAAATCCGTTTTCTATTGCCTCCTCGGAAAGCAGCCCCAGGGTGAACATCAGGTCGCGGAAGTTAAGGCCGGTTGCATACACTTTCACCTCAACCTCATCCTTCCCCAGACTCACCACCGGTTGCTCCTGCCAGCAGAGATTCCCGAGTTTTCCGGCAAAGGAAAAGCCCAAGCGGACAATGCCCTGCTTTTCCCCTTCCCCCACTGCAGGCTCCATCTGGCGGGGTTCACTCTGCAAGCGGGGAACGTAACGCGCCCCAGCACCAGCCAGACAAACCTCCTGTTCTGCATCGGGAAGATCAAGCTCGCGGACGAGCGCGGCCACACTTACTGCGTCCTCAACCCGCTCCAGGTCCACCAGACGCACGCGCAGATCAAGAGCCTCGTTAATCAGGGTACGCCCAAAACCCCAGAGGGCGGCATCACCATAGCCAAGACTCTGCACATCTTTTGCCTGTGTACCGGGCTCACAACCACCAGAGGTGACCAGCCAGCAGGTGGTTGTAATACTGCATTGTTCACAGGCCTGAAGAATCTGCGCCGCCAGTGTACAGCGCTTACTTTGCCGTTCGACTTCAAACACAGCCTCTTGTTTGTCCTCTAGGGAAAGACCTGACAGCAGGAGAAGTCCATCGAGCTCTCCATAACGTGCGGTGGTTTCCTTGAGTAAGGCGCATAACTCCTCTACGCCTGCCCCCTGGGACACGACCACCATATCCCCTTTACGCTGCAACTCGGAGGCAAGCTTGTCGGCCAAAGTGGCGGAAACGCCCTGCTCATCAGCAAGAACAATCCAGGAGCGCGGACCAGCCTGTGCGGCAGTCTGCGCAGGCGGCAACATGCCCTCTGTAGCCTGTCCAACAAGCATATAGGGGCCAGAAAGCGTATCAGAAGAAAAATTAACTTGCGTGATGTTAGTCAGCTGCTGATTTTGCAGCTCCTGCATCCAGAATTGTGCAGAGTTTTGCCGTGAACGGCTGGATTCGGCATCGAAAAACTGCCAGTGCTGTTGCAGACCACCGTAAAGAAAGTCAATCCATCTGGCCGGATGCATACCGGTGACCACCAGAGAGCCTCCGGGAAGCAGGCAGTCGCGCGCCTGATTCAGCACCTGCGTCGCTTCGGCCAAGGTGACAAAATCAAGCGTCACCAGAACAAGCGAACCTCGCGGCAAAGGCTTTGCCTGTGCTTCCTCCTCTTGAAACGCTACAACCTGCATATGCGGATAACGCTCTTCCAAAAGAGGAGCTTTGGCTGCAAAGTCAGAGGCCATCCCTATAAAACTGAAATCACAGCAATGGGGATCCATAACTGCCAAAATATCAGCGCCATGGGTGGGGGCCTCCCGCCCTATCTCAACCACACCGAGCCGGGCTCCTTCTGGAAGTTTCCGCAGAGCATGCTCAATGAGTTGACGCAGGGCCTGGCCCAACCGCTGCTTGCCCTCTCCCCCAAGTACCTGGCAAATAAGAGCTGCCAGGGAATTGCGCTGGGGAAAGATATCGCCAGGTGCCAGCCTTCCCTCGATAAGATCCGCCAGGTGCATACCAATCTGACCAACACCATGGACCAGGGAAAAGGAGTCTGGATAATCAGCCACCATGCTGTTCCAGATATCGGTTGCAGTAACCTCTTCCTCGTCTCCAGTTTGTACGGCATATCCATCGGCTGTTTTGAGCAGAGACTGATCCTCAACCCCCTGTTCCAGTACATACTTAATGTATGGCGTTAACTTGGGCTGGCGTGCACACCACTCTCGAATATTTTCCTGGCTAATCAGCCCATTGGCCCCAGCCAACTGCACACAGGCCTCCCTGATCCAGGCCCCGCAAAGGACATCCAACAGGGGATCGACCTCCTGAGTGTAGCGGCGAGAGGAGCCTGATAGGCCAATGCGGGCCGCCACTTCGCTCAGGATCTCTTCCACCCGCTTGAAGGAAAGTGAAGACGACTCATGCATGCTGTCAGCTAGGGGCATGGGCTCCCACCATTCTTTCAGCAGTTGCAGCCGGTCCGTCGCCCCTTTGCGTAAACGAATTCTGCGAAAACGGGCCTCCTGGATCACGGCCACGCCCCGGCCATCCTCATCAAACAGGGTAAAATCAGCACTGATAGATTGCTCGGTCCAGCGACGCAGCCGCACCTGTGCAAGCGTTGCGACACCGGTCTCTTTGCGATAGGCAATACGCCCCATGCGAACGGGAATAAAGGTCACCCCTTCATTCAGGGCAACCCGTTCTCGCATAAGTTGAATGATCAACTGAAAGGAGCAATCGAGCAACGCCGGATGCAGGTGCATGTGTTGATTTTCCTGCTCCAAATGCTCGGGCAACCGTAAAACCGCCAACACGGATTGCTGATCTATCACCCAGCCATGATCAATACATTGAAAGGCTGGGCCGTAATCCAGGCCCACAATCTTGGTAAGTCCCAGGTGGCTCGCTCCTGTAAAGTCAGGTTGGCGGATGGGCAGTGTCGGAGCCTCCACGCGCAACAACAGATCACCAGGTTCCTGCAGAATGCGACAGACGCCATGAACAGTCCAGGGATCTTCGCCTCCCAGTCCCCGTCCCTGTATGGTGGTACTCCCGTCTTTCTCCTGAATCTGCACCTGGACAAGCTGTGAGCGCTCACTTTCCAAAAGAAGCGGTGACCGAATTTCCAGATCCTCAATCTCGATCAATTCCTGGCCATGCCATGCAAAGGCAGCAGCCAGTCCCAGTTCTGCATACCCGGTACCAGGAAACACCGTTGCCTCGCCAACCACATGATCAGCCAGGCTGGGCACTAGTTGGGTGTCCAGTCGATTTTCCCAGGTGAGTTTGTGCTGGCGTAACGGATACCCCAAGAACGGATGCACCTTGTGTCGATCCAGTGTGCCATAGGCCTCTGGGGTCTGACTGTGCCAGTAGCGCTCCCGCAGAAAGGGGTAATTGGGCAACTGTATAAAAGGCTGGGCTGTAGCAAAATAGCCTGACCAGTCAATGGGGGCTCCGGCAAGAATGGCCTGGCCACAGGCCTCGACAACACGGAGTGGAGCGTCATCTTCGCGATTTATGGTGGGAATAACCCGGCCCTCGGTTTCTGCCCCCCTGATGCAATCATTGAGATAGCTTCGCAGAACCGGATGGGGCCCAACCTCCATAAAAATATTGATGCCATCTGCCTGCATGGCTTCGATCGCCTGCTGAAAGAGGACCGGTTTGCGAATATTCAGCCACCAGTACTCTGCACCAAGCTCAGTGCCCTCAATGCGTTTTCCTGTCACCGTGGAGTACATGGGGACATTCCCCGTAGAGGGGCGCAGGGATGCCAGTGCCCCATATACGCCTTGACGAGTCGAATCCATCACCGGGCTATGAAAGGCGTAATCCAGATCCAGCCGCCGAAAAAAGAGTTCGCGTCGGGACAGCTCGGCCTCCACGATCGCAAGCGCTCCGGGATCACCGGCCAGTGTCGCTCCCCGGTAACTGTTACTTCCAGCCAGGGCAAGTTGTTGTTCAAGCCCCAGAGATGCAAGCAATTCAAGGGATTCTGGCCCACTCATTCCCACCGCGGTCATCTGCCCCTGCCCCTTGGTTGTCCCCTGCAGGCGACTGCGATGATAGATGACAAAGACCGCCGACTCAAGATCAAGAATACCCGCTGCCCAGGCGGCAGCCACCTCGCCAACACTGTGTCCGGCAACGGCGACCGGGACAATCCCTGCACGTTGCAGCATACGGGTGAGCCCGACCTGTAGGGCAAAGAGGGCGGGTTGAGCAATTTCTGTAAACTGATACCGGTCTTCTTCGCCCGTTTTTGACAACTCATCACGTAAAGCAAAACCGGCAAGCGGCTCAAAGGTGGTATCGATCTCTGCAATTGTCTGGGCAAAGAGCGGATCGGTAAGCAGACCGCGCCCCATACCCGCCCATTGCGAACCATTTCCGGAATAGATCAGGGCCGTCCCGGAAGGAGCATCCAGCGCTGTTGCGCTTATTATACCTGGTACATTTTCCCCCTCTGCAGCCTGGGCAAGCAGGGGCGCCACCTGCTCCCCATTCTCTGGCCAGCAAATAAGCCCATGGGGTAATCGTTCACGTCGAAAGGCCGCATTATAGGCAATGGCTGCATACTGTTCGGGATGGAGCTGCACCAGCTCTCCGTAGGCTTTGGCCATGGCGGGAAGTGCATCTTTATCGCGGGCAGAGAGGATCAATGGGGCAACAACCGGGCTCTTCTCTGCAAGATTTCCCTCTGCCTCAGCAGGGGTCTGTAAAATAACATGGGCGTTGGCGCCGCCAAAACCAAAGGAGTTGACGCCAACAGTCACTTGCCCCTCTGCATGCAACGAACGCGGCCGGGTGACGATGTCGATATTGAGCGCATCAAAATCAATATTCGGATTCGGGGTCTCCATACCTATTGAGGCTGGAATTGTCCGGTGGTGCAAACAATTAAGCGCCTTCACCAAACCAGCCACGCCCGAGGCAGCTTCCAGGTGACCCAGATTCCCCTTAACAGAACCGATGGGCAGCGGGCCGGAAGTTCGGCAGGCTCCCAAGGCTTCACCGATAGCCCGTGCTTCCACCGGGTCACCAACAGCCGTCCCTGTGCCGTGGGCTTCGATATAATCCAGGCGTTCCGGGCTGATAGCAGCCTGCGCATAAACGGAGCGCAACAATTCAGCCTGCCGCTTGGGACTGGGCACGGTGAGGCCCGTCTTGCGGCCATCGGCATTGACTGCGGTTGCCGCCACCACAGCCACAATCGGATCCCCATCCGCTTTGGCCTGTTCATACTCCTTGAGAAAGAATATGCCACCGCCCTCGGAGCGCACATAGCCATCGGCATCCGCGTCAAAGACATTGCAAAGCCCACGGGGAGAGAGCATGGAGGCCTTGGAAAAGGTCAAAAATCCATAGGGATGGAGGTGGAGACTCACGCCACCTGTAAGCGCAAAGTCACTTTCTCCAGAGAGAATCGAGCTACAGGCCTGATGAAAGGCCACCAAGGAAGAGGAGCAGGCGGTGTCGATCGCCATACTCGGCCCACAAAGATCAAAAACGTAAGAAAGACGATTGGCGGCGATACTGGCTGTATTCCCGGTGGCGACCGAAGCATCGATGCTGTTTAAATCATCGGCTAAACGATAGGAATAATCGGCACTGGCAATGCCAATAAACACTCCACACTTACTGCCTTTGAGTGAGGATGGACAGATTCCACCATTCTCCAGAGCCTCCCAGGTCATCTCCAGAAGCAGACGCTGCTGGGGATCCATAACCGTGGCCTCCCGGGGGGATATCCCAAAGAAGTGCGCATCAAAGCCACTGACATCGCCAATGGAGCCCGCTGCAAAGGTATAACTGGTACCTGGATGATTTTTTTTAGGGTGGAGAAAAGATTCCTGCGCCCATCGTTCTGCCTGAACCTCGGTAATGAGATTACGTCCATCAAGCAGATCTTTCCAGAAACACTCTTTACTCGTGCCTGGAAAACGAAAGGCGTAACTGATTACAGCAACGCGACGTGTCATGAATTTTATGATATATGGTGAGAAACCGGCATCGGTTCCTGCCGGTGTAAAAAGATTGAGTTACACCTGAATTCGTGAACATTCAAAGGTGCGCCAGTTTTGTTGTTGGGACAGGCCGTAACGCACACTGCATGGGTCTGGCGTACGTATGGATGCCCCGAAGGGCTGTGGAGAGTGCTAAACAGTACAGGTTTGTTCTGACAGAATCTGTGTCCATGAAAGAGGATAAACTGTTCGGCCCACAATCCGCCGTCACGACTCCAGGCAACATTTTGCATATACGTTAGGGTTCTGGCTCATTGCGGTGAGTTTATCTTGGGAGTATACTTTAATTTTCTAAAAAAATAGAGCTTTTCCTTGCTCCCAATTACCCATCTCTGTCTAAGAGCTGCAAACAGACAAAAAACTTCTCTTTTCCTTTACAGCAGAAGGGCTCCGAGCGATTCCAACAGGTTATCTCTATCGGAAAACAAACACCGCACGTCAATTTTCAGCCACTCACCCTATCGAATTCTCTCTCATTTTTCATCCTTTAAATGATTATGACACAAACTGTTACCCCCCCACCAGCCACCTCTTTATTTCTCCACGGCCTTGATTCCTCCATTGAGGGAACCAAGGCCAAGTGGTTTCGCCAAAATTTTCCTCAAGTCCAGATGCAGAATTACGAGGGCACATTGGACCAACGCCTCGCGCAACTGCAAACCCAGGTGGCCCGACTGGAGCGGCTTATCCTTGTGGGTTCAAGCTTTGGAGGTCTCATGGCAACCTGTTTTGCCCTAAGCAACCCCCAAAAATGCCAGCAACTCATCCTGCTGGCACCAGCACTTAACTTTGAGGGATATGAGCCCCCAAAGAAAAAAATAGATGTGCCAACCCTGCTTATCATGGGGCGGCACGATACGGTCTGTCCCCCGGCGCTGGTTCAGCCTCAGGCTGAGGCAACATTTAATGATCTGGAAATTCGCCTGGAGGAAGATGATCATATGCTCCATGCCATCTTCCCCAAGCTGGACTGGGCGGCTTTCCTTACCTGAGCGTTGGCTGCGGCTCGGGCGGCTTGTTTTTTGGTTGCTCATTGGAAAGTAACTCACTTGCCTCCACTAACCGGTAAAACTCAGCCCGGTACCCTTCTGCATCAGCTCCGCGGCCTGTGCGGGCCAGTTGCAGGCAGTCTTGCCAGCTGAAATCCCCCAGATGTTTTGAATGGGTGAGCAGCATACCGTATCCTGCCACGGCGGAGGCAAACTGAAAATCAGCCGACACCTGCTTGTTCCCCGCAGTCACTGCCCGGGAAATCTGTTGTGAAGCCTTTTTTCCTTCGGGTTTGTAGCGCAGTTTCACAGTCATCAGCTCATCACTTGTTGCAGACTGAACTGCGTTCACCTTCTGATACTTCAGGGGATCAAGCTGAGGAATAGCCGTATGCCCGGCAGGAATCAACTCATACAGTGCCGTCACCCGGTGGCCCACCCCGACTTCTCCGGCATCCTTGCTGTCGTCTTTAAAGTCCTCATCGGCCAGCATGCGGTTCTCGTAGCCAATCAGCCGATAGGCTCCCACCTGTGCCGGATTGAATTCGACCTGAATTTTGACATCATTGGCTAATGCAAAGAGAGTGCCGCTCATCTCCTTGACCAGAACTTTTTTTGCCTCCAACAGACTATCGATATAGGCATAGTTGCCATTGCCTTTATCTGCAAGGACCTCCATGGTATCATCATGGTAGTTGCCCATGCCAAGACCAAGAACCGTTAAATAAATTCCATCTTCACGCTCTTTTTCAATGAGACGGGTCAACTCGTCGCGGCTGGTCACCCCAACATTAAAATCGCCGTCTGAGGCTAGGATCACCCGGTTATTACCACCGGGTATAAACGATTTTCGTGCCAGCTCATAGGCGGTACGAATACCACTGGACGCATGGGTCGAGCCACCAGCACGGAGATGTTCAATGGCCTGCAAAATTTCCTGTTGACGATCACCGGATGTGGGTTCGAGGACCACCCGATCGGCACCGGCATAGACAACCAGGGCGACCCGATCTTTTCTATCCAGTTGTTGGACCAAGAGGGGCAAAGCCCGTTGCAGCAGGGGAAGCTTGTTGGCAGACTGCATGGAACCGGAGACATCCATAAGAAAGACCAGGTTGGATGCAGGTAACTGCTCTTTGGGCAGTGCTTTTGCTTTCAGGCCGATACGGGCCAGCAGGTAGTCGGAATGAAAAGGGCTGGCTCCCACCTCAGCCGTCAGGGTAAAAGGATCCTTGCCCTGCGGCTCTGGATAGTCGTAGGAAAAATAATTGATCATCTCCTCAATGCGGACTGCTCCCACCGGGGGTAAACTGCCGCCATTGACAAAACGACGAACATTGGCATAACTTGCCGTGTCCACATCGATACTAAAGGTGGAGAGGGGATCGGCTGCGGCATTGATAAAACCGTTTTCCTGCCGGGCATCGTAGGATTCACGGTTCCATTCCGGAGATTTTTGTGGCCAGGGATCCAAGAAATTTCGCAGGGCCGCTCCCGAACCGGTAGCCATGGGCGCGACGGCCAACGACTTGGACCGCATGGTTGCCATATAATTTCTTTTTGCATCCATCTGAGGCCGGACCTCGGTGAGGGCGACCTCCTGTTCCTGCACCTGGATAGTACCATCCGCCTTTTCTTCTTTATGCAGAGAATCAGTACAGCCGGCAACAAAAACCAGGGAACACAACACTACGAGCGTTTGCTTCTTCATCGTGAGAACTCCTTTTTTTACAAGAGAAGGGGATCTTGAATAATTAGATTTTTCAATCAAGGCCAAGGATTGCGCAAAATTTTACCGCAGGCATATAGTTATATTCCGAGGATAAAATTTTAAGCATGACGAGGTAAGCGCCAGACTCCGCGGGATTGGCAGAAAAAGCAATTATTCAAGGTTCCCATAAATTGATCCATCACTTACATCCGTGATGCTCTATTTTTTTTGACGGTTTCCCTTCTCGAATGTGTCGCGAAAAATATAATTTATTGTAGCGGCCTAAAAATTTCAGTGCAAATCAGTGAATCATGACCCAATCCTGGCAACAGCAAACTCTTGAACATTGGCCGATGATCAATCACCTGGCCAAACGCCGCTTTTCCCGTGAAGAGTTGGCGGAGGAGGCCGCACTGTTTGTCATGGATAAACTCGCTGAAAATAACTGGCAGCGTGTGCAGGCGTTCTCCGGAAAGGCATCCCTCTCGACCTACCTGGCCTCGGTGAGCTTGCGTTTATTGGAGGATTTTTCCAGGAACCGCTTCGGACGCCTGCAAGCGCCAGGTTGGGTGCGGAAGCTAGGCGGAATCTGGATGTCGCTCTTTCGCCTGCTCTGCCTGGAACGCTACAGCCCAGCTGAGGCCGTAGAAATACTCTCGACCCGGCAGGCCAGGAATACACAAGTTGTGGAGCGGACAGCCTACCAGCTTCTTGGGGAGCTCCCCCATTGTGGAGGTCGACAAGGGGAATCAGTCGCCTTGGAAGATGAGATGACCGATCCCGAAGCGGAACAGGCAGGTCCAAGCCAGCGGTTGGAAGAAGAAGAACGGGCTCAATGGCTTCATGCTGTTGCTCAAATTTTTTTTGACCAGGAACGCACGGACACGGTGCTGCCCGTTCTTAAAAAAATACACCAAGTCAAACTGGAGCTGGTACCTCGAGAGCGGCTTCTGCTCAAACTCTGCTTTCGAGATGGCCTACCGGTTGCCGAGGCTGGCCGCATGCTTGGCTGGAATCGACATCAGGTGCATGGGCGGTTACGTCGCCTTCTCCAAAAAATCCGCCAGCAATTTTGTGCGGCTGGCTTGGAAGAAGATTTGCAGCTTCTTCTGCAAGAAAACGACACATAAGGCAAATATGTCCGTCGTCTCTTGGTATACACATTTTTTCGAGGGAGCCTGAGAACACCGTCATGGGCAAGATCACAAAACTCAAACATGCGCAACACCAGCAGCAGCGACTGGCACTCCTTGCCCTGCTTGCGGGAAGGCCCCAACCAGAAAGCGAATGCCTGGATAACGAAACTCTGGCCGCGCTGGTGGAAGGCAGGCTTGATCGGACGACAACGGACGCCTGCATGGCACACCTGGCTGATTGCGAGAACTGCCTTGCTCTATGGATGCGTCTGGATGCCTATTGGCAAAACCAACAAAAAACAAACAGGCCCACCACCCTGCACCGGTTTCTTTCCAAGCCCAAAGTCCTCGCGGCGACGGGTTCCCTGCTGGCGGTTGCCGCCAGTGTCGCCGTCTTTGTGCAGATCACCCTGCAGCCGACAACCGACTCGCTGCCGCTGCAATACAAGGTGTTACCGCAGGCCGAGCAACCCTCAGATTCAATCCCGGCTCTCCCCCCATCTGAACCCGAAACACTGCGGCAGTCAGAAACCTCAACTCAAAAAATGAGTACGGCCAGCGAAGCCAGGCAATCGTTTCCTGCACCACCTGCTGACAGTAACCAGGCAACAACAAGAGAAGAGGAGTCCATTGCACCACCGGCGATTTTCGGCGAGTCCCTGCCACGGAAGGCAAAACGAAGCACTGTCTCCTCCTTTGCCACGCCACAGGCTAGCGACCAATCCATGCGCTTGTCTGCCACAGTTCCCAGCATCACCCATTGGCAAAGGATGATACAACAGGGATGCCACAAAACACCTGCTCCATCATTCTTTCTCGATATAGCCCGATACGGGCAACTACTCCTGAAACAGAAAGGGACAGGCAGCCTATCGACGAGGCAACGACATCAGATAAAAACCATTCTTCAGCAGATCAAAAAGACGGAACACCAACCCGATTCCCAGCGATGCTCGATCATACTGCCCCTGGTTGACGACTTCTGAGTAAAACCTTGTATGATTAGCCCTGAATCCGTGACGGCAGATGCACGCCGATAAAGTTTACTTCACGGCTTCAGGTAAAAATTATGTTTCTTTGTTTTCTTGCCGAAAACACGTCAAATCCAGGCGGTATTTATTGATTTTGTCGTACATACTTTTGCGGGATATCCCTAAAATTTTGTGCGCCACGGTTATTTGTCCGCCGGTCTGAGCTAAAATTTGTTCGATATAGCGCTTTTCCTGCTGCTCCATGAAGGCTCGTAAAGAAAGATTCTCCCCCTTCAGAGAGTTGTCTTCCTCTGCTCCCCCCTGGTCACTAACCGGTTGGGCATCACCAAGCACACAGTAGCGGCGGACCACATTGCGGAGTTCACGAATATTGCCCGGCCAATCCCGCCGCACCAGCTGATGTATCAACTCTCCAGGACACGTGCCCCCCTCTTCTCCCTGGGCTCCACAGTACTCCTTCCAGAAATACTCGACCAACTCGGGAATATCCTCTTTACGCTCCCGGAGCGCCGGTAGATGAACCGGCAGGACATTGAGGCGAAAGTAAAGATCCTGGCGAAAGGTCCCTCGCTCGATCTCCATCATCAGATCACGATTGGTGGCGGCTATGATGCGGGCCTTGAGGGGCAGCACTGCATTGCTGCCCACCCGCGAAAAGGTGCGGTCTTCAATCACGCGCAACAGCTTAGACTGTAACGAGGCGGGCATGGAACAAATTTCATCGAGAAACAGCGTTCCCTCGCCAGCAAATTCAAACTTCCCCACCTTACGCTGCGTAGCCCCGGTAAAGGCCCCTCGTTCATGACCAAAGAGTTCCGACTCAATCATTTCCGAGGGAATCGCCCCCATATTGACCGCCACATAGGGCTGACGCTCCCGCGCACCGCTGTCATGAATCGCCCTGGCCACCAACTCCTTGCCGGTCCCGGTTTCGCCACTGATAAGGACGGGATCCTGCTCGTCTGCCACCGCCTCAATAAGGGTGTAAAGTCCACGCATAAGCGGATGGCTGCCAATGATACCGTAAAAACGGGACCGTCCTTCACGACTGGCCTGGAGCTGTTTTTCCAGGAACCGTTTTTCCAACACCAGTTGTCTGCGTTCAATGGCACGTGCAAGCGTTGCCAGAATCATCTCCTCATCGACGGGCTTCTGCAAAAAATGATAGGCGCCCTTTTTCACCGCTTCCACAGCCATGGAGATATCCCCATGACCTGTGATCAGAATGACAGGCAGATCCGCATCACAGGCACGAATACGTGAAAGCAATTCCATACCGTTCATTTCCGGCATACGAATATCGGCCAGCACTGCGGAAAAATTCTGCCCGGCAAGTCCTGCAAGCGCTTCCACCGGGTTGGCGTAGGTTTGTACGGTGTAGCCGTTGAGCGCCAGGGTTTGCTGAATGGCAGCAAGCAGATAGAGATCATCATCAACAACCAATATTTCGGGGCGCCCCCCCTGTTGGATATTCATGGCTTTGCCTCCTGCTCTTTTGGCAGTCGATGACACCGCGGTAAATAAACCAGAAAGCAGGCGCCTTTCCCTGGTTCGCTTTCCACCTCAATATAACCGGAAATCCCCCGTACAATACGATCGACAATGGAAAGCCCCAACCCCATACCAGTCCCCACTTCCCGAGTTGTAAAAAATGGATCAAAAATTTTTTTCTGTAAATCTTCAGGTATGCCTTCCCCATTATCCTGCACCGTTACCAGGACATAGGGTTCTTTGCGCATGGTACTCAGGTTGAGACAGTCAGTCAGTTTACTGGTGATGGTCAGTTTGGGCAGCACCACCCGCCCCATGGCTTGAATTGCATTCTGGAGGAGATTTAAAAATACCTGCTCCAGCCGTACCTCAACGCCCATGGCCTCACAGGGTTCCGGAGTCAGACGGAGGTCAAGTTCGACCTCGCTGAGCATCAGTTGCGCTTCAAGGAATTTTATAATTTTATTCAGCACCTCATTCACATCAACCGGAGTTCGTTCTTCATCCACCTTGCGCCCAAAACTGCGCATGGTGGTAATGATGGAGGTCGCCTTGTTCACCCTGTCGATGATGATCTGCAAATTTTCTTTGAGCATCTCGCTGTGGTCCCCAGGGGTATCTAGGGCTTTGAGACAGTTTCTGGAAAAAAGAAGAATGGCATTCAGGGGCTGGGTTAACTCGTGGCCGATACCGGCGGCCATTTCGCCTAAGCTGGCCAGACGGCTGGAATGCATCAGTTGCTTTTGTCCTTCCTGCATCTGGGACATGAGTTCAAAAAATTCACTGCAATCGGTACAGATGAGCATATGCAGCACCCTGCCGTTTTGGGTGACATGGGTTGAGCCGCGCATCTTCACCGGCAAATGCTCCCCAGACTGCGTCGTCAGTTGTGCCTCCATTTCGGCAAACTCGTCGCGCCTGAGCACCTTGGTAATTTTTTGCGTTGTCTCCTCTGTAAACAGTTGATGCAACCAAAGCGATTGTTCCCCCAAGGGGGCATAGCCGGTGCGCTCAAGAAATTCCCGATTGGTTTGAATAACCTGGAAATCCTTATCCAGAAGAATAAAAAATTCGCTGATTCCAGCAAGAATCCGCTCGGTGAAAAATCGAGTCGCCTCGATTTCCTCATGTTTTTTCAGAACACGAATCACCAGATCTTGGCGTTGCTGCTCCAGGATCTGTATTGTCTTCTGTTCCATCCCGCCCCCTGTCACCAAAACTATACAAAGCGTTCGCTAGCCGCCCTTTCATGTAACCAATTCTATACAAAATGATAAGGCGCTCTATTTCAACAAGTTACAGCATACCCATCAATCGCATGTTACCATATGTACACAGCCCTGAAGAGTACAGTTTGGTTGTGCACGGCAGGACTAACGAACTAACACTTTGAAAAAAATAGATATTTCTCAACTAAAATTATCTGAAACTCGGCTGGCATTATATCTGCTTTGTTTCTGCAGCAAGACAGATGCCCGTTCAAGAGTTTTTCCCTCTTGAATCCGTGAATAATCATCCGCTGTCATGGATCCAGGAAACAACGAGCCGAGCAATGACATCAACCTGGTTCACTGTTTTCTCAAATGGTTTGCATCCAGCTTACCTCTGACCGCAATTTTTGAGGAAGTGTCATGCCCCCTTCTCTCGCTAGCCGTATCAAAACCCTCCTGGGGATCTCCACTGCCCCCACTCTCACTGCGGAGGAATTACAGCACCTGTTTACAACCAAGTATCGTTGTTTTCGGGAACTGCTCACCGCCAACAACAATGCCCTTGAGGCCATGGCTGATTTGGAAGCCGCTCTCCATGATGGCCGCACCTTTTCCATGGGCTTTGTTCGTTCCAAGTCAACCGTTGTCACCGTGAATATATATAAGATGGTGCAGAACCTGCGCCGGTTAGCCGATGGCGGCTATGCAAACCTGGACCAATCCTTTACCCGTATTCAACAAAGAATTGATGCCATCATCGATAAAGAAATCACACTCCCTGAGGGTGAGTGGATTATCCCCATGACCGGAGTGAATCGCAGCCTGGCCGAGCTCACCGGCGAGAAAATGGCCAATCTCGGTGAGGCGGGCTCCCTGCCTGGCATTGAGATTCCGGCAGGGTTTGCCATCACCTCTGCGGCCAGTCGTCAGTTCTACCTCGACAATAACATGTACCGGGAAATTAACCGAATCTTCCAGCAGACCGACGCTCGGGATATGGAAGATATGCTGCAAAAAAGTCAGGAGGTACGGCAACTGATTCTGGAGAGTTCTTTACCCGCTGAGCTTGAACAAGGACTCTATCAACACTTTGATCAGCTGGCAGAAGAGGTCGGCCCGGGTGTCAAACTGGCGGTGCGTTCCAGCGCGCTTGGCGAAGATTTGGCACGGGCATCCTTTGCCGGTCTCTACCATACGGAACTCTTTGTTGAACGAAAAGATCTCCTTACTGCGTATAAAGCCGTCCTTGCCTCCAAATACTCTCCCCAGGCAATGTCCTATCGCCTGGCTAAAGGGTTTCGCCATGAGGATATTGTCATGTGCGTGGGCTGCCTGGCCATGATCCCCGCGACAATCAGTGGAATCTGCTACTCCCAGTCCCTCAGTGGCCCCCCCGGTACGCTGGATATCTTTTTTGCAGACGGCCTGGCCAAGGGCATTGTCGACGGCACCCGGAAAACCGACCACTCCCTTATTGCCCGACAGCCTCCCCATGCTCTTGTCGAAGCAGCCAGCGACAAACAGCGCGACACAACCATACTTTCCCAACAGCAGGCGGGAGCCTTAGCAGCCATCAGCATGCGCCTGGAAGATCATTTCGGCTCTCCCCAGGATATCGAGTGGTCCATTGATGAAACAGGCAAGATCTATGTGCTGCAGAGTCGGCCTATCTCGATAGATCTCTTTACCGCTGCTGGAGAACCATCGCCAGTTCCCCCCGATGAACGAGTACTGCTGCAGGGGGGGGTCACCGGGTGTCGTGGGGTGGGTTCCGGGCCTGTCACTGTTGTCCGTACCCAAGAGGACATGGTCCATTTTCCCAGGAAATCAGTGCTGGTCGTGGAGCATCCGCTTCCCGAATGGGCGCCGCTATTGAAACGAGCCGTGGCCATGGTTGCTGAAACCGGCAGCGAGGCCGGACACCTGGCCACTCTTTCCCGCGAGTTTGGCCTGCCTTCACTGCTTGCCCTTGACCAGGCAACCACATCTCTGGCAAAGGGAGAAATCGTTACTGTGGACGCTGGCAACAGGGTCATTTACCGGGGATGCATTGATGAATTACTGGAGGCTTCTTCGGGCACCAAACCCGATAACCCGATGCAGGGCAGCCCGGTCCAGCAAATACTGCGCGATGCCCTTGCACTCATTACTCCACTCACCCTAACCGATCCTGACTCGGTCTACTTTCGAGCGTCTCACTGTACCACCATGCACGATATTACCCGTTTCTGTCACGAGAAGTCGGTCATTGAGATGTTCGACTTTGGCAGACGCTACCGTTTTGCAAAGGGAGCGGCAAAACGTCTGGTCGACAATATGCCGCTGGAATGGTGGGTAATTAATCTTTCTGATGGATTTTCACCTGCATTCGATGCATCTGCTCAATTCATCAACATCAACGATATCGTCTCAAGCCCCATGCTTGCACTCTGGAAGGGAATGCATGCCTTTCCCTGGCAGGGACCGCCAGCGGTGAGTATGCGCGGCATGGGGGCCATCGTCTTTCAATCGGCTATGAATCCCGCCCTTGATCCAGCGGTGTCCTCAAAGTTGAACCAAAAAAATTATTTCCTGGTTTCACGAAACTACTGCAACTTAAGTGTTCGGCTTGGCTATCATTACGCTATGATAGAGGCCTATATAAGCAGCCTGCGTACCGAACGCTACGTTACCTTTCGTTTCAAGGGTGGGGCGGCGGACGAAACCCGTCGAGTGGGCCGTATTGCACTGTTAGACGAAATTCTTACACGTTTCAATTTTCGCGTGGAGCGCTCAGGCGACGCAATAACTGCACGGGTTGAAAAACGGACACAAAAATTTCTTTTCAGCCGGTTACAGGTACTGGGATACCTGACCATCCACACCCGCCAAATTGATATGGTGATGGCCGATGACCGGGAACGCCAGCGGTATCGCCATAAATTTATAGCTGAAATTGAGGAGATGCTCGGTGATGATAAATAAGCGAAACTTTCGACTTGATGCGGCCCTGAAGATCCACCTGTTGCTTGTCGATGATGAGCCGGATTTCCAGGAAATTATCCATAAACGCATGACCCGGATGGGGGTGCGGCTCAGCCTTGCCAACTGCTGCCGTGCCGCCCTCCAGTCTTTGGAAACACAACCGGCTGATGTTATCATCATGGATGTGAGCATGCCGGAGGTTGACGGTATCGCCTGCCTGAAAAAGGTGAAACAACGCTGGCCGATGGTGGAAGTGATTATTCTCACGGGACATGCCTCGGTAAAATCAGGGATAGAGGGGATGCAATCCGGTGCCTTTGATTACTGCCTCAAACCCATCGATGTTCTGGAATTGCTGGAAAAGGTTGAGCTGGCCGCGCAAAAGGCCCTGATCAACCAGGGGAAGTGAATAAGACCCCCATCCTCCTGAAGTCTCCTGATGTCGTGCCTCAGCCAACTGAGGTACACGTGAATACGCTCGTCACTCCCCCAGGCTGAGACAGTCCAACTGTTTCAGCCTTTCTGTTTTTCCCTCTCTTGCAGCTCACTCCAGTATTTCCACGCCTTCTCGACCAGCGTTTGTCTCTTTATCTACACATTGCTGCCTCTGGTGTCACCACAAATTCACTCTTTCGCAATATCAACATTTTACACAACAAAAAAAGAGAAAAACGTTACCCAAACGCTACACACCTTCTTTAATCAGGCCCCGATTCCCTTCCCGCCCCCCGCAACACCAACCTCATAACAGCTTGGAATTAAATAAAATTTAAAAAAACCTCACGCTTAAAACAAAGAGGGCCTGTTTTTGCCTTTATAGCTGCAAAGGTAGCGCAATGGATGTGCGCCTGTGGAGGACACCATGGAAAACCAGCTGAAACACAATCTGCACCCTGACGATCTGGAATATCTGAGCTTTACCCAGGTGGCAGACCTTTGTGGCATTTCCCAGGAACGACTGACGCGCTGGATAAACAAAGGCATGCTTCCGGTTATCAAGTCCAATACGCAGGAATTGATCCGCTCCCAGGATCTGATTCAGCACCTGATCCGTCACAATATTCGCATCCCCGCGCGACTTCTCCAGGGATCGACCAAGAAGATCCTCTTCATCCTGATGCAGCCTGCTCTCTCCTCCGAGATGACCAGAGACGTCATCTGGGCTCTCTATCGCCAGAAAGAGCATGCCCGCTATATATTCGATTTTATACAACATAATGAAAATACGGAACTAAAGATCATCACCTTTGATCCAGATGCGATTTTTCTACTCAAAAGCAAGAATCTTCCTGCAAGCAAGCTCCCGCTGAACGTCAACGCCATCCTGGGACGAAAAATTCCCGTTTTTACCTTCCCCGTGGACCAAGTCGTTGACATCGACACCCTGCTGGACAGCTGAGGAGAAAAACATCATGGCCGATAAACAACACCATTACCAGAACCTGACCAAGCTGCTTGCGGTTGGTTTTTTCATCTGCGGCATCATTCCCATACTCATCATTGCCACCACCTCGATCTATAACTCCAAACAGGTGGCGATCCAGGATCTGAAACTGACCACCAATCAGGTGGCACAACATCGCCAGGATGTGATCAATAACTTTCTCAAGCATCAGCTTGATCTCCTCACCACTCTGATCAGCCTCTATCCCCAGGAATACCTCAAGGATCAAGAGCATCTGGATCAGCTTTTTCTCGCTATCAGCGGCTCCGGCGGCATGGTCGATTTACAGCTGATCGACACGAATGGGCAGCAGATGGCCTACGTGGGCCCTTACCGGGACCAGGTCACAGGCAAAAATTATCAGGATCAACCCTGGTTTGCGCAGGTGTTGGTGCGTGGCGCACACGTCAGCGACCTGTTCAGCGGCTACCGCAAACTCCCCCATTTCGTGGTGGCCCTGACCGACCCGCTCAAACGGTATGTGCTGCGCACCACCATTAATTCAAGCGTCTTTAATTCACTCTTGCACAGCGCCCAGATAGGTACCGGCGGCGATGTCTTCATCGTAAACAAAGCGGGAGAACTGCAAACCCCGAGCCTGCAGGGCAACATGCACATTCTCCCTGAGAACGAACGATACCTGGTGCGTCACCACAGCGCCCCGGAAATCGTGCAGGACGGTGAAACCCTCTATGCCACGACCTGGCTCAATAACGGGACCTGGATGCTGATGCTCAAGGTGCGGATTCCTGACATGCTTGGCCCCTACTACCAGCACCTCAACCGCACGTTGGTGATCATCGCCATCACAGCCACCCTGTTCTTTATTATCGCCGTCTTCCTCAGCAAGTTCATTGTTGCCCATGTGGACAAGGCCGATCGTGAAGCTGCAGCCATGGACCAACAGATGGCCCATATCGAAAAGATGGCCAACATTGGACGTCTGGCTGCGGGGGTTGCCCACGAAATCAACAATCCCCTGCAAATGATTCTGGCCCAGGCCGGATGGATCGAGGAGTTACTGCCCGAAGAAGATCCCGCAACAGTAAAGAATTTCCAAGAATACCAACAGACGATCAAAAAGATAAAACATCATGTTGAGCGAGCTGCCACCATCACCCATAGACTTCTCGGCTTTGCCCGTAAAATCAGTGCCGAACAGGAGCAGGTGCAGATCAATGAGATCATCCAGGAGGCACTCTCATTTCTGGCGAAAGAAGCCGAGCACAACAACATCTCCGTTGAACTCAAGCTGGATCCACAGCTGCCGGTCACCATGACCGAAGCGCACCGGCTGCAACAGATCCTCTTAAACCTCATAGATAACGCCCTGGACGCCATTGGCCAAGACGGCAAGTTGGAAATCAGCACCGCAAGTACGCAGCAGGAAATACATATTCACCTTGCCGATAACGGCCCCGGCATCCCCCCTGAGGTCATGGCCAAAATCTGGGATCCCTTTTTCACTACCAAGGAACAAGGCAAAGGGACAGGCCTGGGTCTGTCTATAAGCCAAAACATAATTCGCACGTTGGGAGGAACTTTGACAGCCAAAAACCGTGAAGGGGGAGGCACCATCTTCACCGTGACCCTGCCCATTCGCTCAGTTCAACAGGAAGGATAAGGAGAAAACATATGACCCGTTATGACATTTTGCTGGTGGATGACGAACAGGACTTTCGCGAGATCATGACCAAGAAACTCGGAAAGCGGGAGCTTAACTGCGAGAGCGCCGCCGACGGTTTAGAAGCCCTGGAAAAGGTACGAGCCAAAGGCTACGACGTTGTCCTGCTGGACGTGAAGATGCCCGGTATGGATGGCATCGCCACTCTACGGGAAATCAAAAAACTGGCCCCGCTCACCGAGGTCGTGATGCTCACCGGCCATGCCTCTGTGGAATCTGGAATCAATGGGATCAAGTTCGGGGCCTTTGATTATCTGATGAAACCCATTGATATGGATCCGTTGATGGAAAAGCTCGATGCCGCCTATGAACGCAAACGGATCCAGCAGGAAAAAATTGAGATGGCACAAGTGAAGCGAGACATGAAGCTACCCAGCTAGCTCAAATTGCTCATGAACATTTTTGTCGCAAGTTCGAGCACTTGCTAAGAGCGGCTGGATTGTAAACAAACGAAGCAACCTTACACAAGGAGATCACAATGCAATTTTTTCGTTATCTAAACCATTTCATGGTCGCGGGGGCCAGGGCCCATGCACAGTGGGAATTGGAGATGTCGACCAATATCCTCAAAAGTCGCAAACGACTGCTGATCCTTGGTCTGCTACTTTTGCCCGCCCTCATTGGAGGTATCTGTTTTGCCGAGGACATTGGGAATGCACTTCCCAGCTTTTTAGGAGGAAAATCCGCCTATGGTCCCTCGCATTACTCGACCATGGTTTTTCTCGCCTCTATTCTGGTGGGCCTCTGTGCGGGACTGATCACCGGCTGTATCGGGGCTGGTGGCGGTTTTATCATTGCTCCGGCACTGATGAGCATCGGCGTCAAAGGTATTCTTGCCGTGGGTACCGATCTGTTTCACATCTTTGCCAAAGCGATCATGGGGTCAGTCCTTCACCGCAAAATGGGTAACATCTCAGTGGGACTTGCTGTGACCTTCCTTATTGGCGCTATTTCCGGTTCCACCGTGGGGGGATACATCAACCGTGCCCTCTATGATAAAAACCCGGTGCTCAGCGATGCCTTTATCACCACCATCTATGTGTTCATGCTTGGTTTTCTTGCCTTTTATGCCCTGGCGGACTGGGCCAAGACAGCTCGCAAAAATACAGGCGCTGCCCAAGCAGGCGGTTCCTCTCGCCAGGCAGAGGAGATTCCTCCCGTTGGTCAGGCCCTGCAGAAAGTCAATATTCCTCCGATGCTCACCTTTGATGAGGGCGTTACTCCCGGTGGCCGCCGTATCTCTGCAATCTTTCTCGTTCTCTGTGGATTCATCGTTGGTCTGACGGCAGCCATCATGGGTGTTGGCGGCGGTTTTCTCACCTTTCCCATGTTTGTTTACGGTCTGGGCGTGTCTTCCATGACCACGGTGGGAACCGATATTTTTCAGATCGTTTTCACCGCCGGTTATGCCTCCATCAGCCAGTACGCCATTTACGGGTTTATTTTTTACACCCTGGCTATGGGCATGCTCCTGGGTTCCCTGATCGGTATTCAGATCGGTTCCATCGTCACCAAGGTAGTGCATGGTACCACGATTCGTGCCTTTTACGCGGTCACCGTCAGTGCCGGTTTTTTTAACCGCGCCTGTGCCTTACCTGGCAAGCTGACCAAGATGGATTACATGAGTTTGAGCCCCGGCACACTGAAAGTGCTAGATACCATCGGTACGGTTGGCTTCTTTGTGATCATCATCATTTTCGCCACCTGGGTTTTTTACAGTTTTTTCTCCAACCTCAACATTCTGCGCACAGAGGAGGCACACTGATATGGCAACTACTTCCGCACAATATCGAACCCGCGCATTTCTATTACTTATCCCATTTTTTCTGGTCTTTGCCGCCATCTTTATGCCATGGTACCCAGGAGCTAAGGGGGGGAAAGTCAATGGACTGGATTATCTGGATAACTTCTTCAATGAACTCTCTAAAGGATCCGCCTATTACGTGGACCGACAAAAAGAGAAGGTGGCTCAGTATACTGGTCAGGAATTTTCAACAACCCTCACCATGCATTCGGCTGATGAGGCAGCTACCACCGCCAAGCTCTTTACCACCAATGCTATTTCAGCGACAGTTGAAGGAACTGCGGTTACTGTCCGAGGTGATTTTGGAGCCATGCTCACTATAATGCTTGAAGATGCTGATCTGATGTATGACAACGACGGTGCAGCCATCAACCAGAAATACGGGATTAACGAGCGCAAAGTGATGAGCAGCTGGTACACATCTTTGGGAGTCATGGAAAAAGCCCTGAACAAGGCCAAAGAATTTGAAAAAGCCAAGGCCGTCAAAAGTGCCATGACCAAGGCCATTGAGCCCGCCTACAATTACTATGGGGTGCTGGCCAAACCGGTTAAGGATGAGGTCCTGCTGCTGGTCTTTGCCCTAACCTTCTATGTCCTCTATACGGTATGGTACGGCTTTGGGGTGCTCTTTTTCTTCGAGGGGATCGGTATTCGTCTGGAACACTAAACACATTCCCCAGCCAATGCATACTGCCGCGTCAGGAACTCCTGACGCGGCTTTTTTTATGCAAAGAGCAAGGCCCATAACGTACAATACAAACCACCAAGCTCGTCTTCAGTAACCCTTTCCACAGTGCAGGAGGCAATCGATATGGAACGCCAGCAGCAGGAACTGATCAGTCAAGCCGTCTCTCTTGCCGAAAAATGGCAGAATCGAGCCAACCGTATCCGCACACGCCAGGAAAAATGCCTTCAGGCACAACTTCAGCGATTGCTGGATCATCCACATGATAAGGTTCTGTTGAGCCAACTCATTGATCAGAGTTTTCGAGCAGCACATCCCCATCGTATTGCCGATCAGATGCAGACCCTGTTGCGGGAGTATGGTGTACCGGAATTTCTACGTCTCATTGAACGAGGCCTCCTGAGAATTTTTACAAACCTCAATCCACGCCTGCTGGCTCCACTTATGCCACTTCTGGTTGAGCAGATGCGGAAGCAGTCCGCGCGCCTTATTATAGCCGGAGAAACTGCCCCCCTGCATCAGCACCTGCGTAAGCGGCGGCTTGAGAATGTGCGCATTAATATCAACCATCTGGGCGAAGCGGTACTTGGTGAAGAGGAAGCCACACACCGACTCACGACCTATATCGCTGATCTCAAAGATCGAGATATCGAGCATATTTCCATAAAAATCTCGACGCTCTATTCCCAGATATCTTCCCTGGCCTTTGACCAAACTATTGAGCTGCTCAAAGAACGACTCTCTATCCTCTACAGGGTAGCCCAGGAACACTCCTTTCAACGGGCAGGCGGTGAGCAGGTCGCCAAATTTATCAACCTGGATATGGAGGAATATCGAGATTTGGACATTACCTACCAGGTGTTTGTCGAAACGCTCAGTGAACAGGAATTTGAACACTGTTCGGCAGGTATTGTCCTCCAGGCCTACCTCCCCGACAGCTTTGCCATCCAGCAACAGTTAACCCAGTGGGCCAGGGCTCGAGTCGCCACTGGTGGTGCGCCTATCAAGTTGCGCATCGTCAAAGGGGCTAACATGGAGATGGAGAAACTGGAGTCCTCCGTTAATAATTGGCCGCTGGCCCCCTTTGATACTAAAGTGGCAGTGGACGCCAACTACAAACGGATGGTGGAGTACGGAATGCGTCTGGAGAACATCCAAGCCGTCAATTTAGGTATCGCCTCACATAACCTCTTTGAACTTGCTTATGCTGCAACCGTGGCTAGAGAGCGACAGGTTACACCCTATTTTTGCTTTGAGATGCTTGAGGGCATGGCGGATCATATCCGCCGGGCTCTGCAGGAAGATGCGAGCGATATCCTCCTGTATGCTCCTGTAGCTGGAAAAAGCGAGTTTATTAACGCTATTGCCTATCTCATTCGACGCCTTGATGAAAACACCGCTGCAGAAAATTTCCTGCGTTATGCCCCGGAGCTTGAGGTTGGCTCACACCAATGGACTATGCTCAAAGAAGGATTTCTCCGCTCCTGTGCTCGTCAAGAAAGACTGAGTAGCCGCTCTCACCGACAGCAGGACCGCAACACAGAAACCTTCCCCCGCTCGGTCTCCCCCTTTATCAGCAACACCTTCAAAAACGAGCCGGACACGGATTGGTCCCTGGCTGCCAACCGACACTGGGCAGAATCCATTCGCACCCGCTGGTACAAAACAAGTACGGATGAGCCCCTGCAGGTACCTGTCGTTGTCAACGGACAGGAGATCTTTGCCGGACGCGCAACCACCCCCTGTAAAGATCCCAATCAGCGTGACATCACGGTCGCCCTTTCTGCAAGGGCCTCCCAAGAAGACGCCGAACAAGCATTGCAAACAGCAGCTGAAGATGCCGATGGTTGGCGCGTAAAAACGCATGATCAACGGCACGAGCTGCTGGCGCGGGCGGCGATGGAAATACGTCTAAGCCGGGGCGATCTGATTGGAGCGGCAGCCGCCAGTACCGGCAAGGTCTTTACCGAAGCAGATCCGGAGGTGTCAGAAGCGATAGACTTCACTGAGTTTTACCCGCTGGCAGTGCGCCAGTATGGACAGCTGCCCAATCTGCAGGTCAAGGGACGTGGTGTGGTCCTGGTTCTTGCCCCATGGAATTTTCCCATAGCCATTCCCTGCGGCGGTATTGCCGCAGCCCTGGCTGCTGGCAACACGGTCATTTTCAAACCCGCCTCTGATGCGGTTTTGTGTGGCTGGATCCTCTGCCAATGTTTCTGGAGAGCAGGTATATCGAAAAAAACCCTACAATTTGTACCGGGATCAGGAAGTGAAATAGGTCCTAGACTGACCACCAGCCCCCTGGTGAACAATGTCATCCTCACCGGAGGGACGGAAACAGGCCTGCAGATTTTACAGCAGGCTCCCGGGGTGTATCTGGCGGCTGAAACCGGTGGCAAGAATGCGACCATTGTCACAGAGATGGCAGATCGCGATCTGGCAATCAAAAACCTGCTCCACTCTGCCTTCAGCAACTGCGGCCAAAAATGCAGCGCGACCTCTTTGCTTATTTTGGAAACACATGTTTACCGTGATCAACAGTTCAAGCGGCAACTTGTGGACGCGGCACAAAGCCTGGGCGTAGGATCAGCCTGGGATTTCAGCAGCAAGATTGGCCCACTCATTCGTCCGCCGGACGGTGATTTACTCCGCGCCTTAACCTCACTGGAACCAGGAGAGGAGTGGGCATTGCAGCCCAAGGAGCTCAAGGACAATCCTTTATGCTGGACTCCAGGAATTAAATATGGGATTCAGCCGGGTTCTTCTACCCATCTCACAGAATTTTTTGGGCCACTGCTGGGGGTCATGGAGGCAAACAATCTGGATGAAGCTATTCAACTTGCCAACCTAAGCGGCTACGGGTTGACCAGTGGTTTGGAAAGTCTTGATGAGCGGGAACAAAGGAAATGGAAAGAAAAAATCTTTGCAGGGAACCTCTATATCAATCGAGGGACAACCGGTGCTGTTGTGCTCAGGCAACCCTTTGGTGGCTTTGGAAAATCCTCGCTTGGATCTGGTATCAAGGCGGGAAGCCCCGAATACGTCAGTCAATTCATGGAGATCCAGGAACTATCACCGCCCCCACTGGCACCTCGGCAATCCTCCCACCGCATTCCAGGACTGCTCCAGGAGTGGCGCCTGCTGGCCAAAGAGGATTTGGGAGCTGAACTCCATACAGATATGGACAAACTTCTTGCAGCAGTCACCAGCTATGCCCAGCAGATGGAAACCTACTTTGGGGTTATGCACGATTATTTTCATCTGCGTGGCCAGGACAATCTGATCCGTTTTCTTCCGGTTATCGGACTCATCATTCGTATCGAAGCTAAGGATAGCATATTCGAGACCCTGGCTCGTATTGCTGCGGCCACATTTGCAGGCTGTGAACCAGTGGTCTCCATGGATCCTTCCCTGCACAGCAGTGCACAGCAATTTCTTGAAAGTCATAAAGGAGGTGAATATTTAGGTCAAAATGTTCTTGTCAGAGAAGACGAGGAAACACTTGCTGGGCGAATCGGCCTCAATGATCGAATCCGTTTTGCTGGACCGGTGGCTGGCTCACAAAGGCTTTTGCAAGCGGCTGCCAAAAAAGGAGTCACACTTCTGCGAAGTCCGGTATATATGGAAGGCCGCCTGGAGCTGATCCAGTATATGCGGCAGCAGGCAATCTGTTGCAACTACCACCGATATGGAAATTTAGGAAAACGAGCCCAGGACATGCCCTGATCGATCGGGTTGGTGTCGACAATCGACGCAGGCACGGGAGCCAGCTGGGCTAATCACGAATCGTATGCACAAACAAACTCAAGCCTACCTGCTGACGCTGCTTGCGGTGCTGTTCTGGAGCACGGCCGCCTCTGCCTTCAAGCTCGCCCTGCGGACAACCTCTCCGCAAATGGTTCTCTGTTACACCACTGCCCTCTCCACTCTGGTGCTTTTTTTGATTCTGGTACTGCGAGGAAAACTTCGGGCAATAGGGAACATGTCTATTGCGGCCATCGCCCGTTGCGTCCTTTTAGGGGTGCTCAACCCTTTTTTATACTACCTGGTTCTCTTTAAAGCCTATGCACTGCTCCCCGGACAAATTGCCATGGCACTCAACTACGGCTGGCCTCTAGTACTCACCGTGCTCTCGGTGCCGCTACTCGGGCAAAGCCTCAGCAGCAAACAGATCATCGCCATACTGATCAGCTTTTTTGGAGCGGTGATGATCGCCACCCAAGGGCAGATGATTCACTTCGGGCAACTTAACGTTCAAGGAGTAAGCTTGGCTGTAATTTCGACCCTGATCTGGGCGCTCTTCTGGCTTCTCAATGCCAAAGATGGGCAGGATCCCATCATGAAACTCTTTATCAGCTTTTGCTCAGGACTCCTCTGTATTCTGGTATATTGCTCACTCAGCGCTGCGTTCATTTTGCCTGATAGACACGCCTGGATTCCTTTAGTCTACATCGCACTCTTTGAGATGAGCCTGACCTTTATCCTCTGGCTGACCGCGCTCCAACGTACCACCTCAACGGCCAAGATCGGTAACCTCATGTATCTGACGCCTTTTCTTTCCCTTCTCTGCCTGCACCTTGTGGTCAGGGAAACAATTCATCAGGCAACCTTTTGGGGACTCTCGCTCATTATTGGCTCCATTGTCTATCAAGCCAAGCCCGGCAAAAGGGCAAAATAAAACCCCCTGAGGGCACCCCAGGAGGTTTTATAAAAACTTCTATGCTTCTGATACTTCTATTTTGTTTGTTCGACTGGCACTGAAAAATTGTAGACTGTGTATGCAAAATCATCCATCAAGGTTGTTACAGCCTGTTCCACAGCAGTTTCAAAGAGATTATCATATTGATAATCTGCAAAAAAAGACTGTGGAGATACCTGTACATTAGTCCGATTTGTCCAGACAACATTCCCGGTATAGGCATCCTGTACCCAAATACGAAGTTGAACGACAGCCTGCGGTACATCACCAAAAGACAGGATGCTCTGCTTATCAGAATCAAGAGAGCTCAAGGAATCGTAACTCTGGGGCAGAGCCTTCCCCACAAGTATATGCTTGGTCCCCCCAACGACAAAAGGTAACACACCTGTTTTCCAAAACCTTGCCCCAGAAGGATCCAATCGATCGTTATATTGAATGATTCTCCCTCGAACAATATAGTCAGCTGAAAAGTGGCGACCGATTTTTACGATCTCTTGGCCATTAAGACCATGGGTCAAGGCATCATCACCATCATCGTTTTTAAAATCAACCTGTTGGGCATAATCAATATACTCCTGCAGGGTTTCCTTCATCGCTGGTGACCATTCTTTGCCCATTTCATACTCAAGAGATTTCGTTATTTGAGGATTATAGGCAGCTACATTAATAATGTTATGCTGTGCAAGAAATCTGAACACATCCTCCTGCACAGGTAAGCTAAAGCCTAAGCGAACAAACTGATCTGTAACATTTTCATTGACAAACATATTTCTACGAAATGCCAATTCAATATTGTTCGCATGGGTATAATCTGCGAAGGGCAAAATGACCGCTATTCTATCCTGCCCTACCTGAGTTCGTGATGCAGGTGATACCTTCAGCGACTGATTGACCGTCGTTCCACATCCACTGAAAGTAACAGCTAATGCGCAAATCAGTAAATGGCGCCAGAATTTCATACTCTTTCTCCTAAATTGTTCCGCGTCAATATTGTCGTTCTCGTAAAAGGTCTTGAGAAGGAAGTCTACATAATTCTGGGAGTCAGAAGGATAACAAGCTCACGTTTTTGCATGGTTTTTTCTTCATACCCAAAGAGATACTTAAGTACCGGAATATCACCAATTCCCGGAGCAAAACTACTTGTTTCTCCTTCCGTACTATCGATCAGGCCACCAATGATGAGCATTTCGCCGTTCTGTACCTCGACCATGGTGGACATCTCCCGCACCTTGACCTTGGGGAGTCCCAGTGACATGGCAGTCTCTCCCTCGCCAATAAGAGTCATAGGGATATCGCCGTCACTATTAAGGTTTTCAAGATCCGTAGTAATAGGTGTCAGGTGCAAAATGACCCGTTGATCATCAAGCACAGAGGCCATGACGCCCAGAGCAATCCCTTGGACAACATTACCGGTTTCTGCGGTATAGGTAATATCACCGGTATCCCCGTCTTTTTCCCGCGTCACGGATTTGATGTAGGCCACATCCTTGCCTACACTGATAAGGGCAGGCTGCCCATTGAGTACAGTAATTTTTGGATTTGCCAGCACATGGGTATCGCCCTGCTCCTTAAGCGCATTGAGAAAAACATCAAAACCCAAATCACTCATGGAAATGCGGCTAACAAAGGTAGAGGCATAGGTTCCGGGTGTATTCGCATGGGGGTACACCTGCCCCGCGTCACCAAAAGAAAACGTGCTCGACAAGGCGGTTTCTCCACCGAGAAGGTCATCCCAGTTAAGACCTATGCGGGAATTATCCTGCAAATAGACTTCTATGATTTTCGCTTCGATATTGACCTGCTGGTACATTGATTTACGCAAGTTCTCGATATAATCATCAACGGTTCTCAGCAGACTGGGCTTGGCAGTCACTGTCACCAGGCCGACATTCTTATCAATAACAAAATAGCCGCCGTCCTTGGCAGTGTTGGTTGGAGCCGTGTTGGTAATTTTAGCGGTCGTTGTGGGCGCTGCCTGTTGGCCATTTGGCACTGTAGCTGCCGCGTTTGCGGCATTAGCGGCATTCATTGCCAGCTGGATTTCTTGACGCTCTGCCGCCGCAGTCTGAAGAATGACCTTGAGATTGGTCTCTATATTTTTCCAGACATCAAAATTGTTTTCAGGACTGGTAATTTTAACGGTTCCCTCTGCCCCGGAAGCGGCATCTTTATTAGCCAGAAAGTTGCCGCCAATATTGGTGGAATAACCACCTTTCATGGCAGGCATGCCAATCTGGTACACCTTAGTGGCCTTATTGCGGATGACAATACTCTTGCCATTCACCTCATGGAAGTAATCAGCCTGCCTGAGCAAATTAGCAACAGCATCAAAGAATTTATCATCAGCGGCGATATCCACATCGACCATTATCGTCTGATCAACATCACTTGCCCAGCTGACCGTCATGCCCTTTAAATTTGCCAACCGTTTCATGACCTGCCAGAGCGGTTGAGGTCCGCCGGTCGAACGAATAGTCGCACCGACGCGAATCTGGTATTCCTCCCCCTCTTCCCCCATAAGTCCGGAGCTGGAGGTATCCAAAGCGGCAACGTAACTCGGCGATTGAAAGCGTACCGGTAACTGTACTGGTCGCACCGGCGGAGTCTTCGACATGGACGCTTTGGCCGTTTTTTCGGTGGAATCTGCGTTCGTGTCCCCAACCTTCTTAGCGCCACAAGAAACCAGAGCCGGCACCGTCAGGGCGAGACAGATGACTCCAAAAAACTTATTCATTCTCATATACTGTTTCCTCAACCGGTTCTTTAGAGCATATATGTTTTTAATTTGATTGCTGCGCCACTCGTCCTTGAATGTATTTGGCCAGGTCCGGTGGCAGGCGAAAACCTGAGGTTAGGATAGTTTGATAGAGCTTGTTCGCCTTGAAGGTGCTCCCCATCTTATCGGTAATCCTGGCTTCGGCTATCATAGAATCAAGGCTTTTCCCGTAGAGTAGGTCGTGGCGATTCAACAACGCAAGCGCTTTGGAGTATGCGTTGTGCTCTTCTTTAAAGGCCGCATAATTCAAGAGAGATTCACGCATTGGTTTTTTCCCCTGGACACTGCGGGCAAAGTATTGATCGGCCTTTGCAGTATCCAGCATATTCGCGCAGGCAATACCTGCATGAAGTAAGGCAACCTCATTTTTGGGAGCAACTTTCAGTGCCCGCTGGGCAAAATACATGGCCTTGGCGTTTTGTTGCAGCCGAACCAGATACAAGGCGGAGATCTTGTTGGCTAACTGGACATTTTTCGACCACTTCTCAAGGGCCTGTTCATAGATGACAACCGCGGTTTCAAAATCCTGGCGTTTTTCAGCTTTCAAGCCGCGAGAGATAATTTGTTTGGCCTCAACCACCTCTTCGGATTGTCGCTCCTGCTGCTGAATAACGAGCGCTTCCTTTTCGATCACAGCTGAATCTGCTTCAAAACTCAGGTTGTTTTCTGCCATCTCCGGCCACTTAAATCCCTTGCCTTTGGGGTAAATGACCAACGTATTGAATCGTTCTTCTTTTTCCAGATCCTTCAAATTCAGGATGATATCCAGGGCAAAATCCCAGGGAACATCTTCAAGTATCAGCGTCAGGGAGCCATTGACAGCCTCGTCGACCACAATGTTGACGCCGCTGACCTGACGCAGAAAATTGAAGACATTGTGCAGATCCATCTTTTGAAACTCCACCGAGATACGCTCTTTGTTATATCCTGAGAAGTTAAAAGCGTCCTGCATCTGTTGTTCGCGGGCCTGAGGGGAGAGTTTCGCTTCAAGGGGGTTGATCGTTGGAAGCTGGCTATCTATGTTGCGGTGTTGACCGATAATTTTAGATACTTGGTCTTTCACCTCTGCTTCTTCTACCACAACCTCAATCCCCTTTTCGGTCTTGGTTATGGTGTAGGGAAACAGTGTATTTGTGGAAGATATAAAATTCACCCGCAGGCCCGAACCCCGTTGAGCGGTAACTATTTTCTCAACCGCGGTATTCACCATTTTGGAAGCAAGCAGCTTTTCGTCAACCCGCACCTGATCCACATCAAGAATAAGCTGCGGGTTTTGCAAAGGGTTTTTTGGTGTGGTATCTTTTTGATAACGGAGAACCTGGCCATCAAAACCTAGGATAATTCGTGTTTCCCGTTTCCCTTTCTGAATACTCAATCCCGTAAAGTTTACCTGCGGCATCTCAACCACACCAAAATCCGCATGTTGTGCAGCCTTTGGGGACTTCTTACTTTCTATGGTCAGAACCGTATCCGTCCCCTCCTGGCGAGATGTAAAGGAAACCAGTTCAGGAACATAAATCTCAAACCGGGTAATCACTGGATTTGTTCCAGCAACCTTGGTGGTGGCTACACGGAAGGGAGTATCTCCGGGGAGAATAAAATTTTCTGCGAGAACCGCATTTGCTACATCCACAACCACTCGCGCCGGTTTAGGCAATTCGTACACAGAGGAAACAAACGGACTATCGCCTTGCAGGCGAATCACCGTTTCATTGCCACTTACTTTGGACTGTAAGGCCAGAATCTGGTGCAGGTCTTCCGCTGCCTGCGCTGCATGAGGTGCAATCAAACAGGCGACAAAAAGCAAAAGAGCACAAAACGCTCCCTGCGATGTCTTTGTAACAGTCTTGGTAAAAAGATGAAGCATAGTTACCTGTCCCCCTCTTTATTCAATCTCATGGCCACAGTTGACGTAATTTCCTTCCCCGACCTAGTTCGAGCCGTTTCCTCAATGAGAACCGCATCGGGCGTAATATTTGTGACAATTCCACGTTTACCAATGAGAGTACCCACCTTGATGACGTACCCCTTTCTTGCCTGATCCTCTACAAAAGCAAGCTCTCCCTGAGGAGAAAGCATAACACCGACAAGATTCAACTGCCCAGGCTCAAAGAGCTGCATACCAGACAATCCGGTATTTTCATCTATGATTTCATTAGGATCAGGGCCAGTAGCGACAACCTGTTTACTGATAAAAGGCTTGAAGGGATCTGCTCTCCCTTCAAGCTCATAAGTGTAGGTGTCTGACTGTTCAAGAATTCCAGCCTCTATAAGACGCTCTGTGTCCGTGAGTTCAGCCGCCATGCTTGATCCAGTCAAGCAAAGGCTTCCCAAGGCGAGAACAAGGAGATATTTCTTCATGAAGTTGTTCCGCATAGCCAGATGAATGATGATTAAGTGGTGCAACCCCATACCATAAGCTCAAAAAACGATGATCATCACTTAAGGAGCACTGTATGGAGCTTGAAATGAAGCGTTTACGGCACTCTAGTGACTAAGACGAGTACCAATTTCCCCCCTGACGTACTAGCTTCAGGGGTTACCTCCTTTTCTTCTTTTTGGGCTTGGCAAGCTTTTTGTTGGTAAACCGATAAGTCAGAAGACGGCAGGAGGAGGTGAGCAGAATTTCGTTCCCATCAAAACCGACATTTTCTGTCTTAATGTTGTTGACTGTAACGATACGTTCCAACTTACTTACCCTATCGAGAAACAGCCCCAGATTATGGTAAGGACCTCGAATTTTTATATCAATTGGAATCTCTGCATAAAAATCCTTGGGTGTCTCTCCGCCAGGAACAAAGGAAAGAAAATCAAGGCCAGAGTGCTTTCCGAGATCAGAAATATTTCTTAGCAGATCGGGAATCTCTTGACTTTTAGGCAGTAAAACAGCGGTCAAGGCAAAGGCTTCCTTCGTTTTTTTCAACTCTTCTTTGTGCTTGGGAAGATCCCGCGCTGTTTGCCGAACCCGTTTGAGTTGGGTTGAGGCATCTTGGATTTGTGTGTGTAATTTTTTCGTTTGCTCCACATTGGGACTGAAAACCAAAAAGTAAAATGCCAGCAAAGGGAGAACAAAAAGTGCCCCCAAAACGATGAGCTTATTCTTTTGGTCAAAAGGAATATATTTCTCATCAATAAAGGTATCAAACTTTGATTTCTGTACACCTGCAACCATGATGGAAACCTTTTATATCATTTTTTGTCTGGGGGAGTAGCTGGAGCTTTCTCAAAACCAACCACGCAAGAGATACTGAATGATTTCAGATTTCTGTCGGCATATCTGTCCATCTTGGTATTTGCCAGGTGTACATTTTTAATATAGCGTGATGCCTCTAAATCATCCATGTACTGTGCAATAGTCTGGTCATCGAGCGCCATCCCATGTATTGAAAGTCTGGATGACGATTGACTTAACGATTTCAGCCAGATTCTGCGGGATGGTGTTAATGATGCGACCTCATCAAGCACGTGAACCGTGAGAGATGAGTCTTGTTTAAGCTTTTTAATGACGGAAATGCGAGTATTAAGAAGATCTTTTTCTTTATCTATCTGTTTTATCTGATTAACAATTTTCTGATACTTTTTCTTTTCATTTTGAATGTTAGTATGTTCTGCCTTCAAATCAGCAATAACATTACCTTGGTACCAGGCAACGCCAGCGAGAATCACCAAAAACCCGAAAAAAGAAATAATGGATATAATTATCTGGTTTTTAGCACGGGCCCTTCTCTTTATTTCCCGAATGGGAAGTAAATTGATCTGTATCATATTCTTGTCAAATAGATGATTGACGGATAGCTAGCCCAGCAGCAATCGCCATTTCAGGGCCAATCAGTTGTATATACGATGAGTCAAACTTATTTTGATCGTAGGTCATCCGTTCAAACGGATTAAAGGCGTACACTTGAAGCCCTGTTTCCTGATGAATATAGTCTACCAGACCGCTGACCTTTGATCCACCGCCACTGAGCACGAGAGCTTGTAAAGGTTTATCTGGATTATTGGCAAAATATAAATCAATGGCTTTTTTAATTTCAAGAACCCATTGTGTACATGTCTGGTTAAATATCCTGGTAACATCCTCGGAATGTTCAGCTGCTTGCTCCGCACCTATCTTTATACGTTCAGCAGTTTCAAAATCAACATCAAGAGTATTAGCCAACTGCTCGGTGAGCTGATCACTTCCAACAACGATATCCCTGGCAAGTACAGAAACTCCCTCAGAAAGGATATTTATATTCATCTTGGAGGCGCCAATATCAACCAAAGCGACATTTTCTTTACCTCCTGATATTGTTTCCCAGATATTTTCAAGGGCAAAACCATCAACATCCACTACAACTGTTTTCAGCTTTAATTCAGAAAGCATATTGAGATAATCATTAACCACTTCTTTTTTAGCGGCAACAAGCATAATCTCAACACGGTCATTTGCTTCAGAAGCTGAAGTACGAACCTGCTGATAATCTAGATACACATCTTCAATATCAAATGGAATATACTGTTCTGCTTCAGATTTAATATATTCATCCAGAACTTCATCTTCCATCTTCTCCAGATTTACCTTTTTCACAATAACTGAATAGCCGGAGATAGATATACCAATCTTCGATTTTTTAATTTTAAGGTTTTTTAAAAGGCCGGATATGGCCTTCCCCACCTCATCAGGTTCCTGAAGCACACCATCTTCTACTGCTCCTGCAGGAATATTGGCACTACCTAAAGACAAAAGTTTATAGCCTGTGCCTGTGTGTTGAAGTTGACAGATTTTTACAGCGTGGGAACCGATGTCAACACCGACTATGAGATTATCTTTTTTAGCCATTGTTCGTCTATTTGAGGGGGTAAAGGGCGGTGATACAGGGGAACTAGTAAAAATTATAGAATTTTTTCCACCTGGCTATTATTAAGCACATAAATTAGCCCCTTTGTCAAGTTACGAACTGTTTTCCCCTGATATTTATCATCTTATCGGACAGTCACTCCAATTTCTTCCCCCTATCTCAATAAGATTCCCCTCAAACCTCCATTGCCGAGAGCCATCTCGCTTATCCTTAAGGAGGATCCAATTTAAACCTATCTTATCAACTAGTTGTAAAAAAATAGAGGGAGGCGATGCGGAGGAGCCCTGCAAGTGGCTGGGACGCTATACCGAGGGAGTAGTTCTGCACCAAAACCTGACCTCTGTACAAAAGGGTGCATCCGACAGTTGTGGGATTTTAAGGTTTGGCGCCATATATGGATGCTGATCATCCATGCTGATGGCTGCATGTAGTGTATCGAGAGTAATTTGCCATAAATATCGGATGCACCCTGTACAAAACAGAGCTGTACTGCGGCCACGCTCCTTAGCGCTCTTAGAGATTCATCGTTTATGAGGGCCAAGCAAAGAAATAGTAGGCTCCTTCATCTTTCCCGTCTTGCCAAAAAATATCAAAACAGGTAGAAACCGGCGATTGTTCAAATATATTGGTTTCTACTCTTTTTAGAATACATTATCTGTGTCTTATGAGCGCACCCATTTCCCAATCCATCGATGCATCTGCCACCCTGCTTATTCACTGTCCGGACAACAAGGGGATCGTTGCCACCGTCAGCGAATTTATTTACAAAAACAACGGAAATATCACCTATCTAGATCAGCATGTGGATACACACCTCAAGGTCTTTTTCATGCGGATAGAATGGGAGCTCTCCGATTTCATCATTCCTGATGAAAAAATCGGCGAATATTTCGATCTTCTCATCGCTCAAAAATATGGCATGAAATGGCAGCTGCATTTTTCGCATGAACTGCCACGCATGGCTATTTTTGTCTCCAAGATGCCCCACTGCCTTTATGATATTCTTTCCCGGTGGAAATCAAAGGAGATGGAGGTCGATATTCCACTTATTATCAGCAACCATCGGGACCTGGAACCGGTCGCTCAACAGTTTGGTATTGATTTTTATCACTTTGAAATCAATAAGCACAACAAAGAAGAACAGGAGCAGGCCCAGTTGGCCCTCCTGGCCGAACACAATGTTGAGTTCATTGTCCTGGCCAGGTATATGCAAATTCTCACGGCTGATTTTATCGAACACTACCGCAACAACATCATCAACATTCATCACTCCTTTCTCCCTGCCTTTCCGGGAGCAAAACCATATCACTCAGCCTTTGAACGTGGTGTGAAGGTTATAGGAGCCACCTCCCATTACGTCACCGCAGACCTGGATGCTGGACCTATTATCGCCCAAGACATTATTCGCGTCAGTCATGCCGATTCAATCGATGACTTGGTTCGCAAGGGGCGTGATCTTGAAAAGGTTATTTTATCCCGATCCATCTGGCATCACCTGCAACGACAGCTGCTGGTCTTTCAAAACCGCACCATTGTGTTTACGTAAACAAGAGTATCTTACTGAATATCAGTCTCTTCAGACTCTTCGGGGGGATTCTCCAACTCAAAGAGATGGAATTCCAAACTTCCCTCGTAAATAAAAAAACTGTCGATATAGTGCCCTGGATCATCCGGCAGCTCCGTATTTGTGGTATAAATACCCAAATATCTGTCTTTGGGAGGCATATCAGGGTCAACCAATACCCAGAGCAGAGGGGATTTATCGTCTTTGACCTTGACGGTGAGAATATGCCCTCCGAAGGGAATGGGCACCGACTGCAGGCGATTAGGGGTGAGTTCAAATTTCCAAATGGTTTTCATCGCTGACTCCTGTATGGTGGTTACACCGTTTGACCTGTTCAAACATTTTCACTTTATTGAATACCTCCGCCCTTTTACCGTTGATCGCTTCCCTGCGCAAGTGATCCTCTCAAAGAAGCAAACAACAACAGCATATTAACCAGATCAGACTTGCAGAATTTGAAGATTCTGGTATCAGTGCTGTTACTTTTTTTATCCTTCAAGAACGGGTTTTCAACACGTTGCTCGTACCGTTTTTATAAACCTGAAACCGTGAGCATTCTTCAAAAGAATACGTAGTTCAGCAGCCGCCTGCTGTTCAGGATTCAGGGCAAACTTTTCCATATAAGGTAACCTTATGACTTTTCCCATTGATTTATCGACCTACCAGCCTCTGAAGTTCTCCCTCAGCCAGGAGAGTCTGGACAGCGAACAAAAGGCCACCCTGCTAAAGAATATCAACCTCGTTCGCGACGCTATCGTCTTTTTTACAGCTCTGGCCAACACGAAGGGCCTCGGTGGTCATACAGGAGGCGCCTATGATATCGTCCCCGAACTGCTTATTGCCGATGGTTTCATGAAGGGAGGCGACTCCTGCTATCCGGTCTATTTCGACGAGGCTGGTCATCGAGTTGCCATTCAATACATCATGGCAGTACTGAACGGTTATAAAAAGCCTGAAGCCCTGCTCCATTACCGCGAATTCAAACAGGGACTCTACGGGCACCCCGAGCGCCATGAAGAGGAAGGAATCTTCTTCAGCTCCGGCCGGTTGGGCCACATGTGGAGTCATGTCAACGGTGTTACCGAGGCCAACCCCGGAAAAACCGTGTTCATGTTTGGCAGCGATGGCTCCCAGCAGGAAGGTGACGATGCCGAGGCAGCCCGTTACGCTGTTGCCCGCAAACTCAACCAGACCTTACTGCTGGATGACAACGATGTAACCATCGCCGGTCACCCCACCGAGTACATGCAGGGCTACGATCTGGTCAAAACCCTCTCCGGCCAAGGCCTTACCGTAACCACCTGTGATGGCGAAGACATTGACACTCTGTATACAAATATTCGCCAGGCAATCACCACCCAAGGGCCTGCTGCCGTGGTTATCCGCCGTAAAATGGCTGTCGGCGTGGCTGGTATCGAAGGACTCCCTAAAGGCCATGATGTCATTCCGGTTAACCTGGCAGTTGATTACTTAAATGCCAAAGGTCATGCCGAGGCTGTTGCTATGCTGGAGCAAAAACCGGAGAAGGGGGCCAAAGCCGAGTATAAGGGCAGCACTACCGAGCAAGGAAAAAACCGCGATGCCTTTGGAAAAATTGTCTGCGACCACCTGTCAAAAATGGACAATCCCAAAGACAAGGTGATCGTGGTCGATTCCGACCTGGAAGGTTCCTGCGGCCTGCACCATATTCGCAAAAACTGCCCGGAAGTCTATGTCCACGGCGGCATCATGGAGCGTAATAATTTCTCAGTCGCTGCTGGTTTTGGTTCCACCCCGGATAAGCAGGGAATCTTTGGTACCTTTGCCGCCTTCCAGGAGATGGTGATCTCTGAAATCACCATGGCCCGCCTCAACCAGGCCAACGTTCTGGCTCACTTCTCCCACTCTGGTGTTGATGACATGGCAGATAACACCTGCCACTTTGGTATCAACAATTTCTTTGCCGACAACGGCCTGGCCGAGCACGACCAGACCCGCCTCTACTTCCCGGCAGACGCCCTCCAGCTTGAGGCGCTGCTTGGCAAGGTCTTTTACGATCAGGGACTGCGCTTTGTCTTCTCCACCCGTTCAGCAACTCCTTTCATTCTCAACGAGCAGGGAGAAAAATTTTACGGTGAGGGCTACGAGTTTCAGGCTGACAAAGACGAGGTCATTCGCGAAGGTAAAGACGGCTACATCATCTCCTACGGCGAGATGCTCTACCGCTGCCTCCATGTGGTTGAGGAACTCAAAGCAGAAGGGATCAATATCGGCCTGATCAATAAACCGGTGCTCAACGTGATTGATGAGGCGATGCTGGCCAAAGTCGGCGCAAGCCCCATGGCACTGATCGTCGAGACCCAGAGCACCAAAACCGGACTGGGAAGCCGTTACGGTAGCTGGTTACTGGAACGCGGTTTTGCCCCCAAGTTCTCCTCCATGGGTACCTGGAAAGATGGTATGGGAGGACTATCCGAGCAGATCCCTTACCAGGGACTGGGCACTGCTGATATTCAGGAGAAGGTCAAACAACTCCTGGAGAAATAATCTTCCGACCAAATCAGTTCAAAAAAAAACCGGAGCCGCATAAGCGACTCCGGTTTTTTTTTATTACCTCTGTCTGAGCTGACTCAGGTGGGGTGCGAGAGGATCTTACAGATCCTGCGGTTTAACGATCTCGCCCTTCTCTGCTTTGAGTTTAAGCAACGCTGCTTTTTGCTCGGTATACACGGCAAAAAGTCGTTCTGAGGCCCCCTCTTCTTTGCGCCATGCCTCTTCCTGCAGGTCGATACGCGCAATCACGTTGTCGACATAGAGGGAAAACTGCATGGTGTAGAGTGATTCTGGATACTCTTTATTGATCTTCTCGGAAAAGAGCTTCTTCAGGTCCTCATACTTGGGAATCATGCCGATGGGGGTTTCAATTGCCTCCACATCGCCGTGGGTGTACAGCTCAAGCCAACCCAGCCAGACATGGACATCACGTTTCTCTCCCAGCAGTCCACTTCCCTCGCCACCACGAGCCTCGTTGGTGAGGAAGTAGTTCAAACCGGACATGATCGGCTTCCGGCTCATTTTGGGGTTACCATAAAAGTTAAATTGGGCATCAAGATAATCGGCCAAGTTGCCTGCCACAAAGGGAGTGTTGGCCCAGGGCTGACGATTCACACCGGTTGCGCCAATTTCAGCTGCGGTTGCCTTGGAAACAATAGAGGCACCGATAGCAACTCCGGCATCCATATTCTTGGCAACCCAGATAGGCGGCATGGTGTTACTGTCTCGCCCGGAGTAGGTCACAACCTCGACAACCAGTCCTGCGGGATCGGCGTTAGCGTCCTTGCTGTGATTGGCAATGTTATCTGCACGCAGGGTACAACGTGAGTTCGGGTGCGACATGGGGACTTTTTCCATGGACGGTGTCCACTCACCCTGAAAATTCACGCCCTTCTCCGGTACCGGCTCACCATCACCAACCCAGCGCGGTTTGTCCTGCTCGTCGATGAGGACATTTGAAAAGATGACTTCTGCTCCCTGCTGACGCAGACATTTCATCAGGTGGGGATCCCCCTCCTGGTTGACGTCCTCAATAATACCGAAGATACCGATCTCAGGGTTGACTGCACGCAGGGTACCGTCTTCTTCGATCCACATCTGGGCCAGATCATCGCCGACAAAGTCACTGCCAACCATAGCGGTGGTGGTTTTACCACAACCCGAGGGCGCGGCCCCTGCAAAGAAGGTTTTACGCCCATCAGGACCTGTCATTCCGGTGATGAACATATGCTCAGAAAGTTCCGTGCCGTTGTATTTGTACATGGCACAGTCTGAGGCAAAGCGGTGATTGCCCTTTTTCATCAACAGGGTATTGCCGGCATAGGTACAGAAAGTGGAGAAGGTTGTCTGCCAGCTCCGATCCATGTAGATGCGCGCCTTGGGAATATCTTCAGAGCGATTGGTTCCCTCGGAGTGGACGTTCGTGAAGAACTCCCCACGTCGTGCAACTTCGGCATCGAAATCAGCAAAACAGTTGCGGTACAATAACTCCGCAGAATGCATGACATAGGTAGAGCTGGAAATTTCGATGGCTGGAATAGCTGCTTTCGCGCCAACCGGACCACGGCTGTAAAAACCGACAAACATGGTCATCCCCTGCATGATGCCCCGCATATGCTCTTTCATGTAGGCATGGGATTCATCACGCAGCTCTTTTTTTGCCAGGGAAGAGACCTGCTCGCCTTCGTTGGCGATATAGAGGGTCTGATTGACCATACGCCCCTGATCTTCGGGAAGATCAAAATGAACAGTATGCCCCTCGATAGCCAAGGTTTTTTCTTCCTTTTTCTCCAGACTTAACCGACGGACAAAAGCTCTGTCCTCCTCACTCCCCGTGTGAATGTAGACGGCTTTGGGCTCACACATGGCGATAGCGTTTGCAACTTTAAGCAGCGCTTCCTCGTTGGTGATTTTAGCCAGGCGATTCAAATGATCCTGATCAAGTTGCTGCTCAAACAGCTTCTTGGCTTCGCTAATGGTCGTAATCCCGCCAACCGCTGATAAAATATCAACGCCCTTCTTAAACTCCAACATCCTGCCTCCGTGAAAATACTCTCTCTGCACTCAAAAATTTTTATTGTTTAACTGCCCCCAGACAGCTGTTTACAAGTTTGTAAAAAGAGATATGTAGCTCGATTTGCAAGAATTCGCAAACAGGAATAAACAAATATCCATTTTTTTCTCGATTAAAGAAAAAATTAAGGAAGGACAATAGGATGATTTGCTGGCACGGGTCTAAAGAAGCTGACCAACTGTGACTGTTACGTTGAGGTACCTGAAGAAAAAAAGGGAGAAGCGCAGCTCGCTTCTTTTTGTCCTCCTCACAATGAGGAGGCGACCAAGAAGAACACAAAGTAAATTACTGTTTTATCATTAATATATCTTTATTTCCATTCACACAATTTCTATATAATCCGTACTCTTTAAAGCGCCTGCAGAAAATTTTAACCTCCGAGCTTAGGTGCTATTTCGCGGAGGTCAATAATCTCCATCTTGTGATTTCTATACGGATTTTCCGGTGATGGCCCCTCGGTCTGAATAATGCAACTCCCTTTAAGCTGAAAGCGGGTGGCATACTCAAGAGCACTTTCAGTCCAATCGGCCGGGTGATGCGTTTCATACAGAGGGAAAACACCCGCAGAAAAAAGTAACTCTCGGCAGGTTTGCCTGTTGGAGCTGACAGCGATAATCCAGGTGGGCAGCTTAAACCGCGCAAGACGTCGTGCGGTCAGGCCACTGTCAGTAGGGGTGAGTATGGCGGCCACGGTGTCGTTCTGGCCAACAATGGCATTGACACTGGAGGCGATGTAATCCACCTCTTTAATTTCACAAAAAATTGGGTGTTCAGGCTGCTTGGTGTAACTCTTTTTGGTCCGGTGAGGTTCTGTGGCCAGAGCTATCTGCACCAGCATACGAACAGCTTCCAATGGATAGCGCCCCAGGGCTGATTCCTCTGAGAGCATCACCCCATCGGTTCCATCCAAAATAGCATTGGCCACATCCGTTGCTTCTGCTCGAGTTGGCCGCCGGTTATTGATCATGGACTCCAACATCTGGGTCGCGGTAATCACCGGTTTCCCAAAAATATTTGCCCGAGCAGTGATCATCTTCTGCATCACAGCGATTTCCTCAATGGGCAGCTCTACTCCCAGATCCCCACGAGCTACCATAACGCCATCGGCCGCCTCCATGACCTCATCAATACGACTGAGAATGGAAGCGCGTTCAATTTTGGCTATGACAAAAGGCTCATAGCCCATCTCTTTGGCCGCCGCACGCACAGCATGAATATCAGCACTACTGTTGACAAAGGACTGGCTGATCGCATCCACCCCCTGCTCCAGGGCAAACTGCATGCACTCGCGATCATGGTCGGTAAAGGCGGATATCCCCAAATCAATCCCCGGCAGGTTCAACCCTTTTTTCGAACGCAGACGTCCCCCAACAACCACATGACAATGTACCCGCTCGCCCTCTATGCTCTCCACCTGAACCTGAATTAAACCGTCATTGATAAAGATGAGATCACCGGGTTTAACCGCTTGGGGTAACTCTTGTAAGGTGACAGCGACCAACTCTCCATTGCCGACAACCTGTTCTGTGGTCAAAGTAAAAGGAGCGCCTATTTTCAGCTCAACAGGTTCCTGAGCCAACGCGCCGATACGGATTTTCGGACCCGGCAAATCTGCCATAATCGCGACCGGGCGCCCCACCTGCTTCGCGGCCTGACGAATACGTCCAATCACGGCACCATGATCGTGAAAATCTCCATGGGAGAAATTGAGCCGGGCAATGGTCATCCCCGCTTCCAACATTTTTATCAGCATCTCCAACGAGTCCGTGGCCGGACCGATGGTACAGACAATCTTGGTTTTACATTGCGGAAGAACAGGGGGATTATACATGAAGGCACCAATAAACTTTTTTTTACAAAAATCTCATGAGAGGGGTCATAACCGCTGCATCAAATCACTGATAGACTGGTCCATATTCTCCCGTAGACGGGGATCAATGGGGGTAGGATTCCCCTGATGATCAATTTTAACATAGACCATCCGGGTCGAGCAGACGCTCTCCTCGAGTTCCTTGTCAAAATCAAAACGTCGAGCCTCGACATCCAGGGTGATCGATGACTTGCCCATCGTATACACCCGGGCGTAAATACGCACATGGTGGCTGATTTTGACAGGTCGTTTAAACAGGACCTCTTCCATCTTCAGTGTCACGATGTTAGGATCTCGGCAGAGATAGCCCGCATATGCCGCCCCGGCTTCATCAAGCCAGGAAAGCATGGTGCCACCAAAGAGGTTGCCGTTTATTCCAATCTCACTGGTTCGACAGATTTTAGTGGCGACATAATGCATGGAGGTTTCTCCGAGTGCTCAGATTAAGCCAGCAAATCAACTGTACCCGCTGGTTATTGGGAATTGATTGAATTTTGATCAAAAAACGTTCAAAAAGGGCTCTCGACTTCCCAGCCAAGGCCCTGTTGCGCTGGCCCCACCTGTTGAGTATAACTAAAACCTGAATCCGTGACGGTGGATGGTCTCTGAATAACATATTCAGTTGATAATGCAGAAATTTTCAAACTAATTTATTTGCTATTCAGTTTCATCCACCGCCCTTTGGGGGCATCCATTAGTACGCCAGCTTCACTGTTTGTGACATGTCGATTAAAGTATACTTTATCGGCTTGTTACGAACAGTGAAGCTGACACACCAATGAATGCTCACGGATCCAGGTAAAATATTCTTCCAGCTCCCTACAGTGCAAGGCCAGAGCTTGTTTGGAGCGTATCACTTAAAAAAGATTCTCACTTTCGCCCAATATGCAACCAGCAAAAAAACAACAGCATATATTTATCTGCAGTGAATGCGGTTACGAGAGCAGAAAATGGCTTGGCCGCTGTCCAGACTGCGGCAGTTGGGACAGTCTGAGTGAACAGCAGCCCAAATCTTCCCCCCGACTGGGGCGTAAAGCAGCCACTGCCCAGCCCTTGACGCAGGCAGTTGCCGAAGAACAGGAACGTCTACGTACCCAAATCAACGAGATGGACCGGGTACTTGGCGGAGGAATCGTTCCTGGTTCGTTGGTCTTAATCGGTGGTGATCCTGGGATTGGGAAATCGACCCTGATTTTACAGTTACTGGCCTCCCTCGCCCGCCAGGAATGCCCCACTCTTTATGTCACCGGTGAGGAGTCGGCGCGCCAGATTCGTATGCGTGCCGACCGGTTACACATTCACGAAGCATCCATTGCCGTCTCCACTGAAAACTGTGTTGAGGCGATTATTGACCTAGCTCTGCAAACGCGCCCTGCTCTGCTGGCGGTTGACTCCATTCAGACTGTATTCAGCGAGGAGATCGGCTCTGCCCCTGGCTCGGTCACCCAGGTTCGGGAGTCCACGGCGCGCCTGCTACATTTGGCCAAGGAGAACCATATTCCCATTCTTCTGGTGGGACACGTGACCAAGGATGGCGCCATTGCCGGTCCGCGTGTCCTGGAGCATATGGTGGATACGGTACTCTATTTTGAGGGGGATCGCGGCCAGGTCTTCCGTATTCTGCGCACGGTGAAAAACCGTTTTGGCTCGACCAATGAGATCGGTGTCTTTGAGATGAAAGAAAGCGGTCTGGCCGAAGTGGATAACCCTTCTGCCCTCTTCCTGGCCGAGCGGCCGGTCAATGTCCCGGGCTCAGTGGTCATGCCCAGTGTTGAGGGCACCCGCCCGATTCTGGTTGAGGTGCAGGCCCTGGTCAGCCGTTCCAGCCTCGGTACGGCTCGCAGAACGGCCATCGGGGCCGATCCCCAACGGGTGGCGCTGCTGACTGCAGTGCTTGAGAAAAAACTCGGGGTCACCCTTTTTGATCATGATATTTTTTTGAATGTTGCCGGGGGGGTCCGCATTGTGGAACCGGCCCTGGATCTGGGCGTGGTCGCCGCCCTGCTCTCCAGCTTTTTTGAACGCCCGCTTGATCCCTCCACCGTTGTCTGTGGCGAGGTGGGCCTGGCCGGTGAGGTTCGCGCGGTGGGCCAGATGGAACTACGGCTGCGCGAGGCGGGGCGTCTTGGCTTTACCAGCTTCCTCATGCCCGAATCCTGCTGCAAGCAACTGCAGAAAAAAGACAACAAAGATATTCAGATCGTGCCGGTCCGAACAGTCTCTGAACTGGCTGAACGACTGTTCGGCCCTCAATCATGATCGCCGCGCCAAAAAAAGTTCCGAAGCTTAAACGCTGTTTTTGAGGCATTGTACGAGAAAGACAATCATGCGCAGTTCGGCCATTTTTGCGATCGGGCAAATGTCTTGATCTGTGCGATCATAGTGTTCAACGCCTTTTGTCCTTCCTTGTACGGCGGATCATTGGCCCCATCGGGTAAGGCCATATACTCGGTATGTGCATCACTTTTGGTCGTCTTCAAAATTCGATCCGCATCCGGTTGCATCGCCTTTAAAGCTGCATCCGCTGTTGCGTACGTCGTTGCCGAAACACTGAGCTTTTCTATTTTTTTCTCGCCTTCGATCCAGCGCTTGTTAAATGAAGGCTGCCACTCTTTCTTCCAGTGATAATTTTCATGGTCGATGGTTGCCTGAGTAACATGCCAGCGCGGTCCCGCCTTACCGGTTGAGGTATAATCGGCAAGATCGGCAATCACATCACAGTAATGACCGCCATTGGCTCCAAGCGATGCATCATTGACAATGTTGCCCCCTTTGGTCGGGTTGGGAATATGGGTTGCTGGATATGGGACGATGTCAATGGTTCCCTTCCCCTTGACCGAGGTGACTTGAAAGCGCCAGGCATCGTTCGCAGTATCCTTGGTGGCAACGCCTGTCACGGTATGCTTGTCAATAGATGTGGTCGACGACTTGGTCTTCGATGCAGGCTTGATATTGGTCGTGACAGAATACACGGGCTGTACCGGAGCATTTGACTCCCCCCCCGCCGTCTTTTCTTCAACGTCAGGCTGCCGGGATATCTGCGAGGCGCCTCCTGATTGCTGCTGCACCACATGCGCCAGTTCATGGGCGATTAAATGCCTCCCTTCCCAAGAAGACGGCGCATATTCCTGCGCCCCAAACACAATATCCTGGCCCAGAGTAAAGGCTTTGGCCTGGAGGGCTTGGGCGACCTGCTCCGCCTGCTGATTCGCATGAATCTTCACCTGGCTGAAATCCCGACCAAAACGGCTTTCCATAAAAGAACGGGTATCACCATCGAACCGCTTTCCACCAGATCGCAACACCTGTTGAATTTTTGCATCTACATGGGGAGGCATGGTGTTTGTCTGGGAGGGGGTGGCTGTACGCTGGACTTTACCAGGCAATTCATCCTCCTCTGCTGACATGCGACAGATCATATTCTCGGAGGTTGCTGCAGCGCTTCCGCCTCCTCGCCCCTGCAGAGGAGACCTCGCTTTTTTGCCTGACTCTGAAGCCTGCATCACCTGATTGGCCACACTATCGGCTTCCTGTTCACACGCGTCCCCAGGGCTGCTGATATCTAACTTTGTTTGGAGCAAGCCATCAGCGCAGGTGTAGGATGCCCTGAGAGGTGGTTGCTGATGCCTTGCATCCCGCTCATGCAGGATCGATCTCACCTCCGGAGAGTGTCCTTTGGAAACTCGGTTTTTGTTCGCAGAGCGGAACGCCCCCCTCTGCTGCACAGAATTTTTTCGGGTTCCATTGGAGAAAAAAGTATGCATACGCTGCCTCCAAAGAGCGATAGATAAATGCTCACGGGTTCAGGGGAAAAACTGGCCCATCAGGAAATGGAACTGGCCAAACTTACCCCTAAATTCCCAGTGGAGACCACTCGATCCTTACGAATAGTACTGGTCAACCACAAAAGATCCGAATCAAAGGTAAGCAGGTTACCGTTAAACACCCCCCGGTGACCAATCACCGACCCCAGCGGCTCCTCTTCATTTCCCCTATTCCAGGTGTTGCCTTCGCCAATAAAGTGTGCCGCCGCAATCGAATTCAGCCCTTGCTCCAGGGTATTGCCTTTGAAAAAAAGCCGACCATACCCGCTCACCTGCTGCGTCAGCCGATTTTGCCCATTGAGACTTTCGCTGGGGAGGTTGGCTTTCACCCCCTCAAGCCAGTTACCCTGTATGTACAAATCTTCTCCACCACTCTCGATGACATCGCCATCCACAGTGGAGCCAACAACAGCAACATCTGGATGCTGGTATCCGCTGATCCCATTGGCCAACAGGAGCCAGCCACTCACATTGTTATTGCTTAGCTGCCCTCCCACTTTGGCGCTCTCCAGACGCATGGCGTAAGCAGGCATGTATCGAATCCAAACCGCAACCAGTTCTTCCACCGCCGTGACCACTTCATGCTTGAGAGGAACATCATGTGCAAGAATGGTAATCAGACTGGCGGCCCCGGATTTTTTTACGCGTGAAAGGGCAAGTCGTTGTGGAGCAGCCACCGCTTCAAGATTTGTTTTCCAGTTGGTACGCTCTGCATACGGCAGCTTGATAATCTCTTGAGCCACCGCTTTCACCGCCCGATCATAGGCCTCTTTGTTTTCGAGCAACTCAACGCCGCTGAGAGCCCCGAGCCCCTCTTTAATCGCGATGTTGCCCGGCCCCAACGTGTCGATCCAGGTTGCCCCGGAACTCGTCGTTTTTCTAGCCATGGACGACAAGATGTTGTTTTCCCACAGCAAGCGGCACTCTGCACTCCCCTGCCCGCTTACACTCACCATTGCCGGTCCCGTATCCGTGGTACTCATACGCCCTAAGGAGCAACCATGCGTTGTAGAAGTTCCTGCGCTGATAGCCAATTGACCGTCTCCACGGGTAAATGTGAGGGAGAAATTCTCTAACACCACCTCATCCGCCTCCAGAGCAAGTCGGCTACCGCCAAAACTCAGCTGGACCGCCTCTTGTGACTGTCCGCTGATACGCAAGCTCCGTTTGCCACTGATGAAGATCGATGCGGGCAGTTCATAGGTGCCGGCAGGCAGGCAGAGCCAGAGATCCTGTACCTCGTCTTGTTTACTGAACTCGTCCAACAGCAACACAAGGTGGGAAGAGGAACGGACCACCACAGAGCATCCGCCAGATGATTTGGTGCACAACACATTAAGCGCATCCTGGACCGTGATCACCTCGTCTATTCTAAGATCCGTGCACAGGCCCGCGTCCAGTTTGTTCACCGGCAGAGAATCCGCGTTCAGGTGGCAGAGCAGGGTATCAAGTGCATGCTGCACATCCAGCTTGCCATCTTCATCGGGATCAAGAGCCTGAGCCAGTTGCTGTCGGACAGTCTCCTGCCTCCCCTTACAACCAGGCAGGGGATAGGCGATATCACCGGCATCAATGGAACAGAGGGTATCCAAAGCCTGTTGCAGGTTCTCGGCACTTCCATACAGTCCGGAGCAGGTATTGCTGAAGCCGACATCTGCCGCCCGAATGTCGGTCAGGGGCGGAAAGGCCATCTGCCGCCTGAAGCTATCTCCCTGATCGACCAAACGTTTATTGATCCCGATCTCACCCAGATAGAGGTAGTGGTGGCGAATTCCACTGGGCGTTGCTCCTGTCGTGGGTACGCTCAAATCATCCATGGCGGGCAGGACATACTGCCCAGACACCTGGACAGACTCGCGCACTGTGGTCAGCCAGTAGTCACCCGGAACAAAACCTCGCTCTTTGGTCTGCAGGTGCAGCTCCATTCGCTCAAGATTTATACTGATTATGCCGTCACTCACACTCACCCGGCCATGACTTGCGGAGGCTGCTGCCCCCTGGGCCAACGGGACACCTCGATCCATGCCGTTGAGAATGTGGGAAGGACTGGACAGGGTGTTCAGATCAATGGTGAGATACCCATCCCACTGGCGCACATAGGTTTTGGGCTCACTGGCCCCTGTGGGCACGGTAAAGGTCTCGCGCAAGAGGCCACGCAGATTTTTTGCATTGGGGGCAAAGTGGTTGCCTACAAGCCGTTCGGTTTCATCACTATAAAACTCCCAGACCCAGGGTCCCTGATTAAACCCGGTGGGCATTTCATCAACCCGACAGGCTTCCGCACCGTTATCACGCGACCACTTCAGGGTCAGAATCTTTGTGGACGCATCATACTGATGCACCTCAACCCGAAAGAGGTAATTGCCGATGCGCTCATCCACGTTTGCCTGACTCGCACAGGGATCGCAACTATCAGCAGAACCGGTGATAAGGGCAAGGCGCAGTTTGAGTTCGCCGTTGCCCAGAGCTGGATTGAGTTTGGTATCCCGGGGATCAAGCGCATTGCCACCACTGCTGGGGCTCCACTTCACCTGGAGCATGGTCTGAGTTCGGGTGGCCGTGTCCGCCCCGTGTAGGCCGGGGTCCATCAGGGATGCATCTTCCAGTGCGGTAACAGTCCGCTCCCAGATATCGGCATAGAGATGCAAATTCTGACCACTGTAGACCGCCTGAAGGGGGTAATCGGGCTGTTTATCGATGCTTACATTTTCAGCAGCTCGCAACTCGGCGGATACGCCCTCGGCATACAGTCGCCCCGGTTGAATGCACACATTGGTCGATCCTTCCGGGTCTGCGATGATGCGCAAGCCATCGCTGCCCCTAGGCGCACCTCCATCAACCAGATCAGCCAGAACACTGCTCAGACGTGCTTTCTCGATATCAGTGAGTTCGTTCCAGTCCGCATCGGTGATCATTCTGCCCTGCTGCAGATAGACACCAGAATAATCTTTGCCTGTTTGAAACGAATTGTTCGATATTTGAGTTTTCATTCAATCGACCTTGTCAGGTTAAATTTACACTAACTGACCGCCTTTGCCGGCACACAACGCAGGCTTTCATCCATCACCAAAACCGGCTCCATGCCCACGGGCAAAAATTCTCGCAGCTTCTCAACGACGGCCAAGCGCCGCAGGACATAACGGTGACCATGATAGGCCCCCATTTCGCCACCATCCTCGGCACCGGTGGCAATACTGGCTGTGCAACGGCCTGCAAGCACACCGCAACCGGGTTCGCCAAAAACCTCATTGCAAAAAATTGGAATCTCAGTGGTGCAGGTGGTGGTGGCACAACGCAGTTTGGAGGGCTGGCCCTGACGCAACCAGTCGGAATAACGACCAGCAGCCAGATCAACCGGCCTGAGTCCTTTGGCATCCTTGGGAAAAAAAGGAATCCGGCTATAGCGCAGACAACCACTGCCGGGGACATCCTGGTCCACCCGATCTTTGTGAAGTGAAGGAAGGATGATACAATCGCTTGCCTCTAAGTCTTCAGCAAGCATGGTTTCCAGTACTGTCACATACTCCAGCCGTACCAGGCCGCGGGCAGCCTCAAGCCGTTTAAACATCGAGTTGCTGGCAATAATCACCGGTTTTGTGCGCTCGGCCACGGTGGAGCGAAGATGGCGCAGGGCACAGCCCGCAAGTTGAATGACCCCTTTGCGAATATCCACCCGATTATCGCACCAGAGGTTGGCAAGCCGGTAGACTGCTTCGGTCTCAAAACTGACTATTCCACGAATGCGTACCGGAACTTCGCTGAGCCCCTGCAGAGTGATCAACGGTAATGCGCTTCCACCGAGTTGAATTCGTTCTGCCGTGATACCAATGGCATCTTTAAACACCGCTGCTTTTTGATGCTCTAACGCCTCCTGCACCAAGGGTTCGATCTGGGACCACTGCACACTTAGATGGTCCGCTGAGAAAAAACCTTCAGGGGGCGGCAGATGGAGCAGTAATCGTCTGGGATGATACCGCCCCTGCTGGTCACCGGGAGTTCGCAGGTCAACGGTTCGACGTGATGAATCCTGGTAACTGTCCGGAACGCAGGGTACACCGTGTCGATTGGCCTGGCGCCAGCACACCGGTTCCTTGACGCCGGGAAACTGTGTGCTGCTGGCGCCATCGTTATTGATTGGGCACTGAACCGCCCGAGAGCAGTAACGAAAATCAACCGTTGCGGCCACCAGTCCAGGATGACGCGCATGCAGTGGAGGTGTCTTCTTCCCTGAAATCGGCTCCTCGCCATAGGCCTGCTCCGGAAGCAACGGACGATCGACACGGGGGGTCATGGCCACCCGTTTCCAGCCTTCCTGCACCTCCACCTCGAACTGACCGACCGCCTCGGCGATTCCCTCAACACTAATTCGGGTTCCCTTGCGCTGCCGCCAGTGCACGGCCTTGGCCACCTCTTCCCGCCGTCCGTCCCCATCCGGGGAGACCAGCTGCACATCCAACAACCGGGCAAAATAGGGAATAAGCCAATCCTGACAGTGATTACCGCTTCTATCTTTGTCCGGAAACCCATCGTAGAGATGCTGATGGATGGTTGCGTGCATGGCATCGAGCAACTCGCCGTACACTGCGAGCAGATTGTCGAGATCCCCTTTATCCCGCGCCCGCCAATGCGTGGGGAGCCATTCCAGCATCCGGGCAGCATAATCCGGGGAATTATACGAAGTACTCATGCCAAGCCCTCCTCCGCCGCCTCGATGCGTACGTTGAGAGCCGAAGAATCAAGCACCAAACACTGCCTGGGCAAAGGAAGAATCGACATAAGCGTCCCATTGGCAGAAACCGACTCAGGGCGATCATTTTCTGGAACGCCACTCTGCGGCCAGGGAAAAAGAAGTTCGCACGAGCTGTTTTCCACCCCATGCACGCCATCGACAATGCTATAGATTTCTCCGCGATAAAGAGGCTGTCCCAGCGCTCTTCTGGACAGAGACAGGGTATTTCTGAGGCTTGTTTCCACCAGTTCTTTCATAGTTTGCGGGTCCATGCCTGTACCTATGCGCACCGTGATAGCAAGTTCAAAAGACACCCCCTGGTAATCCGTGACAACCACCTGCATCCCCGGTTGGCAACGGGCGACCAGCCAACGCTGCACAGCCAGCCTGAGACTGCTTGAGAGAAAACCGCCACCGGCAGCCATGACCACCACCTCGATCCGCTCCCGTCTACCCAGACCGGGCCGCAGGCGAAAAGCGGCTGCCTGCCAGACACTGGGGTGGCTGCGTGCCAACTGGGCAGCATCTTCTATGGAGACTGCCCGGTGTAAGGCAAGCAGGCTGGCCGGGGCATTCTGGCGCAGATCCGCGTTTCCTTCGCGATCGTTGCCGCCGCTGGACGCCAAAGGCTGGCGCAACGTTGTAATCAACGGGTGTGGCTGCACCGGTTTAACCAGGGATTCAGGAACAAGGTTGCCCCCTAGCCCCACCCCCTGACGCAGCTGAACCCGCAGGTTATTCGTCCCAGAGGGAAGACGCCTGCCGTGACGACCATCACCGAACTCGATGACGCCGTAGCCGTCTTCGTTCATCCGTACCTGATAATGGGCCGCTGTCGCTGTTGAATCCTTGAGATTATCCACCTGAGTCCAGGTTTCATTGCCCACCTTGATTGCAAGCGCCGCTCTGACCCCACTGTCCATGGTGGAATCGGTAACAAAGCTGAGCTCTTCCACCTCAAGGGTAAAGCACTGACTGTTTTTTGAGCCATCGCCACTGCCAAGAACCCGCCAGGGCCGAGATTCGCCATGACCTGCCAGCACCACGTTGGCAAGAATTTCCAGATTTCCAACCGTAGTTCCCTCGGGTGGTGCATCAGTCAGTCGCAGCCAGGCACCATTTGCAGCTATCTCTTCAATCCGGCTCTGGAAGACCTCGGTCGTATTGCTGACCAGCAGCAGGCGGCCTGCCTTGGCCCCGAAAAGAGGTTTCTGCAGGTAAATACGCGCTGAACGCAACGGGGTTGTGTTCTCCTGCCAGTCACGAACCCGAACCTGCTCTGTAAAATGACTGTGTACCCGGGTGCGACTCAAGAAAAAGGGACCGCCGCCCCGATCCTGCCATTTGGGCCCCCCGGTCAGGATGGACTCCGCATGTTCCCGGTCATGGGCCACAGTGGTAAGCCGACTCCAGGCTAGCTGCCCAGCCCTGACCACCACCGCCAGATCTCCGGCAGTGGTTTTCTTACAAGATTCAGTCACCAGCTCTTTGGTGAGCCCTCCCCCCTCGCTCTTATTGAGGAAACTATCCACAAGCCAGGGACCAGCACCATCCGGGGGAGCTAGCAGGGTCTGCGGATTTTTCAGGCGGAGATCAACAGCTCCGGGAACACCATCGGTATCCGGATGATAGCTCAGGGTAAGAGTGGTGTAGCCCGGACGATCTCCCTTTTCCACGGAAAAGGTCTCTGTTTCCACAGGGACATATTTGGCATGGGTACAGTTATACACCGGAAAATACTCCCGTTTGGAACTCCCCTTGCCCCGATCAGTCCGGTCCGCCAACCACTGCCCTGCAAGCCGGGACCAGTCACCTGCGGCATAGACGATATCAATCACTGTCCCTTTGGCCTGTCCATCACTGTCCGCATCAAGGATTTCACGACCTTTGGGGGGATTTGCCAGCTCACTTATGGGCAGCTTCACCGGCCGGGCCACAGTGGCACCACGCAAGGTCAACTGGCCAATGGGATGATAGAAGACTAAGCGATCGTCATGCACCGCTTTGATCCGGCGATACAGGGGCTTGTTGTCCTCTGAGCGGATAACCACGATATCGCCGGGTGCCAGCCCCTTGCTGGCAGTCGCCAGCTGCAGACTATGCCCCACAGCCTCGACCCCTCCAGTTTGAGGGCCAAGCGGTTTCAGTTCTTCCTGAGGACAGCAGTGCACCAGGGTTGTCCCCCGGGTAAATCCCGCCGGTATGGCCGGGCTCAGGCTCAACCTGCTGGTTGTTTCTTCGAGCACCAGCCCTTGCACCAGATGAGCGGAGAGTTTCCCGCTCTGCTCGTTTTCCAGAACCAGGGGGTCACCAATGCGAACTTTCTCAAGCTTTTCCAGAACAACAAGCTCAGAACCAGCCAGCGGGACAGGGCTCACCTGGTAGCCCCGGGCACGCAACCCATTCCAGGCGGCATCGACCTCACAGTCCTCAAGCGTTTCAAAGATGACGGGTTTCCCCTCGGTGGGGGTATGTTTCACCTGAAAACCGCTGGCCACGGTCCCGCTTTTTCCTTCTTTCACCTCCAGGGCCAGGGGGACAGAGGCAGAGGCTGGTGGCAGGGGCGCATAATTAAGCAGGGCCACCAGTCTACGCAGGTTTTCCCACTGGCTGGCGGTCTCCAGGGTTCCCTCATTAGCAAAGGCGTCAACATGAGCACCCAATACATGGTAGGAACGGGCAAACTGGCGGGTCAACTGCCAGAGCATATCGCTTGGGTCTGCGCTGTAGAGATTTTCCAGCCGCTCTTTTTTCGCCTCTTCACTCTCCGCATCGACCGGTGGAGTCGCCCCGGCGACCGGCTGCCAACCGGGGAAACGATTGGCCAGGCCCGCACGTAAACGCTCCAGATAGACAGCTGCGTTGCCGTCTACGTAATCAAAGCGGGAAAGACCGGCACGGTTCCAGCGGGTCAGATCACTCATCCTTTGCGTCCTCCATGCAAACTCAAGGTGAAATAGCCCCGTTCCGGCTGGGCCTGATCGTTATCGCAGATAGCCACTTCCAAGCCCTCCAGGACAATCTGTCCACTGGCAGCCTGGTCCCGAAATCGATCTCCGAGCCGCTTGAACCGGTTGATGCAGATATTATCCACCCCGGCCAGGGACATGAGCAACTCATAGAGGTCACTGGCAAAGAGATCTTCTCCAAACCGGAGCCTTCCCGGGGCAAAGAAGCCCCCCGGCCCTGTTCCCAGAGCACGTTCCACTGCGTGGCGAATCTCTGACTGGAAATACTCGCTGTTCACCTGAATGGAGAGGCTCATCACGATTCCCACCTCAACCGCCTCTTCAAGCACCACCTCCTGGCCAACCATGCGGTAGGCCTCAAGATACGGGTAGAGAATCGAACGGACATTAGGATCATCTGCACGCTCCGGCAGATGGACACCACGCTCGGCGTGAAAGCTTTGCGTCTGCAACCAGATATCATCACTGAAATCATCACAGGGCGTATCCAGATCAAGCCTGCGCCAGTTAATCACGGCAACATGAACGGTGGACCAGGAACCGTCCCACCGCTCCCAGGCATGGGCTCGCAGCACCAGAGGATGACGCTCAAGTTGCAAATGAAAATCCTCCAGGGTGACCATGCGGTGTTGGTCATGGATGGAACGTGGACCATCCAACCGGGCCTGCTCCATCTTTTCGGGGTGATCCAGCCACCAGTCATCAAAACGAAGCCGATCAGCTGCATCAAGCGGTGTTGCAGCCTGCTCTGCGCCAAGGCTTGCAAAAGGCCCTTGCTGGGTCCGTTTGGTCTGGCCGGCTATATCATAGCCCACCATAAGCAGCAGACGCCGTAATGACTCCGGTCGCCTGGCGCTTTCCAGATACCGCTCGGCCTGGGCGCGATCAAGGCCGTCGGATAATTGGTCAAGCGCATAGGCCAACACCTCAACCAGGGCAACCTCCACATCGGCCGGGGTCCAGCGTCGCCGCTCGGGAAACCTGGCCGCAAGTTCCTGCAGCATGAACAGGCGAAATCCGTCATAATCTCGCTGATCCCAGTCAAAATCATCCCCCACCTCTGGCAGTACATCAGGCAGATCGATTACCCGGCGACCACAGTCCGGGCATCCTCCATCAAAAAGTAGAGCCGCAACAGGATCCTGTGCCATCAGCTTCCTCCCACGGTAAAGGTCTGGGTCTCATGCACACCAACAGCGGCCAGGGTATAGCCAATGGTGATGGTCAGGGTTGCCTCCTCGCCAGTGACCTCGATCTCGATACTTTTGGGATCAACCTCCCCCTGGAGCGCATCGGCAAGGCTTGAGAGCAAACGGCGTTTGGTGATCTGCCACAGGGGGGTACTGTTGGGTTCAAAGACCAACGCCTTGACCCCGGCACCAAAGTCCGGGCGAAAGACACGCTCACCGGGCAGGGTAAAGAGAACCTGCTCGATCTGTCCACGAATATGTTCGGAGCGACTGGCCAGACGAGGACCGTCTGCGCTCACCTCCAGGGGAAAACTCAGATAGGGGGGATCAATAAGTCGACGCGCCATGATAGTTCCTCATGCACTGGTAACCTTCAGAGAAAGTGTGGACATTTCCCCCTGGGGGACGGGAGGACCGCTGGGCCCCACGCCTGTGGGATGCACATGTGTGGCCAAGAGGGTCAACAGGCTTTGTCCTTTGATGATCGGCTCTCCACCGCTGCCGCCCAACTCCACCAAGGTTCCATTCAACGAAATCGTCCCACCCGTCTCAATGGTAATGCCCGAGGTGCGCAGACTGAACCGGTTGCCATTCATATCTTCCAGGGTGACCCCTGTGCTGTCCAAAATCAGCCTGTTGCCATGCCGATCTTCCAGATTCAGGCTCTGCTCCTGGGCACTCAGAACCAATTTTTCCGAGTCATTGTTGGCAAGTTCCAGGTTGCCCTCGGCATCCATCTCCAGCTTGGCACCACCCGAGTGCTCCAGGCGTACGGTCTCTTCCCCGCCGCAGTCTTCCAAAAGCAGGACATGACCTCCAGGCGTACGCCAAAGCTTGGTTGTGGTTTGGTCCTCTTTCACCTCTTCGGGAATATCTGCTTCCTGTTGCCAGAAGGTCCCTGTCCAGATGGGATAGTCGAGGTTCCCTCCTTCGAACTCCACCCAGACCTGGGTGCCAATATCGGGCACCGTAAAAAATCCCTGATTTTCCAGGCCTCCGCAGGGCAGGCAGGGCAAGGCCCAGTCGGTCTCTGCCTCGCCCAGAAGGCTGGGCACCTGCACCCGGACCCGAGCCAGACGCTGGGGATCGTCGTTGTCGACCACAAAGCCACGGTACTTGCCGTATGCTCGGCGTTCGCGCAGCATCTGCGAGAGGTGTTGTCCTATGACGTCATCGGGCATCAGATCACTCCAGCAAGGGATCGCATCAGGCCTGTAACCGTAGCCAGGTTGTCGCCATAACCGTTGCGCAGCAGACGAAACTGCTGCCTGTAGCCCGTAGCGGTAAAGCTGTGGCTGACACTGTCCACATAATAGATTCCCGACATGCGCTCGCCAAGGCCATCCACCGGAACAGGCAAGCCGGGTTGCAACACATGACCATAGAGGGCGCCGTCGAGTTCTCCCTCTCCCTGCAGACGATGGATATCAAGATCATTGGCCTTCATCTGGGCCAGGGCCCGCATACGTTCGGCGTCTGCGCTGGCCTGGGCCGACATGCGCCAGACAAAATCCTCCAGCCCGGCATCGGTGGAGTCCGCCCGGCTGGTCCCCAGTAAAAAGAGATTCGAGCGGACAGGCTCAGGGGACTCAACACTGTCCCCAGTATCGCTGGGCAGATCGTAGCTGACCGCGTCGGGTTGATGTCCGTCTGCACGCACAGAAAGCGAGAGGCAGTTGGTGGCCTCCCCTGCATAGACCATGATCGTGGCCTGCGGATCAGCCTCCAGGCGCATGGGGCCAAAGTAGACCCGCCCGTCGCGAAAGATCAGTTCATACCCATTGAATTCCGCCCGTGATTTGAGAAACTTGATATCGGTATCGTCCTGGGCAACTCCCACCAGCCGATTTTGTCCGGACTCGTTGTCCCCATGGGGCAGCATGCCATAGGTCGCCAGTACTTCAGAGAGCAGCAGCGTATCGCTGGTGGGCAGCTCGGAGGTGCCCCAGGTTCTTCGTCTGTGGGTACGATCAAGGCGCAGCGAGTCGTCCTGGCACTCCACCACAACCTGGGCAGCCCCCGCATCCTCGGGGGTCTCCAGACGGACCTCACGAATGTAGCCACGCATGATCTCCTCTTCCCGGCTGCCAAAAGCGCTTGTAATCACAATCCGTTTCCAGGGCTCAAGCACTCCGGCATCCTGGATTGTCCAGGTCCCCAGTTCGTCGCGTCTGGTTTCAAAACTCAAGGTAGCGGTCGCTGCCTCGGTGCGGCTGCACTCCACCCGCACCTCAAGCAAAAAGGGGTAGAACTCGCTGATCTCGGCCCCATCAACGGTGATGATGCATTCGGCGGGATCGCGATCACGCTGAGCAAACAGATCAAGCGGCATGGATCACCCCTTGGCTTTGGGAATCAAAATGACCTCACCCACCCGCTGGGACAGCGACACTTCAACCCCGTTTGCCAGGTCTGGATTAGCATCAAGGATGCGGTACCAGAGACGAGCGTCGTTGTAGTAGCGATGCGCCAGCAGATCGAGACGATCCCCGGCCTCAATCATGTGTTCCACCACACCAACCGCCGCACCGATCTCTCGTTCGCGAATCCCTTTACACCGCACCACGCCCTGAGTATCCGCTTCAAATCGACGTCCGTTTTTATAGCGTGAATTGGACAGCAGCATCAGATAAGCCCTCCCAAAATTCCTCCGAGAACAGTTTGGTGGCTGTTGAGTTTGGAGCCAATATCCTGGCGCCGTTTTTCCACCGCGTAAAAGGGATTGTTGCCCTCAATAACCTGTAGGCTCAGTTTGACCGTGGCCCGATACGGGGTCAGGTTGGGCAGGTGGGCGGATTCGGCCACCTCGATACTCTTGAGAAAGACCGGCAGCACCTGAATCCCCCAGACCAGAAGCAGCACCGAGGCGGACTGGTTGTGCTGAAAGGCCCGATCACCTCCAAAACCAAGACCGGCCAGGGTCTGGACGCCGTCTGGCCCCTGAATCTTGGGCTCAACCATGGAACGCAGGGTGTCGAGTTCCGGCTGGATGCCGATGGTCTGGGCAATGGGATCCGATATGTTCATACGATCGGTGGCATCAACAAGAATCTCCAGGTCAAAAGACTCCGGTTCCACCGTGACCCCTTGAGCCACACGGGATGTCTCTGAAGGCAAGGCAAAATCATAGCCGCCACGGGTGGCGGGCGTACTGCCTAAATTGAGGGTGACACTGCGGTTGCGTGTCAGGTTCTGGGGGTTAAAACGAAAAGAGAGCATCAACGGTGGTTTGCTGGTGGCGTACTCAACCAGAAATCCTTTCAGATGGGCTATCATACGTTTTGGGCTCCTTTGGTAAAAAATGTGTCAGAACTCTTGCCCATTACACAAAACCAGTTACTTGGCGATGCTCCCTCTGACGGATTTAGGGATGAAATGACTGACCATGGAGAGCAGAATAAATTGATTCCGCTATCTGCCTGGCCACCCGGCTATCGGAAAAGTGGCGTTCAATGCGAACGGGTCCCACCTGCAGGTGCTCTATACGCCCGGAAGGAAGCGCTGTATAGTGAGCCAGGTTCTCTCCCACCAGGCGACCGATGCGCTGGGCCCTCTTTTCGAAACCCGGCGGCAGCTGTAGCTGCAACTGGCCAATCTCAGTATTCATGCACAAGCTCCGAGGGGAGATACTCGGCAAGCGGCCCGAGGTCCTGGAGCTGAATCTCCCTCCCTTCTTTCCCCAACTCACGCCAGATCGCATGAGCGATATGGGCAAGACCAATGGGCAACTCAGCACCGGCGGCAAGGTAGGCGGCATGGAGCGCCGCGTTACGGATCGAACCACCGGTCAGTGCCACGGCTCCACCAATAAAGGCTGACTCAACCTGTGGATCAAGCGGTGCCTTGGGGGGCAGCAAATGGCTCCAGAGGGCAGCACGGGCCTCGGCATCGGGCCGAGGAAAATCAACCACCATCTGGAAGCGACGGGTGAAGGCCCCATCGAGCTGTTTACGCAGGTTGGTGGTGAGAATGCAGGGGCCGTTATGGGCTTCGATGCGGCTCAAGAGATGGCTGACCTCCATATTGGCATAGCGGTCCCGGGCCTCTTTCACTTCCCCACGCTTGGCAAAGAGGGCATCGGCCTCATCAAACTGGAGCACCATGGGCTGGTTGTGGGCTGCATCAAAGAGTTTATTGAGATTTTCCTCGGTCTCTCCCACGTACTTGCTGACCAGGCACCCCAGATCCACCCGAAAAAGTTGCCAGCCAAGCGATCCAGCCAGTACCGAGGCCGCAAAGGTCTTGCCCGTTCCAGATGGGCCGGTGAATAGTGCCACCGGGCCACCGACAGGCTGCCCTTGCCAGGAATGAACGACCGTCTCTCGTTGCTCAATCCAAAGCAGATACTCCTTCAGCATGGCCAGCTTACTTGCCGGCAACACCAGGTCATCCCAACCGGCCTGCTGATGCACTGGAGTTGCACCGGGAGGCGGAGGAATTTCCATAGTGATACCGGTAATACACCCGATCAACACAGGCTCGGGAACAATCGGAGCATAAGGCCCCTCCTGTTCACAGCGAATCAAACGGCGCCGCCGCAAGGTTCCATGCGGCCCGAGAAAGCCTCGCAACTCTGCAGCCTGCTGCACATCCAGGGCAAAAAGCTCCTGCATCAGGCTACGGGTTGCCCAGGGTTGGCTCAACCCAGCCTGCAGATTTTGAAAGCTCCAGCCAATTCTGGGTTCAAGTTCAGGTGCCAGCACAGCAGCCAGAATATCAAACTCCAGGGGATGAAGTTCAAGCTCGAGAAGACTCTGCCAGCCCCCGTCCTGCCCGCGCAGTGCATGGACCTGAGCCTGTAAATCTCTGAGTTGTTGTAGCTCATCATCGCCTGGTTTTTCCCCGCGACGCCCTTTGGAGAGACACCAGCACAACAGCTCCAGCCGACGCCATTCGGGATCAAGCTGATCAAGTCTGTTGTTCCGGGCCATATTCATGGGCTCAACCACCATAGAGGGTTATGAGCAATGGGTTGGAGCGCAGCTGCATGGTGGCTCCATCCGAAGGACGAATCAGGCTGCGTTCGGCATACAGCAGCATTTGACCGGCACGATCAGCAAAGGGCAGCGTCGCCGGGACAACCGTAGCAATCCCCACGTTGTCCGGGTCTATGGCCCGGTTGGGCACCAGTACCGGTGTGGCTGGCTCCACTTTTTGCCAACCACGACCAGTCTCCCAGGTCTCCCAGCGGAGGTTAACTGAGGCCCCGACCTCCCCTGCCAGCCAGATATGGGGAATAAAACTGGCCAGAGCCTCGCTTCCCACCTGGAAAAGCAGGCTCAGGCTGCACTGTCCCTGATAAACCAAGGCAACGGCCGGAGTCCAATCCGGCAAGCGGACATCCGGCTCCATGACCATCACCAGAGGCGGCTTGGTTTTCGGACTCACATCATGGGTATCAAGACTCGAGAGAACCTCCAGCCCCAGACCACCGGTCAGGGGAGCGGGAACAGCCTTGTCCACCGGGACCACCGGCATAAGAGAGATCTCATAGAGAAGTGAGGGCCGGTAGACCGTATCTCCCTGGGTGGACCACAGCTGGTTGAGCTGATCAAGAGCCATGGGTTGCATGATCACCTGCAGGTGGTAACGCACCCCATCCACATCCAAATGGAAGATAGGCCGTTCGTGGAAGATGCGGCTGACTTCGCCGATCAGGCGCAGGTCGTTTTCCCCGGGCCCCACGCTCTCTTCCTCACCGGCAAAGGGAGTTATCAAGCAGAAGGTGCGCATCCAGGTTGTTTCACCGGGGAGAATATCGGGAAACAGTCCAGCGGGTTCAAAACGGTAGAAAAAGAGATTGAGCCGATGATCAGAATCGCCAGCCCCGGAAGAGGCGGCTTCAGCCGGTGTATCCAGGCCCACACTGACCCGGCTGCGATCTGGTCCGTTGACCGCAGCATCAAGATAGGAGCGAATACCTTTGCACACCTGGGAGAGAGGAGAGGATACCAATGCCATATCAGAGCCGTTTTAAATAGTTGCGGCTGACAAAGCCGGAATCTGATCGAGTGTGAACCCGTGCACCCGAACTGGCCTGCTTGGAATCGGCTACCACCACGACATCAATGCGGCCGATCACGAGGTGTGGCCCGGAAGAAGGTGCGGAGGGCTGGCTCTCAATCGCTTGGGTTGGAAAAACAGGCTCCTGGACACCAGATTGCTCCCTGGGGGCACCACTCTGGGCAAGAGTTGTTCGTGGTTTTTGCTCTTCCGGTTGCTGGGGACCGGCCTCACCGGGTACTGCTTCAAAAGATTCCACCGCTTGACCGGGAACCGCTTCAGCCTGACGTGGTGTCTGGCCAGGGACATGTGGCCGCTCGACTGGAGTCGGTCCCGGTGATACCGATCTCAGGGGGGTGATCGGTGCGGTGGAAAAGGATTCAGAAGGGGCGCCCTGACCCGGAATCCGGCTCTGGTACGTTTCTTCTTGTTCACTAACAGTTCGCCCACTGCCGTTTTGTTCGCGGGACTGATGCCGCTGATGTGCAGAAACTGATTCGTTTGGCTCAGACATAACTTCTGACTGATGCGTACTTGAAACAGCGCTCATCTTGGCTGCCGTTGTCCAACTCGGACTTCCGTGATTGCTCTGTCCTGTTTCCAGTTCGTTTCCTCGATTATCGCCCTTTACGGAAAAGATGTCTTCGTTGCCGTTAACATCGCTGGTGAATAAGCTTGGCCTTTCAACCGTACTCTCCACTGACAAAGGGTCACCAGCCGGTAAACCGGTATCAGCAGCTCCCGGCCGGAAGGACGCCTCGCGGGGCCCCGTCTTGGGCGACGGTTGCCCCTCCTTCTGAAATCGAAACACGGTCTGCAGCTCTGAGGTTGTGTGTTCCTCTTTTGGGCTGCTCTCCGTATCCTCCGGGAACACCATACGTCGCAGTTGTCCTTCTTCCGCACTGGGCAAAGGACGATGGGCATCACGTATGGTATCGCCGAGTAAACTCATCACTTGTACAATGTCGATGTATTGGAATTCCCTGTTATTGTATCATCCCGCGACTCTGATCTATCAAATCCAGGTAGCGTTGCCGCCTGAAGCGGGGGAGTGCCAGAATTTCCGCCTCACTCCAATGGTAGTGACTGGCCAGCTGGTGAATTTCCTTCAACAATCCATCACTCTTCCAGGCAAGCAGGCGATAAGGATCTAACTCAACGGTATTTTCCGCCTCACACTCCGGGCAGGAGGTCAGAACCCGGGTAACGATGCCCGGAGCTACCTCCTCCAAGGCGGCATCGACGACACTTTGAAAACCGTTGTCGCAGGGAAGAACACATTCCGGTTCCTCCAGCAGTTGATGCAACAACCAGGATGTTGCCTCTGGCTGGGGCTGCTCAAGAATCTGCTCCTGGTCAGCCCCTGTTGGCAGGCGGAAGCAGATCTGCCGATCTTGCCACTGCACCCGGACCAGGGGGTAGGATGGCCCGGCTTCCTGCACTGGAAGATCGGCGTACTGCAAAGAAAAATCAAAGCGGTTGGCGCAGGTTGTGCAATCGGCATGAAACCAGCCACCGCTTCTGCCCAGATGCTGCTCAAGCTCACGCATGAGAAATTGCCTGTCCCCAACACAAAGGTTGGCCACCCGCGCCTCGGTTACTGGTCGTTCTCCTAAATGGGCCAAGGCCAGACGTAGCACCTGGGTCACTGCCCGAGGTGTATTGCTACCTGTTTCGGCAGCCTCACAGAGCGCCAACTCCAGCCGTCCTGAAACCGGTTTAAAGCTCCAGTGCCGAGAGCGAGTTCCACCTTCAAAGAGGCCACCTGGAAGCAACACGCTCTATCAGGACTCCGCAGGCTCTTGCACCGCCGTATCGCGCTGCCAGCCTTCATGTTGGAGTGTAATGGTCTGAATGCCAACCGCGTTCATCGAGCCCGCATCCATCTCCGGGAGCGCCTGATACTCAGAGACCCAGGCCCGGTAGAGTACATAGGATAGAACCACGGTTCCCTGAAGGTTGAGCACGTTAATCACAATATCCTTTCTGAAATTGGCCAATGACATGGCCGCATCACCGTCGACATTGTTGACCAGGTTGGCCCAGTTTTCAAAAACCGGGTCATGGGAGAGTCCTTGCTCCAGGGTTACAGGTTCATAACTGGTGCCGCCGGGAAGAATGCGCTCGGTTGATGGATCACCGGCAGAACGCCATTTAACCGCTTCGGTCTTGCGTTTGAGCGCACCCATTTTTTTCAAACCGGCCACAGGCTTTCCGTCGATGATGATCTGAAACTTGAAGGTACGGTAGGGATCGTGGCGATGGGCGTTTACTGGAAATGTGGGAGCAGCCATTCATTTATCTCCTTATGCAGTCTGATTTACGACTGACCGACTTTTTGCTGAATACGGACAATGACAAACTCGGCTGGCTTGAGCGGGGCAAACCCAACCACAGCGATCACCTGGCCCCGATCGATATCGTCCTGGGTCATGGTGTCGCCCAAGCCGCAACGAACAAAGTAGGCATCCGATCCCTTTTGCCCCTGAAAAGCCCCGGCACGGAACATACCGTCCATGAAGGCTCCGATATTGGCACGCATGGAGGACCAGAGTCGGTGATCATTGGGTTCAAAAACCGCCCATTGAATACCGTTACGGATACTGGATTCTATATAGAGTGCTGTTCGCCGCACCGGTACGTAGCGCCACTCCGGATTGGCCCTGGTTGCCAGGGTTCGGGTTCCCCAGACCACATGACCATATCCAGGCATCGTACGCAGGCAGTTGACCCCAAGCGAGTTAAGCTGATCCTGATCTCCATCCTCCACCACATATTCCAGGGCTGCCACTCCGCTCACCGAAGCCTCGACACCGGCGGGTGCCTTCCAGACGCCACGGGTTCCATCGGTTCGAGCCCAGATTCCAGCGGCAAATGCAGAGGGAGCAACCGTCAGGGTGGTTGGTGCGGTGGGATTGGACTCCTTGGAATAAAGCGGATTTTTTACCTGGACCCAGGGGTAATAGAGCACAGTGTAGGTCGAACTCGGCAGCTGGAGTTCGTTCACTCGTTTTCCTTGATCCAGCTCAGTTCCAGGAGGTGGGTCAACCAACAGCATGCGGCTTCCCATGGATATACAATGCGACTCGGCAGCATCTATAATAGGATTTCCTGTATTATCTGCGGGCATGTATTGGCCGGGTAAGAGGACGATATTGACATCGCGTACTTTCTGAAGCTGAGCAAAAAAGTCGTTATAATCCTCCAGCCCCGGAACAACACCGTCATCACCGCCTGTCAGGCTGACAGGACCCGCCATGCCAGCCGGGACCACATCCTCACTGCCGTGTTTTTCCGTGCCCCCGATTGCTCCCAGTTTCAGCAGGGTAGCCAGCGTTCCCGGCCGAACCGATACCCGTGAGGCCGCAGAGCTTGTGCCCGAGGTGAGCGTGAGGGCATCGGCTGCAAAGCTGCAGGTAAAACCGACATACTCCGGTCCCAGCGCCAGGACCTGCTTTTGAATTTCTGCAGCTACTTTACTGCCGTTATAGCTGCCACCATCAGGCTCCCCAAGGGTGATGATACGGGCACCGAGGTTATCAATGTTGAGCGTCAGCGTCATTCCCGTGACCACGACAGAGTAATCAAGACCACTCAAATCTCCGGACACCGAGGTGGCAGGCTTGTAAAAGCTGTTGATTCCCGCTGGCAGGGCAAGGCGAATATATCGGGAAGAACTGTTGACCAGAATAGGGGCGTAGGATCCATCGGTGGGATCCATGGAAAGGGAGGAGAAACTCTCGATTACTGTATCCCCCTGGATGACTGCCAGGGAAAAATGATACCCATCACTCCCTGCCTCGACCTGAACCCTGTAGGCGTTGCCACTGGCTCCCTGATTGGCTGCGCTGACTTCAAGCACATCGGCAGCCGAAGCCGCCCCTCTGCCCAAAACATTTCCGCTGGCCAGAGTGGCAGCCTTGGCATCTTTTGCCAGACGACCGATATATGTATCTCGTCCGCCGTTTAAGAAAAAGTAATAGGCGGCCAGAGCCATGGTGTCCGTTTCAGATGTAATTTCACCAAATTCTGTTTTGTACTCATCCCAGCTATGTACCAAGGTCGGCCTGCCAATGGGCCCGCTGGTGGTATAGCCTATCAGCGCTGCCACGCTGGTGGAGACGCCCTCTATGGGTTTGGCGCCGCTGGGAATCTCTTCGATGTACACGCCGGGATGCAGATAGGTGGCCATAGGTGTCTACCCTCTCGTAATAAAGAAGTTTTCAGGCCAAAGGTCAGCAGTAGAGGATAACCAGGAACTCACCTGATCTCTCTTAAAACCTGCCCACCAACCATGACCCGGAATCGAACCCATCCCCAACCTGCTCAGCGGGGAGGAAGAATCGAGGCGGAAGAGCGTTTACATTGTGACACAAAAATTTACGAGAAGAAGAGCAAGACAACCAGCATTTTATCTGGCTAAAGAATAGGAATGTTTTGGATATAGAATATACCTATTAACCCAACCCCAGAAATGGGGAAAGAAAAGTGGAAAATGAACCAAAACCCGTGAGCGATCAGCCGACGTCACGGGTACAGGAAAGGGAAAGAGCCTAAAACCCACAACATTTCTTAAATTTACGGCCACTACCGCAGGGGCAGGGATCATTCCGCCCAATTTTCTTTTTGGCTTTGGCTCCGGCTTTGGACGCAGAGATTGGCTCTGGCGGGGACGGAGGTTCTTCTTCCTGAATAAATTCACCGTCCACATACAACCAGGCATTATCTTCAAAAATAAACTGACTGCGTTCCCTGAGAACGATCAAGCGCTCACTGCCAAGCGCCGTCGCCCGGAACTCGACAATGCCTGCCTGATCTCCCGCTTGCCCACCTTTGGTATCGATAATCTCCAGACCACACCAGTGAGGAATAGACTTAACATCAATAGACGCCGGCCGGGTGGAAGAATGCCAGCTTTTCAGCAGATACTCCAGTGCCACTCGAGTATAAGCGGTGTATCGGGAACGCATCAGGGCTTCAGCGGTAGGTGCAGTCTTCTCGCCGGAAAGTAGAGGGCCGCAACAGCTGGCATAGGGAAGGCCGGATTCACAGGGGCAAAGGGATTGTCTGCTCATGGTCGTCTCTGTTGGAAGGGGAGGGATTGAGTATTAAGGATCGAACATTTTACGAATCTGCATTCTCAAGGCTTCCAGGGTAAAAGGTTTTTGCTGAAAATGCACGTTTTCATCAAATATGACGCGCTGGCCAGGGGGAACAGGACAGAGGAGGAAAGGACAGGGACAGGTTGCTTCGCTTCTGCCAAAAACAATTTTGTTTTTCAGTTGAGCTTTAGGTCATCAAAAAAAAACTCCCCCTCGGCATGGGGCCAAGGGGGAGTTTGTTATCAAGCCTGAATCTATGATTCAGGAACAGCGTGCTTACATGATTGGCTTCATAGCGCTCATGTAGGAACGCAGCTCTTCACCAACCTGCTCAACCACGGTATAGCGGATGGCTGCGTTGACTTCGATCAGCTCGACGTTGTCTACGGTATTGTCTTTCACATCCATACCTTTACCGATCACATCGGTACCAACTGTCTTCATGAAGTCGGCCAGCATGGGAACAGCCTTGTGGGCGAAGAGGTAGTTGCCGTACTCAGCGGTATCGGAGATAACCACGTTCATCTCGTAGAGTTTCTTCCGAGCGATGGTGTTGGCGATCAGCGGAACCTCGTGCAGGCTCTCATAATAGGCAGACTCCTCTTTGATACCGGCGGAGACCATGGTGTCAAAGGCAAGCTCAACACCGGCTTTAACCATGGCAATCATGAGGATACCATTATCAAAATACTCCTGCTCACTGATCTCGGCAGTGGTCGCATCGGTTTTCTCAAAACCTGTCTCAGCGGTGGCGGCGCGCCAGGTCAACAGGTTCTTGTCATCGTTGGCCCAGTCTTCCATCATGGTGCTGGAGAAGCTGCCGCTCATAATGTCATCCATGTGCTTCTCAAAAAGCGGAGTCAAAATCTCTTTGATCTCCTCAGAGAGGTAGAAGGCACGCAGTTTTGCCGGGTTGGAGAGACGGTCCATCATGTTGGTGATACCACCATGTTTGAGTGCTTCGGTGATGGTCTCCCAACCGTACTGGATCAGTTTGGTGGCATAAGCGGCATCAACGCCCTCGCTGACCATCTTGTCAAAGCAGAGCAAAGAGCCGGCCTGAAGCATACCGCAGAGGATGGTCTGCTCACCCATGAGATCGGATTTAACCTCGGCAACAAAGGAAGACTGAAGAACACCGGCACGATGTCCACCGGTCCCGGCAGCGTAGGCCTTAGCGATATCCCAGCCCTCGCCCTTGGGATCGTTTTCACGGTGCACAGCAATCAGGGTGGGGACACCAAAACCACGTTTGTACTCTTCGCGAACCTCGGTTCCTGGAGATTTCGGGGCAACCATAACAACGGTGAGATCGTCGCGGATCTGCATCCCCTCTTCAACAATGTTGAAGCCGTGGGAGTAGGAAAGGCAGGCTCCCTTTTTCATCAGCGGCATAACAGCGGAAACCACGTTGGTGTGTTGTTTATCCGGGGTGAGGTTGATCACCAGATCGGCAGTGGGGATCATCTCCTGGTAATTTCCAACTGAAAAGCCGTTGTTGGTGGCATTTTTCCAGCTCTGACGCTGCTCGCTAATGGCGGAATCACGCAGGGCGTAACTCACATCCAGGCCTGAATCACGCAGATTGAGGCCCTGATGCAACCCTTGCGCACCGCAACCAACGACAACTATTTTTTTGCCTTTGAGTTTCTCGACGCCATCGGCGAACTCACCTGCATCCATAAAACGGCATTTGCCCAACTCTTCAAGCTGCAGACGAAGCGGCAGGGTGTTGAAGTAATTCTGTCCCATGATTAATCCTCTCTGATGTGATGGGGGTATACGAATACGGCCTGGTCGCTTGCTGGAAAGTCACGAGCCAGGACAAGATATCAGCTGTTTTGCACAGAATACTCGATTTTTCTATTGCGAAAAGTGATAAATTCGCAATTGCGTGTTGCAATATTTGCAACAAAGCTCCAGTATATCTGAAAAGCAGTTTCATACCACGAATGAACACTTTTTCCCGCATGATTATGGACATCCGCACCATTAAAATTTTCAATCACCTGGCTCACTCACTCCATTTCGGGCGGACCAGTCGCGCATGCAACCTGAGCCCCTCCGCCCTGACCCGGGCCATTCAACGGATCGAAGATGAGGTGGGCAAACAGCTCTTTCTCCGGGACAACCGCAAAGTCAGTCTGACACCGGCGGGCATTATCTTCAAACAGTATGCAGAGGAAATGGAACAACGGTGGCACCAGCTCAAACAGGACTTAAGTGATGATGCCTCCCTCCACGGAGAACTCTCTCTTTACTGTTCGGTAACCGCTGCGACATCGATACTTCCCGGCATTCTCGGCCGCTTTCGGGAAAATCATCCGGGGGTCCAGATCAAACTGCAGACAGGCGATGCGGCCGAGGCTTTGGACAGGCTCAGTGCTCGTGATGCCCAAGTGACCATTGCCGCCTTGCCGGAACAGCTTCCGGATTCAGTGGTCTTCATTGAGTTGGTGCGCACCCCCCTTCTCTTTATAACTCCCAAAGAAAGCGGACTACCGGTGCTCGATAACGGACAAATGATCGACTGGCCCCGTACTCCGGTCATCCTCGCCGAGCAGGGCTTAAGTCGTGTTCGCATTGATCGCTGGTTTAAGGAAAAAAACATTCATCCCAATATCTATGCCGAGGTCGCAGGCAACGAGGCGCTTCTGGCCATGGTTGGCCTCGGATGCGGGGTCGGCGTTGTTCCCGAGTTGGTCCTTGAAAAAAGCCCCTTACGCGATCGGGTCGAGATCAGCTCAATTACTCCCGAGTTAACCCCTTTTCTCATTGGTGCCTGCACGCTGCAGCACCACCTCACCTACCCCGTCATCCAAGCTTTCTGGAAAACCGTGCAAGAGATCAACACAGAGATGCTTTGATCTTCTCTCTGAAACTTTTTACGAGAGCGATCGTATTGACAAACGCATGCTTAGGCTATGTACTACTTATATCCCCCCTGAATCCGTGACAGCGGGTGGTTGCTAAACAACGTCTTGGTCCGTAGCTTTGACAAAAGCATTCCTTGTTCAACAGGACTTGCAGCCCGCTTTAGGACAACCACGAATTCAGGTTCGCAATGAAAATCTCTTCCCGGGAGTTCTCGCATGCGTGGTCGCACTCAAACCTGTACAGTGAAAGATGGGCGTATTCGCATCACCTGCTCCAACTGTAGAAAGAGGCGCTACGTCGCTGTTCCAGGCAATGTTCGCAGAAAATCAATACGCTGTCACTGTGGCCTCAGTACCACGTACAATTTGAACCACCGGGTCTACGCACGCGAATCCACCTGCGGCAAGGGGTTTCTCCTGTTGGCCAACGGCAGGGAATGTCCGGTCTATCTCTGCGATATCTCTCTTGGTGGGATCGGCTTTAATATTCCGCCGCATTACGCACGGACCGTCTCCAAAGCCAAGGAGCTGCGTCTCAAATATCGCTCCGGCGCAGGAAGCTCCATGATTCGCAGAATTCGCATCACCAGCCTCATCAACAACCGCGCCGGTGCAGAGTTTATTGATGGGAAACCGCCATCGTTGTTTTAACCGAGAACAATTTTCGCGCGCATCGAAACATACACTTCACTGATACAATCCTGATCGCATCATAGCCTCAACCTAACAATCGCTCGATATATTCAGGGACAAGATTTATAAGGAGTCCCTTACCCCGAGCGATTATGACCAGTCTTCCCCCCTCTTTATACTGTAGCCTTGCTGCTGCGGCCCCAAAAGCCGAGCAATTTCGAAACGAACTTGCAAACGGTCTCAAGAATCTCCCCTTCTACGGTACCGATACGACAGTTGGTCTTGAAAATGAATTCCAGGTCGCCGTGGAGGGATGTAAAACCGAGGTAGACCTGGCCATAACCCTGGTTGAGTCGAACTACTATAAAAACCTTCAGGCCCGTGCCGGTCGTGGTGATCTTACCCCCCACCAGCTCGCCGAGCTCATCAGCTTTCTTGATGAAGAAAAAAATGCCACCTGGGAAAATTCATGGGTCCGTTTTCCCTTCCGCTGCCTGGGAGAGTATGCCGCCTCTCTTCTCCGTCATGATTTGCTCGCCGATAAAAATGATCCCCAGAGCCCTAAAAGAGGAGATATCGACCAGTTCCTCTTCCACAAAGAGGGAGAACCATGGGTGCGCGTACCGGTAAGCTACCTCCTGAAAATATCCCTGGCCCAGGCAATAGGCTCATGGCAGCCCCCCGATCACCACTCCACAAGCCAACTCAAAAAAATCGGCGAGCGGTTGATGGAGCATCTCATCAGCGACAACTCCTCACCTGAAATATGTAGCTTTAGCTTAAGCCAAGGCAAAGATGGAGAACTGCCAGGCCGGGAGACGGCACGCGAAACCAGCCGCCGATTTTTCTTTTTGCAACTGCTCATCCAATACGCCAACTCTGCGTTCCGCCTCAAGGAAAATGGTCAGATCTGCCGCATGTACATGGCTCCCAACCCCCCTTCGCGACAGAAAAAACTCAATGATTTAATTTCAGATCAATTTTACCGCGAACTTTTTCTCAACCCCTGTCTCTCGGGATGGCCAAAGGGGGAAAGTAAAAAAGACTACATGGGGTTATGTCACCGGACCCTTTCCCGCAGTCAGCTCAACACCATAGCCAAACTCAAAGAGGCAGGCATAATAATCAATAATCTGGTGGTCCTGCCCAATACCTCCTCCACCTCTCTTGCCAACAATGGCACCCATATTACCCTGGGAAGCAAGGTACTCAGTCACAGTTTTGCCCAGGGTGAGGGCATGCTGGTGGAAAAATACTACGGCGATCTGGTGATTAAAATTGTGGAGCATTTTCTTCCGCTCTTTGTGACCACCTGTTCGGCTGCTCCCCATCGTCTGGGATTCAGTGATTTTCATCCGGAAAAGGTTCTGGGCTACCTCCCCCATGAACTTGATTACACGCATCTGCGCATGCTCTGGCGGCGTTGGAAAAAAAAGGCGGATCTGCGCTTTTGCGGACATAGCTTCACGCCGGTCGGGCCTCTCTGGCTGGACCGGATGACCTCTACCCTACTCCGGTTACGCGGTGATTATCTCCCCGATGTTCGGCTCATTGATTACCTGGTTGCTCTGCAGAGTGTTGAACACAGCCCGGCGCTCAACGGCCAACTTGGTAACCAGGATCGCCTGAAACGGGATTTAAGTGAAATGGGAGTCTTTGACAGCCGAATGGCCATCTACCTGCCCTATCGCATGCGTGATGTAGCAGGTTATGGTTTTTCCGGCTTTGAAGGACGACATTACTCTCTCTTTCCGGACCTGAATACAAGCCTGCGCATGGCGGTTAACCTGCAGACACTGGTCACAGCCATAAGCTATCGCTGGGTTCTTGAAGGCCGTGTCACCCACGCCGATATTCCCGATGATCCCTGCACAGAAAGTGAACGACGCCAGATCTTTTTTGCCTCAGCCATAGGCCTGCCCACAGTCTTTATTCGTGCAAACACCAACAATCGACTGCTTAAGCGCATCCTCAGCAAGGTGGATCGCCAACGTCCCAGCCGTCGCTACCGGGGCTACGTTCGCATCAAAGTAAATGCCTATCAACAGGCCTGCCTGGACATCCTGCGAAGCGAAGAGCAGGGTGTTTGTCCACAAGCTGAGTTGAACTCGCTCCTTGATCCTCTGGAGGCCATGCTCAAGGGGAAAATTCCTTCTGCAGCTGACCAACTGACATCAGAAATTCTGAGTAAAAGCGGAAAAGTGGCCGACCCCATGCAGGTAAAAAGCAGGGATTTCAACCAAATGGCCGAGCAGTATTACCGCGACGACCTCTGCCGCCTGCATATGGACAATGGGCTGGACACCCTGGTCGATGACGGGCTGCGCTTTGACGGACAACATGATACCCGAGCAGCAGCCTTGAAAGAACAGCTCATAGGCCCAACCCCAACCGCCCTTTTCATCCGTGAAACCGGTTGCCGTCTCTTGGCGGGCGAGGCCACGGGCAAAGAAATCCATATGCTGATTGTGCTCTGCCTGGTGCTGTATCACCAAGAAATATCAGTGGAATAATCCCTTATGCAAGAGCAACATCAATTTATAGAACGAGCAAGCGGAGCCATCATCAGCGAACAACTCATTGGCGATCAGTCCATTGACCTTCTGTATAACCGGGTGCGGGAACAGGCTCCCGGACTCTTTCGTGCCCTGACCTCCCAACGGATGTCCGCGGTGCTTGGCTTTCTGCATTTTGACATCAACCTGCCTGTCCTCGGAGCAACCGGTCTAGACCTGCTCAAAAAAATGGGGGTCGACTGGGGGGAATGTCTGGCCTCGCACCAGAGTTTCACCACTCCCCGTCAGGTCTTTGAACGACAGATTCGTTACTGGGAGTGCCGCCCCATGGACGCAGATATATCTGTTGTTGTCTCGCCGGCTGATGCCAAGGTGCTTATTGGAAGTCTTGATGATATTCCTGAGCTCTTTATCAAAGAAAAATTCTTTTCAGCCCGGGAATTACTGGGACCAGCATCACGTTGGAGTGAGGGCTTTAGTGGAGGTAATTTTGCAATCTTTCGCCTCACTCCGGATAAATACCATTACAACCATCTGCCGGTCAGTGGAGAAGTCGAAGACATCTATACGGTTGATGGCTCTTGCCACTCCTGCAATCCGGGGGCACAAATCTCTCTGGCCTCCATCCATGCAAAAAACCGACGTGTAGTGACCATTATCAATACGGATGTTCAGGGTGGCTCCCAGGTAGGTCTTGTGGCCATGGTTGAGGTGGTGGCCCTGATGATTGGCGATATTGTTCAGTGCTACTCAGAGCATCGTTATGATGATCCTCAACAGCTGCATAAAGGCATGTTTGTAAAGAAAGGCTCTCCCAAAAGCCTGTATCGACCAGGAAGCTCCACAGATATCCTTTTGTTTCAGCAGGGACGGGTCAGCTTTTGCCAGGATCTGCAAAACAATCTGGTCCGCCCGGATGTTTACAGTCGTTTTTCCGCAGGACTTGGTCGCCCCTTGGTGGAAACCGATCTTCAGGTACGGTCAAGCGTTGCCTTGGTTGCAAACTAAGAACATTCAATATACAGAAAAAATCTCATGAACCTCTGGCTTTTTCTCTCTGTTTCAGGCCTGCTCTTTACTCTGATTATTATTTCAGGCTGGCGTTATCTTCCCGGTGAACGCTTTCAGATGCTTGCCTCCATTCCCGTACGCCCCGATGGGAAGGGACGCTGGCAGGGGATGAACCTCACCTGGTATGGACTCCTTCTGGCCAGCGCTGCCATCATTGGCATGAGCTACACACTCCTCCTCTGCCTGTCCGCCTCCCTGGCTTTGGCTCCCCTTCTTGCCTTACTTGCTGCCATTATAGTGCTCTGTGTGCCTTCAGCTCGTTGGATTGCCCGGCTGGTGGAAAAAAAAGAGTATACCTTCACCATAGGCGGCGCATTTTTCTGCGGCCTGGTGTCCACCCCTCTTGTTATTCTTCTGGTGAACGCCTGCTGTTCCTTCCTTGGCTTCCCGACACTGCCCATGCAGATCGTGCTTGCCGCTCTGGCTATCGGCTACATCCTCGGTGAAGGCCTTGGCCGTCTTGCCTGTATCAGTTTTGGCTGTTGCTATGGCAAACCATTGCATCGCTGTGGCAAAATTCTCTCTTTCCTCTTTGCTCAAACAGCCCTGGTCTTTTCTGGACCAACGAAAAAAGCTGTATATGAAGGAAATCTGGCTGGAATCAAGCTTATTCCCATTCAGGGGATAACCAGCCTGATTTATACGGCCACAGCATTGGTCGGATGCTTTCTTTTCCTTACCGGCAAATACCGGAGCGCCTTTCTGCTCTGTTTGTGCGTCTCCCAGATTTGGCGCGTCATTTCCGAAATATTTCGCTCCGATTTTCGAGGATTGGGCTCAATCTCGGCCTATCAAAAAATGGGTATCATTGCAGTGTTGTACGGCAGTCTCCTCTGCCTGGTGACACCTGTGCCCAGTCAACCGATCCCCGATATTCTCACAGGTTTCAAAAGCCTGGTCAATCCCCTGCTTATTTTTAGCCTGCAAACCATCTGGTGTATCCTCTTTCTTTACTTTGGACGCAGTCAGGTGACGGGCTCTACTCTTGAGTTTGAAGTACATCATCACTGCGTTTAAGTCTCTGCAAACAGGATCTAAACAGTGTTCAAACAGTCCCTCAACCCGAATAAAACCCGACGCTGACCAAAGAGTAACATCTATCCGTTACTCTGCGTGACACGACTCTAGAAAAGGTATCTTCAGGGAGGGAAATTTTGAAGATATCCGAGACGTTTTACTCGAGCGAACACGAAGGAGGGACTTCATGGCGCCACAACATTTTCGATCCATTTGGATCTCTGATCTGCACCTGGGCACCCGCAACCTGCAAAACGAAAAACTACTGGACTTTCTCTTGCAGACCGAATCCGAGTTTCTTTATCTGGTTGGAGACATTTTTGATCTGCTCAAAGCGCAGAAACGTTGGCATTGGCCCAAGGTGAACGATCAGATTGTCGAGACCATTCTTGCCAAAGCAGCCAATGGGACCAAGGTGGTGTACATCCCGGGCAACCATGACCACATGTTACGTAAATTCAACGGATGTACCTTTAATAATATTCAAATTCAAAACAGCGTTATACATGAAACCGTTGATGGAAAACGCTATCTGGTCATGCATGGGGACAAGTTTGACCCCATTGTCCAGAACTCCCCCTGGCTCGCATCCATAGGTGCCACCGCCTACGAATGGCTCTTACTTTTAAACCGCTGGTTCAATATCGGACGTAAACGGGTCAAACGGGAATACCGCTCCATCTCTTCCTACCTGAAACATCAGGTCAAGATTGTGGTCAATTACATGGGACGCTTTGAAGAAGTCGTTGCCCAGGAGGCGACCCAAAATCAAGTGGATGGGTTGATCTGTGGCCACATTCACAGGGCCGGTATTCGAGAAATCAACAATGTGCTCTACACCAACGCGGGCGACTGGGTGGAAAGTTGCACGGCCCTGGCCGAAAATGCATCTGGTCGTCTTGGTGTCATTGAATGGCATAATCAACACCCCATTTTGGAGGCCGCCTACGGTAAAACCTATGAAGATCTGTATCGCAACCGATGCCTGGCATCCACAAATTAATGGCGTTGTTACCACCCTCACCCGCACGAGTCAGACCTTACGCTCCTGGGGACATGAGGTAAAGGTACTCAGCCCGGATCAGTTTAAAACCATTCCCTGTCCCACCTATCCGGAAATCCGTCTCTCCATGGTTTCATGCTCGATCATTGGAAAGATTTTGAACCAGTTTGCTCCCGATGCTGTCCATATAGCCACGGAAGGTCCCATTGGCTGGATCACCAGACGCTGCTGCCGAAAACTCGGGCTAAAATTTACAACCTCCTACCACACCCGTTTTCCTGAATACGTTCGTATGCGGGCACCGGTTCCCATGCGGATGAGCTATGCCTTGATGCGTGGGTTTCACCAGGCTGCGGAGCGGACCATGGCAGCTCCTACCATTATTGATGAGCTTGCAGAGCGAAAATTTTCGCATCTGGTTCCCTGGTCGCGCGGGGTGGACACAAAGCTGTTTCACCCCCGTGAAGAATCAGCCAGACTCAATGCTGAACCCCATTTTGTCTACATGGGACGGGTGGCACCGGAGAAAAACCTGCCGGCTTTTCTTGATCTCCAACTCCCCGGGAAAAAATGGGTTATCGGTGATGGTCCGAGCCTGGCACAACTTAAATCTCAGTACCCGGAGGTTCGGTTTTTAGGCGCAAAAAAAGGAGAGGATCTGGCCAAACATCTGGCCTGTGCGGATGTCTTTGTCTTTCCAAGCCTGACAGATACCTATGGCCTGGTCTTGCTTGAGGCAAATGCCTGTGGTGTACCGGTGGCCGCCTTTCCTGTGACCGGCCCTCAATATCTGATTAAGGAAGGGGTTAATGGTTCGCTTGATACCGATCTCCAGGCAGCGGCCTTACGCGCGCTGTCAGTTTCTCGCGATACCTGCAGGCAGTTTGCCGAGCAATACTCCTGGGATACCTGCACCCAACAGTTTTTAGGTAACCTGGCACCCAATACATCAGCCGCTCGGGTTGAGATCAAGGCTGATGTATCTCTGGCCGTGGCCAGCTGAGAACACCTGATTCAGTGATAAGAAAATCCAGGGGAATATCGTGGGGTTCGGAGGGGAGCATTGCAACAACTTGGAGCGCGTAGGCTAGACCAACCCGCAGGGCCTGAGGTGCTTTATTCCCTAAAAAACGGTCATAATAGCCACCGCCGTAGCCCAGACGATTTCCCTGGTGATCAAACACTGATCCGGGAAGAAGAACTACCTCGAGTTGTACCGGATTTATTATCCGTTTGGGAATAAGGCTGCTGATAGGCTCTGGTATACCTTTATATCCCGCAACCAACTCCTGCTCAGGGTTGGTCAGGACAACCGCATCCATGGTTGCTGTCTTGGGTCTGGTCAGGGGCACGGCAACGGTCTTTCCCAAGGCGAGCAACCGCTGCATCAGTTCTTGGGTGTTCACCTCGCTCTTATAGTTGCAGTAGATAAAAAAATGCTGAAATTGGAGAATATCTGAGAGTGAAAGAAAGCGCTTGAGTATCTGTTCGCTTTTATCCCTCCGTTCCGTTTCAGAGAGTAAATCACGCCTTTTGAGGAACGTCTGGCGTATCTGTGAACGCTGTTGACTTGGTTTAACGTGCATTCGGACCTCAATCTTTCCAATAATTCCTGTGCTGACTCAAACAGACCAATAAAAAAGGGTGGTATCCAGAAGGATACCACCCTTTTTTACAAATTGAGGCAATAACTGCTTACATCGGCAACAACAGCTTATTGGTATCCTCGTTCCAGGTAACAACCAGGTACCAGAGGGTGATGAAGCCAACGATCAGAGCCATGGTATAGCCATAGCCCATGACATCAGGAAGATAAATGGAACTTCCCAGGTATCCTTCACCTTCAAAATCGTAAGCTCTGAACCATTTACTCATCAGCGAGTTGGACAGGCCAAAGAAGGGAACAACCAGCCAAAGTTTGATCTGTCCTTCACCTACACGCCACAAAGTTCCGGAACCACAACCACCGGCGAGCATAGCGCCCAGACCAAAGATAAAACCACCAACAACACCACCCCAACCAAAGGTACCACGAACATAATACATGGGGTTGAGGACGGGATCGCCATCCATACGAACAGCTACGCCGTATTTGAGAACAGCAGCACCAACGGCGACGATAAGGATAGACAGGCCAACAGACTTGGCCATCTTGCAGTCACCGGTCATGTGCGGCTCACGGAAGCCCTGGATCATACACCAGCGACCACGTTGCATAGCATAACCAAGACCCGCTGCAATCAGCAGGAGACCGGGCAGCGAATTAATGTACTCGACGTAATCATCGCCATCAAAATTGACGTAGTACATTGCCGCGTAGATCAGGCCAACCACACCGGCGATACCGAAAACCCACTGAATAATAGAAGGGATCTCCAGAGTCCAGGATCCGCCTCCGCCCCAGGTGATGTGCTCCATCTCCTTGTACAGTAACCACAAACCAAAGATAACGCCGGGAACCAGACCAACCCACATGGCAAAACCATTGGCTGCCAGGTTACCGATGGCATTGTACATACCACCGATGTTACAGCCACCGGCCAGGGCTGAACCAATACCCATGAAAATACCAGCGGCAATAGCCTTGACATATTCACGGATCGGCGGAAAACGGAAAGCGAACTGTCCCCCCAGACAGGCGGAAATGAACGCACCCCCGATAAAACCAAGACCAATAACCGAACCAGAGTTAAACCAGATAGACTTATTCAACTCCTGAAACGGTTCGGCATCATACAGGCCAATGCCAACCAGCATCCAGTCGCCCCAGTTGCGGATAGCACCAACAGCACCCCACGGACGCCACCAGGCCATGACCAGGATACTGAGAATTGCGACAATGATACCTGTGGTGGTCGCATTCCACTCCTCCTGACAGAGCACCTTGTACAAGTGCTTAATTTTTTGCCATAAAACCTTCAAACTTTCCATTGGTAAACAGCCTCCTTTTCCCTAATTGATGATATGAGCACCCACTTAACGATGACGAACCCAAATTGCTCTTCATTCATAGCAAAAGCCTGGTATGAATGAAGAAACCGTCCATCGCAAAAACAGCAACTTACATAAAACCATCGTTTCCCGCTTCATTGGTGAAAACGACAAACTTCCTAAAATCAGGTATATTTTCATCGAATTGTGCAAAAATACCTGTGCCTATGCTATTTGTCAACAACAGCTGTCAACTTGCTACACACACTCTTAAACAATTGTTTTTATTTCAAATAAATAATGATTCGTCGTTCATTTATGAATCTTCATTCAATTTTTGTTTCCATCTTGACAGAAAGAGGTTTACTCTATAAACTAAAACGTCTTTTTTTCATGTATAAAAGGCCCTTTACATCAAGCATTTTCTTTAAGGAGAACACACAATGAGTGACGTTAAAGTAGCACCCGATGGTCTGGATGTTGCCGCTGTTCTGGATGCACGTGGTCTGAGCTGCCCCATGCCGCTGCTGCGTACCAAAAAAGAAATCGGTAAAATCGATGCCGGTCAGATTCTCCATATCCAGGGTACTGATCCTGGTTCCCGTAACGACATTCCTGGTTGGTGTGAGCGCGCTGGTCACGAGTACCTGGGCGAGAAGGAAGAGTCTGGCTACATCAGCTTCTTCATCAAAAAAGGATGATCATCCTGTTTACATCCTTTTAATGGAGGAACAAGCTAATGGCTGCTGATCCAAATAAACTCGGGATTTTTGTCACCTCTCCTCAGCATATGCGTCATATCCTCGGCATCACCAAAGCTGCGGTTCGTGCTGGGAAAGAAGTAATGGTTTTTTTCACCTATAAATCCATTCACCTGACCAAAAATCCCCTTTTCCGCGAATTGACAGAGCTTTGCCCTGTTGAAAATATCGCTATCTGTGCCGACAGCTACATCTGCGAGGGTTATGACAACGTCAATGACGTTCCCCCCGGTCTGATCGACAAACAGATGCGTACTCAGGCTTTCCACGGTGCCATTCTTGACGAATGCGCCAAGTACATCGTCATGTAAGGAGATACGGATATGGAATCATTAAAAGTATACATCCTGATCGCCAACCGTGTTTACAATGACGGTATTCGTTCCGGTCTGGGTCTTGCTGTTGAAAATCACTACGCTTACCCTGTTATCATGAACGGCGAGTTCCCGCGTTTCTCTGACTACATGTCTGAGAACATCGCCTGGATCATGGATATGGAAGGCCAAGTATACAGCTGCGGCGCCGAGGCTCCCACCGAGTTGCCTGCAGATGCTGAAATTGCCAATATTTCTTTGGAAGAACTTGGCGAAGCAATGAGAGACGCTGATGTCATCATTCCTTATGGTCTTCCTAAACAATCCCACGAGCCGCCTGCTGCTTGTAGCGAATAAAAGGAGATTGAGCGATGAGTGATGATGCAATGAAAATTCTCCAGGTCTACAGATCTGAGCCCACCGATGATATAAAAAAGCTGGTTGAGATCCTCAACCGCGACCGGGTTGCTGATGAGTTCAAACTCTATGACGGCGAACCCAACTACGATACACTCGTACAGAAAATTTTCGCCAACGACAAAACAGTCTGCTGGTGGTAAGTATTTTCTGCTGAGCATAAGAAAGCCCTGTGGTCATTTGATCACAGGGCTTTTTTTATTCGGCTAACTGGTGTCCGTCCAGAAATGAGGATTTTTGTTCAAGTTCAGGTAAGCGCAGATTCCGAAAAGACCCTTTCTGATGGGGCACTAACGAGCGATAGCTATCTCCATTATTCGATCGTGAAACAGCGGTCGAAAACTGCGTATTTTCGTATTCTCCCTTGTGGGATGTATCCTATTGGTGAGCAAAACCACTATCACCTCTTTTACAGGGTCTATCCAGAAAGAAGTACCGCTGAACCCCAGGTGTCCTACACTGGTGGATGAAAAATATCGACCACTGCTCGAGCCTCCAGGTGTAGGCGTATCAAATCCCAGACACCAGTCGGAATGCGGTTGTTTTGTTTGCAGGGCATACCGCAGTATTTTAGATTCTATCGGTAGTTGCGCACTCTCCCTTTTCCATAAATCGAGAATTTGCTCACACAGGCAGATTACGCCCTTCACTGAGCCAAATAATCCCGCGTGTCCCGCCACCCCTCCCATAAGCCAGCAATGTTCATCGTGCACCTCCCCCTGAAGGATATTCCCTCGCCAAGGGCATGCTTCGCTTGCTGCAACTTCACGTTCAATAGGCCCTTGTTCTCCCCCTATGGGATGAAAGAATATATCTTTTTCTAGGGAAAGAGGACTGGCTATTCGCTCCTTAAACAGAACATCCAAATCCTTTCCCGTACATTGCTCAATCAATTTACCCAGCAAAATAAAGCCCAAATCACTGTAAAGAGAACCTGATCCGGTTTCATAAATCAACGGCTCGCTGCGAATAAGCCCAAAGAGCCTTTGTCGAGCCTCTTTATCTTGCCTGGGGGCGAACTGTCGAAAATAAGGGTGATAGGCAGGTAATCCCGAGGAGTGGTTCAACAGGTGGTAGAGTTCAACCTGGGGATAATTCAACTCTAGAAATCGATCAAGGGGCGTATGCCAATCCAGTTTTTGCTCACCGATGAGCTGCAGGGTTAAAAGCACTGTGGAAAGAGGTTTGGTCAGCGAGGCCAGATCAAAGAGTGTCTGCTCTGAAACCGTTGTCCCCAGTGCATCCTGCCGTGTTTTTCCTGCACTTGTGAAGCTGCGAAAACGGCTGTTTTTAGAACCAATACTCACTCCGGCACTCATACCAGAAAAAACACCTTCAGCCACCCCCTGAGCACCCAGGGTATCAAGTATTTTATTTATTTGATTTTTCATATTTTTTTGACATTACAAATAACATAAATTATTTGATTTTTTACCCAAATTCGAGTATTTTTACTCCTTGAGTAAAACGTGTTGATAAGATTGTTGAAAACCTGTGCGCAACCTGTTGCAAATAAGCAGCATTCTCCACTTTTTCACCTTATACCCCCTACCTGCCAAACAATCTTTTTAACATTAAATATGCATAAAATTTAATTAGTTATATAGTATTTCCACATTTAAACAGCGTTAATAACAACAACAAATAATTTATAAAAAGAAAGGAATGTTATTATGGCCTTCCAGTTTAACATAAACCGAGATGATCTCCTTCGAGGAATCGGTGCTCAGCAAAATATTACCAGTAAAAAAGGAACGTTAGCTATCCTTTCCAACGTACTGGTCGAGGTTGAACAGGAGCAGATAGTTCTCACGGGAACCGATTTGGAAATAGGCTTAAAACAGTCCATTCCTGCAGAAGTTATCGAAACAGGTATCTTGACCCTTCCAGCTAAAAAACTCTTCGAAATAACCCGCGAATCGAACTCCTCAACCTTTTCTTTTAAGGAGTTGGAAAAAAACTGGGTTGAGATTACCGCTGGCCCAAGTGTCTACCGGTTAGCCGGAATGGTGGCCGATGAGTTTCCCCAGTTTCCTGAGTACGACGAAGATGCCATGCTTTCCATGGACAGTGGTATCATGGTCGATCTTGTCGATAAAACAATTTTTTCCATCGCCCAGGATAAGGAAAACATGTTCACCCTCACCGCTGCTCTGTTGCAGAAGGTGAAAACCGATGATCAGCTCAGCCTGAAAATGATCACCTCCGATGGCCATCGTCTCACCATCATGAACCGGGATGTTGATGCAGGCCTGGATGCCCTCAATCTTGATACAACCCTCATTCCCCGCCGAGGCGTGCAGGAAATTCGAAAATTCTGTGAAAACCGCAATACCTTCTCTTTTGGCGTTGAAGAAAAGCAGGCTGTTTTGAAGAGTGATGACTCTCTGCTCATTATTCGGTTGATGGAAGGCGATTTTCCCGATTTCCAGGGATTGCTTAATGTCTTATCCAAAGAGAACTCCATTCATATTGACAGAACCCGCTTTCTTGAGAGTCTGAAACGGATCAATCTGTTCACAGAAGATCTCTTTCATGCCATCAAAATGGATGTCACAGAGGGGAAAATAGTACTCACCTCACAGAATGCCGACTTTGGATCAGCCAAAGATGAATTTGAAGTTGAGTATTCCGGTGAGGAACTCTCTCTTGGTTTCAATTGCCGCTATTTCATAGATACTCTGCAGGTTATGGAGGGAGAAACTGTCATTGCCTCCATCAATAACCAGGAAAGCCCCTGCATGATCACCTCAGAAGACGATCCCGGCTTTTTGAGCGTGATTATGCCCATGAAATTATAGGGATTGTCCAAGCCTTTCTCTGACACCTTTTGCCAGGGTCTTTCCCCGGTTTTTTTTATTTGTCCAAGAACTTGTTTTATCAACTCGTAACAACTTTATTGATAACTAAAAGTGTGAAAACAAGATGTTATTAAAGTTTTCAACACCTTGCTACGAGAACAACAACTCTACAGTGAAGGATAAACGTGAGTGAATTAAGCAACACTTCCTATGGTGCGGATCAGATTAAAGTTCTTGATGGACTTGAGGCTGTTCGCAAAAGACCTTCCATGTATATCGGCAATACCGGTGTTCAAGGTCTGCATCATCTCATCTACGAGGTGGTTGATAACTCCATTGATGAGGCACTGGCTGGCTACTGCTCCCAAATCAGCATAACCATCCACTCCGATAATTCTGTAACCGTTGAGGATAATGGACGCGGTATTCCGGTGGATATGCACTCCACTGAAAATATGTCCGCCCTGGAACTGGTTATGACCACCCTCCATGCCGGTGGTAAATTCGACCACTCAACCTATAAGGTCTCCGGTGGTCTGCATGGTGTGGGTGTTTCTGTTGTTAATGCGTTAAGTGCAGAAACCAGCGCTGTGGTGCACCGAAATGGCACCATCTACAAACAGTCCTACAAGTACGGTGATCGAACCGGTGATATCGAAGAAATAGGCAACTGTGAGGATTCTGGAACCAAAATTTATTTTAAACCAGATCCTGATATTTTTACCGAAACCACGGTTTTTCAATATGAAATTGTCAAAAACCGTATGCGGGAACTGGCCTTTCTCAACAAAAATATCCTCATAGTTCTCAAAGACGAGCGTGACGGTGCCGAGGATTCCTTTCATTTTGAAGGCGGTATCGTTTCTTATGTTGAATATCTCAATAGAAATCGTACTGCGGTTCACCCCATCCCGGTTCTCATCACCGGTGAAAGAGACGATGTCCAGGTAGACATCTGCCTTCAGTACTTTGATGGCTACTCCGAGCGTCTCTTTTCTTTTGTAAATAATATCAATACAAAAGAAGGCGGCTCCCATGTGGCTGGCTTTCGTGCCGCCCTGACCAAATGCATCAATCGCTACGCAAGTGACGATGTTGTTCCTAAAAATCTCAAAGAAAAATTGGGTGGCGACGATGTCCGTGAGGGACTGGCCTGCATTATCTCGGTGCGTGTGCCCAACCCGCAGTTTGAAGGACAGACCAAAACCAAGCTGGGCAACTCTGAGGTCAAGTCGATTGTGGAGTCCCTGTGTAATGAAAAGCTTGGCGCCTACCTGGAAGAAAACCCACAGGTGGCCCGGGCAATTCTCAGCAAAGCGGTCGAAGCAGCCCGTGCCCGTGACGCAGCCCGTAAAGCCCGTGACCTTTCCCGAAAGAAAGGTTCTGTCTCGGTGATGATGGCTGGAAAACTGGCTGAGTGTCAGTCCAAGGACCCTGCCCAGCGTGAGCTTTTTATTGTAGAGGGTGACTCGGCTGGCGGTTCGGCTAAACAGGGACGGGACCGTTCCATTCAGGCCATCCTCCCCCTGCGTGGAAAAATTATGAACGTCGAGAAAGCCAGGTTTGATAAAATTCTCGGCTCCGAGGAAATCAGACAGCTAGTGGCATCACTGGGGACTGGTATTGGTAGTGAAGAGTTTGATCTGGAAAAACTGCGTTATCATAAAATTATCATCATGACCGATGCTGATGTTGACGGCGCTCATATTCGTACCCTGCTGCTGACTTTTTTCTACCGCCAGATGCTGCCCCTGATTGAAAACGGTCACATCTATATTGGTCAACCCCCGCTTTATCGTTTGGGCAGAGGAAAAAAAGAGCAGTATTTTCTCGATGATGAAGAACTCAACGCTTACCTCTACAGTCAGGCCAGCCAGATGCTGCGCATTCAGACCGAAAAAGAAGTAGAGATCGCCCAAGATCAGATGATCACTATGCTGAAAAAACTCTCCGCTTTTGCCCGCGTCCTCGCCTATCTGGAACGGATGAATATCAAGGAATCCCTGACCCTCTTCCTTTTGGCCGAAAATATTCACACAGCTTCTCAGTTTGAAAACCGGGAATTTGTGGAAGACTTGGCGAGAAAACTTGAAGGGAAAGCCTCCTCTATTGGTCCGATTCGGCCTTGTATCTGGCGTCCAGCCTGCTTTGAGCTTGATGTCACTATTGCCGGTGAATCCCACGTAACTGCTGTTGTGGGCCCCAATATTCCTCTGATTAACGAATATCGTCATGCCCTGGAGCTCTACACAGGCATTCAAGAGTATCTCCAGAGCAGCTTTGCCCTGATTCGTACCAGTTCAACCGGTCAGGAATCGATCATCGATGTTGAAAACTGGCGTCGACTGATAGAGGTTGTCCGTGAGGAAACCTTTAAGGGATCACATCTCCAGCGCTATAAAGGTCTGGGTGAGATGAATCCGGAGCAGCTCTGGGATACAACGATGAACCCGGAAAACCGCGCTCTGGTCCAGGTCAATATCGATGATATTGCTCTGACTGATGATATTTTTACAACGCTCATGGGAGATAAAGTCGAGCCTCGCCGTGATTTTATTCAAAATCATGCCCTGGAAGTTGCGGATCTTGACATATAAAACGACCACTCTCCCATAACGTACGAGTCACTTAGGATAGCATAATGACCCAACAATCAACAGATACCCCCCAACAGCCCACCATTGCCATATCCAGGGAATTACAGAAATCCTACCTGGATTATGCCATGTCCGTCATTATCGGCAGAGCCCTGCCCGATGTACGCGATGGCCTCAAACCGGTTCATCGCCGAACCCTGTACGCCATGCGCGAGCTCGGCAATACCTATAATCGAGCCTACATCAAATCGGCACGTATTGTCGGTGATGTAATAGGTAAATTTCACCCCCACGGCGATACTGCAGCTTATGATACCCTGGTGCGTATGGCCCAGGATTTCTCCATGCGTTACCCCCTGGTTGACGGCCAGGGAAACTTCGGTTCCATGGATGGCGACTCTGCCGCTGCCATGCGTTACACAGAAGCACGGATGACCCGGCTGGACCAGGAGCTGGTTGCGGACCTCGATAAGGAAACCGTTGATTTTGTTCCCAACTACGATAACTCCCTCCTGGAGCCTGCGGTTCTGCCTTCCAAAATACCCAATATTCTCATAAATGGGTCAGAGGGTATTGCTGTAGGTATGGCGACCAAAATACCGCCACATAACCTGACAGAGGTTATCGATGGTTTGATGGCCTTGATTGACGATGCGGAAATCACCGTGCATCAGCTTATGGAAATCATCACCGGACCGGACTTTCCCACCGGCGGTTTTATCTGTGGGCGTGCAGGGATTCGCGAAGCCTACGAGACCGGCCGTGGTGTAGTGTTGATGCGCTCCAAACACCATATCGAACAACGGGGCAACAACGCCGAATCCATAGTTATCACCGAAATCCCCTATCAGCAGAATAAAGCCACCCTGGTTGAGAAAATAGCCCTGTTGATGAAGGAAAAACGGATAACCTCCATTTCCGAGATTCGTGATGAGTCCGACCGTCACGGTGTACGCGTCGTTCTCGATCTGCGCAAAGACGAGATCGCCGATGTCGTTATCAATCAGCTCTACAAAATGACCCCGCTACAAAAGAGCTTTGGTATCATTTTGCTCTGTATTGTCAATAATAAGCCGGAAATCCTCAATCTCAAACAGATCCTGCAGCACTTCATCGTCCACCGTAAAACCGTGATTTATCGACGGACCGCCTTTGAACTGCGTAAGGCCGAGGAACGAGCCCATATTCTCGAAGGCTTAAAGATAGCCATTACCAATCTCGATGAGGTGGTGGAACTGATCAAGTCCTCCGCTAACCCGGCAGAGGCTAAAGCCGGATTAATCGCCCGCTTTGAGCTCTCCGAAATTCAGGCACAGACTATTCTCGATATGCGGCTGCAGCGTCTCACCGGCCTGGAACGCGACAAAATCATCAATGATTATGAGGAAATCCTGGCTCAAATATCCTGGCTCAAACAGATTCTTTCCGATGACAATCTCGTTGTTCAAATTGTTCGTGATGAGTTTACTGCCATTCGGGAAGACTACGGCGATGAACGTCGGACCGAAATTATTGACGCGCCCGATGAAATCCTGCCCGAGGATATGATAGCTCCTGAAGAGATGGTGGTCACCATTTCCCACAGCGGCTATATTAAGCGCAATCCGCTGGCTCTTTACCGGGCTCAACGTCGTGGTGGTAAAGGCGTTCGTGGCATGGTCAGTGTAGAGGACGATTTCGTCACCAAACTCTATACCGCCTCAAGCCTTGATACCTTCCTCTTTTTTACCAACAGTGGGCGGGTTTTCTGGCGCAGGGTGTATGAGCTGCCACTGGCCGGTCGTACAGCTCGCGGCAAGGCCATTGTCAACCTGCTGGAACTCGGAGAAAACGAGAAGGTTGCCGCCATTCTTCCGGTGGCCGGTCTCGCTGATATGGAAGATTCCGTCTCAGTCCTCACTGTTACCAAGCTGGGCCGGGTGAAAAAGACCTCAATATCTGAATACAAGCGTCCTTTACGGAAAGGAAAATTTGGTTTAACCATACGTGATGATGATGAAATCCTCTCTGCTGCCATAACAAGTGGAGACGATGAGATATTTCTTGTCACCCGAAAAGGGCTCTCCATTCATTTCCATGAGTCCGATGTGCGTGTCATGGGACGTCTGGCCGCCGGTGTTAAAGGTATCAACCTGAGCGAAGACGATCAGGTGGTTGGGATGGCTATCATCAGCGCAGATGATTCCGTGCTTACAGTCACCGAAAACGGTTACGGTAAACGGACGGCAGCCTCCGAATACAAACTGCAGGCTCGTGGCGGTAAAGGTGTCTTTGCCATCAAAACCAGTGAGCGTAATGGTAAAGTTGTCGGCGTGCTTCCGGTTGTTGATGAAGACCAGGTCATGCTGATTGCCAACTCCGGAAAGATCATCCGTATGCCCATGGATACTGTCCGCATTATTGGTCGAAACACGCAGGGCGTCCGTCTGATTAATCTGGAAGAGGATGAATTTGTTGTCGATATGTCTATCCTTGCCAGGGAAGAGGACGTGGAAGACGATGAGAACGACGAGGAAAGAGTCGAGGGGGAAAATGAAGATTGATAAGGTCGCGATGATCGGGGCCGGGAGCTGGGGTACGGCCCTGGCTCTCTTACTGGCCCGTAAAGGCGTCAATGTTACCCTTTGGGATAGAGATGTGGAACACATCAATATCTTATCCCAGGATCGTGAAAACAAACGCTATCAGGAAGGACACCCCTTTCCTGATTGCCTCAGCGTCAGCGATGATCTTTTTGCAGCGGTTGGCGGCGCCCAGTGTATTTGCATGGTGGTTCCTTCACACGGCTACCGAGAGGTCTATAAAAAGCTCTTTCCTGTGCTTCCTGAAGGCACCCTTATCGTTTCAGCGGTGAAAGGGATTGAAATAGCCAGCGGTATGACCATGACCGGGGTGATGCAGCAGGAGGCAACAAGCTGTAAACATCTGCAGCTTGGTGTGCTGAGTGGTCCCAGTTTTGCCAAAGAGGTTGCGAATAAACAACCCACCGCCGTTACGGTTGCTTTTAAGGATCTCAAAGCAGCAGAGGCTGTGCAACATCTCTTTTCCACGGATTATTTTCGGGTCTACTCTTCAAGTGATGTAATTGGACTTGAAATCAGTGGAGCCATGAAAAATATTATAGCCATAGCAGCTGGTATCTGTGACGGTCTTGGCTATGGTTTGAATACCCGGGCAGCACTGATGACCCGAGGTCTGGCTGAAATATCCCGTATGGGTGTGGCCCTGGGGGGACAACTCCAGACCTTTGCCGGTCTTGGCGGCATGGGAGATCTGGTGCTCACCTGTACCGGCGATTTGAGCCGAAATAGAACTGTCGGCCTCAAACTTGGCTCTGGGCTGACCCTTGATCAGGCACTCAGCGAGATGAAAATGGTGGCAGAAGGGGTCAAAACAACAAAATCCTGTCATGCACTCGCCAAAAGCATGGATGTAGAGATGCCCATCCTTGAGCAGGTCTATCAGGTGCTCTATGAGGATAAAAAATGCGCGGATGCCGTTGCCGAACTCTTCCAGCGCGATCTCAAAAACGAGCTGCAGTAATTTGTTTACAGACCACTTTGCTGGACACAGTCTTCAGGGAATCTTGAATAATTGCTTTTTCTGCCAATCTCTGCGTTATGTAAAAAATTTTATCCTCGGAATATCAAGTATATGCCTGCGGTAAAATTTCTAGCATGCCTTGACCTTGATTGAAAAATCTAATTTTTCAAGACACCCTTCATCTTTTCGCATTGCTCCTGGTCATCCAGAGCACCAGTATTTCTAGGTACATCTTGTCTAAGGGATATCGTTTTCCTATAATTGCTGAAAACGATGTATGGGACTTCATACAATAATATTCCATATCTAAACGGGATGGTTGCGATGACATCCCCGAGTTACCCCATGTTTTTGTATGAAGCAGAAACAATGTTCGTTGTTTATGGAGGTACAGGATGAAAAAATGGGAATGTACTATTTGTGGCTATATCCATGAGGGAGACGAGCCACCGGATGAATGCCCGATATGTTCCGCCGACAAGAGTGCCTTTGTCGAGGTCACTGAGGAGGAACAACCGACGAATGAGCAGACCGTCGTCGAAGAACCTGTTTCCTCTGCTGTTCCAGCTCAGGAGCCTACCCAGTTCCAGAAAATCTACTCCTTTGCCTCCGAGCAGATTGTAAAGCACCATCTCCACCCCATAGCCGTTCATACACCAAACGGTGTGCTCCCCATGGCGTTTCTTTTTCTCCTGATAACGCTTTTTTTCGGACTTCCCCTCTTTGAAACCGCCGCTTTTTACAGTTTTATTTTTGTTCTCATCGTTATGCCCTTTGTCATTTTTACCGGGTATGAGATTTGGAAAAACCGGTATCGTGGGGCTATGACCTCAACCTTCAAGATTAAGATAGGCGCCTCGATTGTGACTGTGAGTTTGCTCTGTGTTCTTATCCTTTGGCGAGCGGTGCAACCTGATATTCTCACTGTTGCCACCTCTGGTCGATGGATTTTTATTCTCCTTTCATTGATTTTGGTCAGTGCGGTTGGAATTGCCGGGCACCTTGGTGGTAAGCTGGTTTTCGGTAACAGGAAAAATTAACCAGCTTTTTAATACCCATCCAAAAAAGGTCTTTTCGGAGTCGGGCTTACCCGAACTTAAACAAAAATCCTCACTTATGGACAAACACTATTTAGGTAACAATCTGATTAGTGAAAAAATATTAAATGATATTTTTTCTCATTTAAACTTGCCTATCATAATTTTTTAATGTACTATGCCTTCATTCGAGTTTAATTTACTTAAAATTATAATGTAATCAAGCTGTTAAACAGGAAAACATGAGGGTAGTCTGAGCTGAGAAATCAGGTGAGATTACCAAAATCATTCATCGAACATGGAGGATAACACCAATGGCCACTACAAATGACAATCTGAAAGAAGCCTTTTCCGGTGAGAGTCAAGCAAATCAGAAATACCGTGCTTTTGCGAAAAAGGCTGAGAAAGACGGTTTTGCAAACATTGCCAAACTGTTTCGCACCACTGCAGAAGCCGAGCGTATTCATGCTGAAGGTCATCTCAAAGCTCTGGATATGATAGCCACCACCGCAGATAACCTGCAGGCGGCAATTGATGGCGAGACCTATGAGTTTACAGAGATGTATCCGCCCATGGTTGAGCTTGCTGTGGCTGATGGTCACAAGGCAAAAACCATGTTCAAATTTGCCGTTGATGCAGAAGCGGTGCATGCAGAGATTTACTCTAAGGCTCTCGAGGCAGTCAAAGCAGGCAAAGATATGGATGTAACCGATTTTTATCTCTGTCCGGTCTGTGGGTACATCGAGCTGGGAAAAGCCCCGGAGAAATGTCCGGTCTGTGGTGCAAAGGGAACCGTTTTTACCCAGGTTGCCTAAATCAGACAGCAGTATCCAGGTAGTTCTGTAAAAAAAAGGCGGATGGCCCCAGGCTATCCGCCTTTTTTATTTATTGACAACACTCTTCTTTTGCAGCACATTAGCCTGAAATACCAACCACCAACGTACCCCCACAATCGACGATGACTCATTTCTCCGCATACAAACTCTCTTCCTACACCACCCTTACTCTTTGGCGTGGCTGGCTGGGTATTGTGATGGGAAGAAGAGTCTAGCCGGTTTATTATAAGTTCATAAATTTTAAGCCCATACAGGCCGCTTCCGGGTCTGTATGGGCTTTTTTTTTCCAGTTCTCCCATCCATGATCCGGTTAGTGTACAAGGAGAATGGAAATGTCCCTCCGTATTCAACAGCTGCTCGACACAGACACTGCTTTCTGCCTTATTCAGAAACAGGACAGCGATCAAATACTGCTACTCGCTGGTCTTCCTTCACAACATCGCCACCTTGATGATATACCCCGGCTGCGGGGAGTGACGGAAAATCGGGAAATATTCGATTCTATTTCCGTCATTCCCTTCTGTCAGATTCGTGAACGTGGGTACGGTGTGCACGATAACAATGAACATATTCGCACCATCACCATAAATCACCAGGAGTTGATCAACACTCAGGAGCTGCTGCAAGAGCTTCCTACAGAGGTCATTAGTTTTGATCAGCCACTTAGCTTCGATACCAGTGAAGAGGCGTATGCTGCCACGATTCAGCGCATTATTAACGATGAGATAGGGAACGGCGAAGGTGCCAATTTTGTCATTCCTCGTACCATGAATGGAAAAATAAGCAGCTTCTCCACCAAGGGGGCACTCTCTATCTTCCGTTCTCTGGTGCTAAGTGATTACGGCACCTACTGGAAGTTTATTTTCTATGATACCGACATGTTTTTCATCGGCTCTACTCCCGAACGTCATCTGTCGGTACGCAAATCCCGCGTCAAGATGAACCCCATAAGCGGCACCTTCAGGAAGGAAAAAAATTATGAGTTGAGAAAACAGTTCAAGCAAGACCTGCTACGATTTCTCTGCGATCAAAAGGAGATCAATGAACTCTTCATGGTTGTCGATGAAGAGTTGAAGATGATGGCTAAGATGTGTGAGAGTGGAGGTGCTGTCGTCGGCCCCCTGATCAAGGAGATGTCGCGTCTTATCCACTCCGAATATCTGCTCTCGGGAACCAGTAGTAAGGATGTGATGGAACTGTTCAGAGAATCCATGTTTGCCGCTACCGTAGTGGGCTCACCTGTTGAAAACAGCTGTGAAATAATCAAGAAATACTGTCCTGCTTCGCGCAGATATTATGGGAGCGCCCTACTGCTCATGGGGCGTGATGAAGAAGGAGAAGATTTCATTGATTCACCCATTGTCATCAGGACAGTCGAAATTGACCGTAGCGGTAACCTCTATTCGGGGGTGGGGGCAACCCTGGTCAAAGATTCCATACCGCAGGAGGAGGTAGCTGAGACAAGGGCCAAGAGCGGCGCATTGATGGCTTGCCTGCAACAACAAGATGTACAGGTTTCCCCGCCACTACTGACAAGCCTTCATAATGATGATGAAATAATCGAAACCCTGGCCAGACGCAATGAATGTCTCTCCTCCTTTTGGTTCTTTCGCCAACAGCCTGTGCACACCACCTCGCAACAGTTTCATGTAACCCTTATCGATAACGAAGACGAATTTATATGGATGCTCAATCATATGTTGCGGTGTATGGGCTTTACTACGTCGATTGTTCGCCACCACCTGTTTGATGCCTCTCTATCCGAAAGTGACCTGGTTATTGTGGGCCCTGGTCCGGGAAACCCTAATGATGAATTCGACAAAAAGATGCATAAGAATAGGGAAATAATCAGAACTCTTCGAGCGAAACAACAGCCCTTTCTATGTATCTGCCTGGGGCATCAGCTGCTTCTGAAAGAGCTGGGATTTGAGGTGAAACGAAAAGAGCGCCCGCTGCAGGGAACGCAGCGGGCTATCAACCTAAACGGTCGCAAAGAACTGGTGGGCTTTTACAACACCTTTGCCGGTGTTGCCCAAAACAGTGAATATAGGCTATCGATTCTTCCTGGAACAGACGAAGTAGCAGCTATCCACGGGAGTGGATTCATTGGTTTTCAGTTTCACCCTGAATCCGTTCTTTCCCGAAACGGCTACACTCTTTTAAAGGAGGCGGTTCACCAGCTCCTACAACCTCCTGATCAATCAAAGAGTTTGGAATCAAAGCAGGAAGTTTTTTTCATTTAATGAAAGGAATTACACAGATAGAGAATGATACTCAATAGTATAATTTTTATTTATAAGTAATTTATTGTTATTATTAGCGCTGTTGAATTGTTGGGAAAGTATGTAACTTTATAATTTAAATACATTTTTTGTGTTGATATTGTTGTTTACCCCCTCGGGGTAAAATGGTGAGAACCGAGGAATAATAGAGTCTCTCCGCTCATCAACTGCTTGCGAACAGGTTTTCAACACCCTTTTCAACAGATTTTAGAAGAAAGATTGTAAGGGGGGGGAGAACGTAGACCTGCATACGGTGGTTTGATACCTTCAGAATCGACCATGAGGAAGCCAGGAAGAACAAGGGGAGCACTAACCGCAGATCTTCTCGTTTTATCTCGAAAAAATAAATACATCCGTGATAGGAAATGAGTTATGGGGAAACCCAAAGAAAATACCATTGCCAAAATCGATATCCTGGCTAAAAAACGCAGAAAATCGGATTTATCCAGAGAGAAGAAAGAGTTGATAACGGCGCTTGCCAACCGTTGCCACAGTATGAACATCCACAAGGCGAAACTGGTCTATTTTAAAGAGATTAAGCTCTTGCTGACCAAGTGCCTGGTGTCATTTGAAAGTGGTGAAATAGGGAACGAAAGCTGCTGGCAGTCGCTGGAAAAAGACTTGCTTGGATTGCTTTATGCTAAAAATGGCTGATAGTGGAAAAAAGAGAGAGAGGAAGACGGTGAGGGAAAGGTCTGGTGGGAAAACGGCAATAAAAAAAGGGTTACAACCATTTGGCTGTAACCCTTTTAGTATCTCTGGTGCCGAGACCAGGATTTGAACCAGGGACACACGGATTTTCAGTCCGTTGCTCTACCGACTGAGCTATCTCGGCAACACTTGAAGGCCTGAATTAATAGCATAAATTGTGGCCTTTTGTCAATAAATTTTTTACTTTTTGTTGTCTTTGAACAGCTCGCCCAGGTCGATATCAAACTTATCAAGAGCGGTTCCGGTCTTAACTGAAGGGAGATAGCGCTTACCCGCTGCGCTGCCGGAAACAATTTTTGAGGGTGATTCGAGATCAAGCCCGTTGAAGTTGAGATCCTCCAGCCCGGTTTTCCCTGCTTGTTTGGTGGGCTTCGGTGCTGGCGGAGGCCCAGCGACATCAGCTTCGACAATCTCTTCCATAATCGGTTCTTCACTGAAAGAGAGTTCTTCTTGCTCAAGGGAGATAACTTCTTCCGGCTCTTCCTCTATCTCCTCCTCTTCCATGGGCGGCCCCAGGTCAGAGATATCCAAATCGCCGAAATCGATGGGGGGAAGCTCCGAATCTTCGTCGTCGCCGGGGCCCTGATCAAAATCCAGGGTAAATTCATCCCGAGGTGCCACTTCCTCCATTTCGTCTAAATCGACCACCAGTTCTTCCCCATCATCGGCAAGTGCTTCTTGAGGCTTGGTAGCCTCGGCCAATATGTCCTCATCCAAAGTGAATTCGGTATCAATGCCTGGACGGAGGGTGTTTTCCTGCTCTTCTTCTAACTCGTCATCGAGGTCAATATCATCGAAATCAAGTTCTTGCACTGATTCAGGAGACGGAGGTTCTTCCAGGTCCCGTGCAATTTTGAGAAAAAGCGGTGCCACTGCCTCATATGTGGTTCCGTTGAATTCCTCAACAGCGGGACCAAAGGATTTGTGGCACTTTTTACAGCTTTCCAAATGATCAAAGGATGTGTATCCGCATTTTGGGCAACGCATAATATTCGCCTATCATCAAAAACACCGCGTAATCAGCGGAGAAGTAGAAAATTTACTGACCGGACGAAGGCATTATCGCACAGAGAATTAGAGAAAATCAAGGTACGAAAAAAAATATCCCAACAATTCTTCATGATTGCATCATTTTGCATCAATCACTTCAAGAGTTTTGTTGAATTTTCGACTTCGATACTGCTTCAAGGAAGCAGTAGGAACAGGCTTGAACAATACAGTGAGACTTGGGAAAAGATGTATGCGCTATAGGGATGAAAGATGAATAGAGAGAGGAGGATAAATAATTTATTTTTACATTGTTTCCCGATTTTCGGGGAAGGCAATCCGTGGTCCAGTGCTTGGGGCAGGCTGCTGAGTATTGGTTTGTCCCTGCGCATTCAGGCTGGCTACGTTGGCTTTTTTCTGATAGCTCTCCATTCCTTTTTGAGTTGAATGGACGGTTGAACGCATTGCCACCACTTCCGCGCTGGCTCGGCTGATTTGCAGCTGAATTTGGGCAACGCCATTTTCCTGGGGCCAGGCCTGAACCACAAGCATCTTTTTCCCGGATTTTCCCTCAACAAGGGTGTTGTTATAGGAATGTGACTGTCCGCAGAGAACCACATCAACCTCGCTGTCGAGTTGGGCGAGCATTGTTTGCAGGCGGATTTTGTGCTCTGATAAATTTTTGGATGGCAATGCAGCCTGTTTCTCGTTTCCCTGATGGATCATGACCACAATGGTATGAACTCCCAGTCCTTGCAAAATTTTGACATACTCATTTACAGACTCGGCTTCATCCCTGATGGCCAGGTGTTCCTTGTTCTTCACCAGTTCTGCATTGTGCTCTGTTTTCAGCAAGGCACCAATGAACCCTATGGGAACACCGTCCACCAAGCGAACGACATAGGGTTGGAAGACCGGGTGCTCGCTCTCTGTTTCCACGAGGTTGGTGCAGATAGAGGGAAAAGAGTTCTGCTGATAGCTGGATTGCCCATCTCGGGATTCGTAGAGCAGGTGCAGCATTTCTTGCACCCCCTGGATAAATTCGTTGTTACCAGGAATCCCTATAAAATTACATTCCCGGTCATAGCCCCCGGTGGGACGACAGTGCGAGTTACCAAGCATGGTGAACAGATTGGTTTCAGATGCCGATGATTGTTGCGGGAGCCCTGAAAGTCGAATCTGGTTTTGATCACCTGCGTGGAGAAAGAAGGTGGCCCCAGGCATTTTTGCTTCAACTTTTTTCAGGTAACCAGCAAGTATTGGTTTACCTGTATCAAACGTCTGGGGAATAATGGAAGGACTTGGAGTTTTGGCGTTCGCCTCATTGATAGCCAGGAGCTGGACAGCTACCGTATTGCTACTCACCAAATCACCGTGCCATTCGACAGTGGAGTTACTGTTTTGAGGCACAGTGTCATTTTTGGGGGGTGTGGTAGCATTCAGGGGATGAACCTGAAAAAAGCTAAAGCTTAAAAAAGTAAGAAAGATAAGCGATAGAGTTGTTTTACCCATAGAATTTCAAGGCAGATAAAGGGGGAGTTGGGTGCCAGAAATTTGACAAATAGACCTAGCAAATTGTTTTTTCCAGGTAAAGAAAAAACATAAACCCGTTAGAAAGAGATCGAGATAAGGTAAAAAAAGAGCAACGTGGCCGTTTTGTCAGAGTATTTAAGAGAATTATACCTCTTTTGTCCCGTTAAAACTACCCTGTCGCACCAAAAAATACCGTAATAAAAAAACACAGTAAATAGTTCTATAGATTTAAAAAAATATATTTTTCTCTAATTTGCCAGGAAATGATTAAATTTAATCAAAACTTAATGTTTTTCAGGTAGGATAAATCTCCTTTAGGATGTTCCCAGAATCCGTGGCAATGGATGGCTAAGCCTGGATTCTGTTTTTTGCTGATTACTTACAATGTGTTACCACCATGGAATCGATAGTGTCTGAACCTGAAGTTACGATAGAAAATTCTCCCAAGCTGATTACTGATCTGGAATCTCCGGAATGGTACCTGAACAGGGAGTTGACCTGGCTGGCTTTTAACCGCCGTGTCCTCCATGAAGGTCAGGATGAGCGTGTTCCCTTGCTGGACCGTGTTTTTTTTCTCGCCGTGGTGGGGTCCAACCTGGATGAGTTTTTTATGAAACGTATCGGCGGCCTGAAGCAGCAGGTAGGTGCCGGTGTACGAGAACTCTCTGTGGATGGTCGTTTACCCCAGGAGCAAATCGATGCCTGTCACATTGAGGTGCGTGATATCCTGCTCCAGCAGGAAGAACTCGAAGAAGAACTGAAACGTCATCTCAGCCGCAAACACATTCGTTTGATTGCCTATGCCGATTTGAGCCCTGAGGAAAAAGAGGAGGCTGAACAGTACTTTCTCGACCAAGTATACCCCATGCTGACTCCCCAGGGCATGGATCCGGCACATCCCTTCCCCTTTATCTCCAACCTCTCGGTCAACCTGCTTGTCAGTGTGCGCTACCCCGATAGCGAACACAGCTATATGAACCGTATCAAGGTTCCAGTAAGCGAGGACATGCCTCGTTTTCTCTCCTTTGGTGAAAACGGTCATCTCATTACTCTAGAAGACCTGATTGCAAATAACCTTGGGGTCTTGTTTCCGGAGATGGTGGTGGAGAGCTGCGAAATTTTTCGGGTTACAAGAAATGCCATCACCGAGCCCCACCAGGAGCAGGCTAACGATCTATTGCTGGTCATTGAGTCAGCCCTTCGTGAACGTAAATTTGCCGAAATCGTTCGTCTGGAAGTCGATAAGGATATGGAGCCATTGCACCGGGGCATGTTGGCTGCCGAGTTAGGGGTTGATGAATTCCGCGATGTGTTTGAAGTTGATGGTATTATTGGCAAACGGGATCTGTTTCAGATTGCCAAACTCGATCGTCCGGAACTGCGTTACGAACCGCATAAGCCGTTGGATAACCCGGTGTTGCTCGATGAAGACCCAAATATTTTTCACGTGATCCGCAAAAACGGCTCGATTCTGGTACAGCATCCCTATGAGTCCTTTAATACCTCTGTTGAGCGTTATCTGCGTGAGGCGAGTACCGACCCCAAGGTGCGTGCCATCAAGATGACACTGTATAGAACTGCAGGTGATTCCCGGGTTATCGAGTACCTTATTGATGCTGCCCGTAATGGGAAGCAGGTCGCTGTGGTTGTTGAGCTGAAAGCCCGCTTTGACGAGCAGGCTAATATCCGCTGGGCAGAGTACCTTGAAGAGGCGGGCATCCATGTCACCTACGGTGTTGTCGGGCTGAAGACCCACTGCAAGGTTATCTTTGTTATTCGAAAGGATTTTAACGGGTTGCGTCGTTATGCTCATATAGGTACCGGCAACTATCATTCGGGAACTGCCCGTATGTACAGTGACCTGGGGCTCTTGACCTGTGACGGCGATATAGGGGCGGATCTGACGGAGTTGTTTAATTACCTTACCACCGGCTACACCCCGATGCGCCATTACCGCAAGCTCTTGCCCTCGCCGCGGATGTTTAAAAAGGCGCTGATCAAGAAGATTGAACGGGAGGTGCGTGGACATACCCCTGAAAATCCAGGCTTGATTCAGTTGAAAACCAACGCACTGGAAGATCGTGAAGTGATAGCCGCCCTTTATAAGGCCTCACAGGCAGGTGTTCAGATCGATTTGGTTATTCGGGATACCTGTCGTCTACGTCCCGGTATTCCCGGCCTCTCTGAAAATATTCGAGTAATTTCACTGGTGGGCCGTTTTCTTGAACATGCGCGTTTGTTTTATTTTCGCAATCAGGGAGAAGAGGAGTATTTCATTGGATCCGCTGACCTGATGCAACGAAACCTTGAATCTCGGGTTGAGATCTGCACACCGGTGGAGGCGCCTAAATTACGTAAGCAGTTGCGCCAGTGGCTCGATTTTCAGCTGGCCAATAAACGCAATGTTTGGGAGATGCAGCCCGACGGCAGTTATGTACAGCGGGTCTCAAAAGGACGGGTCGGCACTATCTGTATTCATCGTCAACTGATCAAACAGACAGAAAAGCGACTGGCCGAGGCCAGCCGCATCAACATGAAAAAGGCGATGATGGGGAAAAAGCGGTAACGACTTCAGATAGAGAGAGAAAAACGGGAAACTCTTTTTCGATGAGGAGTTTCCCGTTTTTTATTGTTTTATCGAAATGTTGCGTAGGGTGAGCTGAGCGTTGTTTTCTGCCCACCGTGAACTCTTGCCCTTGGCGGAACAAAGTGTGTTTACTGGCTTATATCTGTAAACGAATCCTCGATATAGCGTTTGCGTTTCTTTTCTTTGAGCTGATGGGTGTCGACGACCACAAGACCATCAACACAGTCACCAAAATCGCTATCCACGTTGAAATCTAAAAAGATAACACCACCAGGGCTACAGAGTTCAGTGTACTGTTTGTAGAGTGTGGGGATCGATGCCCCCATGGAACCGAGCAGTGATTTAAGGTGGACCAGATCCTGGCGGTAGTTGTTGCCGACAAAGGAGTCGGCCAGGTCAGTGACCGGTAGAGAAAAACGAAACGGATTGCGCGAACAGGGCTGATTGCCACTGTCGGTGAAGTAGAGCTTATAAAAGAAAATGAGCAGTTCTTTGGCCATCTGCGGCATGGCATTGCTGATGCTTACAGGCCCGAAAAGATACCGGTACTGAGGGTTTTTTCTCAAGAAAGCTCCAATGCCGTACCAGAGGTAGTCAAGACTCCGTTTTCCCCAGTATTTTTGCTGAATAAAGCTGCGACCAAGCTCCAGCCCATGTTCCAGGTAGGGAAAGTGGCTTTGCTGAAAATGAAACAGGCTATGGCTGTAGAGTCCTTCTACCCCGTGTTCTTGCACCACTTTACCTACGTCGGCAAAGCGATAGGCCCCGACAATCTCCAGATCCTCAGTCGACCAGAGTACCAGATGGTGATAGTACCGATCGTAGCTGTCTGTGTCTCTGCGTTTCCCCGTCCCCTCTCCTACCGAACGAAAGGTTATCTCCCGTAAGCGGGCAATCTCCCGCATTACCGAGGGGTGTTCATTACCGCGAAAGAGGTAGATCTCTTTTCCATCGGGTGTTTTGCCCAGGAGCTCTCCCTGGCTTATATTTTTTTTGAGCACGATCCGTCGCTCTGGCCGGGCAATGGCGGTCTCTGTGGCAAAGATCTCTTTTTTCCCGGCTCCCACCCGGTAAAGGTGTTTTCGAAACAGGGCCAGTTTGTCTTTTTGCCTTAGCTTGAGGCCCTCGTAGGCGCTGTAGGGAATAAGACCGCCAATAGTCATGTGCAGTGGTTTTTTCTGTCGTCGAAACATCTCACCAATAAGCATCAGGGTGGAAAGCGGTTTGATGACAGCTGAGGTAGTGTAAAACGAAAGCGAGTTGCGACCACGAATATGAATGGGCAGGATAGGTGCCTTGGCCCGACTGGCCAAGCGAAGAAAACCCTTTTGCCAGCGACCGTCTTTGATCCCTTTGGTGCCGAAGCGGGAGACCTCGCCTGCTGGAAAGATAATAACCGCCTCTTCATTGGCCAGGGCCTGGTCGATCTGGGCGATCTGCGCTTTGAGCGTGTTCCCGGTCATGACCTTGACCGAGAGCAGACAGGGACGTAAAGGTTTGATTGCCTCCAAGAGATCATTGCCCACAATGCGGACATCCGAGCGTACCTCATGGACCAGTTTCAACAGTGCCAGTCCGTCAAGGCTGCCGATGGGATGGTTGGCCACAATAACCACTCGTCCACTGACTGGAATATTTTCCCGCTCTCGATCGTTGAGAGCGTAGGTAACCTGCAGTGTTTCCAGTACCTGTTCAACGAAATCCATGCCCTGAAGATGTGGATACTCCTGGGCAAATAGAACAAATTCCCGTTCTCGCAGTAAACGGCGCAGCACCAAACGGAGTGGCGGTGTGAGCAGGGGCCGATCGCTGAGTTTAGGGTAGTACTGCTGGAGGATATCGTCGACGGTGAACATGCGTGCTCCTTGGTGGATTCAGGGGTAATTCAAGCAAAAACGCGGTTATCGCGGTAGCCAAGCCACTGTTCACGAAAGGAGAGCGGAAAAGAGGGGCGGGAACGTCTACTTCTCACGGTTCGCTTGACATCAACCAGTAAGCTGAGACCTGGAATATTTTTTGGGTCCATATCCTGGGGATACTGGGTGATTGATCCTTGTTCAGATTTAAACAGTCCTATCATTCCCTGGTCGCAGGTCTCGCACTGGTAGGGCTGATAGGTTGAGTGCGAGGTGATGTTGAACCACTTTTTCTGGGAAAGAAGGGACGGTTGATCTGTGCAGATGGCCACAGCACCGTAGGGTTCTTTGAGAATGTTTTGTTGAAATATCTGCGTGAGTTGCTGTTCCTGTTTTTTTGCTGTGTCTGCCAGGTGAAAGTTAAACACGAGAACAGAGGATCCATTTTTGCGGACCAGGGCAAAAAGAACAGCTTCTTCGTTTTTCCCCTCTCCGATAAGGAAACTGCCGCTGTTGAGCACCCAGACTCCGGGGCCCGAGAACACCACCTGACCGAAGAGTGGAGAGTTTTTTTCCGTATCTTTTCGTCTTCGATCAGAGGCAAAGCAACTGTAGGTCAGCCCCATATGTTGGGCCAGAAGAGTGGCTTCGTTTTCCTGCTTTTTATCCTGCAAAGATGCACTCTGTCCCACAGATTGACAGCAGAGCAGGTCGAGCCCTTGGGAAAGAAGAGGTGACATTTTTAACGTGAGTTCCTCGGCGCTCATGTGATCACATGGCCTGCTGAGAGTAGCTAATCGAAACATTTGATGTTATCTCCACGGGTTAAATTCTTTTTGAAAGCCCGGGAACACACAAGTATGTCCAGGGGAAGACGAAGAAGGACAGGAGGAGTTGGTTTAGGCTGCAAGCGGATGTTCTTGCTTGTGAGCTGATTGCGCAACTCGTGTGGAAAGGGAGCGCATCTCCACTGTTTTTGGGTAAAACCATTCGGAAAGAGTTCGCCCACGCCAATCAGGATGGGGGGCTACATTCAAAAGCGAAGCCATGGTTGGGGTTAGATCCAGCAGCGAAAGAGGCTGTTCCTCAACAATACCTTGGAGAATGCCAGGGCCGCTGAGCAGTACCGGTGAGATGCAGGCGTTCTCTGTCTGTGTTGCTGCCGCTCCGCAGCAGCCAACAACCAGGGTGCAATATTCCTGCTCTGCACCAACAAAGGCCAAGTGCTCCATGATGACGCTGATAGATCGTCCGGCCTGTTCCACTGCTTCCAGGTAGGGTTCCGAGGAAAAACCGAAATGGGTTCCGGTTACATTGGGTCCCTCCAGATAGAGCAGACAGCAGTCCGGTTTTTCCCGCTGCAGGTGCCGGGCTGTCTGCTGGCTGAGTTCCTGATCAACGTTGCGGATGGATTGCGAGTTGATCAGGACGCCAGTCTGCAGAGATCCCATGGGAAAGATATTACGGAGACGATCACTGCTGTAAAAGGCAGCTATATTTTGCTGACGGTAGCGAAGCAGAGAAAAAAGAGGCGTAGCCAGCGGGGAAAGAATGGCAGAGCCGCTGTTAGAAAGCACGCCATGCTCCTCAGAAGGCAGAGAGGTAAAGAGACTTATAAGATTGGGGAGGGTGAGGGCTGCATGCTGCGTTTGCAAATGCCCTCCCTGAATGCCACGTCGAGCCAACCCATCCAGGCTGGGAACATGGGCACATGCCAGGGTTTCAGTACAGAGTCCATCTATAATGACCACAAGCAATTTGGACATGGAGCGCTCCTTTCCTTGCTTATATTGCGCTTGCCTGAAAGGAAACTCAAACCCGTTTACTCTAGAGTTACTATTTATTCAGGGAACCAAGCAGATGTGGACCTTATCTAGAAGGTTGCTGTTATATTGAAGTTAATCTGCTGTTATATTTTGATCAGGAAGAGCTGGGAAAGATTCTTTTTTACAGAATCATAACCATTTTATAACTCAGGGTTAAAACCACTTGCCCATAGTAGATTCATCGAATGTAGCTGTTTAAGTATTCCATAAACTTTTGTTTTGTTGAGTTTCTATGAGATACGCTCTTTTTTTTGCTCCACCTCCAACCTCTCCGCTCTGGCTGCAGGGGTGCCGCTGGCTTGGCCGGGATGCTGTGAGTGGAGTATCGTTGGCACAGCCCGCCTTTCGTGCTCTGGATGCTGAAACCATTGTCGATATTACACGTACACCGGCCCGTTATGGGTTTCATGCAACCATCGTGGCACCGTTCAGGCTCAAAGAAGGTCTCTTGGAAGAGGATCTGGTCAGGGCGATGAAAAGCTTTGTTGAACAACAGCGCCAAATCTCCATTGCCCCCTTGATGGTTTCTCAGCTGGATAATTTTTTCTGCCTGCGACCGGTCCGGCACTCTGCGGCCCTGCAGGGATTGTCATCTCTATGCACCCGCGCCTTTGATCGCTTCCGCGCCCCCCTTAAACCCAGTGAACTCGCCAGGCGTAAGGCCGCTCAGCTCAGTGGTCAGGAGAAGAAAAACCTTGAACTTTGGGGCTATCCCTATGTATTTGAACAGTATAGGTTTCACTTCACCCTGACATCGCGTATGGCCGGTGGAAAAACCAAGGATCGGGTACACACCAGCTTGTTGGATTTTTTTGAACCTCTACTCGATTCCCCTTTAACCATTGACGCACTCTGTCTTTTTGTCGAACCGGCCCCCGGGCAACCCCTGCGGTGCCTGCACCGGTTTACTCTCCCTTGTCAATCCCCCCAAACCGAGGAACGAGTCGCCCATGACCAACAGCTCCTCCCCCAAAACCTTTATCCTGGATACCAATGTCATTCTTCATGATTCGGCATGCATAAATCATTTCCAGGAACATGATGTCGTTATCCCCATAACCGTTCTCGAGGAACTCGATCAGTTCAAAAAAGGGAATCAAACGGTAAATTACCACGCTCGAGAATTTGTCCGCACCCTGGACAATCTCAGCGCGGGCAAACTGCTCAATGGAGGTGTGCAGATCGGACCTGACAAAGGCCGGGTCTCCATTAAACTTGAGCAGCAAACCCATGAGGATCTGCGACAACATTTCCCTTCAGCCTCTAAGCCCGATCATCAGATATTAAATATCGGTTACTCCCTGGCTAAAGAAAATCCTTCCAGGCGCTATATTCTGGTGACCAAGGATGTCAACCTGCGGATGAAGGCGAAGTCGGTTGGCTTGATGGCGGAGGATTATACTACCGACCATGTTAAAAATATCGGTGGGTTATATAGTGGCTGCCGCCTCATGGAAGAGGTGGACTCTCACCTGATTGATGCGCTGCACGGTGCACCGGAAGGGGTAGGTATCAACCTTTTAGAGACGAGTGAAGAGTTGCTGGCCAATGAGTATTTGATACTACGCAACGGACGAAAATCCGTTCTGGCCACCCATAAGCAGGAAGATAAACGGCTGGAGAAGATTCAACGGGCCACAGTCTACGGCATAACACCCCGAAATGCGGAGCAAAGTTTTGCGGTGCACGCCCTCTGTAACCCGGAAGTGCCGCTGGTCACTGTGTCCGGGAAGGCGGGGACAGGAAAAACCCTCTTGGCACTGGCTGCCGCGCTTGAGCAGCGGTTTCAATATCGTCAGATCATGCTGGCTCGCCCCATTGTTCCCCTGTCCAACAAAGATATTGGTTATTTGCCCGGCGATATCAACTCCAAAATTGGGCCGTACATGCAGCCACTGTACGATAATTTGGCGGTGATTCGTGGCCAGTTTTCCGATCAGAGTGAAATGGGACAGGTTCTGGAGCGGCTTCAGGAGGAAAAACGTCTGATTATCGAACCCCTGGCCTATATTCGAGGCCGCAGTCTGGTGCATATGTATATGATCGTTGATGAGGCGCAAAACCTCACGCCGCATGAGGTCAAGACTATCATTACACGGGCTGGCGAGGGAACGAAGGTGGTTTTGACCGGTGACATTCACCAGATTGATCACCCCTATCTTGATACCCAATCAAATGGTTTGAGCCACCTGATCGAAAAGATGCAGGGGCAGCCTTTGTATGCCCATGTGAACCTTGAAAAAGGCGAGCGTTCCGAACTGGCCATGCTCGCCAGTGAACTCCTATGAAAATCATTTTTTGTCGGCCCTCTGTCTTATTCTTCGTTGTGGGAGCCTGCCTCTTCACTTTCCAACTTTCCACAGCTTTGGGGGCAATCCGGGAAGTGTTGTATCAGGAGCGGACGGGTGATGACAGTTTTGTGTTTGTCTGGCAACTTGAGACCGAGCCTGAAGAGGTTACCCTTACTGTCATCCAGCGCCAGAAGGAAGAAGTCTTTGTCAGTGTGAATACTCCCCAGGGGGCCACCCTGTCCTGGCATTACACCAAGACCCCGGATATCGATATTCAGGTGGAGCGTCAAGGGAACACCTTGGTATACTCGGGTGTTTTTGAGGGGAGGAAAATCAATAAAACCGAGAAAATAGATAAACGTCCCTGGTATCAGCCCCTGTCGTTTTCCTTACGCTGTATGGAAGAGCGCAAAGAGGACAGCACCAGTTTTTGGACCGTTCGTCCTGACAACCTGGACGCCTTGACCCTAAAGGCAGAGCGTCAGGGAAGCGGGCGCCTGGTCGAGAGTGATGGCAGTGAGGTGCTGGCAAATAAGGTGGTTATTCGTCTGGAAGGGTTACTTTCAGGGCTTTGGTCGGCGGAATACTGGTTTCGCCAGGGAGATAATCTCTTTGTGCGCTACCGCGGCACCCATGGCCCGCCTGGTGTTCCCGAAACTCTGATTTCTTTAGTGCACCCCTAAAAGTGAGGAGGTTACGAACACCTTTTGCCTGTTTTTTCCCCGAAATCATCAAAAAATGTCCTCGAGTTGAGCTTGAATGAGATTTAATCTTTTCTCAATTCACGTTTTGTGGGAAACTACACAGACCACAGTTCGAGGCCTGGCAGGCTCTTCGCGCCAGCCTTTCAGCGCACTTTATTGTTCCCGATCGTTCAGGATGATGTATGGGGTCAAAGATTCTCGTAGCCGATGATGATAGTCTCGTCCGCTTGGCGATTCAAAAAATTCTTCACCTTTTTGATCACGAGGTGGTGGCGGTTGAATCGGGGCGACAGGTCTTGGAGCAGGTCTCCGATGACTTTGACGTCATTGTTCTAGATATCAATATGCCCGACATGGACGGGTTTGAAACATTGGAACAGCTTAATGAGCAATCTATTGATATCCCTGTTCTTTTTCTAACAGGCGTCGGCTCGATGGACTATGCGGTGAAAGCCATCCACCTCGGAGCCTACGACTTTCTTACCAAGCCTATTGCAGATATTGAACTCTTTCATGTGAAGGTGAAACAGGCGGTGGAAAAACGTCAGTTTCTGCTTCAGGAAAAGGCTTATAAAAAGCAGCTTGAGGTGGAGGTGGAGGCCAAAACCCGGGAGCTTGAAGAGAAAAATCAGCTTCTTGAGAGATACAGCAACCACCTTGAGGATGCCACTGTCCAGATCATGTCCAGCCTGCAGGCGGCCATGGAGGAAAAAGATGGCTATACCGCCGGGCATACAGTGCGCGTCACCGAGTTGGCCATGCTCCTGGGCCAGTCCGCCGGGCTCTGTGCCGAAGATATGCTGGTCTTGCGGCGTGCTTCCCAGTTTCACGATATCGGCAAGCTGGTTATTGATCTTTCCTGTATACGAAAACCGGGCAACCTCACCCCTGAAGAGTGGGCCTTGATTAAAAAACACCCCTCCATTGGGGCCAGTATAATCGAACCACTCAGTTTCATGGACCGTGAACAGGCTATTATTCGTCATCACCATGAGCGGCTCGACGGTACCGGCTACCCTGATGGAATCGGAGCCGATGAGATCGATACCCTGACCCGCATTATCACCATCGTCGATAGCTACGATGCCATGACTTCCCGCCGTAATTACCGAAAAAACCTTTCCGTTCCCGAGGCAATTGGTGAACTGCGCAGCTGTGCAGGAACCCAGTTTGATCCAGAGCTGGTCGAGATTTTTGCAGGGGTTGTTCTTTCCGCGCGTTCGCTGTATAAACAGTAGCTGTATTTTCGTTACAGTTTACAGGTTTGCAACGCCCAGTCCTTTGAGTCATTTTTTTTGAAAGAGCTATGAAAATTACCCGTGAAGAAGTGCAGCACGTGGCCAAACTGGCCCGTCTTGACCTGTCTGAGGACGATGTGGACCGCATGACCGGTCAACTCGACTCCATCTTGTCCTATGTGGCAAAACTTGATGAACTTGATACCCAAGGTGTCCCAGTGACCACGCATACCCAGAACGTGGTGAACGCCTTTCGTGAAGACGAAGTTCGTCCTTCCCTGGATCGCGATCGTTCCTTGCAAAATGGTCCGGATCAGAACGGCGAAGCCTTTGTTGTTCCCCGCGTAATCAGCTGATCGAATCTGCTCTTACAACATCCCTTCCCTTTTTAACATACACGCTCCCATGGAACTCTCTGCATTAACCGTACATGAGGCCCTGGATCTGCTTGACTCCGGAGAGACCACCTCGGTGGCTCTGACCGAAGCCGTGCTCAACCGCATCGACCAGGTGGAACCCAAGGTCCAGGCCTATCTGGCGCTGGATCGCGAAGGCGCGTTGCGCCAGGCCGAAGAAGCCGACAGCCAGCGCAAAAATGGTCAGGGAGGTTCGCTTTGCGGTGTGCCCCTGGCTATTAAAGATGTGCTCTGCACCACCACCATGCCCACCACCTGCGGCTCACGCATGCTGGAAAATTTTGTCGCGCCCTACGACGCAACAACAGTCCTCAAGCTCAACGATGCCGGTTCCGTACTGCTGGGGAAACTGGCCATGGATGAGTTTGCCATGGGATCCACCAGTGAAAACTGCGCCTTTTCCACCCCACATAATCCCTGGAAACTTGGGTACGTGGCCGGAGGTTCCAGCGGTGGCTCGGCTGCGGCCGTGGCAGCGGATGAGTGTTTTGCAACCCTGGGGTCAGATACCGGTGGCTCCATTCGGCAGCCGGCATCACTTTGCGGTACCGTGGGCATGAAACCGACCTATGGCCGTGTCTCCCGGTATGGACTGGTGGCTTTTGCCTCCTCGCTTGATCAGGTCGGTCCGCTGACCAAGGATGTGCGTGACTGTGCCCTGATGATGAATGCCATAAGCGGACATGATCCTCTTGATTCGACTTCGATCAAGGTTGATGTTCCCGACTTTACTGCCTCGTTAACCGATGGGCTGGGCGGGGTGAAGGTGGGGATTCCCCAGGAGTATTTTGGCCAGGGGCTTGACCCCGAGGTGGAAAAATCCGTGCGTGAGGGGATAACCATGCTCCAGGAAGCGGGGGCCGAGATTGTTGAGGTTAACCTGCCCCATACCGATTACTGCGTGGCGGTGTATTATCTCATCGCTCCGGCCGAGGCCAGCTCCAACCTGGCGCGCTTTGACGGTGTTCGCTATGGTTTTCGCGATAAGGAGGCCGATTCGCTGATCGAGATGTACAACCGTTCCCGCTCCCAGGGATTTGGTGAGGAAGTCAAGCGACGTATTCTCATTGGTACCTATGCACTTTCCTCAGGCTATTATGATGCCTTTTATAAAAAAGCTTCCCAGGTGCGGACCCTGATTAAGGATGACTTTGCCAAGGCCTTTGCTCAGTGTGATCTAATGGTATCCCCGGTTTGTCCCACGCCGTCCTGGAAAATGGGGGAAAAGGCGGATGACCCACTTGCCATGTATCTTTCTGATATTTTAACGCTTTCAGCAAACCTTGCCGGTATCCCCGGTATGTCGGTTCCCTGTGGTTTCAGCAGTAACGGCCTGCCCATTGGCATGCAGTTGCAGGCAACCCACTTTAATGAAGAGGTTTTACTGAAAGCAGCCTACAACCTTGAACAACGTGCCGGAGTGGTCGGCAAAAAACCGGTTATCGCCTGATTATGCAACTCACAGTTCCTCAAAATATTCGTGATATCGTCCCCTACCCTCCCGGCAAACCCATGGATGAGTTGGAGCGGGAGTACGGGGTAACAAACGCTATCAAGCTGGCCTCCAACGAAAACCCCTGGGGACCTTCGCCCAAGGCCGTGGAAGCCATTGGCCAAATGCTGACCAACCTTCACCGCTACCCGGATGGATCAAGCTATTACCTTACTGAAGCCTTGGCAAAATGGGTAGGCTGTGCGCCGGAAGAAATCGTGCTGGGCAACGGCTCCAACGAGGTGATCGAATTTTTGGTCAAAGCCTGTGTGGGCAGTGGCGATATGGTTATCACCAGCCACCCTTCCTTTCTCATGTATCAGAAGTTTGTCCAGGTACGTGGCGGGGAAAATGTTGTTATTCCGCTCAAGGATATGCGCCATGACTTGACGGCTATCCTGGCGGCAGTGACCGAGCGTACCCGCCTTATTTTTATCGACAACCCCAATAATCCCACGGGGACACTCATCACCAGGGAAGAGTTTGATGGCTTTTTACGCGCACTCCCCCAGTCGGTGATCGTGGTGCTCGATGAGGCCTATGTGGATTTTGTTGATCCTGAAGAACGGGTTGATCTGCTGGGATATATTGCAAACTGTGCCGATATTCCAGCAGTCGTAGGCATGCGAACTTTTTCCAAAGCCTTTGGCCTGGCTGGCCTGCGGGTTGGCTTTGGGATCATGCATCGTGATCTAGCCTCCATGCTGCACCGGGTGCGGCAACCTTTTAACATCAACCTGCCCGCCCAGGCTGGGGCCTTGGCAGCGCTTGTGGATGTGGAACATTACGAGCGAACCTTGAGCGGTACTCGCGATGGACGGGCCTGGCTCAGTCAAGAGGTGAGCAAACTTGGTTGTATCCCCTACCCTTCGTACACCAATTTTTTTCTTATTGATGTGCAGGGAGATGCCACCAAACTCTACGAGGCTATGCTCTATAAGGGGGTTATTGTGCGTTCTATGAAAGCATACGGTTACCCCAATTTTATTCGCATCACCGTGGGAACCGAGGCTGAGAATCAACGTTTTGTAACAGCCCTTGGCGAGTGTCTCCAGGATTTAGGTTATGTCCATTCGTAAACGTATTGTCACCATTGACGGCCCTTCCGGAGGCGGTAAATCAACCGCTTCCCGAGCTCTTGCCGCCAGGCTTTATTTCACCTACCTGGATACCGGTGCCATGTATCGGGCTGTTGCTTTCCAGTGCCATAAGAATGAATTGGAAGCAAAAGAAACGCCGGAACTCAGCGATCTGCTGGATTCCATGACCATGGAACTCCTGCCGCCTCAGGCAGGCGGTGACGATGTCCGTGTAGTGGTGAATGGAGACGAGATTGGGCCTGAGTTACGTACTCCGGAGATGGGGATGCTTGCCTCCAAGTATTCGGGACTGCCCTCTGTCCGCCAGACCCTGACTCGACTCCAGCAGGAGATTGGTAAAGAGGGGCGTATCGTCGCTGAAGGCCGCGATACCGGAACAGTGGTTTTTCCAGATGCCGCCTGGAAGTTTTTTCTGGATGCCAGCCCTGAGGAGCGAGCCCAAAGGCGCTCTGCCCAGCTGCAAAGCAAAGGTGAGTCGGTCAATGAGGCTGAACTGCTTGCCCAGATTATTCAGCGGGACAAAGATGACAGGGAACGCAGCCTAGCTCCCCTGGCTGCTGCGTTAGACGCAATAACGATAGATTCTACTCAACTCACCGCAGACGAAGTTGTGGAGGCCATGTACCAGCATGTCTTGCATACTTCCTGCTGCCGTGACGAGTAAGAAACTGCTGAATAATTGATTGTCCTGCTCAGCCAAATGTTGAGCCAAGATGCCTACAACGCCCTGGATTCCATCAAGGAATGCAGGGCGTTGTTGATTGTAAGAGGCCGGAAAAAGGACTTATCAGAGTATTGAGACTACCTCTCTCCTGCATGGCCCTCCCACACGCCGCACCACACACTAGCCCATTTGCGCATGTTCAGGTACATACTGTAGGGCATCTTGAATAATTGCTTTTTCTGCCAATCCCGCTGAGTCTGGCGCTTACCTGGCCTTGATTGAAAAATCTAATTATTCATGACACCCTTTAATGGCGGAAAAAATGTTCAAGAGCAATTCGGGTTAGAATGTGAGGATGGTGTACCCTTGGGAGATAAAGTCAGACATCGCCGGATGCCCGGCCAGCTCACCAATAAGCGCTATTTCTTCCTTGCTCACAGCCTCGGTTACCTTCAATTTGGCTGAACAGGCCTTGCAGGCACCGACGATAAGTCCCTGTGCTTTTGCCTTGGTGTAGAGCGGATGAAGGAAATGACCGGGTTCTGCCATGATCGGGACCAGGGTCACAGCTTCCCCTTCCAGAACAATTTTTCCTTCCATTCCCTTCTCCGCCATATCCAGAGCATTTAAAAGGACATGAATAAAGCAGAGAGGGTTATCTCGGAATGCGAAAAAAACAGTTTTCTGCATGATGCTCACCTCAAAGAGTGGTGTATGAATGATACGAAACGATAGGAGAAGAACGATACTGGGGGTTCCATGAAAGAAGCCATGGAAAGATGGGGCAGGTTAGAATGCGAAAGAATGCAGATTCGTTTGGAAAAAGCCCTCCTCCCTTAAAGAGAGGAGGGCTCTGACCAGAATCCTGACGGCGGGTGGTCACCGATTCACCGATTCAGGTCTAAAAATCAGGCCTCTTCAAACTGATCTTTACCTGCACCACAGACCGGACAGACCCAATCTTCAGGGATATCTTCGAAGGCGGTTCCTGCAGCTACACCATTGTCAGGATCACCGGCTGCGGGGTCGTACTCGTAGTCACACACAACACAAATGTATTTCTTCATTTTTTTCCTCGTAGTGATTTGGATCAAAAGATCAGAGGCTCCTGAGGGAACCCCTATGATGGAATCTGTAAGCGGTTGCGGGGTGCCGGAGATGCTAGGCATCGGCCTGTGCCGCGTACGCCTGTACGTACGCCTGTACGTAAACAGGCCGATAACAGCGCAGATTCGGTACCCCGTGATCGCTTACGATCAGGCTTTCCACAACCCGTGCAAGTTGCAGTATTCACGGGCGGATACGTTTTCCGCCTGAATGCAGAAGGTTGCCTCGGGGGTATCACCGGGTTTCAAGGCCTGGCGATAGACTTTGCCGTCGGCAATCAGCTCAATAAATTCAATATAATGTTTCTCTTCCATCGGGTGAGCTACGGAACCAACAGCGACTTTATATCCCGCGTCCACTTTTGTGATGACCGGGACATGCTTTTCTTTGGCAGCATCAACTGTGTTTTCGGTCATTAGGTCCATGGCCTGGCCGCAACAGACCAGCTCACCAGCGCCGGCATGCAGGACTTCAACAATGTTTCCACAGAGTGCGCATTTGTATACTTCGTTTACTTTAGTCATTGCTTTTCTCCTCAATTTGAAGAATTTTTGGCGGTCTCGCTCTAGTGCGCAGTGGAAAAACGATGCCTGCAAAGTTGCACGTCTGGACACAACATTGCACCAATGCACCGTACTGCAAGCACGAGACTCTCTGGGGGAAAAATCTTCGCGATCTTTACCCTTTACCGGCAAAACACTAAAAAGAATAAATCATATTCCCCTGTTATGAAAGAGACAAATTGATTTTCTTTGTGTTTAACCGGATATGAATGGTCTTATTTGTCATGTTTGGAAAGGTAATCGGCAACACCTTTTGCCGTTGGGGTCATGGCGTCCTTGCCTTCCTGCCAATTGGCAGGGCAGACATCGCCATGTTTCTCATGGAACTGCAGGGAGTCGACCATGCGGAGGGCCTCGTCGATATTCCTGCCCAGAGGCAGGTCGTTCACGACGGCATGACGAACAATGCCATCCCTGTCAATCAGGAAGGTACCACGCAATGCAATACCCTCCTCAAGGAGGACACCGTACTGGCGAGAGATATTTTTATCGAGATCAGCCACCAGGGGGTACTGAATGTTCCCGATGCCCCCCTGTTTGATAGGTGTGTTTTTCCAGGCCCAATGAGAGAACTGAGAATCGATGGAAACACCGATAATTTCACAGTTTTTTGATTTGAATGTTTCAAGAGCCCGATCAAAGGCAATAATCTCTGAAGGGCATACAAAGGTGAAGTCCAGGGGATAGAAAAACAGGATCACGTACTTGCCGCGATAATCAGAGAGTTTGAAATCCGGGTTCATAGAGTTATCCGCCATGACTGCAGTGGCAGTGAAATCCGGAGCTTCCTGGGTAACGAGAAAGGACATGTGAATCTCCTCTTGTTGAAATCAGGTTGATAAATAAATATAGCGCCCATATAGGGCAAAAAAGACCCTCTCAGGGGGAAGACAGGTTAGCAGGAAAGCTGGCTTTTCCCCTCATCAGTGATCTCGTATTTGCAGCGTACCGGGCTGCTGACAAAACCTTTCTTTTTCAGAGCTGTAATCTGGCAGCTAACTTTTTTTGACTCCATTCCTGTTGCTGCAGCGATGTCTTTTGAGCCGCATGCTTCCTCACTCTTGGCAAAGGCCTCGAGGACCTGACGTTGAGTGTCGCTCAAACCGGTTGTGCATGATTTGCAGGCCATATCTTTATCTCCTTTAAACTTTTGTACTTTTCTCGGTTTTTGGCAGTTAGGACAAAGTCCGTAAAATTCAATTCTGCATCCGGTGATCTGATACCCCTTCTGCTGATCAGGGTCCACAGGCAGGCAGGTGGTTGTGGCTGTGGGGATATTATCCACCCGGTGACATTCGGTGCAGTAAACATGATCGTGATCCTGGACATCCCAGTCGAAACGTTTCTGGCGTCCGCTGATCTCCAGTTTTGTAATAAGTCCCACTTCAGAGAGTATCTCAAGATTGCGGTACACCGTGGCCAGGCTGATACGGGGCAGTTTCTTCTTGATCCGCTCGTAGAGTTCATCTGCCGTTGGGTGTGATCGGCACCTCCGCAGTTCATCAAGGATAATCTCACGCTGATGGGTCATTCGTAATTTTTTTTCCATTTTCCCTCTGTGGAAATTTTTCCTAAATGTATTTGATAATCATTCGCATGTCAAGGGGAAATGAAAACAGAATAAGAAAGAAAATCATTGTTAAAATTTCGTCAGGGGGAGATAAAAAAAACCGGCAGCTCTTCAAAGAAGAACTGCCGGTTAAAAAGGAATCCTGAATCCGTGAGCATTTATCAGTGCGCCAGTTTCGATGTTTGTGATATGCCGATTAAAGTAAACTTTATCGGTATGTTGCAGGCAATGAAGGTGGCGTGCTAATGGATGCCCCAAAGGGCGGCGGGTGCAACTGAACAATACATGAATTTGTAAAAATACGTCGTCTTATTAAAAAGATGTGTTGTTCAGTTGCCATCCTCCGTCACGGATTCGGGGGAATGTTCGGGTAAAAGGGGAAGCTTACTCCAGGATAAAATCGTCCCGCCGGTTCTGGGCATAGTCGTCTTTGCCGGTACCGGGGAAGAGAGGGCGCTCCTCACCGTAGCTGACGGTGCGGATGCGACTCGTTTCGATACCGAACTCAATCAGGTATTTTTTAGCGCTTGCAGCACGGCGTTCTCCCAGGGCCAGGTTGTATTCGTTGGTTCCACGAGCATCGGTGTTGCCTTCGATGAGTACACGTGAGCCAGGGGTGTCACGGAGATAACTGCCGTTGTATTCCATGGTGGGAATCTGGTCACCGCGAACAAGGGATTGGTCGTAATCAAAGTAGATCGGTTTGAAGTTGGGGGTGCTACGGCCATAGGCACGTTTATATGCCTCGCTCTGCTGATCCATCCCTTCGGCAAAGCTGCCGCTTGTCCCCTCCCCGGTTGCATCAAGGCTTTCCACCGCCGGAAGCATCTCTTCGGTAATGGTCCCCATGGTGGGTTGTGTACTTTCTTGGGGGGGCACTTGGCTGCTGCCGTTGCCGTTACCGGAATACGGAGCAACCTGTTTGGGGCTGCATCCTGCCAGAAAGAGAAGTGAGCTGGTGACACATGCCGCAACAACAAAACGGGTGTGAGTGAACATAACAGGCCTCATTTAAGCGAAGTAAAAAGGGGTGAATGCAGCGACAAAAATCAGGTGAAAAGGAGTGGGAGAAAACGACTTGTCCATGCTCGATGTATACATGCAAGTTCCTGAAAAGGTCAAGGAAAACCTTAGGTTTTCAAGGGGGGGCAGGAATTTGATTTTCCGTAATTTGGCCTGGTTTTCATCAACCTTTTTCTTGCCGGTGGTGTTCTCTGATGGTAGATGAGCGTATCATAAACCAGCTATCATTTTCGCCACTGTCGCGACGGCAGCCTACGGAAATTGTACACAGCGACAAACTCATTAAACAAATCCTGCCCCTGTAAACCATGAAAAGTGCTCCTACGAGTATCCTTGAAGTCAAACGCCATGACGCTGTTGGTTACCAGCCTTTGGTTGATTATGCCTCGTGGCGGGTGGCGATCCTTAATTTCAGCGATGATCTGCTCCCGGAAAACCTGACCCGTATGCAGCGCCACAACGAGACCGACGAGGTCTTTGTGCTTTTGAGCGGGCGCTGCATTCTTTTTGTCGGTGAGGGTGCGGAAACCATAGAGCGGGTGTATGCCGAGCCTCTGGTTCCCGGCCAGGTTTATAACGTGAAACAGGCGGTCTGGCACACCCATACCTTAAGCAAAGACGCCAAGGTACTGGTGGTTGAAAATCGAGACACCACCTATGACAACTCACCTTTTATCGACTTGAGTGAGATTCAGCATCGGGGACTGATCGAGATGGTTGAGGAGCTCTGGTCTCCACAAGGGGCCTGATTTTTGACGGACGTAAAGCCCCTATTTGGCGTCACTTCATAATTGGAGAGGGAATCTTGAATAAATTGCTTTTTCTGCCAACCTCGCGGAGTTTGACGCTTGCCTCACCATGCTGAAAATTGTATCCTCGAAGGTAGGTGAAGACTCCGAATCCTTGACCTTGATTGAAAAATCTAATTATTCCAGACACCCTGTAGTTCTCACGGATTCCCGTTTCGCTAGACTTGTCAACCCGACCATCATCGGGTATACTTTGATCCCGATCACATAGGCAGCTTTTTGCTGCCTTTCTTGTTTCCTGAATCCGTGAGCAATCATTCTCCGCCACGGATTCAGATTTTTCCCCACCTCCAGCAAGGTAACCGTATGAAAGCTTCCCTCAGCAAGAAGACTAAGTTTATTTTTATTACCGGTGGAGTCCTTTCTTCCCTGGGCAAGGGGCTTTCCGCTGCCTCCATTGGAACCCTGCTCGAAGCACGCGGGCTTACCGTCACCTTTCAAAAGCTTGATCCGTATATCAACGTGGATCCCGGTACCATGAACCCCTTTCAGCACGGCGAGGTCTACGTCACCAATGATGGTGCGGAAACCGATCTGGATATGGGCCACTACGAGCGGTATACCAACGCGGTTATGGGTCAGCAGAACAACTACACCTCGGGCCGGATTTACTATTCGGTGATCATGAAAGAACGTCGGGGCGAGTATTTGGGTGGGACGGTCCAGGTTATTCCCCATATCACCGATGAGATCAAAGAGGCGGTGCTCCAGCTTGACGGCTCAGCCGATGTGGCCATCATTGAAATTGGCGGTACCGTGGGTGATATCGAGGGGTTACCCTTTATTGAGGCCATTCGCCAGCTCCGTACCGACCTGGGGAAGGAGTTCACTCTTTTTATTCACCTGACCCTGGTCCCCTACATTAAGACCGCCGGTGAGATTAAAACCAAGCCCACCCAGCACTCGGTGAAAGAGCTGTTGGCCTCCGGAATTCAACCCGATATTCTCATGTGCCGCACAGAGGAGCCGCTCTCCGATGATCTGAAAAAGAAGATCGCACTCTTCTGTAACGTGGACGCCAACGCGGTAATCTCGGCCATCGACGTGGATACAATCTATGAGCTGCCCGCCAAACTGCGTCAGGAAGGGGTGGATGAGCGCATTCTCGAGAAACTGGGCATTTGGACCGGTTCCCCCAATATCGAACCCTGGGAGCGCTTGGTCCGTAAGATCAATAATCCCAAGAAGGTCGTCAACATCGGTATTACCGGCAAATACGTCGACCTGACTGAATCCTATAAATCACTCCATGAGGCCCTGATCCATGGCGGTATCGCCAATGATGCCAAGGTGACGCTGACCTATATCAGCGCCGATGGTCTGGAAGACGGCACCGAGCTGGAAAAGCTGGACAACTGCGACGGTATCCTCGTGCCCGGTGGCTTTGGCAGCCGAGGTATGGAAGGAAAGATCCACGCGGTGACCTATGCCCGTGAGCGCAAGATCCCCTTCTTTGGTATCTGTCTGGGGATGCAGTTGGCCGTGGTTGAGTTTGCCCGCAATATTGCCAAAATTGAGGGCGCGCATTCAGTGGAGTTTAACCCGAACACCCCGCATCCGGTGATCTACCTTATGACCGAATGGTTTGATTTCCGTTCCGGTAAGGTCGAAAAACGCGATAAGAACTCCGACATGGGCGGTACCCTACGTTTGGGCGCCTATCCCTGTACCCTGAAAGAGGGCACCCATGCAGCCGCTGCCTACGGCAATGAGGAGATCAGCGAGCGTCATCGCCATCGTTACGAGTTCAACAACGCCTACCGTGATCAACTCGAAGAGGCCGGGCTCATTGTCAGCGGTACCTCTCCCGATAACACCCTGGTGGAAATTGTCGAACTCGCCGACCATCCCTGGTTTTTGGGCTGTCAGTTCCATCCCGAGTTCCAGTCCAAACCGATGAAGCCGCACCCACTCTTCCGCGACTTTATCAAGGCGTCCATTGCCAACAAAGAAAGCACCAAGGCCTGATCGCATGAAAAATGTTGAGATTGCGCCCACACCTCTGGGAGCACTGAACGTCGGTCCTGGCGCTCCCCTGCTCTTGCTGGCTGGTCCCTGTGCCTTGGAAAGCGAAGAACTGGCGCGTGAGGTAGCCGAGGAAATGAAGGCCATTACCAGCCGCCTGGGCATCAATTACGTGTTCAAGGCCTCTTTTGACAAGGCCAACCGAACCTCGCTCTCCTCCTACCGGGGACCCGGCCTTGAAAAGGGGCTGGAGATTCTGGGGCGTCTGCGTGAAGAGATGTCGGTGCCTGTGGTCTCAGATATCCATGAGCCTTCCCAGGCTCCTTTGGCTGCTGAATGTCTGGATATTATTCAGATCCCCGCCTTTCTCTGCCGCCAGACCGACCTGCTTGCCGCCGCCGCCAAAACCGGCAAGGTGATTAACGTCAAAAAGGGCCAGTTTGTCTCTCCCTGGGATATGGAGAACGCAGTCAATAAGCTCAAGGGCTCGGGCACTGAAAAGATCATGCTCACCGAGCGCGGGGCCAGTTTTGGTTACAACAACCTGGTGGTTGATATGCGTTCGCTGGCGGTGTTGCGTTCTTACGGATACCCCGTGGTCTACGATGCCACTCATTCGGTGCAGTTGCCCGGTGGTGCCGGTGGCAGTTCCGGAGGCCAGCGCGAGTTCATCCCACCGCTTGCCCGGGCGGCCATGGCCGTGGGCATCGATGGTCTTTTTATCGAGGTGCATCCCGATCCGGACAAGGCGCTCTGCGATGGGCCCAATTCATTGCCACTGGATCAGGTCGAATCGCTGCTGAAACAACTGCTGGCTGTACGTCAGGCTGTGGAAGGAGTGGTCAATGTCTGATTGCGGTATCCCTGGTGGGGGCTATCCCACCGATTGTGAGTTGACAGAAGCCCTGAGGAATAGATCCATGAATCGCAATAAGCCAATAATTCGTTCAGAGGCCTGGAAATCGGTCCTGGTTCGCGCCAAGCAGGTGGAACTGCTGCTGCTTGATGTGGACGGTGTCCTCACCGATGGTACTCTGATTTATTCCTCGGATGGTGTCGAGTCCAAGTGCTTTAATACCCAGGACGGACTGGGGCTGCGTTTGCTTCAGGACAGTGGGGTCAAGGTTGGCATTATCACCGCCCGCACCTCGCCCATGGTGGAGCGCCGCGCCAAGGACCTGGGGCTGAGTTATGTCTTTCAGGGGCACTCGGATAAGCTGGGGGCTTATGAGAGTATTCTCAAGGAAACCGGTCTGCGCCCGCCACAAACGGCGTATATGGGCGATGATCTTATGGATATGCCCCTGCTTAACCGGGTCGGACTGGCAGCGGCTCCCGCCAATGCGGTGGAGGAAATTCGCCAGCGCGTCCATTATACCACCGAGCATAGCGGCGGCTTTGGGGCAGTACGTGAGATCTGTGATCTTATCATCGAATCCCAGGGCAACCAGGCGAAGATGCGGGCCAAATTCGATCGATGATGCTGAAAAACCCGCGCAATCTTCTCTGGCTGTTGCCGCTCTTGCTTTTACTCACAAGTCCCTTCTGGCATCCGCTTCTGGGGGCCTTTCTTACTCCCCGGGGGGGCTATAATTCCAAGCTCGCGCAACCCCAGGAAGAGTCTGCCAGCAAGAACTTCGTCATGGAGAAGGTAACCATGACCTTGGCCAGTCAGGGCGTTGAAGAGTGGCAGATAACAGCCAAGCGTGCCTTCACTGGCGAGTTTGACCAACAAATTGATATGCAGGGCGTTGACGCCAAGTACGTTGGTGCCAAGCGGGAACCCATTGATATAGAAAGCCGTGAAGGCTCCTACCGCATGGATACCCGGTATTTAGTGCTTCGAGACGATGTGCGTATCACCAAGCCGACCGTTGAGCAGGTTCTGCTTTCCGAACGGTTGGAGTATGATGACGCCAAAAAAACGCTGATTAGCCCGGGCAAGGTCTATATCCAGGCTCCGAATATGAAAATCGATGCCGGACATATGAACTATGATTTCAATTCCGGGGATTTTGATTTTACGGACCGTGTGAGGGTAACCCTCTAGAATACCTTGAATAATTATATTTTTTCGATCCGGCTTGGGGGGCATTCTCAATACCCCCTGCCAGTCTGCTTGCGAAAATCTCAGGCACCCTGTAGGGTGGCTCAATTATTTATTTGAATGACAAACTCAATCCCGCGTATCGCGGCTAACACTTGAAGGGACGTATGCCATGTTGACAATTAACGAGCATTATCTCAAGCTGCAGGCTTCCTACCTGTTTTCCGACATCGCCAAACGCGTTGCCGCCTTCCAGGCAGCGAATCCAGAGCAAGAGGTGATCAAGCTCGGTATTGGCGACGTGACCAATCCCCTGCCCCCCGCCTGTGTCGAGGCCTTTCATAAGGGCGTAGACGAGATGGCAACTGCTGCCAGCTTTCGTGGCTATGGCCCTGAACAGGGGTACGACTTCCTGCGTGAGACCATCGCCAAGAACGATTTTCAGGATCGTGGTGCAGACATAGCGGCGGATGAGGTCTTTGTCTCCGATGGCGCCAAATGCGATACCGGTAATATTCAGGAGCTCTTTTCCACCGAAGCCAAGATTGCCATTCCCGATCCGGTTTATCCTGTCTACCTGGACACCAATGTCATGGCCGGTCGTACAGGTGCCTTTAAAGACGGGCGTTTTGAGGGGATTGTCTACCTGGACTCCACCAAGGAAAACAACTTTGTCCCGGATCTGCCTAAAGAGCAGGTCGACCTTATTTATCTCTGCTTTCCGAACAACCCCACCGGCTCTACCGCCACAAAGGAGCAGTTGAAGGTCTGGGTTGATTATGCCCGTGACAATAAGGCGCTGATTCTCTTTGATGCCGCTTACGAGGCCTTTATTCGTGACGAGGAGCTGCCCCATTCCATCTATGAGATTGAGGGGGCCCGTGAAGTAGCCATTGAGTTCCGCAGCTTCTCTAAGAGTGCCGGTTTTACCGGAACCCGCTGCGCTTATACCGTGGTGCCCAAAGAGTGCATGGCCTATGATGCTGCCGGTAACAAACAGGCGATTCATCCGCTGTGGAACCGCCGCCACTGCACCAAATTCAATGGTGTCTCCTATCCGGTACAGCGCGCAGCCGAGGCGGTCTACTCCGAGGCGGGCAAGGCGCAGTGCACCGCATTGATTGATGGCTATTTAAGTAATGCCAAGATTATCGGCAAAGCGATGAGTGAGCTTGGCTATGAGTATGTGGGAGGCGACAATTCGCCCTATGTCTGGATCGACGGAGGCCAGGATTCCTGGGGATTTTTTGACCTGCTTCTGAATAAGGCAGGTGTAGTCTGTACCCCAGGCGCTGGTTTTGGAACCTGCGGCGAGGGCTATATCCGCATCTCCGCCTTCAATTCCGAGGCGAATGTTATTAAAGCTATGGAGCGTCTCAAAGAGGCCATGAAAAAGTAAGATTCTTGGCAAATTCTGAGATGGAAAAAGGGCTTCCACTGTAATGGCGGAAGCCCTTTGTATTTTGTTATTTCCTCCCAACCTCAGCTGAGCATCAATAAGCGGCAAAAAATATATGCATAGTATTTATTCTGTTGGGGGTCGTCTCTCACCACCAACCTACCCTACTCCCATGAAGCGATGAAGGTTGGTGGTGAGGAAGGAACCCCAACAGGGCGTAGCTGCGGGGTAATTCCATAGCTTTGGTGGAAGAGCTATTTACCCTGCCACCGCTTGCTCAGCGACCATTGTCTTGATTTTTTCCACCACAATATCCACCGCAGCTTCCACCTCCGGAGACATCTGCTGGGTGAATTCTTTGATATCCTTCACCTCGATGAGCAGGATACGAATGTTGGCAGGCATCTCGTCGGGAAAACAGATAGAGCCGGTCTTCAGCGTCGTGCCTAGAGTGACCGCGTGTGAGTTGACCAGGGCATGGGTGGTGAAGATATCGTCCACGTTGACCTCTAAAATCTCCCCCGGCTCCCGGCCCAGCATGCAGGCATCGACAATGATTGCCTGATCATAGCCCTTGATCTTATCCATCACTTCAAAACCAACGGTGAGGACCATCTCGGTCTGGCAACCAATACCTTCCTCTTCTAGCCGCTCGATGACCACAACACCGGCGCGATCATCCTGCAGATAGGGGTTACCGATTCCAACGACCACTGTTTTCATTGTTTGACCTCTTCAGAATGCAAGGGTGAGTCTGTGATCGATCCCCTGATCACAGACTCGGGTCTTTTTTCATGCTACAAAGGTACTCAAGCCAGGAAAAACCCAGGTGAGTGGTAGCCCTATTTTACGGGGGTGCCAAGACCAAACGAAAATGGGGCATTTTATGCGAGTAGATTTCAACCGGTGGGCAGAAACAACCTGCCCACTTTAATCTACTCTGAGGTTTCATTGGTGTACGTAGTGCGTAGGGTGGGCACGTTTTTTGTGCCCACCGGTACGACCAGCCTTAAAAGTTTTTCAGAGTCTTATAGAGCTTACCATCCTTGTCGAAGATTTCCACCAACAGCGGTGAGCCGCCACCGGTCACAGTGTGGGTAGCGCAGGCCAGGCAGAGGTCGTAGGGACGGAAAGCCATCTCCACATAGTTGAGCATAGCCGGGGAGACATCACCGTTCTTGATGAAGTGCTTGGCCGCCTTTTTCACCGCCAGGTTGATTGGGGCGTTGTTGTGAGTGGTAGCGACGATCAGGTTGGCATCGGTGACGATCCCCTTGCCATCGGTACAGTAGTGATGGATCAGGGTTCCGCGCGGAGCCTCGATGACGCCTACCCCCTCGCCCGGGCAGGAGGTTGGTTTGTTCCAGGTCTCTTTGGAGGTAATTTCAGGATCACGGGAGAGCTGGAGGCATTTCTCAGCCGCATTGAGCAGTTCGATGGCACGTGCCCAGTGGTAGGCCAGAACATTATGGACCGGCTTGGCGCCAAAGGTGGCGTGGAATTTCTCGAAATGCTTTTGCGCCAGCGGGGTATCCATGCCTTTGACGATGTTCATCCGTGCCAGTGGACCGACACTGTAGATGTTGGTGCCGGGACCTTCGACGATTCCTTTCCAGGGGCCGATCTTCTTCTGGTAGGGAAACTTGAGATATGTCCAGGGCTGGACCCGCTCGGAGATAAAATCGAGGTACTCTTTGCCCTTGAAGGAGCCCACCAGATTGCCCTCAGAATCAATAATTTTCTGGGTACCGTCATAGTAGGTGATGTTGTCGTTCTCATCGACAGAGCCCATGTAGCCGACTTCGACCTTGTACATATCACCGGTGACCAGCTCCATGTACTTGTCATTTTTAAGGACCACATCCTCAAAGACCTTCAGGGTCAGCTCGCCCAGTCCAACCAGCTCCTCGGACCACTCCTCGATCTGTTTCCGCTCCTCCTCGCTGAGCTGCTTTGACCAGCCGCCGGGAATGGCAGCCACCGGATGATTGGGCTTGCCGCCCAGAAGCTCAAAGATTTTTACCGCCAGACCACGTTTGCGCAGGACCTCGCGTCCCACATCGGCCCCAACGGCGTTGATCAGACCAACCACATTGCGTTCAGCCGGATTGGCTTCAGGGCCGACGACAAAGTCAGGCAGCCCCAAGGCGTAAAGAATAACCGAGTGATCTTCTACGTAATGTGCGTTGAAGAACAGCTCGCGCAGCTTGCGTCCTGCCGGAGGCGGGGTGACCCCAAAGACGCCGTCAGATGCCTTCATCGAGGCCGTGAAGTGGACACCACGACAGACACCACAGACGGTGGAAACGGTCCGCGGGACCTCCTCCATGGGCATCCCTTGGAGGAATTTTTCAAAGCCACGGAACTCGACAGTCTGGAAGAAGGCGTCGTCCACATTGCCGGCATCATCTAGGAAAATGGCAATCTTGCCATGTCCCTCGAGGCGGGTAATTGGGCTGATTTCGATCTTTTTCATGCTGCTTTCTCCTTACGCTGGGCCACCCGGTGGTTAAATTTCGAGGCCGTATGGCTGTAGCGGTAGAACATCTTGGCCATATCGTTGTATTTATCAATGAATTGCTCTGCAACTGCCTCGTTCTCCATGCTGGAAGCCAGGGTGGAGACACAGCGGGCACCAAAATCCTTGATACCAGGGATGGGGCCACCGCAGCCGCGACAGGGAATGTTCACATTCAGGCAGGAAGCCCCACAATCGCCTTGGGTCACCGGACCAAAACACATGTACCCCTGTTGCAGAAGGCAGGTGTTGGGATCAGGGCGGCCATCAATGGTCCGTTTGATCTCGCCTATGGGCAAGCGCTCCTGACCGGTGAGTGCCGGGTTGCGCTTGCAGGTGTCGCAGACCGCCTTGCCGCCGGTGAGCCAGGAGCCAGCGGGAGGCAGATCACCAGCCACAATGGCACCAACCAGCTGACCGACAAAGGAAGGATGCGGGGGGCAGCCCCCCACGTAGTAGTCCACATCCACCACCTGATCGATGGTGGAGCAGTTAGGCAGCAGCGCCGGGATAGTGAGGTCGTACTTGCCATCCAGGAGATACTCCGGGGTCGGCATGACATTGTCGGGATTATCGGTGGAAAAGGACTTTTTATAGGCCTGCTCCATCAGCTCTTCGTTGGTATGGAGATCGCCCAGAGCGGCAATACCACCCAGAGTTGCGCAGGCCCCAAAGGCCACCAGAATCTTTGATTTTTTCCGTAGCACCTCGACGGTGTGCAGGTTCTCGGTGTTGCGGATCATGCCATCAACAAAGGCCAGGTCGATGGAGTTGTCCTCCATCTCTTCCAGATCCTTGTATTTAACGTCGGTAACTGTGGGGGCCCAGAAAACGATTTCCAGATGCTCCAGGGCATCGACCAGCTTTTCGGAGAGATCGACCACGGCCATCTCGCAGCCCGCGCAGCCACCGGCCAGCAGAAAGGCGGTTTTTACTTTATTTGCCATTGCCATTTCCTCCTTTAAGCGGGTTTGGGCCCAGCTCCTGCAGCTCTTTGGTAAACTCTTCCACCACTTCGGCAAAGCGGTAGCCCTCGGCGCCGGAGATCCACTCCAGGCGGAAGCGGCGCGAGTCAAAACCGGCATCCTCGATCAGTTTTTTCAGGATCTTCATGCGGTTGGCAGCCTTGTAGTTACCGGTTTTGTAGTGACAGTCGCCAAAATGGCAGCCACCGATGAGCACGCCGTCAGCCCCATTGGCCAGGGCCTCCAGAACATACTCCGGCTCTACTCGACCGGAACAGGGCACCTTGATCAGCTTAATCGAGGGCGGATACTTGGCCCGAAGGTTACCGGCAAGATCCGCACCGGCATAGGTACACCACTGGCAGGCAAAGCCTACGATATTGGGCATAAAGGACATCAGGCCACCTCCTTGATCAGACGTTTTTCGCTTTGAATCTCACGGATGATACCGCTGCGGTCGATCTGCGAGATGGCAGCCACCTGGCTCGGATCACAGCCCATGGCCAGGGCCAGTAACTGGGTATAGTAGAGGGGCGGAATTGGTTCGAAGTCTATCAGGCCCCGTTCCTTAAGAATGGGCTGGGACATATCGAACTGGAGGAAACAGGAGGAACAGGTGGTGACCACCAGATCGGCATCGGTCTCCTCTTTGATGGACATCAGCTTGTCTTTAAAGAGGACCAGCGATTTTTCCATGTCGGTGGAACGCATGCCCCCCATACCACAACAGCTCTCCAGGCGTGAATAATGGGGCACGGTGGCGCCGGTGGCTTCACAGAGGTCCCTGAGGATGCTCGGGTAAAAGGGGTTCTCTTCCTTGACCTTGTAGACATCGGAGGGCCAGAGGGTGTGGCAGCCGGTCTGCACCGCGATCTTGAGTCCAGCCAGACTGTACTTGAGGTTTTCCCGAATTTTTTCCAGGCCCACCTTTTTATGGAGTACATGGGCCACATGGTAGATGTCCGAGGTGCCTTTGAACTCACGGTTGATGGCCGCGAGGCTGGTGTTGACCGCCTTCCGCCGTTCGGGATCATTGAGAAAATGTTTGGCCTCAGAGAGTACGCCAAAGCAGGAGTTGCAGCCGGTCATGATGTCGACCTCCTGCTCCTCGGCGATGGTGATATTGCGGCTGGAGATCGCGCACCAGTTGTTGAGATCAAAGGAAGGGGCGGTTCCCCAGGCCGGACAGCAGGAGGCTCCCTGTAAGTCCACCGGCTCAATGCCCAGCGGCGGCATGATCTGACGAATGGACTGCTCGATGTCGGGCGCCTTCATCGGAATGTTACAGCCAAGATATAATCCTATTTTTTCCATGTTGCTCACCTTCCTTAAAAGAGTCCCAACTCACCCATGGGGCCGTTGTTGATCAGGGTTTGAATTTCCTCTTTGGCCTTGTCGTCATAGGCAGAGGTCGGAGTTGTTTCCGGCAGACCTACCTGTTTGCGCAGGGCGCTGGGGTCGGTGAAAACCGCATGGCCGGTTTCATACAAGTTCATCTGGCTGGTCACTGAAGAGGTGGAAAAGGCCAGTTCGTTTGCCTGATACCGGCGGAAGGCAAAGACAACCTCCTGCGGGCGTACGTCACGCGGGCAGATCTCCGTGCAGCGGTTGCAGGCCTGGCAACCCCAACTGGAGGAATCTTCAATGATCTCCTCGAGTTCACCGTTGAGCAGGTGACGAATCAGGTTCCGGCAAAGTAAGGGGAATCCAGCTTTGATGCCTGGGCAGACAGACGAACAGGCACCGCATTGGATACAGTTGAGAATGTTCTGGCCGCCGTACCCGACAATGGTGGAGACGGCCTCGTCGATTTTTTGCTGGTCGATGATCATAGCGTATCTCTCCTCTTAGGCGGTCAGGGCCTGAATCTGGGCAAATATCTGGGATTCCTCGTAACCATGCAGGACGATGGCTCCAGACGGACAGGCCGAGGTGCAGACACCGCAGCCTTTACAGGCAGACATTTCAATCTCGGCTCGTGGTCCATCGGCAGTGGGTTTCATACTGATGGCGTTGTAGGGACAGAGCGGGACACAGATACCGCAGCCGCTACAGATGTCTGGATTGACCTCGGATATGATCGGCTCGATCTTGACCTTGCCCTGCGCTAGCGGGACTGCGGCAGCAGCGGCAGCACCCTTGGCCTGGGCAACGGTATCGGGAATGTCTTTGGGGCCCTGGCAGCAACCGGCGACAAAGAGCCCCTGAACAGCGGTCTCAACCGGTCCGAGTTTGGGATGCAACTCACGGAAAAAGTTGTTGCCGCAGAACTGGAGTCCGAGTTTCTGGGCCAATCCCACGGAATCCTTGGGCAGCTCGACCGCGGTGGCGAGAACAACCAAATCGGACTCGTATTCAATGTTGGTGGCAGACTCCATGTCGTAGGCGAGAACGCGGAGTTTATCATCAGGCAGCATCTCGAGACCGCCGACCTTGCCTTTAAAGAAGTTGATCCCCATGGTGCGGGCGCCGGTGTAGTACTCCTCGTACCCCTTGCCAAAGGCACGCACATCGATGAAGTGCATGTTGATGGTCAGCTGTGGGTACTTCTCCTTGAGCAGACGGGCCTGCTTGATCATGTACATGCAGCAGAAACGGGAACAGTAGGTGTGGAAGTTCTCGTCCCGCGATCCCATACAGGAGACAAAGGTGATGGTGTGGGGCTTTTCGTTGTCTGAGGGACGCAGCAGTTTCCCCTCGGAGGGGCCGGTGGCCGAGATGATACGCTCAAGTTGGAGTGCGGTGATGACGTTGGGCGAGGCCGGTGCCATCTCTTTGAACCAGTCTTTCTCCATAACCTGGTAGCCGGTTGCAACGACGATGGAGCCAACTTCGATCTCGGTAATCGAGCCTTTGGGATCGTGGGCAATGGAGCGGTTTATGGCATCGGCCGGGCAGGCTCGTTCGCAGGGAGCGAGAATCGGATTACCGGTTTTCTGGTTTACCTTGGGCTCGGTACCTATTTCACGGCCGCCACAGTTTATGCAGTGGTCGATATCGATCACCGCTTTTTTGGGCACCGCCTGGGGAAACATGATAAAGGCTGCCCGTCGGTCGGAGAGCCCTGCGTTGAACTCGTCCGGTGTTTTTGAGGGGCACTTGGAGGCACAGTCACCACAACCGGTACATTTGTTCCAGTCCACGTAGGTCTGTTTGCGACGCACCTTGACTGTGAAGTTACCGATATAGCCCTCAACATCATCCACCTCCGAGTAGGTCATGGTTTCAATGTTGGGATGGTTGTAGGCCTCGACCATCATCGGGGTGAGGATACAGGCGGAACAGTCGTTGGTGGGAAAGGTTTTATCCAGTTGAGCCATGACACCTCCTATAGAGGGTTTTTTCTCTAGCAGATAGGTCTTGTGCCCCATATTGGCCAACTCAAGAGCGGCGCTGATACCGCCGATGCCGCCACCGACAACCAGAGCTGCGTCAGTGACCGGGGTGAACTTGTCTTCCAGGGGCTCAAGATTGCGTGCTTTGGCAACCGCTGAGGCCACAATCAGCTTGGCTTTTTCTGTCGCCCCCTCGTGATCATGCCCGTGGACCCAGCTATCCTGGTCACGGATATTGGCCATCTCGAAAAGATATTTATTGAGCCCGGCCTTTTCAATGGCGGCCCGGAAAATAGGCTCATGGGTTCGTGGTGTACAGGCGGCAACCACAACCCGGTCCACTACCCCATCACGAACATCCTGCTTCACCATCTCCTGCCCTGAATCCGAACACATGAACAGGTCTTTGCGCGCAATTACCACGTCCGGGAGCGTTTCCGCATAGTCGCGAACCGCTGCCACGTCGACGACGCCGGCAATGTTGGAACCGCAATGACAGACGTATACACCGACTTTTGCCATACAGGCCTCCTTCTTGATGAGGATAAATCATGATGAACTCGGAGGGGGATCCGCGGCCCAGGCATCGGGAAGTTGCTCTTGCCCAGATGCTCTCCCGACCCTTTTGGGCTTCCCCTCTTGCGAGAACGGCAATGTGAACGTTGCGTGCACCTATCGAGCGGTCTGCTCGTGCCCTCGGCACACACTCCGTAATTTTTTACTGATAGTTTTTATCTATTTTCCTGAATCTTCATGCAGCTCTTGCCTCGGTTGCCTACTCTATAGAATCGCAGGGGAAAGTGTGCAATAGTTTTCTCTATTTTGCACAAAACGCACAGCGTTGTCGCCTGATCGTGATGCTTTAGGGATAATAACCTGAAATAACTTTGTTAAAATTAGCGGGAGGGATTGTCTGGATGATTCTTTGGGGTGAAATTTTTTAAAAAGTTGCCATTTTACGGAGATTTTTTTGTTTTTGTGCTGGAAGGATACTTTGTTGGGCGGAAAAGTGTGTTTTGCATAAAACGCACATAAAAAGAGCGGGGACGTTTTTTTAGGGGTGAAAAATGATGAATGGCCCATTTTTAGCATAAAATTGGCCAGAGAGGGAGTCTGTGCGCTGCCAGCTGTTGATCTGAAACTCCCTAGAGGGTGAGTAGCCTGCGGGCATTGCCGCTGAGCATACTCTCAAGCAGGGGGGCTGGAAGGCCGAGCCGAGCCAGCATTTTTATGGTAGTCGCCTGGTCAGACCAGGGAGAGTCGGTCCCGAAGAGGAGGTATTCAGGCGGGTGGTTGAGGAGAAGATCGCGGAGGCGAATTTGGTCGAGAAAATCCAGAGCAAAAGAAATTTCCATGTAAATGGGTTGACCGGTGAGCAGCGAGCGGACATCCTCCCATTCATCCCAGCCGCCGAGATGAGTGGCTATGAGTTTAAGTTCTGGAAATTGCTGGCTGATATCAAGGATACGCTGCGGGTCAGCCCGGCGAATACGCGGATAGGCTATATCATAGCCGGCATGAATAACCAAAATCATCCCCAACTCACTCATACGCTCGTAAAGAGCGAAGAGATTGTAATCATCCAGGAAGTAGTTCTGGTAGTAAGGATGCATTTTTAATCCCTTAAACCCCTCGTTATAGAGAAGCTCAAGATGATCTAAGAGGTTGGGGTCTTCCGGGTGCAGGGAGGGGAAGGGAATAATCCGTTCGCTACGGATTGTTTTGGACCAGTCGAGAATCGGCTGAAACTGTTCTGGGCGGGTGGCGATGGAGCAAACAACTGAACTGGCGACGCCACTCACGTCCATGGAGGTGAGCAGGTCTTCAACCGTGCCGTTGAGATAGGCTTTTATTTTGCCTTCCCGTTCAAGCGCGGGAATGGCAATATGGGCAATGGGGTCGGGAAAGGCATGGGTGTGTATATCAATGGCACCTGCCATGGCTGCTCCTTAGGTCTGCCGCGGTCAAATAACAGACAAGGGATCTTGACTCGCTCTGGTTATCGAGCTTGGGAGGACAACTCTCTGCTGCTCAGAGCACCCTTGCCTTGGTTGGGAAGGGAGGTTTTTTCCTCTTCAAGAAACCCTAGAATAGTGTCTGTCCAGAAATGAGGATTTTTGTTCAAGTTCAAGGCATGCGCAAAATTTTACCGCAGGCATATAGACGATATTCCGAGGATAAAATTTTGCGCATAACGCCGAAATTGGGCAAAAAGACCGTTTCTGGATGAACACTAGAATAATTTGATCAGATAAAGGCCAAGCTGAAGTACGATCAGGGCGTAGCAGCCAGCCATGCAGTCATCCAGCATAATTCCCAGTCCACCGTGGATATGTTTATCCAGCCAGTTGACCGGGAATGGCTTGAGTATATCAAATATTCGAAAAAGAACAAATCCAGCCAGGGCAATAGTTGGATTAACCGGGGCAAAACTGAGGGCGATGAGTTGCCCTACGACTTCATCAATGACCACCAGGCCTGGATCACCGTTGCCGACAATTTTTTCTGCTGCTCCGGCACTGAGGACGCCCAGCACGAAAAGAATGATAACCACGCCCCAGTAAGGGACAAGGGGCAGGCGGCCAAGTCCAAACCAGAGGAGGACAGTGACCGCAGATCCCCAGGTGCCAGGAGCTTTGGGGAGGTAACCACTGTAGGCGCCCGTGGCGATAAACATGTGGATGCGATTCATGGCAACACGTTTGTAGAGGCAAAACCTGAATGGAATAATGACCTGAATTCGTGAGCATTCATCAGTGCGGCGGGTGAAACTGAACAATACATGAATTTGTTTAAAAATCTTCGCACCTGTAAAAGGATACGTTGTTCAGTGCCCATCCGCCGTCACGGATTCAGGTAATGAGCTAGCCGATCAGGCTCAGCGGTTCAATGGGGTTTCCGCGGAGGCAAGTGGCAACCTCCATGCGTTTTTTTCCTTCAGGCTGGATTTCATGCAGCAGCAGGCAATCCCTCCCTGTGGCCACAAGCAGGCCCTGTGCGTCGGCGCGGAGTATGGTCCCCGGCTGCTCGCTGGTTTGCTGGAGGACAACCTCTGGCTGAAATAAGCGAAACCGTTTGCCTTGAATAAACCCGTAGGCAGAGGGCCAGGGATCAAGACCGCGAATCAGACTCTGGAGTTTATTTGCTGGCAATGACCAGTCAAGGTGCCCCATTTTTTTGTTCAGCATGGGGGCTGTGGTCGCCAGGTCGTGGTTCTGAGGGGTACGGATTAAGGCACTCGCTGCCAGTTTATCCACGGCATTGGCAAGGGTGGCTCCTCCCATGTTTGAGAGACGATCAAAGAGCTCTCCCGCTGTCTCCTGGGGGCCTATGGGGGTGCGCTCGATCAAGAGAATGTCACCGCTATCCATGCCGGCATCCATCTGCATGATGGTGATACCTGTCTCTGCTTCTCCATTGATGACTGCCCATTGAATGGGAGCAGCTCCTCGATATTTGGGCAGAATGGAGCCATGGACGTTAATCGCTCCCAACCGGGGAAGTTCCAGAATGGGTTCCGGCAAGATTTTGCCGTAGGCAACCACCACCAGGAGATCGGGGCTTAAGGCTTGTAATGCCTTGTAAAATTCGTCGGTACGAACCGAATCCGGCTGGAGAACCGGCAGCTCGTGCTCGGTCGCCAACACTTTCACCGGCGGCGGGCTCAGCTTTTTGCCACGACCGCGCTGACGATCAGGCTGGCACACGACTCCCACGATTGTGTGAGCAGAGTCAATCAGGGCTTGCAGGCAGGGCACGGCAAAATCCGGAGTGCCCATGAAAACAATATTCAACGGAGTACTCACTGTTTATTCCTGAGGATTTTTTTCAGTTTTTTCTTATACAGGGTCCGTTTGAGGGGGCTGAGATGATCGATAAAGAGCTTGCCCAGCAGGTGATCTACCTCGTGCTGAATGATTCGGGCAAATCGGTCCTCGGCATCAAATTCCAGAGGCTTGCCTTCGATGTCCTGGGCGGTGACATGAATTTTTTGAAATCGTTTGACCTTGTCGTAGCATTCAAGCACGCTCAGGCACCCCTCCTCTCCAACCATCGAGCCTTCACCCTGGGTGATTTCGGGGTTGATCAGGACAAGGTAATCGCGTTTTTCTTCGTCCGCCTCCGGATCGATGACGACAACCCGTTTGGCAATTCCAATCTGGTTGGCGGCAAGGCCGACACCCGGCGCCTTGTACATGGTATCAGCCATGTCCTCGACCAGTGTTTTTAAGGCATCGTCAAACTCAGTAATGGTTTCCGCTTTCTGGCGAAGAACAGGGTGCGGAAAGGTTATAATTTCTCGTATGGCCATAATTTTTCAGGTATGCGGTGTAAAGCACCATAAAGAAAGGCTGCATCGTGGAGGCCTTCATCAAGCAGGAACAGGGGAAGGACAGAGGATGCAGCTGATAAGAGTACATAACAGGCAAACGACTCTTTTTTTCGTTCTCTTGGTATGTAATCAGTTTGCATTGTAAAGTAAAGTTCTCTCCTTGGGAGCCTTTACCCTGAATGCCCCCAAGGGGCGGCGGGTGAAGCTGAACAACAAATGAATTAATTTAAAAATCCTTGTCCCATTAATTGGATATGCTGTTCAGTGACCACCCGCCGTCACGGATTCAGGTTTACGTCCGGCTGGGGGGGCCGCTTGTTTTTCGGCGTTTAATTGTGTAGTGTACAAGGCTCATTACTTAGGGAGCGCTATGGTTACAAAGGATGAATTACAAGAAGGAATGGCCCTCTTGGCCCAGCCGGTTCTGCCGCTGGTGTCCATGGTTCAGTTTCTTTATTTGACCGGTGATTTTGCCACGGTTGAAGAGGTCATTGCTGAAATGCCTCCTGATATTGAAACCGGATACGCAACCTATGCTGACCCTGTCAGTGTGCTCATGCCCTATGCTGATCTGTTGCAACCGCTGGTGGCATTCAAGACCGGCGAACCACCTGCAATCACGGTGGTTGATGCGGAAAACAATCCGCTGGATCCCATGTCGGCCACAACAGCTTTGATTGCACAAAATGTTCTTACGCGAGAACTGGAGCCGGTCAATAGTCTGCTTTGCGCTCCCTGTCACTGTACCCTCTGCTGTGTCGGCCCTGATGCCAATATGCAGCAGGACTACTTTGAAATTCCCCTGCAACCGGGGGAAGCTGCCCATTTTTCTCTGGAGCAGATTGATACAGCGGCCTCACGAAGCCAGCGTATTGATGCTGAGCCACCGTTGCAGGTGAATGGGCAGGATTTTTACCTGCGAACTGATCCGGCCCTGATCCATTGGCAATCCGGCTGGAGTCTGGTGCTCCCCAAAGCAAGCCGGTGTCCCAACCAGGCGCAATCCGGTCGGTGTCTGATTTATCCGGATCGACCTGAGGTCTGCCGTCGTCCACAGATCTTTGCCTATATGCTGGAACCCCTCAACCAGGGGGAGAGCAAGGGATACCGGTTACGTCAGTCCCTGCTTGCCGTGGTCGACTGTCCCTATGTCCAGGTGCTCCAGGATGAGATCAGCGCTTACGCTGCAGCCTGCGAACTGGAGATGTTTTTCCGCCAGAATAAGGCCTGATTCCCTGTAATTTCACGGACATTTTTTCGCCTATGAACAGTATTGGAATTCTTTGTATCGCTCTGTCCTATTTATTGGGGGCTGTCCCCTTTGGCCTGGTCCTCTCCCGTGGCAGCGGCATAGATATTCGCAACCAGGGAAGCAAAAATATCGGCGCTACCAATGTGACGCGTCTTTTAGGAAAGAAACTTGGAGCGCTGACCCTTCTCTGTGACCTGCTCAAAGGATTCCTGCCCATGTTTCTCACGGGCCTTGTGCTCAATGAGACAGCAGGGCATGAGCTGATTATCGCCCTCTGTGGTGCAGCTTCGGTCCTGGGGCATATGTTCCCCGTCTACATTGGTTTCAAAGGAGGCAAAGGTGTAGCCACCGCGCTGGGTGCCTTTCTCTATCTGGCACCGCTCGCTGTTCTTGGATGCCTGCTGGTCTTTATTGCCGCTGTTTATTTTTCCGGATTTGTCTCGCTCGGGTCGCTTCTGGGATCGCTTTCCATGTTGCTCTGGCTGCCGCTCCTGCATGCACCGGGCTGGAAAATGGGGTTGGCCGCGTTTATTGTGCTCATGATCTGGGTGAAGCACTACCAGAATATTGGGCGTCTGATTCGTGGCGGCGAGAAGTCTTGGAAGAGGAAGACCGAGGACAGGGAGTGAACAGCAAAGAGTGGCAGGCCATCGAGAAGGCGGCGAAGGTGTTGGGGCTGAATGATCGCGCCACGCTCGGTGAAATCAAGCGGGCTTTTCATCGACTGAGCAAGCTTTACCATCCCGACACCGGCGGTGATGCAAACGGCGAAAAGATGTACGTCATTACAGCGGCATATGAAACTCTCACCCGCTATTGCGATAGTTATCGCTACCCCTTGAAACGGGAGAATGCTGGAGAGGACGATCTGGATATTTATGATCCCGAAGACTGGTGGCGGGCACGCTTTGGTCAGGACCCGCTTTGGGGCGGCAAAAAGAGGAAGCCATAATAGTACTTTTAATTAGGGGAGCGCCTCTTTTTTTCGCAGAACAGACTCCGGAACCCATGCTGCCGAAAAAGATCGGCAAAATTCGTGAATTAACTGTTTCCTTTCTGCAAGACTCAGCAGCCAGTAGCAGGGGCTGAGCATGAGGATACGTATTGCTTGTCTTGGTGTCATGGTCTACCCTCCGTGGTAGATGATAAGCGTTCCTATAATACGTATCGGACCATTAAAGCGAGATATTTAGGGTGAAGGCGCCTACACGCACTACCCTGCGCCTACACCGTACACACTAACAAGTGTCCATCCAGAAACGGTCTTTTTGCCCAATTTCTGCGTTATGCTCAAAATTTTATCCTCGGAATATCAGATATATGCCTGCGGTAAAATTTTGAGCATGCCTTGACCTTGAACAAAAATCCTCATTTCTGGACAGACACTAACAAAGGAGTACGGGAATGCAGATTCCTCAACTGATAAAAACGCACAAGCCTTTTGTTTCCTTAGAATTTTTTCCCCCAAAAAATAAAGAAGAATGGCCTGGATTTTTTGAAGTCGCCAAAAAACTGGGGCAACTCAATCCTCTTTTTGCCTCGGTCACCTACGGTGCGGGGGGATCGACCCAGTCCAACACCCTGGAAATCTGTGGGCAGCTGATCAAAACCTGTGGCTTTGAAATCATGCCGCACCTGACCGGCGTGACTGCAGATCAAGATAAAATCGACGGATTTTTGGGGGCGATCAAGGAACTTGGCATTGAAAACGTTCTTGCTCTGCGTGGTGATCGTCCCACCTGTTTTACAGGCAGTGATAAAGAACTGTTTGCCAATTTTCCCTATGCTGAAGATCTGGTCCGCCATATTCACCAGAATCATCCCCAGTTAGCCATCGGAGTTGCCGGTTTTCCCGAAGCCCACTCCGAAGCACCATCCTTTGCCGCTGACCTGGAGGTCATGCAGCGGAAGGTGAACAGCGGCGCGGATTTCGTTATCACCCAGCTCTATTTTGATAACCGTATTTATTTTGATTATGTACAGCGATTGAAAGCACGCGGTGTCGAGGTGCCCATTGTTCCGGGGGTATTGCCGATCCGTAGCCTTGGTTCTCTGCGCTTTATTCTTGAGATGTGCAATGCCCGAATTCCTGGCAAGCTGGTCAACAAGGTACTGAAGGCCCATGAGGAAGGCGGGGCTAAGGCTGTGTACAAGGTCGGTGTGGCCTATGCCCGCCAGCAGGTGAAAGAACTGATCGAAGGCGGTGCACCGGGTGTTCATCTCTACACGCTCAATAAAGCGGATATGTGTCTCGAAGTAATGGATGGCCAACTTTAACCGGCTTTCTCATGAACATTTTGTCTTAATTTATTCAAGATTGAATGAAAAGGTTGGTTGTGATCGGTAACATTTGAGCGCAATTTCAACAAAATGTTCACCTGCGGTCAGTCCAGGCGGCGCCATCTTCGGCAGTATTTTGTCACTGAATATAGTGAACTATTATTCAGTGACAAAAACTTTGAATCTGACACCGCCTGAACCGATGAGAAATCCGGTTTGATCTAAATTCGTGACAGCGGGTTTTGGGCTAACCACTGTATTCCCTGTATAGCTGAGTAATGTTAGAGGAATGAGTATTGCTGTTGTGCTGAACCCGCTGAATGCTCACGAATTTAAGTTCTAACCCGAAATCTGTGCTCAATTTGCGAATATGGCTGAGAGTTTATTCTATCAGCCTGATTTTCTTGCTTTGTTGAAATTTCCTGATTGTTTTCACCACCCGGGTGAGGAGAAACAGGTCCGCGATAATGAGCGCGGTGAGTAGTCCTATCCAGAATCCTTGGGGGCCTGGTTCCATGCCCCCAAGGCCTCCCAGCCCCAGGCCGTAACCGAGCGGTAAGCCAATCCCCCAGTAGGTCACCATCATGAAGAGCATGGGCACGCGCGTGTCTTTGCAGCCTCGTAATATTCCGCCAGAATTGACTTGCAGGGCATCTGGTATCTGCACCATGGCAACATAGGCAAGTAACGACACGGCCAGTGTCTGTATCGTCCGGTCGTTCGTGTAGAGTGCTGCTATTTGCGGGGAGAAAATCAGGATGGTGAGACAGGTGAGGACAGCACCGGACAGGGCTAGTCCCAATCCAGTGGGGACGATGCGTTGCAGGCGTTGTAAGCGGCCACGCCCGATGGTGTAGCCAACTCGAACCGTCAGGGCGGTCGCCAGACTGTACGGCAGCATATACATTATGGAGGTGAAGTTGAGCGCAATCTGATGCGCTGCAACTACATCTGGGCCAAGTTTGGCAATAAACAGTGCTATGACAGTGAATATGGAACAGTCAATGAAAAGGGTCACCCCAAGCGGCAGACCGAGGCGAAGAAAAGAGAATACCTCGTTGATTCTGAAGAGGCGTTTCGCATTCTGCAGTGAAAAAAGGTGATCGGTTCCGCTGAGTCGGCTGCGCTGCAGAAGCAACGCCATGGTCGTCATCATGGCGGCAACAGAGATGGAGGTCGCCCAACCACACCCAGCACCGCCGAGAGCAGGCAGGCCAAGCTTGCCGTAAATGAGCAGGGAATTGGCAACGATATTCACGCTTAGGCCGCAACACCCAGCCACCATGGATAGCCGCGCCTTACCCAAGCCATCGCCCCCTCCCTTGAGGGCAAAAAACAGCCCTCCAGAGGGAAGGCTCCAGGAGATGCCATAGAGGTAGCGGTTGGTGATGGGAATGACTTCAGCACTGACATCAAGCCACTCCATGAAGGGAATACAGTGCCAGAGGAGCGGCATCAGCAGTGTCCCCATGGTCAATCCGATCAGCATCCCCAAACGAATGGAACCATTGATCCCTGCCCCGTCTCCCCGGCCATGGGCCTGGGCCACCATCGGGGTTACCGCACTCTGCAGGCCAATAAGAAAGAGGTATACCGGAAAAAAGATGGAGGAGCCAATCGCCACTGCCGCCAGATCGAGCGCTGAGTAGCGTCCGGCCATGACGGTATCGACAAACCCCATTGCTGTTTGGGTGAGCTGGGCCAGCAGCAGGGGGCCGGTCAGACGCAGGAGAGTCGTAATTTCATGGGTGATGAGGAAAAAGGAGCGCATACAGAATGTTTTGAGGGAATCTAGATTGTCTGGTGAAAAAGAGGAATTTTCTCTGAATCCGTGACGGGGGATAGTGAAAAGCCCTTTGCCAGAAGGGGTATATCACGGTCGTGGGAACGGGGCCGTGTCGCAGCTCAAAGGGGAAAGCAGCCTCCCCTTCAGTTCTCCGTGCTTCTCAACTTCTCCATTGCCTTCTCCAGGGATTCCAGCCTTTCGGAAAAGTTGAGTTTCTGATGGTTGTTGATGCCGTCGTAGAGGGATTGCGCCTCAGTTGCCCAATCATCAATCCCGCATTGGAGCAAGGTGCCTTTGAGTGTATGCATGGCTCTGGAGAAAGAGGGGAAATTGTTTTGTTCCAGCGATTCAGTGGCTAGAGTGAGATTTTCTAGAATACTCTGTTGTGCGGCGTTTGCAATCCTCTCTACCTTGGATGGGGACAATGCTGTGGCAACCTGCAAATGTTCCCTGATGTCGCCTGGTCCAGGCTGGGAAAAACTTTTTGCTGACACCGTACTCGCTGAAACGGCAGCGTCAGTCGCCTGACTGCTGGTGGCTTCTCGCCGCGATTTAAATTCGCTACGGAAGACCTCTTCCAATGTATCGTGTTGCAGTGGTTTGGTGATATAGGCATCCATGCCGGCTGTCAGACAAAGTTGCTTGTCATCCTCCATGGCATGCGCTGTCATGGCCACAATCCGTATGTGGCCCCCTTTGAGTTTTTCGGCGAGTTCTCTGTGGATGGCGGCATCCATCTCATGTGCCACTTCACGGCCCGCCTCAAAATCACGGATAATTTGAGTGGCACTCAACCCATCCAACTCCGGCATCTGCACATCCATAAAAACCAGATCAAAGGTCTCCGCCGCCAAACAGCGAAGGGCTTCAAGGCCGTTGTTTGCTGTTTGAATATGATGATCCTGCTCAAGCATCATTCTGGCCACGTCTTGATTTATCTTGTTGTCATCAACAATCAGAACTTTTAACCCTTTAATGACGGGGGCCATTTGTTTTGCCTGGGCTGTTTGCCCCGCTCTCTGCTCATCCACGCGTAAGGGCACAGTAAAATGAAACGAACTGCCAACGTCTACCTGACTTTCCACCCAGATGCTTCCCTGCATCATCTCAACGAGCTGTTTGCAGATAGAGAGCCCCAGCCCGGTCCCACCAAATCGTCGGCTGTAGGAAGCATCGGCCTGTTCAAATGAATCGAAAATGGAGGACAGTTTATCCTCTGAGATGCCAATACCGGTATCGGATACTGTAAAATGTACGGTAATAATTCCTGCTTCAGCGGACTGTTCAGGGACAGCGGTCAGGGAAACCGAGCCGGAATGGGTGAATTTAATGGCGTTACCGGTCAAATTAATCAGAATCTGCCGCAAGCGGACATCGTCACCAATCAATGCCGGAGGAAGACCGTCGTCCAGCCTGCATTCCAAGGTCAACTGTTTCTCCAAGGCTGGGGTGTTCATAGTCTTGAGAATGCCATCCAGCAATTGGTCCAGAGCAAAAGGTACCAGGTTGAGTTGGAATTGCCCTGCCTCCATCTTGGAGAAATCCAGGATATCGTTAATGATGCTCAGCAGATTTTCCGAGGAGAAATGCACCGTTTTCAAGAGGTGCTGTCTCTTGGCATCAGATTGTTCCCGCATGGCCAGGTAGGTCATCCCAAGGATAGCGTTCATTGGTGTGCGGATTTCATGGCTCATATTGGCCAGAAACAGGGATTTGCTTTTGTTGGCCGCCTCAGCCTCTTCGGCAAGTTGCCTGGATCGCTCGGCATTTTTCTTGAGTTCAACAGTTCTTGATTCGATTTTCTGCTCAAGCGACTGCTGGTACTCCACCAGATTGCCTTCCAGTCGGAGGACGACTATCAGGGGGATGCGGTAGATCAACAAAGCCAGGACCAAGCCGAGGATCGAACATATGACAAAGACCATCAGCAGCGTCAGTACAGGCTGATAGATGGAGAGTGTGATGATGACTTCGCCGATTTTGTGGTTGTTGAACAAGATCGCCGCTGATTTGCCTTGCACTTCGAGCCAGCAAAAGAACGAGGAATGTCGCTCCTGGTCATGCGTATAATTTGTTATGGGCTCGTTGTGACGATCAAGAATGGTGATGTGGACAATGCTTTTGTTGGGGACAAAGCCGTCGAGAATCTGAATGTATTTGCCTGTCTGATATTTCCAGAGTTGGGGGGATGAGGCTGCCAGACGTTTGATTTGTCCAGCCAGTTCTTTTGCATAGTTGTGCGCCTCCTGCCGGAGTTTACTCAATTCAAGTGAGCCGTATCCCAAGGGAATGCAGAGCGAAAGAATGACAAAGACCACCATGGCCAAGGGAAACAGTTTCCCCGCTAGGCGGCGGCTGATGGTGTTTTGTGGGGGAATATGCAGCATGGAGCGGCAAATTTACGGCAGCGGGATGTACTGATTGTCCCGCAAGATGGTTTTTCCGGCTTCTGTTGTCACAAAATCCATAAATGCCTTGGCCGCCTCCGGGAGTGTATCCGGTCGATAGACAAAGGCAAGTTCACGGATGAGGCGATAGCTGCCATTGCCGACATTGTCCTCGGTCGGGGAAAATCCGTCGAGAGCAAGCGGCTTGATCGATAAATGTTCTGTGGTGATCATCCCTAAATCAGCAACTCCGAGGGCATAGGGGGTGGCTGCCAGAGCTCGGTTTGCATCCTGATCGTTAAAATGGACCGTCCATCGTTTTGCGGCAAGGCTTTCATCCCATGCCTGCTGAAATCCTTTGATCGCCTGAGAGAGGAGACCAAAACCACTGTCCCCCTCCTCTCGCGAGAGGACGATAATCTCATGACCGTCTTGCCAACGGCTTTTGTTGCCCTGAAAGATTTGCACTAAATCGGCAGAGGTTATGTTTTCATCCGTGACCGAGGGATGGGTTCCAATGATCATAGCCACCCTCGCATAGGGATGGTAGACCAGTCCGAGATCTTGTTCTTTCGCCTTTAAGGGACGCGAAACCAACCCTAAAGGAATGGCACCTTCCGCGGCGGCGATGATCCCACCTTTGGAGCCAATACTGCCCGGAACGTCCACACGCACCTCGGGGTGTTTTTGGGCAAATGCCGTTGCTAAAAGACGGGTGATTCCCAGGTTTACTCCCGATCCTGCAGCCGTGATTGTGGTAACATTGGCTGGGGACTCTGCGCTCTTTGCCCGTTCGACAGCCAAGGGCGATAGAGCAAGCGACATGGCGGCAAGGACAACGAGGATATCTGAGTATAATCGATGCATTGGTGCTCCTTTGGGCTGAATGGGGGAAGGGCCATGAATCCAGTTGCTATTTCAGGGGCTGGACTCGGTCTTTTCAGGACAACTCTGCAGTGAAAAATAGGGCGGAATCATTGTGTATTACCTAAGAAGAGTATCTTGAATAATTTAATTGTTCAAGACAATCCTTTAGGGATTGATTAGGCCGTTGGCACCAAAGATCCTCTCATAAAGTTTCCCGTATTTTCGGTGCACTCGAGTGCGCCACTGCTGTGATTGCTCCTTGCTGCGCTGCATCAGGTAATACATGGTCGGACCGGGCGCAGACGGGTGGCACCGCCACTGACCACCACCTCTTTGAGTTCCCGTTTACCGGCCATCTCCCCTCTACTTGCTGAAAAAAATCGACTTTGGTTGACTTTCAACCGGTCAGCTTAAAGGAAACAAGAAAAATCATCCTGTTGTACCAGGAGTGTGTATTGAAGCTGGCACCGGAATACATGCAAAATTCCTTGAGTTATTTACGATAAATTGACAACCAGTGAATAAAGAATGAGACTTTTTCCTGTAGTTTCATAAAGTTAAATTTCAGGCTCCCCTCCTCTCCCCCCTGTCTAATAACTGTTTGGTAATTCGTTGTTTTTTAAGAAGTCTCCATTGTCTGCTGGGGATGGGTTGTGATAACATTTCTTAATTCAGATAGGTTTTACTTGAACAGTGTGGCTCTCAGAATTGAGTATCTCTTCGTCAGCAACCTTTTGATTTGCCGGAGGCCTATGAAATTTCTGCGCAACCTTTCCCTGACAAGCAAGTTTTTATCCATAGGTATCGTTATTGTCGCCTTGCTTGGCTTTGGCCTGATGTCCTTTTTTGCCCGCATGATCCACAATGATACGGTGACGGCCTATGTTGACAAAGCGCGAAGTATAGCTTTGGCGGCTGAGTCTGTCCGTCAGGAGATGGATGAAAAATGGGAGCAGGGGTTGTTCACGACCGAACAGGCCCGCAAATTGTCCCAGGAAGGGAAATTGGACCATGTACTCAACATGGTCCCCGTGGTCACCGCCTGGAAAGCTGCCATGAAAAAGGCGGAACAGGGCGACTATGTTTTACGGGTTCCTAAATTTGAGCCTCGAAACCCTAAAAATTTGCCTGACTATGGGTTGCAATACAAGATAGAGGCCCCGGCATTAAAGAAAATGAAAGAGGAGAACCTCGACGAGTATTTCGTCATTGATGAGCAGCAGAATGCGGTTCGTTATTTTTTACCCATTCGCCTAAGCCAAACCTGTTTGATGTGCCATGGCGATCCTGCTACCTCGGTAAAACTCTGGGGACTTGAGGGAGGTAAGGATCCCACCGGGGGGACCATGGAAAATTGGAAGCTTGGGGAAATTCATGGCGCCTTTGAAATTGTGCAGTCTCTGAAACCAGCTGACAGCAAACTGCGCAAAGATCTGATCAAGGCGTTTGTCATTACCCTGGTTGGGCTGGGGTGTGCCATGTTTGCCTTTTATTTTCTAGTCCACTATGCGGTGGCCAAACCCATTGGCTCGGTGACAAAAAGCTTGGAAAATATTGCCTCCGGGGATGCTGATCTGACCAAGCGACTTGATGCCTTCAATAACGACGAAATTGGTGCGCTGGTACACAATTTCAATAAGTTCATTGAAAACCTGCAAAAGATGATCAGCCAGGTTGCCGGAAATACCGATACCATTACCAATGCATCGGCCCATCTCTTGAATATATCACAAGATATTTCAGGAACTTCTGTTGCTGCTTCCTCAAGAACAGATAGGGTCTCCTCCTCAAGTACGGTGATGAGCGATACCATGAATGCCATAGCGGCAGCCATGGAAGAGGCGTCCTCCAACATTGCGATTATGGCATCGGCAACCGAGGAGATGAGCACCACCCTTCAGGAAATATCCCACAGCAGCGATAATGCCAGGCGGGTATCCGAGCAGGGGGTGAAACGGTCGGAGCAGGCAACCCAGCAGATTGATCAACTCCGGTCTATTGCCCAGGATATCGATAAGGTGACCGCAACCATCGCCGAAATATCGGATCAGACGAATCTCCTTGCCCTCAATGCGACCATTGAAGCTGCCCGGGCAGGTGAGGCGGGCAAAGGTTTTGCCATTGTTGCCAACGAAATCAAGGACCTTTCCTTTCAGACTGCCAGTGCCACCAACGAGATAAAACAGCAGATTGAGACGGTTCAGCGTGCAATTGGAACCACCTTGACAGAAATCAGCGGTATGGCGGAGGTGATTGTGGAGATTAACCAGATCACCCTGATGGTCGCGGAATCCGTGACTGAGCAGACGGCAGCAACCGATGAAATTTCAAGCAATATCAGTCAGGCATCCAGCGTTGTTGATGAGATTAACGAACGGATTGCAGAAAGTAGCGCCATGTCCCGGCAAATAGATCAGGATCTGAGCGAGGTCAATCAGGCCGCAAAGGATGTAACAGAGGGGAGTCGGCAGATTTCAGACAATGTTTCCAAACTTGATGCTATGGCGGAGGTACTGAAGAAGATGATTGAAAAATTTACGGTCTGAACAAGGGGAAGCGATCACGGGGCACCTAATCTGCGGTGTTATCGGCCTGTTTAGGTACAGGCCGATACCTAGGCATCTCCGGCACCCCGCAATCGCTTACAGCTTTGATGATTGCTCGTATTTTCGGGAATTCCCCCTCATCGGTTACGAACAAGATACTCTCCACTGTTCTGCATATTGTTCAGCACAACTCCACAAGCCACCTGCGACCTTTGAGTGTCGCAGGTGGCTTTTTTCGTACAGAAATTTATCGCGACTCGTGTTATGGCAGAGCTCTATGGTTTGTTATACTAATGGGAATCTTGAATAATTGCTTTTTCTGCCAATCCCTACGTCACGCTTAAAATTTTATCCTCGGAGGTAAGCGAAGACTCCGATATCAGCTATATGCCTGCAGTAAAATTTTGCGCAATCCTCGGAGTCTGCGCTTACCTGGCCTTGATTGAAAAATCTAATTATTCAAGACACCCTAATAACGCAGAGTAACTCCAGAAATCACTGATCTGAAAAGCCGATACCACCCTACAAAGAACGGTATGACCACAGGTACATGGATACAATGACCGGGCAGGAATCACAGCAGTGCGTTGAACTGCAACAGCAAGTAGCTGCTTTAACAGAAGAATGCTATCAGCTCCGGCAGTTTTACGAGCAATCACCTCTGGCTTATCAATCATTGAACATTGATGGGTACCTTATTGATGTCAATCAGCGTTGGCTTGATATCCTTGGAAGGACACGGGAAGAGGTCATTGGGAAACATGTGACTGAATTTCTCCATCCGGACTACCGCCCACAATTTCATGCACAGTTTCCCCGTTTCAAACGTGAGGGTGAGATCTCTGGTGTGGAATTTGCCATGCTCAAACAGGATGGCAGCCGCATCTTCGTCTCTTTTAACGGCAAAATAGCCACCACTAACGATGGACGCTTTGTGCAAACCCACTGCTTTTTTCAGGACATCACCAAGCAGAAAGAGGATGAGCTGATTTTGCGTGAGAGCGAAGAGCGCTTCCGCGCTTTGCACAATGCTTCCTTTGGGGGGATCATCATCCATGATCAAGGGATGATTCTTGATTGCAACCAGGGATTGGCTGAGCAGAGCGGGTATTCGGTCGAGGAGCTGATGGGCATGGACGGAATCCAGCTCATCGCGCCGCAATCGCGTGATTTGGTCAAACGTCATATTCAAGGAGGCTATGATCTTCCCTACGAGGCGGTTGGATTACGAAAGGACGGGAGCCAGTATCCCCTGCGGCTGCGCGGAGCCAATATTCCTTATAAAGGGCGAACAGTCCGCGTTGCTGAATTTCGTGATATAACCAAATTCAAGCAGCTGGAAGAGGCCCTGGAAAAAAGACTGGTTGCGCTTACCTGCCCTGCCACACAGGAGAGTAGGGTGAGTTTTAAGGAACTTTTTGATTTGGATCGTATCCAACAGATCCAAGATGAGTTTGCCAATGCCACCCGAGTCGCCTCGATTATAACCCACCCTAACGGCGAACCTATCACCCGGCCAAGTAATTTTACCCGTTTGTGCAGCTCTATTATTCGTCAGACCGAGGTTGGCTGTGCCAACTGCTTCAAATCCGATGCGGCTCTGGGACGACATAATCCCGAGGGGCCCATTGTCCAGCCTTGTCTCAGCGGGGGCCTCTTGGAGGCGGGTGCCAGCATAACTGTGGGAGGACACCATGTGGCCAACTGGCTGATTGGCCAGGTGCGCAACGAGTATCAGGATGAAACCTCCCTGCGAAAGTATGCCGATGAAATAGGTGTTGATGAAGAGATCTTCATGGAGGCCTTTGCAGAGGTTCCTTCCATGGAGCGGAAACGTTTTGAACAGATAGCCCAGTCCCTGCATACCCTTGCCAACCAGCTCTCCCTCTCCGCCTATCAGAATATCCAGCAGGCGCGGGCTATGACCGAACGCAGGCAGGCCGAGGAGGCCCTGCGGGTTGGTGAAGAGCGATTTCGGTTGGCCATGGAGGCCACCAAGGATGGACTCTGGGATTGGAATATCCAGGAAGACTCCGTGTATTACAGCCCAAATTACTGGACCATGCTGGGCTACGAAGGAAAGGAGAAACCCCAGAATGCCAATGTGTGGATGGAGATGCTCCACCCCGACGACCGAGAGGCAGTACTCGCCGCCAACACGGACTGTATTGAAGGGCGATGCGAGTCGTTTCTTGTTGAGTATCGCCTGCGCAGCCAAGATGGAAGTTGGAAATGGATTCAGGGCCGGGGCAAGGCCGCTGCACGGGATGAAAACGGACGGGCCCTGCGCATGGTGGGCACCCATGTTGATATCAGTGAGCGTAAAAAGGCCGAAGAGGAGCATGCAGCCCTGGAAGCCCAGCTGCTGCAGTCGCAAAAGATGGAATCCGTTGCCCGACTTGCCGGTGGTATTGCCCATGATTTCAATAATATGCTCATGGTGGTCCAGGGGCATGCCGACATGGCCATGCTCAACAGCAATCCCACAGGTCCTGATTATCAACGCTTTCAAGCCATTCGTACTATCGTTGATCGTTCCGCTGATTTGACCCGCCAGTTGCTCGCTTTTGCCCGAAAACAACCCATTGATCCCAAACTGCTGAATCTCAATACTACGATCGAAAATATGCTTTCCATTTTGCGGCGGCTCATTGGAGAGGATATCACCCTGACCTGGTTGCCCGACAAGGAGTTGTGGTCGGTGAAGGCTGATCCCTCACAGATTGATCAGATTTTAGCCAACCTCTGTGTCAATGCGCGGGATGCCATCGCAGGTGTTGGCAATATTATCGTGGAAACGAAGAACTGCTGCTTTGATGAGATGTACTGTGCAGCACATACAGGATTTGTGGCCGGTGAATATGTCCGGGTTTCAGTGGCTGATAACGGATGCGGTATGGACAAGGAAACGGTGGAGCGGGTTTTTGAACCGTTTTACACCACGAAAGTTGTTGGCCAGGGCACGGGCCTGGGGTTGGCGACCGTCTATGGAATTGTCCGCCAGAATGAAGGCTTTGTGAATGTCTACAGTGAGCCTGGTCAGGGAACTGTTTTTACGGTGTACATTCCCCGCATCATAGATGTGGCAAGCGAGGAGGCTCACGAGATGGTCGCCGAGACGGTGGGCGGGGCGGAAACAATCCTGGTGGTGGAAGACGAACCGGAAATCCTGGAGATAACCACGGTTATGCTGGAACACCTGGGATATACAGTCCTTGCTTCAAGTTCTCCACTTGAGGCGGTACACAAAAGCACAGTGTATGCCAGCAATATCGATCTTATCCTGACCGATGTGGTCATGCCTGAAATGAATGGTCGAGAACTCGTGCAACGCGTATTAGAAGAGCATCCGCTTGCAAAGAGCCTTTTTATGTCCGGATATACCGCCGATATTATTGCCCATCAGGGAGTGCTGGAAGAGGGAATTCAGTTCATTCAAAAACCCTTTTCCCATACAGCCCTGGCCGATAAGGTACGGATGCTGCTCGATGCGTCGCAGTACCTCTAATATTCAAGCGTTGTCTCGTTCCTACGCTCCGCGTGGGAACATAAACCAGACGCTCCGCGTCAGAGGAATCCCATGGCCAGAAGCCGCTACACCATCTCTGAGGCCCGAGCCCCCCATTTCCTCACCTGCACCGTGGTCAACTGGCTGCCCCTGTTCAGTAACCCGGCCCTGGTGGAGATCCTCCTGGATTCCTGGCGCTTTCTGCATGATCAGGGGCGGTTGACCCTGTATGCCTATGTGATCATGGAGAATCATCTGCACCTGGTCGGTGCTGCCGAAAATCTGGGCAAGGAGATCGGCGACTTCAAGTCCTTCACTGCCAGGAAAATGATTGATCGGCTCAGGGAACGAAAAGCCGACTGGATTTTACAGCAGTTGGCCTTGTATAAGGCGGGCTTTAAGACGGATCGGCAGTATCAGCTCTGGCAGGAGGGGGCCCACCCGCAACAGATCCAGGACGAAACGATGATGCGGCAGAAGGTGGAGTACATCCACAACAATCCGGTGAAAAGGGGGTATGTGGATGATCCCCTGCATTGGCGCTATTCGAGTGCGCGTAATTACGCCGGGTTGCCGGGGCTGGTGGAGGTCTGCCGGGTATGGTGATAGGGGCACGCAGAGTGTGGAGGTGAGGTACCCACGCGGAGCGTAGGTACCAGTGGTCAGGCGGAATGGCGTTTCTGCCGTTTCTTGTTCCTACGCTCTGCGTGGGAACATTTATCTAGACGCTCCGCGTCAAGAGATGGTTTGATGCACGGGGGTATCCTCACTCCCCTGCCGGTAGCGCTGAGCCGGAACACCGCATTGCAGGAATGGAATGCACGCAGAGCGTGGAGGTTAGGTCCCCACGCGGAGCGTAGGTACTAGGCTGCGTATCGTGGTTTCAGCTTGTATGCCGTTTTTGACGTTTCGTCAGTGAATCTCCCAGGCTGCGCCGGGTTTCGGGCATCTGGGTCACGTATTGTTGTACGGTTTTAGGGAGTACCCTCCCCTTTATCACTAGAATATCGGCGGCCAGGCTGTCGGCAACCCTACTTTTGTCCATCCCCTGTTTTTGGGTGAGATAGGTAAAGAGCAGTTCGCTTAACCGAGGCAGGCCGATCTGCCAGGTGGCCTGCGTCTGTCCATAGAGCCAGCGGCTGAACGCGAAAAAACCGCTGAATACATCCCCGTCTTCCCAGAGCAGCGGCGCCGTTCGGCGGAAGTTACCGCTGTTGTAGACCAGGTCCCAGAACCTGGCCAGTCGCTTCATCTCCTGCATGGCTTGAAAGCTGATCAGATCGTTTTGCAAAATTTCATAGGGGGGATCCGGCGAATAGACCATGCCATGGATTTGGTCGTGGCGGTTGATGGTAGTGCCGGAGAGTTTTTTGAGAATACCGATCTGAATTTCTCCATGCGCGAGTGACATCAGCGTGTTGAGATTACGGCCAAAACCTTCGATGGATTCACCGGGCAGGCCGACGATCAGATCCACATGGAGATGGGCCGTGGTCTTCTGTTCAAGAAAGGCAAGATTCTCCTGAATGCGCTCAAAGTTGAGCCGTCTTGCGATATTGTCGGCAATCTGAGGATCCAGGGTCTGAATGCCGACCTCAAGCTGCAGGGCTCCTTCGGGAAATCTGGTCAGCCGCTCTTTGACAGCCTCTGGAAAATGATCGGGAATGACTTCGAAATGCACATGATACGGTGGTTCTTTTGCCAGAAAATAGTCAAGGATTCGCGCAGCTGTCGCAGGATTGGCGTTAAAGGTGCGATCTACAAACTTGAAGGTACGCGCACCCCGTTGCCAGAGTGACTCGATCTCGTTTAAAAACCAGTCGAGCGGAAAGGGGCGGACCCGCGGATCAATGGAAGAGAGGCAGAATTCACAGCGAAAGGGGCAGCCTCGCGAGGCCTCGACATAGACAAGACGGTGGGCCAGATCGGCCTCGTTGAAATAGGGATAGGCTGATTGGAGCCGGGTCACATCAACCGGTTCTGCCTTGATGATGCGCTCAGTTGGTGGCTGGCCCGCAAGAATTTTTTGACAGAGTGTGGCAAAGGCAAATTCGCCTTCTCCCTGAATCAGGTAATCCGCCTCGCTCATATCCACCCGCAGGGGCAGATGACTGACCTCCGGTCCCCCGAGGACCACAATCGTGTCCGGAGCGACCCGCTTGAGTACACCGACGAGTTTTCGCACCTGCTCCGCATTCCAGATATAAACAGCAAGGCCGATCACCCGTGGCCGGGTGGCCAGGATTTTTTCGGCCATATCCGTGATCTGATCCGTCAGGGTATACTCCTGGAGAGCGGTCTCTTGCTGCAGCTCGCCCAGATTGGCATAGAGCCAGCGAAGGCCAAGGCTTGCGTGAATATAGCGGGCGTTGATGGTGCTGAGAATGATAGTGGACATACGGTTCCTACGGACAATGAACATGAGTTGATGGCTGGCACCCAACGGGGGCAAGAGTCATCTGCAGCTTGAGTAGCTTGAGTGGCTGAGCCTTGGGAAATTCCTGAATTCGTGACAGCGGGAGAATGCATCAGGGATGTAGGAATTTCTTTGGAGACTGGCTTCGCTAGGCATATAACAGAATAGAAATTAATTTTCTATTCATGCCTTACTCAAGAAGGAGAAGAACAATGCTGCTTTCCAACACTGAAGGGATTCCTGGCAAAAATATAGTAGCCTTTCACGGAATTGTCTCCGGGAGTACCGTTCGGGCCAAACATGTGGGCCGGGATTTCATGGCCAGTCTGAAAAATATCGTTGGTGGAGAACTCAAAGGGTATACCGAATTGCTCCAGGAGTCCCGGGACGAATCCATTAATCGGATGAAAGCCCAGGCAACCCAGATGGGGGCAAACGCGGTGGTCAATGTCCGTTTTTCCACAAGTTCCGTTGCTGCGGGTGCCTCGGAGCTCTATGTCTACGGCACCGCAGTCACCGTGGAGTAGGCCATGGAAGCACTCATACAACTTGGAGTTCTTCTTGTGCTTGTGAGCCTGGGTTTTTTTGTCGGGCGAATTGCTGAAAAACGGCATTACAGCTCGATTATCAGGCGTGAGCAGGAACAACTTGGCCGCCCAACAACCGCTGCGCGAACCGTCATGGGGGATGATCGTCCTGTTGGGCGAAGCGAGTTGGTCATGGGGAGCGTGGTTATTTCGGTGGATTATTTTAAACGTCTGTTGGCTGGTCTGCGAAATATTTTTGGCGGTCGGGTGCAGGCCTACGAGACCCTGGTTGACCGCGCCCGGCGTGAGGCCATGTTGCGCCTACTGGAGTCCTGCCCGGAGGCGGATCAGATCATCAATCTCCGCCTGGAGACCTCGTCCATTTTCAAGGGCCGCCAGAAACAGGTGGGCAGCGTGGAGGTTCTGGCCTACGGAACCGCCGTATATTTTCAATCGCCGCTTCAATAAATCAGATATAAATCAGATGGAGTTCAAACCCGCCTATCCAGAGGACAATAACAACGTCAGCCACAACAATCCCTTGCGGGAATTTGTGGTCCTTCTTACCGGGGTCTTGCTGGTCTGTGTGGCTGTCTTTGTCGTGTCCGGTTGGTTGGTGGACAGGGCCGTTCTGTGGATTTCACCGAAAATGGAAGCGCAAATATTCACGGCCCTCTCCCCTGCCGTGAAAGATTCTGTGGGGCAACGCAGCTCTGGCGAAGATGTTTTGCAGCAGCTCGTCGATGGACTGGGAAGCTGCATTGATGTTGGCTACCCCGTCAAGGTGGAGCTGGTGACTACGGAGACTGCCAACGCACTGGCCCTGCCGGGAGGGCGAATTATAGTGTTCTCCGGGATTTTGGACAAGATCCAGTCTGAAAACGGTCTCGCCTTTGTGCTGGCCCATGAACTGGCGCATTTTAAGCATCGTGATCACTTGAGTGGCATGGGCCGGGGCATCGTCTTGACAGCTATGACAGCCTTTTTGACGGGGTCGGATTCCGGTTTGACCAGGTTGGTCACTCCGGCTGTAAGCCTGGGGACGGCAAGTTATTCCAGATCACGGGAAGCCCGGGCGGATAGTCTGGCGCTGAGGGCACTGCACTGTCGGTACGGCCATGTGGGCGGGGCGACGGAGTTTTTCCGGGCCATGCAAAATGAAGAGCGCGGTAGGGGAATCGCGAGTTACTTTGCCTCGCACCCCGAGGCTGTGGAGCGGATACAACAACTGGAGGTACTACAACGCAGCCAGGGATATACGACCGAGGCGGTGACTTCCCTGCCTGAGAGGCTCATGCAGAAATAAAAAAGTCGGGCAAGGTTTTGCCCGACTTTTGCTCGTTCCAGGGGACTTTTCTCGCCCCCATGTTTCATTGGTTCATGCGCTGCCGGAGGACCTTGTGCAAGATACCGCCTTGGCGGTAGTAGTCGATTTCCATGGCGTTATCCAGGCGAAGCACAACCTCGGTAGTTTCCGTGCTTCCGTCGGCGCGATCAATACGTAAATTCACCTTCTGACCAGGCTGCAACTCACCGTCAATGCCAATGATGGTAATGGTCTCACTGCCATCAAGTGCCAGGTGCTGTGCATCGATGCCTTCGGAAAATTGAAGGGGGAGCACCCCCATGCCCACCAGATTTGAGCGGTGGATGCGTTCAAACGAGGCTGCAATCACTGCCTTCACGCCTAAAAGCATGGTTCCTTTGGCTGCCCAGTCACGAGAGGAACCGGTTCCGTAGTCCTTACCCGCAAAGACCACCAGCGGTGTGCCCGCCTCTTGATAGTGCATGGCCGCATCAAAGATGGGCATTTCCACTCCTTCGGGCCAGGCCTTGGTCACTCCACCCTCTTTTTCCACCATGCGGTTTTTAATACGAATATTGGCAAAGGTGCCGCGCATCATAACCTCATGGTTCCCACGGCGGGATCCGTAGCTGTTAAAGTCGGCAGGCTTAATCCCCAGGCTCTGGAGATAAAGGCCAGCTGGTGTCTGGGGACCAATGGCACCGGCCGGGCTGATATGGTCGGTTGTGATGGAGTCACCAAAAAGGGCCAGGACACGGGCGCCTTCGATGTTGCTCACCGGATTGGGGGATGTGCTCATATCTTGAAAGAAGGGGGGCTCACGAATATAGGAAGACTCCCCATCCCAGGGGTAGAGTTCAGAGGTACCGGCGGAGAGTGCATTCCAGCGGGCATCACCGTCAAAGACAGAGCCGTAACTGACGGTAAAGAGATCCGGTTTGATGCTTTGTCGGACCGCCTCTCGGATTTCTTCTATCGTCGGCCAGATGTCTTTAAGAAATACCGGTTGCCCTGTGTTGTCGGTGCCCAGCGGTTCTTTTTCCAGGTCTATCAGCACGGTTCCGGCCAGGGCGTAGGCGACGACCAAAGGAGGCGAACCCAGGTAGTTTGCCCGGACCATCGGGTGGATCCGGGCTTCAAAGTTGCGGTTACCCGACAACACGGCCGCAGCCACCAGATTTTGTTCACGAATCGGGGCCGCTATTTGTTCATCCAGCGGGCCGGAGTTACCAATACAGGTGGTACAGCCGTAACCGACCACCTGAAAGCCCAGCGCTTCCAAGTCGGGTAAGAGCCCGCTTTGTTCAAGATAACGGGTTACCACCCGTGAACCGGGAGCAAGGCTGGTCTTCACCCAGGACTTGGGTTTCAAGCCACGCTCGCGGGCTTTGCGCGCCAAAAGGCCGGCACCAATCATGACATCCGGGTTGGAAGTGTTGGTACAACTGGTAATAGCGGCAATGACCACGGAACCGTTGGTGAGTTGACCAACAATGTCCTTTGTTTTTGGGGCCGCAGAGGCTGCCAGTTCCGTCTCAAACTGGCGTTGAAAATCCTTGCGCACCTCAGAGAGGGGGAGCAGATCCTGGGGACGTTTCGGTCCCGCAAGACAGGGCACCACCTCATCCAGGATGATGTCATAGACAACAGAGTAGGTGGGCTCTGGATTTTCGGGTGCAAAGAAAAAGGACTGGGCTCGGCTGTATTGCTCGACCAGGTTGACCAGAGACGCGGGGCGGCCGCTGGCTTGCAGGTAGCGTAGGGTCTCACTGTCCACCGGAAAAAATCCCATGGTGGCCCCGTATTCTGGCGCCATATTGGCGATGGTGGCTCGGTCTGGAAGGCTCAGCGTAGGCAGTCCTGGTCCGAAAAACTCGACAAAACGGCCTACGACCCCTTTTTGTCGCAGAAAGCGGGTGATGGTCAGGACCAGATCGGTGGCCGTTGTTCCTGTCGGCAGCGATCCACTGAGGCGAACCCCCACAACTTCAGGAATTTGCAGGGAGTAAGGTTGTCCTAAAAGAACGGCTTCCGCTTCGATACCACCAACGCCCCAGCCCATAACGCCCAGACCGTTGACCATGGTGGTGTGAGAATCGGTACCGAGTACGGAGTCTGGGTAGAGTACCGGGGCGCCATCCTGTTCCCCCTGAGCCACAACCGAGGCCAGGTATTCCAGGTTGACCTGATGGACAATGCCTGTACCCGGAGGGACGACCCGAAAGTTGGTAAAGGCCTGTTGCCCCCAATGGAGCATGGTGTACCGTTCGCGGTTGCGCTGCATTTCCATGTCCACATTGACTTCAAGGGAGTCGGCGCTGGCAGATTTGTCCACCTGGACACTGTGGTCAATGACGAGATCCGCAGGAATAAAAGGGTTCATAGTGGCAGGATCGCCACCGGCACGCGCCAGGGCTGAGCGCATTGCTGCCAGATCGACCAGGGCGGGAACACCGGTAAAATCCTGCAGAATAACCCGGGCGGGCATTAGGGGAACCGCCTCGGGACTGATTGTATCCGGTTGCCAGGAGGCGAGATTGTGGATATCGGTATCGTTCACCAAGCCTTGCGGATAGTGGCGCAGGAGATTTTCCAGAAGAATTCGCAGACTGTAGGGTAAGCGATGAATCGAGTCGTAACCGAGGCTTTCCAGTGCTTTGACTGAAAAAACGGTGTAGCTCGTATCACCGGCCTCGAGGGTGAGTTTGGGATTGAACTGGCTGAAATCCTGGGGGGCGCTCATACAATTCTCCTTGTGTGCTCATGGGGGCATATCCTACGAGAATAAGTCTTCTTGTGCGATTATGCCAGATTATGGTGGCGACAACAGGCATTTTTGTGCTTTTGCCATCCTTGTTTGCATTGTTTTTGCGGGACATCTCCCGGTGAGTCCTGTGAGTACGATAGCCAGGCCTGTAAGCGGTTGCCTTTAACCTAAAAATTTCATGTGTGTAGGTTTTGTTCCCTTTTTTCCATGGGTTACGATGCAGCCTTGCTGTTTTTTTTCAATCGTCTATAGTAAGTACTTTGCGACGAAACCAAGAACTTATCTCTATGGGAATGCAATATGACCAAAACGTATGCAGAAATTAACGAGAAGATTGCCTCGGGCAAGGCGGTGGTTCTGACCGCTGAGGAGGTAATCGATTACGTAGACAAACGAGGTCTGGAAACAGCCGCCAAAGAGGTTGATGTGGTCACCACCGCAACCTTTGGCCCCATGTGTTCTTCGGGCTGTTTTCTTAACTTCGGCCACAGCAAACCCAAGATGCGTATCACCGAAGCCTGGCTTAACGATGTCATGGCGTATTCTGGTATTGCCGCTGTCGATGCCTATTTAGGGGCAACGCAGCTGCGTCAGCACGACCCGGCCAATATGGATTTTCCCGGCGAGTTTCGCTACGGTGGAGGCCACGTGATTGAAGATCTTGTGGCGGGAAAACAGGTGGAATTTCGTGCCCTTTCCTACGGCACAGATGATTATCCCCGCCGTGAAATCTGTACCATGCTCGATATTAATGATCTCAACCAGGCGATCATGGTCAACCCCCGTAACTGCTACCAAAATTATAATGTGGCAGTGAATTGTTCAGATAAGCGCATCTATACCTATCTGGGCATTTTACGGGCTCACATGCGGAACATGACCTACAGTTCGGCCGGACAGCTCTCGCCGCTGTTGAATGATCCGCTTTATGAAACCATTGGGGTGGGCACACCGGTCTGGCTGGCAGGTGCACGGGGCCTGGTGTATGCCGAGGGGACCCAGCACTGTTCAGCGGTTGAGCGGAGCGACAATGATGTTCCGGTTGAGGGCGCAGGGACTTTGGCCCTAAGCGGTAACATGAAAGAGATGCTGCCCGAGTTTGTCCGGGGCCTGAGTTTTAAAGGGTACGGTGTCTCACTGGCGGTCGGGGTGGGAATTCCCATACCGATACTCAACCCAGAGATTCTCAAACGGACTACTGTGCGCGACCGGGATATTCAGGCAAGTGTCATTGATTACTCCCACGACTACCCGGAAAAAACAGGCAAGGTGTTGGCAAAGTACTCCTACGAGGAGCTGCGTTCCGGTCAGGTCGAGCTCATGGGCAAGAAGGTTCCAGTGACCTCGCTTTCCAGCTACAATAAGGCATTGAAGATCTGTAATTTACTGAAGGCCGAAATCGAAGCCGGTCGCTTCCTGCTTGCCGAGGCCAGCCAGCGGCTTCCGTTAAATCAGGGCATGCAGTCTCTGGATATTAAAGGAGCGACAAAATGATCACGAAAAAAGTCTATCTTTACTTTCCCCAGAGTGAAACCGAACGCCCGATTGTCTACGAACTGGTCAAACAGTTTGATCTGGTCGTGAATATCTTCCGTGCCAAGGTGACCAATGAGGAATCGGGCTACCTGAGTCTGGAAGTCACCGGGAGTCAGGAAAATGTAGATCGCGCCTTTGAGTATCTCAGCGGTTTTGACGTGAATATCCATGCCGGGAACTCGGGCATGGTATGGGATGAGAACCGCTGTGGTCAGTGTGGCGCCTGTCTGGTCCACTGTCCCACCGGTGCCCTGTCCATGGTTGATCGGGATATTCGTCAAATTTCTTTTAACGATAAGGCCTGTGTGGAATGCCTGGCCTGCGTTGAAGCCTGTCCCTTTGGTGCCTGTTCCTCAAAATTCTAATATTGGGAATCTTGAATAATTGCTTTTTCTGCCAATCCCGGCGTCATGCTTAAAATTTTATCCTCGGAATATCAATTATATGCCTGCGGTAAAATTTTGCGCAATCCTTGGCCTTGATTGAAAAATCTAATTATTCAAGACACCCTATTGTTTTAAAGGCTAAGCGGCAATGCGCACATATCGCTCTTTTTCCTGGAAAGAGACTAACCTTCGGGTTGCGTGTACAGCGTTTGAGCTGGTCACCCAGGCCGTGGTTACTCATCGACGACAGCTGGAGCGCTATATTGGCCGCCATGCGGAGTTTCAAACCAGCCTCGTTCCGATAGAGGTTGGTGAGGATGCCCCTGTGGCGGCGCAGCGTATGGCTACTGCCAGCCAGCTCACCGGCCTGGGACCCATGGCGTCTGTGGCCGGGACGTTGGCTCAGCTCGGCGCCGAAGCCGCCATGGAGGCAGGCATTTCCGAAGCCATCGTTGAAAACGGCGGTGATATTTATATCCATGCCGCCAGTGCCATTACCATTGGGCTCTATGCCGGTGACAACGCCATCGCCGGCAAGCTCGCTTTTCGCCTTGAAGCCGATCGTTTGCCCCTGGCGCTGTGCTCATCCTCCTCCAAGATGGGGCATTCGTTGAGTTTTGGTCGTTGTGACCTGGCGACAGTGCTTGCCAAGGAGGCCGCTCTGGCCGATTCTGCGGTCACATTAGTCTGTAATCTCATCAAGTCAGAACAGGATTTGACCCCGGTCTTGGATGATGTCGGTGCCATTGAGGGGATTGAAGGAATTTTGGCGGTCCACAGCGGGAAGGTGGGGATGTGGGGCAATTTACCTGAGCTTGTGCGCAATGAGGATGTGGATGCACGACGTAAGATAACCAGAGATTTGCGTTCTGATTTTACCTGAACCTTATAACCGTGCGCATTGATTAGTGCGTCAGGCTTGTTGCTTAAAATGTGTCAGATCAACGCAGGGCAAAGCGGACAGGAACCAGGACAGCCATGGTGATCGGGTTGTTGTTCTGTTTACCCGGTATAAAAATCCAGGTGCGGACCGCTCTCAGTGCTGCTCGATCAAGCACGGGGTGACCACTGGAGGACTGGATGTTGAGTGCATCCACCCTCCCCTGTGTATTAACAAGAGCCTTGAGGACAACTGTCCCTTCCATTTGCCGTCTGCGCGCCATTTCCGGGTACACCGGTGGTGGATTGGTCCGATAACGTGGCCGCGCCGGTATCACCGCTTTGGCCGCTCCCCCCTCTGCACCTGAAGCCGCCGTACTGGTAAGCTTTGTCTCCCCTGTTGCTGAATTTGAGGAGACGGAGTCTGCTTTTGCCGGGGGCTGACTGCGTCGCGTGACTTGGTGTGCTGGGCGCGAAGTCTTTTGTTTCTTGTGAACTGTTTTCTTGGGTGCAGTGGCAAGACTGACTGCAGGTCGTTTGTGAAGAACCGGCTCTTTGAGCGCTTCTTGTGGAGGATGTGGTGTCACGACCGGCTGGGCTGGCTGCACCACAGAGGCGGGCTGGGGACTTGGTTTGGCTTTGGGAGCGCTGCCTGGAGCACCGGGAAGGGCTGCATACAGGGTCACTGGGATGCAATCCCCGGCAAGCATGGGTGCCTGCCGGGGAGTAAAGCTCACTGTCAGGATAAGGGCAAAGGCAAGGCCGTGGGTAAGCAGCGCTACGATACAAGGCAAGGGCCAGCCCCCTCGCGACCGCCGAAGGCCGCAGGGCTCACCACTGGAATCCATCGTTATTTTAAGTGCCATTTCCATGGATATCTTTCTTGCTTCTATGCTCCCCACCTCGATCATATGCCTGTTGCTTTACCAGGTATAGGAGAGTGATGCAAACACACTTCGGCCTGCCCCTGGATATGGCTGCATGGTATAGGTTGGATAGAATCGTGTCATGTAGGTATCATATTCTTCATCCAACAGATTTAGAGCTTCGATGCTCACTTTCCAGTGTTCTGCGATCCTTTGTTCCAGTTTAAGATCTAGTGTCCAGTAGGAGTCGAGTTCAATGCTGGCGTTTTTATCGGTATCGCTCGCGTAGTAACCAGGGCGGGAGTCTGTAAAGCGAGCAACGAGAGTTGAGCAGAGGCCAAAATCACTCAGATGGATCAGCTGCACCTTAAATTGGGTATCAGGAGTGTATAGCGCAGGTCTTTTTACCCCGCCACTGCGTTGTTCTTTAGCATCCATAAGTGTGAGAGAAAAATCAGCCTGGACAGAGTAAAATGGGCCCAATTTGATGTTAAATTCCCAGCCCGAGGCTTGATAAGAATCGAGATTATAAGGACGATAATAAAAGGTGTCTGAATTGTAGACCCAACGAATTTTATCGTCGACATTCCAGTCAAAATAACTCACGGAGGTGTATAGTTTTCCATTGAGCAAACCGCCCTGTTCCCAGGTGATATCTGTATGCCAACCTGTTTCTGGTTTAAGGTTTAGATTCCCTGACATGTTGTTTGCATCGGGCCAGAACAGATCATTCATCGTTGGTGCTTTAAAATGCTGCCCGCGATTAAATTTTAAAGCCGTATTTTCCCAAGGGGTGATCACGACACCGAAACGGGTCACATCTTCATGACCAAATAAAGAGTGGGTTTCATAACGATAACCGCCTACCAGTTTTACTTTTTCAATAGGTTGAACACTGAGTTCAGCGAATGTTCCCTGGGTAAAAATTCTGTGACTTTCATCTTGGGTTGGCCCTGAGATGAGCGCACCGGAAGAGTTGAGTCCATAGACGGTATAATCGTAATCAAAATTGCGATATTCAGTGCCCAAGAGAAGATTAACCTGAGAAAAGGGATGCAGGTCGATATTGGCTTCAGCCCCCATAACTTTGTTGATCACATCAGTTTGTTCACCGAGGCCACTCAAGTAGTAACGACTGTAACTGGAACTGTCCAGCTTTGTCAGATCACCTTTAACCTTCCAGTCAAACCATCGGGAGCCTTCTCCTTTGAGGGTGAGTGCGGCATGGCTGTTCTGTTCATCGACTCTGTCAAGTAAGGTAGCTGAATCTCTGTTGTAATACGGGAGCAGTGGGGTAATAGATGCAGGTGGTTGAGCTCCTGGGGTTCCGTATTCACGATCCACAAGCCCTGCATCCAAAACCGCTTGAAAAGCTTCCCCTTTATCCAAAAGAAGTTTGAGGGTGGCATCGTTGTGGGTCAGGTCGCTGTTATCACGAAAGCCATCGGTTTCCTTGCGGTTGAGAGTGAGATAATATCCCAGATCGCCGAGAATAAAGGCTCCGCTTTCCGCAGCCAGGTGATAGGTATCTTCGGTGCCGTATCCAGCGGATATTTTAGCAGAAAAATGGTCACGCTGCGGTGATTTGGTGATGATGTTCACCGTTCCGCCCATGGCACCGGAACCGTACAGCAAGGAACCGGGGCCTTTAACCACCTCTATCCGTTCGATGGAATTGAGTGGAATCTGGCCGACATCCGCAGTTCCCAGAGACGGGGAATTCATGACCACGCCATCCACCGCCACCAGGGTTGCGTCGGCACTCATACCGCGAATTTTAATGGCCTGAGCCGCTCCCCCGTAATTGCCGTAGGTGCGCCAATCCAGTCCGGGTTCATTGGCAAGCACCTCCCCCAGGGAGGAGGCAGGCGTTTCTTCAATGTCGTAGCTGTCTTTGACGACGACCGAGTTGACTATATTTTTGCGCGTTTCCTTGGTTTTGGTCGCTGTGACCACAATCTCATCAAGTACGGTGGAGCTGTTCTCCTTCTCAGCCGCCATGCCAAGAGCGGGGAGCATGGCCCCCATGGTAGCCAGTGCCAGCAGTTTTTTCTTCATCTCTTCTCCTTTAGTTGTATATCCTCAATTCTTGTACGGCTTACAATGTCTGAATTCGTGAGATTTATCGGTGCGCCAGCTTCGCTGTTTGTGACATGCCGATTTAATAGAGGTGGTGGAATGCTCTGGCCAAAATGAGCACAAAAAAAAATCCCGGACCGAAAAATCGATCCGGGATAGCCCTTTTTTATCCACAGAAAAATGTCAGGAATCCGCTGTCCGTGCGGTTGTTTCCTCTGCTCAGGCAGGTCTTCTGACTTCCGGATCAACCAAACAATCGCGTCTTCCCAACCCGTATGGATCAGTGACATGGTGCGACCGTTGTCCCCGGTTACAGCGGCGGGCCCGTCTCCGAATTACACGGAGTTCCCTCTTCGGTTCGTATTGAACACCTGAACGGCAAAAGGTAGAACCGATGATATTGGGTAAGTCAAGTGAAAAAAGAAAGAAACTGGAGGGGGCAGGACATTGGTCCCTGTTTAGAGATGGGGAAATCAGTACGTGCTTCATGTTCCCTGTCCTGAGGAGGCAGGTACAGGGAACATGAAGCTTCGGATTACTCTTCCTTTGCTGCGGGTTCTTCGGGCTCCACTGCCAGGCCAAAACCAAGCTTGAGCTTACGCTCGATGGAGACCAGGGTTTCCGGGTGTTCTTTGAGGAACTTCTTGGCATTTTCACGGCCCTGGCCGATACGCTCATCCTGATAAGAGTACCAGGAACCGGATTTGTCCACAATGTTGTTGGCTACGCCCAGATCAAGTATGTCGCCTGTACGGGAAATACCCTCACCGTAGATAATATCCACCTCTGCCTGCTTAAACGGTGGCGCCACCTTGTTCTTGACAATCTTGACTTTGGTCAGGTTACCGACAACGTCCTGTCCGTCTTTAATCTGGGTCGATTTTCGAATGTCAACCCTCACTGAACTGTAGAATTTAAGGGCATTACCACCGGTGGTGGTCTCGGGGTTCCCGAACATGACGCCGATTTTCATACGGATCTGGTTGATGAAGATCAAAACGGTATTGGTCCGGCTTAAAACACCGGTAAACTTCCGCATGGCATGGGACATCAGGCGCGCTTGCAGCCCCACATGCTGGTCGCCGACATTGCCATCGATCTCTGCCCGGGGCACCAGGGCCGCTACCGAATCGATAACAACGACGTCAACGCCACCGCTACGGATGAGTATTTCAGCTATCTCCAGGGCCTGTTCGCCAAAATCAGGTTGGGAGATAAGCAGATTATCCACATCCACACCCAAACGCTCTGCATAGCTGGTATCCAGGGCATGCTCTGCATCGATAAAGGCCACATTGCCACCCATCTTCTGGGCCTCGGCAATGACATGCAGGGCCAGGGTGGTTTTACCCGAGGACTCAGGGCCGTAAATCTCGGTTACACGCCCGCGGGGCAGTCCGCCGACGCCAAGAGCCATATCAATGGAGAGAATGCCTGTGGGAATAACCGGCACATTGACTTTTTCTGTCGACCCCAGGCGCATGATGGCACCCTTGCCAAACTGACGATGGATTTGAGTGATGGCATTGTCGACGCTTTTCAGGCGGCCTTCGTTCTGATCGTTGGCTGCTGTCATGAATTTCTCCTTTTCTACATTCTGCGGTTATCGCGAAAGTAACGCCCGGCGTACCATATCCATTGCGGTCTGCGCGGTTTTTTCCTGAATTTGTCGACGGGAACCGACAAAATGGCAGCGTTGTTCTCTGTGTTGGCCGGCCATGCACAGGCCAATATAGACTGTGCCTACCGGTTTTTCCTCGGTGCCGCCACCTGGGCCGGCAATGCCAGTCGCTGAGATGGCGATATCGCTGCCCAGGCAGGCAACGGTACCACTGGCCATGGCCCGTGCGGTTTCTGCGCTGACAGCGCCGTGGGTGTTTAAAGTTTCAGCGGGGACATCCAACAGGTTTTCTTTCAGGGCGTTGGAGTAGACGATCACCCCTCCCTTGAACCAGTTGGAACTGCCCGCAGCCTGGGTCAGGGTGGCACCGATTAACCCCCCTGTACACGACTCCGCCGTTGCCAGCATAGAGGTGTGTTGAACTAACAGTTCCCCCACGACAGAGGCCAGCGTGTCTTCGTCCGTGCCATAGATGTTGTCACCCAGAGCCTCACGGATGAACCGGTCCCCTTGCTGAAACAGGGGATTACGCACCCCCTGTGCCAGGTCTCGGCCGGTGAGGCTAACGTGTACCTCGGCCCCCACCGGATAATAACCAATCTCCAGCCCCTGCTGTTCCAGGGAATGAAGTTGGTTGTTGATCTCGATTTCCGAGAGGCCGCAGGTGCGATAGACCCGTTGAGCCACTGCCGATGTCGTGGCTGGGGTCATTTCCTCCAGACCGGGGAGGACCTTCTCCTGCAGCAGGACTTCCATCTGTGGCGGTACACCGGGGAGAAAGTAAATCGGTTTGCCCTGGTAGCGCAAGAGGTAGCCAGCCATTCGATAGGCCTCATCCAGGACTTCAGCCCCTTGTGGTAACTGGGCCAGTTTAGCCAACGAGGTGGTTGATGTACAGGTCCCTTTGGCTACACGGGCCTCTATTCTGGCCTGGACACAAGGGTTGGTGACAGTCTCAAGGTTCAGGGCCTTGACCACTGCCTCATTGGTTAGGTCGTCGGTGGTTGCTCCAAGACCGCCCGTGACCAGAACAAAATCGGCACGCTTAATGGCCCTGTTGAGGGTGGTGCCGATGAGATCTGGATCATCGCCGATGGTGTGCATGGCCCGAATAATATGGCCTCGAAGAAACAATTCCCGAGCGGCAAGACCGCTTGTTGAGTTGATGATACGGCCTGAGGTCAGCTCGTCGCCAATGGCTATTATTTCTCCGATCATAGTAATGCCGTTCTTCCCAAATGTACAATGGGCACCTAATAGATTATTCCTGCGGGATTTTTGGGGGCAAGGTCATGCGCAGTTGCCATGATGCTGCACCTGTACGCATGATCGATCAAAGGTGGCAATCTACCTGCTTTTGTGATTTTCCTCAAGAAAGTCCTGAGGTAAGCAGCCCATGGGCTGCCCTTTCTCAATATGGCAGAGCTGGACGGGGACCACGGTGTGTATCAGTCTGTTGTCGCCGCTGAACTGAAAGGGAATATAGTTTTCGCTAAAGCCCTGCAACAGACCGCTTTTCCTGTTTCGTCGTTCCACCAGTACCTGATGGATTTCTCCCCTTCCCTGGGCATACATGGTCTGTCGTTTCTCCTGATCAAGTGCGCGTAGACGGCTTACCCGTGCGTCTTTGACAGGGCCTGGCAGATGCCCCGGCATGGTGGCGGCTAAGGTCCCCGGCCGTTTGGAATAGGGAAAAACGTGGAGATAGGAAATGGGTAAACTTTTGAGCAACTGGTACGTGTTCTCAGCTTCCTCTTCTGTCTCACCGGGAAAACCGCCCAGTACATCGCAGCCGATGGAGGCCGTGGGCAAGGCCGCATGCACCTGGTGGATGACATCTGCAAACTGACTGCGATTGTAGCGACGGTTCATGCGGGCAAGCACCGCATCATCGCCACTTTGCAGAGGGATGTGCAGATGGGGCATGAAGTTGTCATGCCGACTTACCAGGTCCAGCAAGGTGGTGTTGACCTCGGTGGGCTCGATGGAACTCAGGCGCAGACGCAATTGGGGAAATGCCCGGCAGAGTCGGTCCAGCAGTGTATAGATGGTCTCCCCTTCATCCAAATCCAGGCCGTATTTACCGACGTTGATTCCGGTGATGACCAGCTCCCGATATCCCTGATCAACAAAGATTGCTGTCTGGCTGAGCACTTTTTCCAGCGCAAGACTGCGGCTCGGCCCTCTTGTATAGGGGACAATACAGTACGAGCAAAAATTGTTGCAGCCATCCTGAATGCGGATATAGGCCCGGGTGCGGCCGCGAAAGCGTATCACGGGGAGATCGCAGATCTCTTTGTTTTCCCGAATGCGGCCCATGAGCATGACCATATCCGGAGGGTTTTCAGAGAGGGCTGCATCAACCAGCCGATGCTTGTTGCCGTTGCCCACAATAGCCAGGGGCTTTTCAGAGAGATTGAGCACGCTCTCCGGATCCATCTGGGCATAACAGCCGGTTACAAAAATTCGCGCCTGGGGAAACTGTTTCAGAACCCGTCGAATCATCTGCCGCGACTGCTGCCCTGCCCGTCCCGTAACCGTGCAGGTGTTAATCACATAAATATCAGCCTCAGCAGTAAAGGGGACCATTTGGCAGCCTCGTGACTCAAAGGCACTGGCAAAGGCGGCAGATTCGAACTGGTTGACCTTGCAACCCAAGGTGGTAATGGCAACCCGCTTCATGGTGTTTTCTCCTGATGGGCCTCTGCAATAATGCCACTGGCAATCACGCGATCTTCCTCGTAGAGCACGGCAAATTGGCCCGGTGTCATAGCACGTTGGGGATTTTCGAAGCACAGTTGCCATTGATCTGCTCCTGTCGAATGCAGTGTCGCCAGGGCTGGTTTATGACGGGAGCGCAGCTGAACCTGCCCGCTCCAGGGCAGCTTGGGTGGTTCATGGGGTACGAGCAAAGAATGCAGCGTACAGGTTCGAGAAAATAACTGGTCATTTTTGCCCACAATTACCCGGTTCCCTGGCCCATCCAGCGCAACCACATACCAGGGGGTGGCATCGGGCAACCCAAGTCCACGACGTTGGCCGATGGTATACCGCCAGACCCCGTGGTGCTCTCCGATGGTTTTGCCCTCCAGGGTTTGCACCGGGCCTGATTGCTGCCCCAGCCCGTGTTGGGCAAGAAAACTTGCCAGATCCTCCTCGAGAAAGCAGACATCCTGACTCTCTTCGCCACTAAAACTAAACCCCAGCTGGCCAGCGCGCTCGTAGATGGCTTCCTTGCTCCAGCCACCAAGTGGAAAATTCAGGTGTTGGAGCTGATCTCCACTGAGTCGTGCAAGAAAATAGGATTGGTCCTTCACCGGATCCTGACCGCGAGCGATCCAGCGTTTACCCCGGTGTTCAACGAGACGGGCGTAGTGACCGGTGGCGATTTGCTCCATACCTGCTGCACGCATGGCCTGAGCCAGCAGGCCGAATTTGATCATGCGGTTGCAGTGGATACAGGGGTTGGGAGTGAGGCCTGCCTGGTAGGTCTTGGTGAAGTAGCCAATCACCTCAGCAAGAAACTGTTGTCGCAGATCAACCAGAGTAAGGGGGATATTGAGATGTGCGGCTACCTGGCGGGCCCTGGTCTCCAGAGCTTCCTGATGGTTCAGCGGAAGTTGCATGAAAAATCCATGCACCTCGTAGCCCCTTTCCATCAGCAATGAGGCGGCCATGGTGGAATCGACCCCACCGCTCATGGCAACACCAACTTTCAGCGCAGCCATAGACGTATTGAAATAATGGGAGAAATGAGAAACAACAACAAAAACGGCATTAAAAGAAGAAAACCTAAGGGGGACTGACTAGAGTAAAGAGGTTAACATATCGCATTTGCGGCATATTTCCATCTTTTCTTTCCAGTTTTTATCTACAGTGCACTCACAACGGGTACCGCTGAGGAACCAGCAGAGATGACCTGCTTGGAACTCCCAGGCCGGGCATTCTTTTTTGCGATCACACTTCTTAAAATTCCAGCAGTCTTTGCGTTTATTGTGTTTCTCGCCGCGTTGATTGACAGCCAGAAAATAAAGCTGGCGCTCAACATGGATGGGGATTGCCCTCCACCCCTGTTCGTAACTTTGAACGGCTTTCAGGGAGACGCCGAGAAGTTCGGCCAGCGCCTTCTGAGTTTTTCCCAGTTTTGCCCGTAAATGTGAGAATGTATCGCGATCCATGTACCTGCCTCTTGTAAAAAAAGCTTTGTCTAGAGATACCACACGGTGAGGAGTGCAGCAATCGATTTTCCTGGGAACTGTGTTTTCCAGAAGGCTGGATACACTGGCTGAATTGAGAAGAAAGTCTGTGGAAAACCACAAGAAGATAGTGTAGTTTTTTAAGCAGTTCCTGTCCATATGGAGGGAAAATCATTTACTACGCGGCGTTGAAGAGACAAACTCTCGGGTTTGTCATCAACCATCCGCTGTCGCAGATTTAGCTGGGAGTTTTACACACCATGACAGAGCAGGGAAAAATAAACGGGACCGGGTTAGGACGAATCATTCGCGCCGCTGTCTGCTCAAAGGCTGGCATTCTTGCCGCATTTCGTAATGAGGCCGCCTTTCGTCAGGAGGTGCTGCTCTGCGCTGTGCTCCTGCCGGTTGCTCTCTGGCTCGGGGAGAACAGTATTGAGCGTGCCTTGTTGATCAGTAGTCTTCTGTTGGTGCTGATTGTGGAGTTGATTAACACGGCCATTGAGGTGGTGGTCGACCGTATCAGTGCCGATCGTCATGAACTCTCGGGCCTGGCGAAAGATGTTGGCTCGGCCGCTGTCTTTGTCGCCCTTGTTTTGGCCTGTATTGACTGGGGGCTGATTCTGCTCTTCTCCTGATTCCATCCTGGATCCGTGAGCATTCATTGGTGTGTCAGCTTCGCTGTTTGTGATATGTCGATTAAAGTAAACTTTATCGGTTTGTTACGAACAGTGAAGGTGGCGTACTAATGGATGCCCCAAAGGGCGGTGGGGGAAACTGAATAGCAAATAAATTAGTTTGAAAATTTCTGCATTATCAACTGAATATGTTATTCAGAGACCATCCGCCGTCACGTATTCAGGTCCATGACAATGGACGGGTGCGCCGCATGTTTCCTTATGTATTTTCAGTGCCTTGTTTTCTCATGCATACGTAGGTGTTCACACGAATTGAAAAATTGTGTTCTTTTGTGTGATTTTTTCATAAAACGTATTATGGTCCTCGCCCAAATCCGTTCTCTATAAAGAAATCCACAGGAGAAGAAAGATGCGCAAAACCCCCAAACTGGTATTACTGAGCTGTTGTGCCGCTCTCTTGACCACCGCGTCCGTTGCCAATGCCCATTTCGGTGCGGTGATCCCCTCCGATGACATAGTCACCCAGAAAGATTCCAAGAAAATTGAAGTGGCGGTGAAATTTCTTCATCCGCTGGAAGGCCATTATATGGAAATGGTCAAGCCCAAGCGCTTTGGCGTGGTCCATGACGGAACGAGCACAGACTTACTGCCCACACTGAAGGCCGTAAAGGGGACAGAACCGGGGAAGGCGTTTACCTCATGGCAAACGCAGTACCAGATCAAGCGTCCGGGCGATTATGTCTTTTTTGTGGAGCCCCAGCCCTACTGGGAACCTGTTGAGGATTCATATATTGTCCATTACACCAAAGTTTGTGTCAACGCTCTGGGCTTGGAAGAAGGTTGGGATACACCCGTTGGCCTGGAGACTGAAATCCTCGCCAAGACCCGGCCCTACGGCCTCTGGACCGGCAATGTCTTTACCGGTCAGGTTCTGGTAAAGGGAAAACCGGCAGCGGATGTGGAGGTGGAGGTCGAATATCTCAACGAATCACCGGAGAACCCCAGTGCGGTTCATCCCCCCAGTGACCCCTTTATCACCCAGGTGGTCAAGACGGATGCAAACGGTTTCTTTACCTATGCCATGCCCCGGGCTGGCTGGTGGGGATTTGCAGCCCTGTCCACCGCCGACTGGACATTGAAGCAGGACGGTCAGGAAAAACCCGTTGAGCTCGGAGCGGTGATGTGGGTACACACCACCGATATGAAGTAAATGATGGCTTCCGTACTCAGAGTACTGGCGCTCTCTGTCATCGTTTTTGTCGGTTGTCTTTCCTCTGCCTGGGCGCATAAAGTGAATATTTTTGCTTATGTAGAGGATGGGAAGGTGTACACAGAGAGTTATTTTGCAAGTGGCCAGAAGGTAATGGGGGGAAAAATAGAAGTACTCGATGCCAATGGAAAAGAACTGCTGACAGGAACAACCGATAAGGAGGGATTGTTTTCCTTTCCGCTCACAGAGAAAAAGCCCCTGACCATTGTCATCGATGCAGGGATGGGGCATAGAAATACCTATGTGTTGTCACAGGATGAGATGGAATAAACTCTCCCCGATAGGGGCTTGCTGGTTGTTGGGCATAACTTTGGTGTTGCTTCTTGTCTTGCCGCTGTCCGCAGCCGCAGATGAGGGGCAGCCTGATGGTGTTTCCCAGAGCTCGCAGTGTGTTGCTCTGGTAGATGAGGTTCGCAAGGAGAATAAAAAACTGCACCGGGAACTCCGCCAGATTAAACGGGAAATTGCCCTCTTGAACCAAAATCTGGAGGAGCCGGGGCTGCGCGAGATAGCCGCTGGTATTGGCTATATTCTTGGCCTCTGCGGGGTTGCAGCCCTTGTTGCCACCCGTCGTCAGGGAGCAGAGGAGCGCTGAGATGCATATTGCCGATGGTGTACTCCCCACGGCCGTTGCCGCGGGGAGTTATATCGTGACCCTGGCCGGCCTGGGGCTGAGTCTGCGCACGCTTGATCAGCGTGAGTTGCCCAAAATTGCCGTGGTCAGTTCGTCGTTTTTTGTGGCTTCCTTGATCCATTTGCCCCTTGGACCCACCAGCGTCCACCTGCTGCTGCCCGGGCTCGTTGGCGCCTTGCTGGGGCCGACAGCCTTCCTTTCCATTGTCGTGGGACTCTTCCTGCAGAGCCTGCTCTTTCAATTTGGAGGGCTCACCGCTCTGGGGGCCAACAGCCTTATGATGGGTCTCCCGGCATTGGTCTGTGGTTTCTTGTACCGTCGCCTGCGCGGAACCAGCAAAAAGTCCAATGCCCTGGTTGGTAGCTTGGTCAGTGGACTGGGCGTCTTGCTGGCCGCACTTATTCTGGCCTTTTTTCTGGCAACAGGAGGTGAATCCTTTATGGGCGTTGCCAAGATAGCCCTTGTGGCCCATATCCCGGTGATGGTGGTTGAAGCTCTTGTCGGTGGCTTTGTGATCTCCTTTTTGTACCAGGTGAAACCCGAGTTGCTTGGTGTGACCCTCGCCAGGGAGAACGTGTGAACTTCGATCAGGCCCATGTCATCGTGCTCAACGGTGTCCAGACCATGTCGCTTTTTTCCTGCCTTTTTCTCCCCTTCTTTTGTGCCCTTGTTGCCTGGTTACTCAAAGCGGAAGAAAGTACCTCCGCTGGCCAGAAGACCGAGCCGGACTGGTCCTCCCCTGTCCTTGATCGCCATGGCCAGGGGAGTTCACTGTTTCACACCTGGGCTCCTTCGATCAAGATAGCCACCCTGCTGATCGCAGCCTTTGTCATCGTCTCCCTGCACACCTTGGCCTGGGCCCTGACAGCGCTGTTTTGTTGCGCCTTATGTGTTGAGTTGACCGGTATGTCCTGGACGCGTCCCTTGCGACGCTTGGCTGCTCTGGGAGGATTTTTGGGGATGCTGGTGGTGATTGTCCCGCTGACCAGTCCCGTCCAGTCCGGGGAAACAGTCTTGGTGCTTCCCGGCCTGCCGGAGTGGCCCTATAGCCTTGCTGGTGCCCACCTTGCGCTCACTATCGTCTGTAAGGCGATGGCAGTGGCCCTGCTCATGGAACCCATGCTGGCAACCTCATCGCTGCCTCAGACTTTGCAGGGATTTACCGACCTCGGCCTGCCTGCGTCCCTGAACCAGATGATTTTGCTCTGCCACCGCTATATCTTTGTCTTTCAGGAAGAGATGCGCCGCATGCAACGCTCCATGCGGGTACGAGGCTTTGTCCCCCGCACCAATATAGCCACCCTGCGCACCATGGGCAGTGGCTTTGGTATGCTTTTTATTCGCTCTTTTGAACGCACCGAACGTGTCTATGAGGCCATGCTCAGCCGTGGCTATCAGGGCAGCTTTCCTGCAGAGGTTCGGCAAAAAATAACCAACATGGACTTGGTAAAAGGCGTTCTCTTTATTATGATTGCTGCAATTCTGCTTGCCGGTGACCGGCTGCTGCCTCTTATCCTCTTCTGATTTTCCCAGAGAATTTTTATGCATCATATGGCGGTTCGTCCTCCCGTGGACGATGAGCGCACCACCCTGTTTTCCCTGCGTCAATTGGCCTATACCTATCCCGATGGCACACCGGGATTGCGATCGATCGATCTGGATATCTTTCCCGGAGATCGGGTCGCTCTGGTGGGGCAGAACGGTTCAGGAAAGTCCACCCTGATCCGTCATTTAAACGGGCTCTTTCTTGCTCAGGCCGGGCGTTGCAGCTACCAGGGAGAGTTAATCACTGAAGCCATGGTGCAGGGGCTGCGCCAAAAAGTCGGAATCCTCTTTCAGGATCCCGATGATCACCTCTTTTGCAATACCCTCTACGACGATGTGGCCTTTGGACCGCGTAATCAGGGACGTCGTCCTGAGGAGGTTGAGCGGCTGGTCCATCACTGGTTGGGCGAGGTCGAGCTTGACCAGGTGATGTACAAACCTGCCCATCATCTCAGCTATGGCCAGAAAAAACGGGCTGCCCTGGCCGCGATTTTAGCCATGGAGCCGGAGGTGCTCATTCTCGATGAGCCCACGGCCAATCTCGACCCCCGGCAAGAGGCTGTTTTCCGCCGACTGCTGGAGCAGTTTACCGGGGCACTCATTGCCATTGATCACGATCTGCTTTTTCTCTATGGTCTCTGTGAACGGGCAGTTGTCCTTGCCCAGGGACAGGTCCATCACGACTACAGTTTTCAGCAGCTGGCCGCCGAGCCCCAGGCACTTTGTGAGCACGGCCTGGATTTTACCTTTCGTTTCACCTGCTGTGGTCAGCACTATCATCACGACCAATACCACCACCATCATCATGGCACCCACGAGCACGAGGTGGCTGGTGCGCATCTGCACGGTGAGAGCCAACAGACAGATCCCATCATCGAGCTGCAGCATTACTGGTATAGCTACCCTGACACCACGCCAGGGGTGAGCAATATCAATCTCAGCCTCTTTCCCGGTGATACGCTTGCTTTGATAGGAGAAAACGGCGCAGGGAAATCGACGCTGGCCCATTGCCTGCTCGGGTTGCACAGGCCGGAAAAAAACGAGGGATTTTACCTGCTCGAAGGCCGTCCACTTGCCAGGCAAGATTATAGGCAGCTTTGGCGGAGGGTGGGAATGGTGTTTCAGAATGCCGCCGATCAGCTATTTTCGCCTTCCTGCCGTGAGGAGGTGGCCTTTGGTCCGGAACAGCTCGGGCTTTCTAAAACGGAGGTGAGGCGTCGGGTCGAGCAGGCGCTTGAGCTTGTAGGGCTCAGTGGATATGCAAAACGACCGCCATTGCACATGAGTGGAGGCGAGCGAAAGCGGTTGGCCATCGCTGCGACGCTGAGTCTGGAGCCGGAGGTGCTCATATTGGATGAGCCCACAGCAAGTCTTGACCCACGCAGTGAAGAGCTTTTACTGCAGATTCTTGCAGATCTCCCCATCACCAAGATTCTGGTGACCCATGACCTTTTTTTTGTGCGCCAGCTCTGTGCCCGAACAGTGGTCCTGCATCAGGGGCGTATCATTCGAGATTATGCAACCCACGAGTTTCTCGCCGATGAGCACCTTCAGGTAGTGAACGGTCTGGATTACACCTATAAAAACAGCTGTTATCAGGAGATTCAGGCGCTGCAGGGAATTAGTCTCAGGTAATCTGATGACAGCCTGGCCCCATGAGGCGGCTGCACCCATCCGGCCCCGGTTGCACCTCTATGCGGAGGTCGATGCGCTCCTGTAACAAGCTAACATGAGAGATGATCCCGATCAGCTTGCCGTCCTGCTGCAGGCTGGCCAGGGTTTGGAGGGCGGTGTCCAGGGTCTCCTCATCAAGGGTGCCAAACCCTTCGTCCAGAAAGAGTGAATCGACCCGGACATTATGACTGGCCATGGCGGACAACCCTAGGGACAGGGCCAGGCTGACGAGAAAACTCTCACCACCGGAGAGGTTACGGGTAGAACGAATCTCTCCAGCCTGGTAGTTGTCGATCACCTGCAACGAGAGCGGTCGTTCGGGATCTCGCAGGAGGATGTAGCGATCGCTCATCTTTTGCAACTGCCGATTGGCATGACTCACCATGACCTCAAAAGTGAGCCCTTGCGCAAAAACGCGGAATTTTTTGCCATCAGCTGAGCCGATGAGCTGGTGTAATACCTCAAAGCGATCCAGTTCCTGGCGTTGTTTTTCAAGTGCCTCCTGCTGCTGCTGAAAGCTCTGCGCCCGCTGCTCGTTGGCGCGCAGCCGTTCCTGAGCACCGCCGATCGCCTGCTGCAGGCCCTCCTGCGCCTTGACCAGTTGCTGTTTTTCCTGCTCTAGCTCCTCTTTGTCAGGGCTCTTTGCCACCTGTTCCTCTACCTGGGCAATCGCGGCCTGCAACTCTTTGTGGCCTGCGGCAAGGAGTGTTTCCTCTTGGTCCAGCTGCTGTTTTTTCAGCTCGAGAGCCTGGAGCGTCTCCAAGGGAAGGATGGCATCTTGAAAGGCGTCGAGATCAGCAAACCCTGCTGCCGCTACCTGTTGGCGAAGTTTGGTCTCCTGCTGGCTTTTTTGGGGGCCTATGCTCGCGAGTTCTTCGTTGTCCAGCTGTTGCTGTTGGCTCAAGCCGTGGAGTTCTTTTTCGCTCTGTGCCAGTTGTTGCCTGATTTTCCCTTCATTTTTCTCCGCTGCCTGCACCCCTTGCCTGAGCTGTTGTTCCTCCCGGTTCGGGTCCTTGCTCCCGTAGAGTTCCCTTCGTCTTTGGGTAAGCCCTTGCCTTTCCTCGGCCAGTGACTGCTGTTTTTGTCGCTGCTGCTGGATTTGCTCTTTCAAATAACTCGCCTGCAGCGCTTGTTTTTCCAGCTCACCTGCCAGCTGAATCTCTTGACGTGTCAGTTCTTCTTGCTGCGCCAGCCGCTTCTTCCACCGCTGCCGTCTTGCCTCCAGCGCTGTGATGAGTTCGTCCGCCTTGTGCGTATTGAGATCAATCCCCCCATAGGCAGCGAGGACTGTGCGGAGTTCTTCCCTTGTTTGCGCGAGAAGGCGGTCGGCCTCCGCAAGTTGGGTGGTCTGACTCTGCACTTCATAGGTTTTCGCTGCCAGTCTCTCTTGATTGGCTTGTGCCTCTTGGCTGTACTTGGTGTGGAGGGCGTTGACCTGCTCCAGCCTGCCTGCGATCTTCTGTAGTCTATTTTCTACCTGTTCAACGTGTTTGATCTGCGTGCACAGGGCGGCTTGTTGTTCCTCCACATTGGTGAGTTGTGTGGCAATGGCTTGCCTGCACTCATCCACAGGCCCCAGACTCTGCGCTGCAAGCAACGGGACAAGCTGTGCTGCACGTTCCGCAAGCCGTTTTTGCGTTTCCTCTGTGCTCTGCCTGAGATGGTCAAGATCCCTTCCAAGCACGGCCAGCCCTTCCCGGTGTGAGGCCATCTTTTTCTGACTCTCTTCAAGTAGTGATCGTGCCTGGTTCAGCTCGCTCTCTGAGTCCTCAAGGGGTGCACTCCCGTGGCCCCATGGGTGATGGGGGGAGCCACAGAGCGGACAGGGGCTTCCTTCCTGGAGATGATCGCGCTCCTGCTCGTAGCTGCGAATGCGGAGCTGTAAGCGGTGGTTTTTTTCGTACTGGAGGACGAGATCTTGGCGAAGCTGCAGTTCCCCCGCAAGTTGTGTCTCCTGCTCCTGAAGTTTTTTTCTTTGCGCGTTAAGCGTTGTTGTTTGTTCGTCCAGCTCCCGAGTCTTTTTTTGTAAGATCTGCCATTCTTCAGCTCGTTCCAACCCCTGCTGCAGACGGGCAATCAAGGCGGTACGGTCGGCGAGTTGTTCACGTAACCAGGAGAGTTCCCGACCGTCTAAGAGGGTATCGCGTTTTTGGCTTCCTTTCTTCTGCTCCTGGAGACATTGGTGCACGTCCTTTTCGACCTGTGCGAAACGTTTTGTCGACTTTTCGTGCAAAACATGGGCGTTTTTTTGTTCTTTCTCTAATGCCCTCAGCGTTTGCTTATATTGTTCGCGAGTTTCTTCCTGTCGTGCCAGGTGCAACAGCTGTTGCCGTAGACCGGCAAACTCTTCCACCAACTGTGCGTCCGGGCTTCGCTCCTCGAAAAAATGATCAAGTGTTTGCTGTTGCTTGCGTAGGACTGCCTGTTGCTCAAGCATTCCTTTCTCGGCAGCTGAAATCGCTGCCAGTTCCTTGTTGTGCTGCTGCAGGGTGGTAAGGATTTGGTCATTGGCCTTCTGTTTTTCATGGAGGTGGAGATCAAGGGCACGCACCTCTTTTATCAACTCCAGTTCGTGTTCGCGTCGCTCGCGGATTTGGGTGAGCGCCTCCAGAGCTTGTGACAGCTCTTTTTGTTGGTGTTGGCGCGTTTTTTCTAATCGTACGGTATTCTCTGTACGTTGGGCCTGACGTTTTTCAAGGCTGGAGATCTGTTTGCTGAGTTGACTCAGGGAGGTATACAGTGGTATCAGCGGTTGTGCCTTGTGGCCTAGGGCAAGCTGCTTGAATTCTGGCTCCCTTTGTTCGCGTTGCTTAGCCAGATGGATACGTTTATTTTCGTTCTCCTGGAGTTGGAGGCCCAATTTGGCAAGCTGCTCTTGCTGTTGCAGGTTTTTGTCCACCAGGGCCAGTTTTGCTCGAACCTCTTCCACCGTTTTGCTCTGCTCTGCGATAGAGGTGGCAAGCTCGTCCTTTTCCTCCGGGCTGAGCAGCTGCAAAGCGCCTAATCCTTCCTGGAGTGTTTTCAGCCGCCTCCGTTCTTCGCTGGTCCGCTCATGGACAGCGATTGACAACTGAGAATAGATGGAAGTCCCGGTGATCTGCTCCAGAAGAGGAGCCCGTTGGTCGGCATCGGCCTGTAAAAAGGCGGCAAAATCTCCCTGGGCCAGCAGGATCGAACGGGTAAACCGGTCATAGTCCATGCCGGTGAGTTCTTCCACTAAACGCACCACCTGACGGCTGCGACTTTCCAGGATTTTCCCGGTCTCCAGTTCGGCGAGTTCATGGCGGGGTGTTTGCAACTCTCCTTGAGCCTTGCGCCTGGCTCGGTGCTGTCCCCAGTGGCAACGGAAACTGCCAGTGTTTGTGGAAAAACTGACCTCGGCAAAACATTCACCGGCCCGGCGAGACATGATTTCATTGGATCCCTTGGTGATCGGACCCAGGCGTGGGGTTCGGCCATAGAGCGCCAGGCAGAGGGCATCCAGTAGGGTCGATTTTCCTGCGCCGGTGGGACCCGTAATGGCAAAGATGCCCGTGGTCGCGTATTCGGTAGCGGTAAAATCGATGGACCAGGTCCCGGCCAGAGAGTTGAGGTTATGCAGCGAGAGGGCCAGAATTCTCACATATCCTCCTCAGCAACAGCGCGTTTGATTTCAGCAAAGGCCTGCAGCAAGCCCTGCCGTTGGGATGGTTCAATCTGGTGGGCCTCCAGGCAACGCGCAAAGACCTCTTCAACACTGAGTTCGTCCAGGGTTTCGCTCTCTTTACTTTGCTGCAGGGCATGGTCAAAGATACGCCTGTTGCGGATGCGGAGGATGCTTACTTGCGAATCCGCGACCGCTTCCAGGAGTTGCTCGCGCAGGTTGGCAATCACCGTAGCCCCCTCGTACTGCAATTCCAGCCAGTAGGGGCGTTCTTCGGCCTTGAGTGCTTCGATTTTTTCCAAGAGGGGGGAGAGATCGCCTCGTATGCTTGCCAGAGGTTGAAAACAGGGAACTTCAAGGGGAGTTGGGGTAATTTCTCGTCCTGCACAGTCGATCAGCAGCACCTCTTTTTTCTGGCCAACCTCGCTAAAGCTCATGGCAAAGGGGGCGCCGCTGTAGCGACGGGTTGGATTTCCCGCTACTTTCTGGGGGAGGTGGAGATGCCCTAAGGCCAGGTAGTCGATTCCGGCTGGAAAAGAACTGCCATCAATGCGGTCCAGGCCGCCGATGCTCAATTCGCGGACTCCATCACCCTCCTGAGTCTGCCCGCCCGCAACAAAAAGATGGCCCATGACCACCAAAGGCATTTGCGGATTGTATTCCTGACGTATCTGCTCGGCCTGTTGGCAGACCTGCTGAAAATGGTCCTGAATCCCCTGGCGTAGTTGACGTCCTTTTTCTTCCAGGGTTTCTGCCGCTCCAGCCTGGCGAATGTCCCGGTCGCGCAGAAAGGGGACGGCGCAGACCAGCAGCTCGGGTGCCTCAGTGGCCTGACCTGGAAGCAGCACGATCTCCTTATCCAGCTGATCATCGACCATGCCCAGTACGTGAATATTGAGCTGGCGCAGTATTTCACGCGGCGCCTCCAGCAGCGAAGGAGAGTCGTGGTTGCCCCCGATAATAACTACATGGCGGCAGCTGGAACCGGCCAACTGGTGGAGAAACCGGTAATAGAGCGCTTGCGCCCGGCTTCCCGGCGTGGTGGTATCAAAGATATCCCCGGCAACCAGCAGTACCTCGACCGTATGCGCCTGAATTTGTTCCAGTAACCAGTGTAAAAAGGCCCCCTGTTCTTCCAGCCGCATCCGTCCATGAAAACGGTGGCCCAGATGCCAGTCGGATGTGTGTAAAAGGCGCATGCGTAGCAAGTCGATTTAATAATCGCTTATGTTGATATCCATGCTGAATTCTTCGTCTTCGACCACCTTGAACAGAGCCTGCCCAGCAATGACGTTTTCACCGTTAAAGGTCAGTGTCGGGCCACCATGGAGCTGCCAGCCTCTGTTCAACTTTTCCGAGACGCGTTTACAAAAGGTTTCATCATCTGGTCCTGTAATACAGGTGTAGAGTTTCATTTGCTCACCGATAAATAAGAGGTATAAGGGAGACACACTGAGTGTATGCCGCATCACTATACTCGATCTACCGGGAGGAGGACAAATGAATACAGATGACCTCGACAATACTCGGCAAAACGGCGAAACACACCCCTTTGATCCATTTGTTGATCGTTTAAGCCGCGATATTCGAAATCACCTTTCTGAAGCGATTATTCCCTGCCTGCGAACAATGAACCTGGCCCCGGCCCGCGAGGTCGCAAACCGCTTTCTCCAGCAAGATCCGGGGCCAGAGCAGCGGGAGTATATCGAAAAACGGCTAAGCCGCTTTCAGCAGTTTCTTGATCAGGCGGCAAAAGGACCACAGGATGTACTCTGGCAGGGATTTCTGCTCTGGGACCTGGGGCTGCATTTTGAGGTGCATGAGGTTCTGGAGCATGCCTGGCATCATTCCAGAGGGGATGAAAAATCGCTGCTGCAGGCTATGATCCGCGCAGCCGGGGTCTATATCAAAAGCGATTACGGTTACAATGAACCAGCCGCGAAGCTGGCGGCAAAAGCACTGCCGGTACTTGAAGCCCAGCGAGAAAAATTGAGCATGTATATCGATCCGGAACGGTTATATGCGGCCATGCGTACCCACACCTCTCCGGCCCCGCTACTGATGCAGTAAACTATTTTGCAACGTAATGTTGTGCATGGTTGACGCCTGCTTGGGTTTCCGGGTAATATAAATATTCTCTACCCTACCTAAAAGCTCTGCGCCCGTAGCTCAGCTGGATAGAGCATCGGACTTCGAATCCGAGTGCCGGGGGTTCGAATCCCTCCGGGCGTACCATAAAATCAAGCACCTAGCCAATTTGGGTTAGGTGCTTTTTCTTTTTAAGGGCACTTGTAGTGCAGCTCGAAAGAAGAATCTCCCTCAACTCAATTATTGGCAACATATTTTTCCTGACTTGTTCGGCTTTATGCCCCGGTAGGCAGAACATGTTGCGACTCGAAGAGTTAGACAGGAGTGAACAGAGTAACCTCAACTTGGGGCATTGGCAGAATGAAAGGATTTTCGAAATGGTGGTAAGATTAATAATAACGCGCAGGATACCTGCAGGCGAAAGCCTGACTGGTTCATCCTGTAGTTCAACAAACTGTAAATTTGTACGAATATGAGAGAACAGGGGAGATTCCTATGACTCTAGGAAACGCGGCAGGAAAGAACGCTACAAAAATGCTTTTATTGGGCTCCGGAGAACTGGGCAAAGAGGTAGCCATGGAAGCGATCCGTCTGGGGTGCCGGGTTATTGCCTGTGATAAATATGAAAATGCTCCAGCCATGCAGGTAGCCCATGAATTTAGAGTATTCAATATGCTCGATGCCGCCCGTTTGAAAGAAATCGTAAAAGAAGTAAAACCTGACTTTATCGTACCCGAAGTGGAAGCTATTGCTACCTCTATGCTGCTGGAACTGGAAGAAGAGGGGTTCAATGTGATCCCCAACGCCCGTGCCACTGTTCTGACTATGAACCGGGAAGGAATCCGCAGGCTGGCCGCCGAAGAACTGGGCGTTGCCACCTCTCCCTACTCTTTTGCCGAAACCTTTGAGGAATTCAAAACCGCTGTATCCGCCCTGGGAATGCCCTGTGTAGTAAAACCGATCATGAGCTCATCTGGACGGGGGCAGAGCGTTATTAAAAGCGATACCGATATCCAGAAGGCCTGGGATCATGCTCAGGCAGAGGGCCGTTCCGGCGCTGGAAAGGTGATTGTGGAAGCCTTTGTGCATTTCGATTACGAAATTACCCTGCTGACCATACGCCATACCGGAGGGACCTCCTTTCTGGATCCCATTGGCCATTTTCAGGTGGATGGCGATTACCGTGAATCCTGGCAACCACAGCCTATGACAGATCAGGCTCTGACCAAAGCCCGAGATATCGCCAAAACTGTTACCGACGGTATCGGCGGTAGAGGGATTTTCGGAGTGGAACTGTTTATTCAGGGGGATAAAGTAATTTTTAGCGAAGTGTCTCCCCGTCCCCATGATACGGGTATGGTTACCTTGATCTCGCAGAATATGTCGGAATTCGAGCTCCATGCCCGTGCCCTAATGGGGCTTCCTATCCCCCTAATCCGGCAGTACGGACCTTCTGCATCAGCGGCCCTGGTGGCGGAAGGCCATTCCAGCAATATCAGCTACTCCGGAATGGATGAAGCTCTTACCGAGCCCGATACCGCCTACCAGATTTTTGGAAAGCCAGAAATTGCAGGGCATCGCCGTCTGGCTGTAGGGCTGGCCCTGGGGAAAAATATCGATGAAGCCCGTGCAAAAGCACGCAACGTCAGAGACTCAATAAAGGTTAACCTGGGGTAATTCTCCGATTACTGTTGAAATAGGCAGCATCTCAGCCGAATTAAACTTTCAATGCAATCCTCTCATCTATGAGTTATGCTCGAAAGTGGTGTTTGAGGGGACTCTAAAAGAAAAATGACGTATCCTGTTGGAAACAGTTCGCCAAAACTTACTTCCAACAAAAAAGGATACGTCATGAGTGAAGGTAAAATCATTTCCCTGAAAAAGCGAGAAGAGATTTCTGAGGATCCGTTAACCGAATTGCTTCGCACCAGTGCCCGGCAATTGATTACTCAAGCCGTGGAAGCAGAGCTACATGGTTTTCTTCAGGAATTTGCAACGTGCACAGATGCCAGTGGCCGTCGCCAGGTAGTTCGCAATGGCTACTTACCAGAACGGAAAATTCAGACCGGTGTCGGCCCCGTGAGTGTTAGGGTGCCGAAAGTTCGGGATAAACGGGGGAAAGGCGTCAAATTTAACTCAGGACTCTTGCCTCCCTATCTTCGAAAAACAAAGAGCATTGAGG
>NZ_JAFFQA010000039.1 GCF_016919065.1 Desulfobulbus rhabdoformis | reverse complement strand
AAATATCTCTCCTTATCACCTCCCCTCACTAAAAAGGGGGAGGCGATAAGGAGAGATATTTCGGACTACCCTTTGCTCGAAATTTTCAAAATTCCAGATTTCTACCCACGGATTCGGCGGAAGAGCCTTATTTAGTATATAGAGCCAAAACGTGGCCAGCACCTATTATTCTACAGCGGTGCATGTACGTGTTCGCTGCAATGATTCATTAGAGGGTATCATGCACTCGCTTTTCCATGAAAACCAATGAAACAGCAGGCGAAAGAACCTCGGTGCGGACAACGTTATAACCATGACGTTGGTACAGCCGAATGTTTGCCTCGCTTTTGGCGCCAGTAAAGAGTTCAAATTTTCCTGTATCTTTCGCTTCATTTTCTGCCGCACGTAGCAACTTAGAGCCAATGCCCTGCCCCTGAAATTCGGGAAGCACAGCCAGGCGGCCGATGGAGCATACCGCATGTTCGGTAATCGTACGCACAGTACCAACAAGCTGTTCACCTAGAGCTGCCTTAAGGACAGTGTGCGTTTGAAACTCTCCCTCCAAAGATGCCAGCGTTTGTGTCAGGGGAGGAATTGACCAGTCGTTGTACAACCTCGCCTCTGATTCATAGGCAAGTTTCTGCAACTGGAGGATGGCAGGTGCGTCTTGTAACTCGGCTAAGCGAATACTCACCTCAGTCATTACTCTTGCCCTCTCACACAATGATCACCGGTTTTTTCGGGGTGTCTTCAGGTTAAAACAAGAAAAAAGCCAAGCAAAGGTCCGCCCTCTTATCACTTATAGACAATCCGGCAGTTGCGCCTTGACGGACTCGGCATAATTCAGCACCGGTGAGTTTCAGGCTTCCTGGTGGCAGGGGATCAAGTCCAAGCTGCTCAATCCTAGCGAGGATTCGCTCTAAATCGGTTTTCGGAATACGACGCAGATCTTTGTAGACCGAATCCTTGAAGAGGACTTCAGATCCTGCCATCGGCTTTTAACCTCGCCACCATCTCGGCAAAACTCAAAACGGATTCCTTTGTCCGTTCCTCAAAGGCCTCAATGTCGGTAGCATCTTCGGCAAGAGAATCTTTCACTGCTTGGCTGACCAAGGCTGAAATAGATTTCGAGGTTTCGATGGACTTAAGTTTGAGAGCTTTGTGTAACTGTGAATCAAGGTAAATAGTTGCGCGTTTCAGTGCAGGTTCCATAACATAACTCCCTTTAGATGCTAGAAACTATAACGTTTTGAAGTCACGACGTCAATCGAGCGGAAATGTTATGGTTCCTCGAAAGTTGAGTACCGGGAGATATCAGGGATACCGTCAACTCAAAAATCGTGACCTGCCCCCATTCATTTATTTTACGCCATTTTTCCTTTAGCGCCCCCCTCAAACACAACTTTCGAGCATAACGCCCCTCTCAACGCTCTATCAAAGAAGTGCCTTATTCAAAAGTCTTCTATGGATATGATGCAGAACCGTTGAAATACCACGGGGAATGCCTATTGTTGGCACTTTAAGCTAATTTTATTTTAAGGACACCACATGAAATTTTATGCCGTTAACTGCAGCCCCCGAAAGCAATCCAACACCGCCAGTCTTTTGGACAGCACCGTTAAAGGAGCCGCATCAAAAGGTGCCCGGACAGAGTTGATTCACCTCTACGATTATCGTTTCAAGGGGTGTATCAGCTGCCTGGCCTGCAAAACAATTAAGAACAGGGAAAACGGATTGTGCGCCGTGAAGGATGAACTCACGCCTCTGTTGGCGAAGATGACCCAAGCCGATGCCATTGTCTTTGGTTCGCCCATTTATTTCGGTGATGTTACCGCTTATACCAGAGCCATCATTGAACGGTTTGCCTATCCATTTTTTCTATACAGCAAAACCTGTTCATCAAAGTATAAGGGGGAGATGAAAACCGCCTTTATCTATAATATGAATGTGGATGAACAGGGCATGACGGCCAGAAATTATGCACATACTTTTGAGATGAACAAGGACTATTTTGAACGGATTTTCGGCCACTCGGAATATATGACGGTTTGCGACACCATGCAGGTACAGGACTATACAAGGATCATTTCTGATGGTGTCGATCCCATAGCAAAGGCAAAATCCAGGAAGGAGCAATTCCCTAAAGACCTGGACAGGGCCTTTCAGCTGGGCCAAGCATTGGTTGGGTAAAATATTTTCTGAGTAAAAAAAGGCGAAGGCGAGTTTTTTTAAAGCTGGGGCTCAAAACAAAAAAAGCCACCTAGCAAAAACTTGCTAAGTGGCTGATATTACTGGTGGGCGAGGCGGGATTCGAACCCGCGGCCTTTGGCTTCGGAGGCCAACACTCTATCCAGCTGAGCTACCCGCCCAATAGTGCCTTGTATATGCGGAAGGACAACTATACACCAATCCGTTATCAGTGCAAGTTTTTTGCAACCCCCTTCATTTTTAATCCTGCGCAACAGGGATTAATCGTCAAAGTCCCCTTCCGGGCCTTTATCGGAGCTGATGGCCGCTGCCCGTTCGTGAATTTTTTCCACGCTCCAAGCCTCCGGTGATTCTATACGACCTGTTTTGGGTCCAAGGTCATACGAACCAGCCTCAAGAATAGCTTCCACACCATAGCGGGCGGTGTCAGCGGCATTAAACACCTCGACCAGTATGGTGTAGATAAAATTCTCCACACGTCTGGCCATGCGTTCACGGACAGCCTTGGGTTGCCCAAGAATCTTGTTTTCAAAGGGCAGGTTCAGTTTTTTGTAATTCCCCTGCTTCCAGCCCTGTTCCTGGGCGTAGCTCTGCATCTCCTGCCACAACTCTTCGGTAACGCCCTCGCCCTGCACCTTGATGAAGTCACCCTTGTCATCAAGAGCAGCATTACCGTAATCGTTTACCTCAAGGCCCCAGGAGACCATCTGTAGGGCGGTCGCCACATTGGCCTTGGTGGTGTACGTCTGGGCAGCAATATCACGCAATCGCCCGGAGTTGTTACCGGAGGTACCATGCTGAGCTCCCGATACGGCATAACCGGCCAGCGCCTTATGAATTTCAGTGGTCAGTTCAACCTGAATGCCCTGGGCCGAAGCCTCTATACCGTGGGTGGTTCCGTTGTTGAGTGCGATCCAGTCGGGAAAGACATCGTGGGCGTTGAGTCCCTGAATGATAAAGAGCGCCTCTTCCTTGGTGGAAAGCCCGAGCTTACCTTTAATCTCTCCGACCTCGGTCTCAAGACCTGCCCATGAGGGCACATAGCGGGAAAGCTCAACACTGGCCAACAGGTTCTCGTCATCAACCATGTGTGAGGCATCAATGGCTATAGAGGTGATACCTGCCTCAAAAATGGTGGGAATTTCAACAGCTGCAACAGGCACGTCTTCAGGCTTTTTAATCCCGTAATGATCGGCGTGAATGGCAACCGGAACGGTAATCCCCAGCTCGTTGCAAAGAGCATCGACCTGGCGGGCAATATTCCAGTAATTAACCGCGCAATAGGCGTTTGCGCCACCTTCAGAACGGGCAATTTCGATAATAATGGCTGCATGGGCCCGTTGGGCGGCCTGCAAAGCCCCCCGAATGACCAGATTATTACGGCCGTTGGCTGCAATGGTCATAGCTCCACCTTTGGCCAGCATGGCTCTATCTATAACCTTACCACTGACCAGCAAGGCTCGGGAGCTTGGAAACAGGGAACGAATATTCGGTGGACGGCCAATCTCCAGAGCTTTTTCAAAATCACAGATATACGACATGCTCATCCTCCTGGCTTGTTTGATCTGACGGCTAGGCAACTATGAAGAATTGTTGAGAATAATGTTCTATATTTTAACCAAGTTACCCACAACTAAACAAGAAAGTTCTTCTGTGGACGATAAAAAATTTTGTTCATGTGGGCATGGGCTTTACGACAGGTCCTCCTCACTTTCCTCTTCAGTAGGCTGTGAGAAACTCGCCAGGGTTGTGCGCCCGAAAAACGACACCGCCACAATACTTACCTCGTACAACACTACCAGTGGGCCAGCCATCAGCAGCTGATTGACGACATCGGGAGTTGGTGTGAGAATGGCAGCGATGATAAAGGCCATGAGCAAGGCGTACTTTCTGTTTTTCTTTAAAAACGGTGGATTGACGATGCCGATCTTGGCGAGAAACACCATGAACACGGGTAACTCGAAGACAAGACCAAAGGCGAAGAAGAGTCGGAGGGCAAGCGAAAAATATTCATCCACCGAGGGCATGGGCTCTAGGAAACTCGAAGAATAACCGAGCAGGAACTGAAAAGCTGGAGGAAATACGACGAAGTACCCAAAGGCTGTTCCACCGAGAAAACAGAGGGTGGAGATGAGGATGAAGGGAATCAGGGCCTTGCGTTCATGGCGGTAGAGGCCGGGAGCAATAAAACGCCAGATTTGGGAAAAGATGACCGGGCTGGCCAGGACAATACCGCAGACAAGGGCGAGCTTTAGATAAAAAAAAACCCTTCCTGGTATGAGGTGAAAATAAGAGGTTGGCCTTCAGGCAGGACCAGGACCAGGGGCCGGAGAAAATAATCAGCCAGTGGGCGAACCACACTATAGGCTACAGCAAAGCCAGCGGCAACAGCCCCCAGAGAAATAAGCAGGCAGGAGCGCAGCTCTGCCAGATGTTCTGTGAGCGCCTGTTGTTGCAATTGTTCTTCAGTCTTCACGCGATGCGTATCCTTGTTTAAAGTACGCCTGTTGCAAGCCTTCCAGGGAAAGCTCAACCAAGCATTCAAGCAAAAAGTTTGTCCCTAAATCCGTGACGGGGGTTTTTACTCTCGAATCCAGGATTGTCTCTATCTACCGTATCACCACCTGGATGTAAACCGGATATGCACCTGAAATCATGACGGCGGTTGAATGCGCACGGATTCAGGAATATGCCTTTACCCTATCCGCAAGGATCCGCTATCGTCTTACGGCCCCAAACTTCCCCCTGGCGCCGCTCCTGCAATCAGGGAAAGAGGATAATGTTTGACTTCAATGTAACCTTGGGGATACACTGGCTATTATTCACAAAAGTTTGATTTGCAAGGATTTTTATAAGGTACAATATGTCCTCTATTCTCGTTGTTGATGACGAGCTGAGCATGCGCGAATTTTTGCGCATTCTTCTTGAAAAAGAAGGGTACCAGGTCACGGTGGCACCAGATGGAACCAATGCCCTGCAGCTTGCCCAGGACCATCCCTTTGATCTGATGATTTCAGATATTCGCATGCCCGGCATGAGTGGGCTGGAATTACTGGCACAGATAAAAGAGCCTCAGCCCGATATCGGCGTCATCATGATCACCGCCTTCGCCTCTCCCGATGATGCGGTAACCGCCATGAAAAACGGCGCCTTTGATTACATCACCAAGCCCTTTAATGTCGATGAAATCAAGCGGGTGGTGCGGGCTGTATTAAAAAAACGTCCCCAGGCAGAGGTTTTACCGGAGCAAGGATTTCCCGAGATCATTGGCCGCAGCTCGGAGATGATGAAAATCTTTGAGCTGATCTCCAAAATCGCGCCTACTCCCGCCAACGTGCTTATTTACGGGGAGTCGGGCACGGGCAAGGAGCTTGTGGCAAAGGCTATCCATAACCGCTCCCAGGTTTCGAAAAAACCCTTTGTTCCCATCACCTGCAGCGCCATCCCCGAGAGCCTGCTTGAAAGTGAACTCTTTGGCCATGTAAAAGGGTCCTTTACCGGGGCTATTGCTGATAAGGCGGGCCTTTTTCAACAGGCCGATGGTGGCACCGCCTTCCTTGACGAGATAGGCGAACTCACCCCCATTATCCAGACTAAACTTCTCCGGGTTTTGCAGGAACGCGAATTCATGCCCATTGGCTCGACCCGAACTCGGCAGGTGAATGTCCGCATTATTGCCGCCACCAACCGTATTCTTGAAGAAGAGATTATTTCCGGATCCTTTCGCGAAGATCTCTATTACCGCCTCGCCGTAGTACCGATTCGTGTTCCTCCATTGCGGGAACGGCTTTCTGATGTACCACTTCTAGTCGAACATTTTTTGAAAAAATACTCCAGCCTGCTGGGCAAAGAAGTGCAGACCATGTCATCCTACGGCATGGAAGTGCTCATGCAATACGACTTTCCCGGCAACGTACGAGAGCTTGAAAACATTATAGAGCGAGGCGTGGCCATGGAGTCCTCTAATATTATTCTGCCGGAGAACCTGATTCTCTCACTGCATCGCCAGGGCAAAAAGACACCGGCTTATCAGGAAGAAAACGCGCCACTGTTTGTCGCTGCCCATAGCGAGCAGGAACTCTTTGACAAGGGAATTGAAGAGGTACTGCAGAATGTAGAAAAAGACATGATCCGCCATGCCCTTGACACGGCAGGCAATTCCAAGATGCGGGCAGCGGAACTGCTCAAGCTCAGCTTTCGCAGCCTACGCTATAAAACCAAAAAACATGGCATTGACGACGAGCGCCAATAACAGCCCCCCTGTGTAGAGGAAACCAATGCGCTCTCTCCTTCGACTCTTTTCGCCGGTAACCAGCAGTGAGCAGGAAATCCGGCGCCATATCCTCTGGTGGATCGCCATCCGTGTGGTGTTGTTTACCCTGCTGCTCAGCATAGGAGTTTATCTGCTGGAAAAAGAGAGCTCAGCCCTACTGCCTCCCCTGCCGCTCATCTCTTTCTTTCTTTTGGGCATTTACGGATTTTCCATCCTCTCTGCTCTGCTCATGCCCAGAATTGGCTGGTCGGCGCGTCGTTTTGGCGTAGTCCAACTGCTCTTTGATCTCTGCTGCAATGCAGTCCTGGTCTATGGAACCGGGTGCAGCCAGTCGGATTTTATCGTGTTGATGGTGTTGCCGGTGATCACCGGTGGGTTCATTCTCTACCGCATCGGTGCCCTCTTTCTCGCAGCCAGCTCCACCCTGCTTTTAGCCGGAGTCTTCTTCCTTGAACAGGTGGGGCATATCCCCGACTATTTTCTTGACTCACTTTATAAGCCGGCAACCAACCCCTTGGCCACGGCCAATCTCTTTGCCATATACGGCCTGATCTTTTTCCTCGCAGCCCTCTTGAGCGGTCAACTGGCCAGACGCCTGCGGGTCACAGAGGAAAAACTCGATCGGACCTCACGTGAATATGATCGCCTCTCAAGTCTCTACAAGCAGATCTTCGACGACATATCAACCGGCATTATCACCACGGATTCGCTCGACTTTATCACCTCGTTCAACCAGGCGGCCGAACGCATCACCGGTTACACCCGTCAGGTCCTTTTAGGACAGCCCTTTACCCGTATTTTCCCCGAAATTCGTCTTCAGGAGAAGCAGGGACGCTCGGTCTGCGATTACAAGCGAACAGACGGAGTGGCCATACGACTGGGCTACTCGTTTAGTTTTCTCCGTACACCGGAGCAGCAGCAAGAAGAGAAAGATTCCTGGGCACGGGGCAAGGTGATTACGCTGCAGGATATCAGCCAGATAGAACGGATGGAAAACCAGGTGCGGGAAGCGGAGAAGATGGCGGCCATCGGCGAACTGAGCGCATCCATTGCCCATGGGTTTAGAAATCCACTGGCGGCGATTTCCGGTTCTGTGCAGATTTTGACCATGGAACAGGAACCGCTGAGTACCATGGACGAGGCAACAGTCAGGACCCTTTTGGGAATTATTCAGCGTGAATCAAACCGTATGGCCAAAACCATCACCGATTTTCTTCAGTTTGCACGGCCCGCAGTGGTTCAGTGCGAGTGGTTCAACCTGAGTAACGTGGTTGATGAGGTAATAAAAAGGTTGGAGGGCGGCCCTCTACTGGCCTCTGCCCGCCGCATTGAAAAAGAAATCAATGCGACGCTTTCCTGCTGGGCAGATCGCCAGCAGATGCAGACAGTGCTCACCCATCTTCTGGAAAATGCCTGTTATGCAGTGGAAACAACCGGGGGGAAGGTACACGTCACCGCTCTGGAACAGGACACTGGGGAACTTTACCTGGAGATTTGCGATGAAGGGGTTGGCATTGATCCGGCTATACGCAGTAAGGTCATGACGCCATTTTTCTCAAGCAGGACCGACGGTACCGGCCTAGGCCTGTCCATCGTCCATCAGATCATTGAAAACCATCATGGCAGCCTGTCCATCAAAGAGAACTCTCCCCAGGGGTGCCTTATGGCTCTACGCTTGCCCCAGCCCACTATTCCCTGACTATTTCCACTCGAGCCCCCAGAGCCCGCAGTTTTTCAGCCATCTCTTCATAGCCGCGCTCCAGATGATAAATCCTGGAAACCTCTGTACGGCCAAGGGCAGAGAGCCCCGCAATGACCAGGGAAGCAGAAGCTCGCAGATCAGTTGCCATAACCGGAGCACCGCAGAGGGTATCGCGCCCTATCCCTCGTATAATGGCCCGTGAGCCTTCAATGGCAATATCAGCGCCAAGCCGTTTCAACTCGGCCACATGCATGAACCTGTTTTCAAAGATGGTCTCATGGATGATAGAGGTCCCGTCCCCCTGAACCATCAATGCCATGAACTGGGCCTGCAGGTCGGTTGGAAATCCTGGATAGGGTAAGGTGGTAATGTCTATACTACGCAGTCTGCAGAGGCTTCTGCCGTCAATCTCCGGGCAGGAGACGGTAATCGAATCCTCGGTCTCCTCGATGTTAACCCCGCAGAGCAGCAGCTTCTCCGTCAAAGCAAGGAGGTGACTGGGATCACAGTCGGTTATGGTGACCGAACCACCGGTGGCAGCCACGGCAATCATATAGGTGCCGGTTTCGATACGATCAGGGATGATCTTCGATTCAGTGGCATGCAGCTCGGAGACTCCCTGCACGACCAAGCGGTCGGTGTCTTTGCCTTCAATATTCGCCCCCATGGCGACCAGCATATCTACCAGGTTCCCGACCTCGGGCTCACGTGCGGCATTTTCAATGACCGTCTCCCCTTCTGCAACCACCGAAGCCATAAGGACGTTTTCCGTCCCCGTAACCGAAGGCACATCAAAATAAACGGTCGCCCCCTGCATTCTTCCATTTGCAATGGCCTCCACATACCCCTGTTCCAGGTTGGTGGTGACCCCTAATTTTTCAAAGCCTTTGAGATGATAGTTGATGGGGCGGGCTCCGATGGCACACCCGCCGGGCAGCGAAACTCTGGCAGAGCCCAAGCGGGCAAGCAGCGGGCCCAGGACAAGCACAGAGGCGCGCATGGTTTTAACCAGGTCGTAGGGGGCCTCAACCCCCGTGAGATTATCGGCATTGATCCGCACCGTTTTGCCGCTTCGTTCCCATTGCACACCAAGTATCTCAAGCAATTTCAACATAGTCCGCGTATCGCGCAGATCAGGGACATTATGGAGTACGTGCTCACCAGGAGCAAGCAGGGTTGCAGCCAGAAGTGGCAGGGCAGCGTTTTTGGCACCACTAATGGAAACGGTGCCATACAGGGGCACACCGCCGTCTATAAGTAACTTGTCCATATATCAGTCAAAAAAAGGAAGAATAACAAGGGTTCATTGTGGAAGACAAGGCTCTCAGCAACATAATCGAGCCAGCGCCACTCGGGGCTGACCGGCATAGTCACTGAGCACCTGTGCCTGCTCATATACGGTGGCAGCTTGCAAAAGGCTGATCACCGCTTCTTGTTGGTCAGAACCAATCTCCAGAAAAAGCCAGCCTCCGACCTGGAGATAGTTTGGTGCCTGGGTAATAATGCGTTGTATACAGTCGAGCCCATCCTGACCGCCTGAAAGCGCCATACGCGGCTCAAAGCAAGCCACCTCGGGTTCCAGTTGCTCAATCACCGAGTCAGCAATATAGGGCGGATTGCTGACAATACAGTCAAAAATGCGTTCTTGTGCCAGGGCGGCAAAAAGATCACTCTGGACCAGGGCAACCTGCTCCTCGAGGTGGTATTGAGAGCGGTTCTGCTGCGCTATCCACAGGGCCTCAGGCGAGAGATCAACGCCGACAACCGAGCAGTCCAGCTCTTGGGCCAGGACCAGGGCAATTGCTCCGCTGCCGGTGCACATATCAAGGACTCGCAACCCGGTTTTCGGATGCAGCTTTGCCAGGACCTGTTCTATCAAAAACTCGGTTTCCGGCCTTGGGATAAGCACAGCCGGGGAAACAATCAGCTCAAGTGACCAAAAATCCTGAACGCCGGTGAGATGCTGCAGGGGAATCCGCTGACAACGCTTGTCCAGGAGATCATGATAGTGGTTAACAAGAGCAGGTTCCTGAACTACGTCGGCATCAAGCATGAGCTGGGTACGACTGAGCCCGGTGACAAACTGCAACAGAAGCCTGGACTCGATCTCCGCATCCCTAATACCGGCAGCAGCCAGCTGCCTGCTCCCAGAGCGCAACAGCGCACCTATTGGCGCAGAGGCATGTTCCACTTAACTGCCTTCTTTCAGTGCTTCTGTCTGATAATGAGTGATGATGGGGACGATTACCTCATCAAGCATGCCAGCCAATATCTGGTCAAGTCGGTAGACAGTCAGATTTATCCGGTGGTCCGTCACCCGCCCCTGGGGAAAGTTGTAGGTTCGAATGCGCTCACTTCGATCACCAGAGCCAACCTGTGATTTCCTTTCCTCGGAGATACGATCGTGGCGTTCCTGCTCCACCTGATCAAGCAAACGTGCGCGGAGGACTTGCAAGGCCTTGGCCTTATTTTTATGCTGGGATTTTTCATCCTGACAGGTAACCACCAAGCCGGTGGGCAGATGGGTCACCCGGACTGCAGAGTCGGTGGTGTTGACCGATTGTCCTCCAGGCCCGGATGAACGGTAGACGTCAAATTTCAACTCATTGGGTTCGATATGCAGATCGACTTCCTCGGCCTCAGGAATAATTGCAACCGTCACCGCAGAGGTATGGATGCGCCCCTGGGTCTCGGTGTCAGGTACTCGCTGGACACGATGCACTCCGGATTCAAATTTTAAACGGGAGTAGACGCCATTACCGCTGATAAGCGCGATGATTTCCTTAAAACCACCGATGCCAATGGGGTTGGAACTCATGATTTCCACTTTCCACTTCTGACTTTCGGCGTAGCGGCTGTACATGCGAAAAAGATCAGCAGCAAACAAGGCCGCTTCATCCCCGCCAGTACCTGCTCGAATTTCCAGCAGAATATTTTTTTCGTCGTTGGGATCTTTGGGGAGCAGACGGAGGCGGATCAGTTGCTCCAGTTCCTCTTCCCGTTCCTTCAGCTCCTCATTATCAAGCTTTGCCAGCTCAACGAGTTCCTGATCCTCACCATCTGAGTGAATCAGTTCCTGGTTATCGGCGATCTGCGTAATGACATTTTTATATTCAAAGTAAAGCTCAGCAATTTTTGCAACGTCAGCATGTTCCCGCACCACCTCACGGTATTTACTCTGATTCCCGACAAGCTCAGGATCAGAGAGCTGCCGTTCAAGCGAACTCAACCGCTCGTCAATGTCACGTAAATTCTCAAACATGATCACCTCGTCAAAAGAAGCAAGCCGTCATTGCGCACACTTCATCAGCGAAAGGCTGAGAATATCGGCAGGGATTATTTCGTGGCTTTTAATAGGAAGAATGCACGGGGGAACAGCTTTCTGAAATCACGAACTGCCAGGCTGTTGCCTCCTGTCCTTACCCCAGAGGTGCGATGGAGACAACGGCATGATACGGATTCCAGAAAAAGAAAATCCCTCATGACCACACGCACGCTGACACTCCACCCACGCTCTCAACAAGAGGTGTGGCGTTTGTCCAGAATGGGGGTCAGGAGGGAGAAAAAGAAATTCCAGCCAAAAATTATTTTTTCTTGGTTGCCTGGTATCCAGCGTATTTCTTTTTAAATTTCTCGATACGTCCTGCGGTATCAATCAGCTTCTGTTTACCGGTGAAGAATGGATGACAGGCAGAACAGATCTCCACACGCATCTCGGTATCTACAGAGCCGAGTTCGATTTCATTGCCACAGGCGCAAACTGCCTTGATTTTATGATATTCCGGATGAATATTGGCTTTCATTTGGGACACTCCTGGTGAAATAGTGGGACTCGTAAAAACTCAAAAGTGCACAACAACAAAGAGTTGAAACATGCACAAAACATCCCCTCCGATGGTATTGCGGCGAGGATGGCATTAACCCTACAATAATTTTTAACCAAAAAATGACAATATAACGTTTTTCCCCGTTTCTTGAAAGAAAAAACAATCCTGCCCGAGCAAAGATTCCCTTCTTTTTTCAAAAGAAATGCTCAAGGTGCGCAAAAAAACGATTCTTTATGTGGAAAAATTCTTTTCTACGACAAGGGGATGCGCATACCGGATCAACGGTTCATCGAGGCAAAAAATTCCTGATTATTTTTGGTCTGCCGCATCTTATCCAGCAAAAATTCCATGGCATCGGCAGGGTTCATTGAAGAGAGCAGCTTACGCAGAATCCAGATACGATTGAGATCGTCAGGGGGCAGGAGCAGGTCTTCTTTACGGGTACCGGATTTTTGAATATCAATGGCGGGGTAAATGCGGCGGTTGGCCATCTTGCGATCCAGGACGATCTCCATATTACCGGTCCCCTTGAACTCCTCAAAGATAACCTCGTCCATACGGCTTCCGGTGTCAATCAGGGCGGTGGCAAGAATGGTCAGGCTCCCTCCCTCCTCCATATTACGGGCCGCGCCGAAAAATCGTTTTGGCCGGTGCAGGGCGTTGGCCTCCACACCACCGGAAAGAATTTTCCCCGAAGCGGGAGTCACCGTGTTGTAGGCGCGGGCAAGACGGGTGATGGAGTCGAGCAGGATAACCACGTCTTTCTTGTGCTCGACCAATCGCTGTGCCTTCTGGATAACCATTTCAGCGACCTGAATATGGCGCTGGGGCGGTTCATCAAAGGTGGAGCTGACGACCTCGGCGTTGACGTTGCGTTTCATATCAGTCACCTCTTCGGGACGCTCGTCAATGAGCAGCACGATGAGGATAACCTCTTTATGGTTGGCAACAATGGAGTTGGCGATCTTCTGCATCAACATGGTTTTACCGGTCCGGGGCGGGGCGACGATCAAACCACGCTGGCCTTTACCAAGGGGAGCGGCAATATTGAGCACCCGCATGGAAAGATTATCCGGAGCCGTTTCCAGATCGATCAGCTGATCGGGATGCAGTGGCGTCAGATTGATAAAGGCGGTCTTGTTCTTAGCTGCCTCGGGGGGCTCGTAGTTGATGGTATCAACCTTGAGCAACGCAAAATAGCGCTCGTTATCCTTAGGAGCACGAACTTCGCCTTCAATTGTGTCTCCGGTGCGGAGGTTGAGGCGGCGAATCTGTGAAGGAGAGACGTAAATATCATCCGGACCTGGCAGATAGTTATAGTCCGGAGCACGGAGAAAACCGAATCCATCCTGAAGGATCTCGAGCACGCCGCTGCCGCGCAATTTGCCATCCTCATCAGCCTGCTCTTTAAGTATGGCAAAAATCAATTCCTGCTTGGTCATGTTGCTGTATCCCTCAATATTGAGAGAAGCAGCGAGGCTGACGAGTTCTTTAATTTTTTTGTTTTTCAACTCAGTTGGATTCATTGACCAATCATCCCTCCATGAGGTCAGTGCAAATAGACCGCAGCAGTCAAGGCTGCGGCTTCAGTATCAAATGTAAATATAATGGAATTAACGGCGAGATTCTACCCAACGCCATAATTTTGAAAGTATCCGTCGGGAGTAATCAGTGAAACGCAATGGAAACTGCTTGTATTCTTGCCGATCCCTGAACTGGAAATTGGGAAAGAAGCATCCCTCAGGTGTGCAAATTCCACTCAATTTAATTCAGCCACGCATGCACGATGCGAACTAGAATCAAATGCCTATATTTTTCGCGTGAAATATCAGAACAAGAAACCGATGGGTAGAAATCGATCTGTTGAGATGTTACTGTGCTAAATATTGGTTTAGCCCGAGCCTGTCAAGCACTTTCTTCCTAAAAACTCCCTGCAAACCGTTCAGAGAGCGCGTCTCCGAGTCGGATAACTTCCACACGGGTCTGTTGCCAGGCACCACTGTTATCAATGCAGTAGTCGGCCAGCCGAGCTTTTTTTCCCAGATCCATCTGGGACCGAATTGCCTGAGCGGCCTGGAGCCGTGACACCTGATCACGGTGCATTATACGGTAACACTGGCACCCACGTCGAGCAAAGACAACTAAAACCGCATCCACCACATGCTGCCACCCCGCCTCATACAGCAGCGGAATCTCAACCAGCACCAAATTTCCTCCAAGTTGCTGCACCCGTTGCATCATGAGGTCTTGGGCAAGAGGGTGGAGCAGGGAGTCCAGATGGCGGCGAAAATCATGATCGCCAAAAAGCTTCTCACGTAATTTTACGCGGTCCACCTCCCTGTTGGCCAGAAGAAACTGCTCACCAAAATTTTTTCTCAAGGCAACCCAGCCAGGCTCACCGACATCAAGAAGTGTCTTACAGCAGTGGTCCACATCCACCAGCGGAGCCAGGCAGTAACTGGCCAGCAGGCGACTCACAGCGCTTTTTCCAGAACCAATGCCGCCGGTAATGCCAAGAGTAAAGGGAGCCACTGCCATCATGCACACCGCAGAGTATCAAGCAGTGTCTGCATATCATTCCACAGCGGCGCAGTAAAGGACATGGCTTTGCCATGAATGGGATGCGTAAACTGCAGGATACTGGCATGCAACATTTGCCGCCCGACATGATACCCACTTTGCTGGCTCACCGATCCGCCATAGAGGCGGTCACCAAGCACGGGGGCCTTTACCCAAGCCATATGCACCCGAATCTGATGGGTCCGCCCCGTCTCAATACCAATTTGGGCGAAACACCAGCCATTGGCAAACACTTCAGTAATTTGCCAGTTGCTCGCAGCATATTTACCATCAGCTGGACGTACCGCCATTTTTTTACGATCAACGGGATGGCGGCCTAGAGGCTGCACAATGCGCCCCTGCGGATCGCGCGGAGAGCGCAGCAGCAGGGCCTGGTAAGTCTTGTGAATGCGGCGATCTTTAAAATCAACCATGAGCGTGCGCAAACAGAACTCATCCTTAGCCACCAGCATGATGCCGGAGGTATCCTTATCCAGGCGGTGAACAATCCCAGGCCGTTCGCCATCAAGCGAGGGGAGCTCGTGACAGTGGTAAAGCAAACCATGCACAAGCGTACCCGATTGATGGCCACAGGCAGGATGCACCACCAATCCAGGCGGCTTGCTGATAACCAGCAGGTGCTCATCCTCAAAGAGAACAGGGAAGTCTATCTTCTCCGGGGAAAGCGGCTCATCCTTGAGGACGGGGAACTCAATACACACAGAGTCCCCCTCTCGAAGACGGTATCCAGCCTTAACGGTTTGTTCATTAACCCGCACGTCGGCGGAGGCAATGAGTTTGTTCAGCGATGATCTGGAATGTTCCGGAAAGTTGCTGGTCAGGAACCGATCTAGCCTGAGTCCAGCCTCACTGGCAGCAACCAAAAACGTTTTCGAGAGGTCGTTTTCGCGTTGGTGCTCGGGTGGAATGCAATGTGGTACCGACGACTCGGTCATCAACTACAGTCGCCTATCAGCAGAATAATTTTTCGATCTGTTTTTCGATGTTTTCTTCGTCTGTTTTTTGAGCCAAGGAGAGCTCTTTGACGAGAAGACTTTTTGCTGTATCCAACATTTTTCGCTCACCGTAGGAAAGATCTTTATCCTCTTTGAGCAAAAAGAGGTCCCGGAGTACGACAGCCACCTCAAAGACGGAACCTGTTTTAATTTTCTCCATGTACTCGCGATACCGTCTATTCCAGGTCTGTGAGGTAATTTTCACGTCACGTTCTTTGAGGATATCGACAACTTTCGTGACTTCATCACCTGAAATTATGGCTCGCAAGCCTACATTGGCGCTATTGGCGGTCGGGATCATAATCGTCATGTCATTATCAAGAATACGCATGACATAAAAACTCTGGTCAATACCACCAATTGTTTGCGTTTCGATAGCTTCAATCAGGCCTACGCCATGGGCCGGATAGACAGCCATATCACCTTCTGAGAACACATGTCCCTCCAAAACGAAAAAGAAAAGGCAGTCTACATTTCGCCCCTGATTTGACTGCAAATATCTAAAGTGTTACGATAACATATTTTTTCAATAATCGCAAAGGATGGTTCCCCCCCTGTATCGCAAATAATGGAAAAGGAGTGATTTTCTACAGGTTATCTCCGGGCGATTACACCAGAAACCTCTGCAATCACCTTTGGCAAAAAGATGCAGATTCCGGTTCAGAATTGCTTCCATCTTTTTAGAAACAAATTTTCCTGAGGGAGTCGTCAAGCTGCAAAGCACTCCTCACCCGGCAAATTCAAGGAGGAGATCAGGATTAAAAACGCCCATTGATGCTGTTCATACACCGATCGATCCCATCACAAACAAACAACTCAACAGCTTCTTCAACGACAGCAAACCGCTGCTCAAAAAGCTGCATCTCATCACTATGCATTCGAGAAAGAACGTAACGATCCACAGGTTGCCCCCGCCCCTGCTCATTTTGTGGAGGGCGACCAATACCGATTTTTACCCGGGCGAAATCAGCACCGCCTAGATGCTGGGCGATAGAGCGAATACCGTTGTGTCCGCCAGCCCCTCCCTTCCCCACCACCTTTATTCGCCCGGTTGCAAGATCAAGATCATCATGCAGAACAAGAATCCGCCCCTTGGGAATCTTAAAATAGTCGGCAAAAGCACGAACACTTCCCCCAGACCTGTTCATGTAGGTCTGTGGTTTTAGGAATAAAAGTTGCCCCCCAAAACCTCGGGCCTGTGCATAGAGGCCTTCCATTTTTTGTCCCTCAATGCGACACCCTGTCTTTTGGGCAAGATAATCCAGAAAGATAAAGCCAACATTATGACGGGTCTGTTCATATTCCGGGCCGGGATTCCCCAGACCAACCAGAAGAAATCGATTGTCTGCCATAGATGAAAAAAATAAAAAGGAGTGGGTGATACCTGGCAAAAAAAAAGAGCCGGAAATAAATTTCCGGCTCAAACAACTCAATAAGCAGTCAAACTGCTCTGAACGAATCTGCTTTTAACTGACAGACACGCAGACAGCTGCAGCGTTATCCAGCATCTCAACCTTTTCGGGGACGGCCAGATCGCCATACGTGATTCCGGCACCACCTCTTTCCAGTGGAGTGATGTCTGTTTCAATCAGATCAGGAATATCCATGGGACATCCCTGCAGCACAATAGTGTCTTTAAAAATCTGCAGGTCACCACCCAGATCGACACCCTTCGCCACACCGGTATATTTAAGCGGTACAGTGAATTTCATCGGCTTATCCAAGGCGATCTCCAGAAAGTCTACATGAATAAGCTCACCGCTTATCGGATCTTTCTGAATCTCCTGAACCAGAACGTTACGCTCCGGTTTGCTGTCCCCTTCGATTTTCAGGGTCACAACGGCATTACGACCATGAATAAAAAGCAACCCTTTGAACAGTGCCGCTGCGTCAAACTGGAGAGGTACAGGCTGACCGCCGCCACTGTAAAGATTTGCCGGTGTCATTTCTTTCATGCGCAGTTGGCGCATCGGACCTTTTCCAAAGACAGTGCGCACTGCCGAATCTAAGTTAACTTGAATCATACCTTTCCTCCCCTATCCCCGGGTCCTATTACAATTCGTAAATAATCAGTTAATAATCAAACAAACAAACAGCTTACAGAATCCTCGGTATGGATTCTCTTAATTGCCTCTCCCAGCAATGCTCCAACCGAAAGCTCAGTGATTTTTTCACACTGGGCAGCCTCGGCCTTGAGAGGTATGGAGTTTGTGACCACGAGCGATTTTAAGCAGGAGTTAGTAATTCGCTCGATGGCAGGTCCAGACAGGACACCGTGGGAGCAACAGGCATGCACTTCTTTTGCACCGACTTGTTTCAGCATGTCCGCGCCACCGCACAAAGTACCAGCGGTGTCGACAATATCATCCAGAAGTATTGCGGTTTTACCGGCAACATCACCGATGACATGCATTGCCTCGCACTCGTTGGCTTTTTCTCGACGTTTATCGATAATGGCAAGCCCTGCATCAAGTCGCTTGGCAAACGCCCGTGTGCGTTCCACCCCACCAGCGTCCGGAGAAACCATAACCACATCTTCAAATTTATCCCGAATGTGTTTCAGGATAACAGGAGCAGCGTAGAGATGATCAACCGGTACATTAAAAAAACCCTGAATCTGTCCGGCATGCAGGTCCATGCACAGCACGCGACGTGTACCAACGACATTGAGCATCTCAGCAACAGCCTTTGCTGTGATAGGAGTACGCGGCCGCACCTTTCGATCTTGACGAGCATACCCATAATACGGCATAACTGCGGTGATACGACGGGCTGAAGCACGACGTACCGCATCAACCATAATCAACAACTCCATGAGATTGTCGTTGACCGGGGAGCAGGTTGGCTGAACGATGAAGACATCGGCACCACGAACATTTTCTCCGATCTCGACTGATACCTCACCATCAGAAAACTGCTTCACCTCGGCTGCGCCGAGAGGAACGTTTAGGTGACTACAAATCTCTTGAGCTATTGCTGGATTAGCGTTCCCGGTGAATATCTTCAATTGTTTGGGCATGACGAGCTGATTGTTAGCGATTGGCTGGGGCGGAGGGATTCGAACCCCCGAATGCAAGGATCAAAACCTTGTGTCTTACCGCTTGACGACGCCCCAACCCGTTTCTGATACACTGAGCGGACAGTGCTCTCTTTTTATTGCAAAGGCTCAACTAAAAAAACCTGAGAAAACTGCTGATTAAACACTCTTGCAGCCTCCTCGGCCTTTTGCCGATCCTTAAAAATTCCAAACAGCGTTGGTCCGGACCCCGACATCAACGCGCCCTCTGCGCCGAGCCCCAGCATCTCGTTTTTGATTCGCTCAAGCGCTGGATACTCTGTAAGCGTCACCCGCTCCAGGTCATTGACCAGCAACAGAGACAGGTCGGTGCCATAAAGTCCACCAACTACTTGCTGTGAATTTTTCAGAGTACCCGACTCGTCTTTTTCTGTCAACGCAAAATTCTGATACACCCAACGGGTTGAAACGGAAAAACCAGGATTAACCAACAATATCCAACAATCCCGCAGGGAAGCAATCGGCTCCATCTCCTCTCCGATCCCCTGTGCCCGCACAGCCGGAGCTTGATGAAGAAAAAAGGATACATCCGCCCCTAAAGAGAGCCCCATGGTAAACAACTCTTCTTCAGGGCACTCCCCGTCCAGCAATTTGTTTAAGCCAAGTAAGGTTGCAGCGGCATCACTACTCCCCCCGCCCAACCCCGCAGCCACGGGGATAGCCTTTGCCAGAACGATACGTACGCTAGGCCTCACCCCTTTTTTTTGTGCCATCCAGTCAAGAAACAATTGGGCGGCCTTGTAGACCAGATTGTTCTCATCTTCTGGGATGTCGGCCCCTGGGCATTGTAAACAAATCCCCTGCCCGGCACGATGCAAAGTAAGGGTGTCATACAAACCAAGTTTCTGCATGCACGTGTCCAGCAGATGATACCCATCATCGCGCCGCCCAAGAATTTTCAAGGACAGGTTAACCTTGGCCGGAGCGTAAACAGTGAGTAAATCCTGTGACATCAAGCCTCGCTTACAGCTTAACAAAACGCATCTTCAGCTCATACAGCACTCGGGTCACCAGTTCCTGCTCGTCCGCGTCGAGATTCCCCTTGGTCTTCGCCTGCAGCAAAGTGAGGGTATCGATGGTGTGTTTGGCAAGCTCACGATCCACTATACGCTGCCCGGTCTCTGGGTGCGGAAGCTCGCCCATGTGGTACAGCGCCGAGGTATTCAAGGAGAGCACCAACGAGGCAAAGGTCACCTCGGGCATAACACAACGTCCCGAGTCATCACGTACTTTTCCGTCAGGGCATTCGCCGCAATTTGAGAGATTATCGCTCATACTATTCCTCTCGCTGACACCGCTTACACAACCATATAAAAAAAACGGCGTTTCTGTTCGTTAATTCAACGCATTACAGAGCAGACAACAAAAACTTTGCATGCATCATTCCTTCAACAAAGGACAGAATCAGTCTCGTTACCAGCCCTTCTTTTGCCCCCAGACCCAATCAACCGACAACAGCCAGACGAGCCCGGAAGACTATAACGATATTCCCCCCCACACTTCAACACTAAATTCCTCTGCGTGAAACCGCAGCGGGTAAACCATGTGGCAAGCCGGACATTTTCCAGCATTTTTCACATCGGCCTTGAAGAGTGCTCACTTAGGAGCTATATATTTCAGGTTTTAAAGTTTGCTCTCCGACATTCCTGTCAGGCATAATAGGGGTATTGTCGTTAATTGAGGTATTTGTAAACAGATTTTGACGATTCCCCCCTCTTTTTCTTTCTATAGAAATTTTGCAAATCGCCAGGAGAGAACTTGAAGCTTTAGGGTACCTTGAAAAACTGCTCAGATGAAACGGCCCTGTTGCCAGCCAAGGCTGAAGGGAATCTTGAATAATTGCTTTTTCTGCCAATCTCCCGGAGCCTGGCGCTTACCTCGTTATGCTTAAAATTTTATCCTCGGAGGTAAGCGAAGACTCCGATATCAGGCATATGCCTGCGGTAAAATTTTTCACATGCCTTGACCTTGATTGAAAAATCTAATTATTCAAGACACCCTGAACAATTTTTCAAGCTACTTACCTTTCTCATTTAGACGAACCAAGCAAAGGAGTGTTCATGGAAGAAGTACGTGTGCGTTTCCCACCCAGTCCCACCGGTTATCTTCATATCGGCGGAGCACGGACCGCGCTTTTCAACTGGCTCTTTGCCAAGCAGCATGGCGGTAAACTCATCCTGCGTATCGAGGACACTGACGAAGAACGCTCGACCCAGGCCTCTATTGACGGCATCATTGAAGGCATGCAATGGCTAGGGATCGACTGGGACGAGGGCCCCTATTTTCAGACCGAGTTTTCCCAGGATCATATTGACGCGGCTAACCGCTTACTGGCCTCCGGACAGGCCTATAAATGTTTCTGCACCAAGGAAGAACTTGAGCAAAAACGGGAAGCAGCCCTGGCTCAAAAAAAATCTGATGTGGGCTATGACGGGACCTGTCGCCACCTGAGTGCTGAAGAAATTGCTGAAAAAGAAGCCCAAGGGATTCCCTACGTGATTCGTTTCAAGGTGCCCGAGCGTCAGGGGACTCTGTTTTACGACGATCAGGTTTTAGGACGCATTGAACGCGCCTACAGTGAATTTGAGGATTTCGTTATAGTTCGCTCCAATGGCAAGCCGCTCTACCTGCTCTGCAACGTGGTCGATGATATACGTGATCGTATCACCCACATCATTCGCGGACAGGACCATATGACCAACACCACCCGCCAGGTATTGCTCTACGAAGCCCTGGAGGCGCCTCTGCCCAGTTTTGCTCATATGCCGCTGACCCTGGATCTGAAAAAACGCAAGATCTCCAAACGCAGTCACGGAGAAATTGTTGCCGTCCAGTTTTATCGGGACAACGGTTTTATTCCCTGGGCCCTGTGTAATTTTCTCTGCCTGCTTGGCTGGAACCCCGGTACCGAGCAGGAATACTTCAGCCGCGAAGAGTTGATCCAGGCCTTTGATCTTTCACGCATGAGTCGGGTCAACTCGGTGTTTAACTTTCGCCCGGGTGATGCCAAGTTTTTCACCGACCCGAAGCTCATCGCCATGAATGAGCATTACCTGCGCTCCATGGACCTTGAAGCGCTGGGAACCATGGTGCAAAAAGAGCTTGCAGCGGCAGATCTCTGGGACGAGGCCTACGCGACCACCCAAAAGGACTGGTACCTGCATACGCTGGGACTGATCCGCGATCGCTTTCATACACTCAAGGACTTTACCACAGCGGGCCGAGCGTATTTTGCCGAGGACTATGGGGTCGATCCCAAACCGCTGAAAAAAAATGTGCTCAAGCATCCGGACCTGAAAACCTGGTTGCCCCAACTGGCAGAGCGCTACAAAGGACTTGCCGATTTTTCTGCCGAAACCACCGAGCAACTCTGCAGAGAGTTCGCCGACGAGCTGGAAATTAAACCCGGTATCCTGATCAACGGCATGCGGACCGTGCTCACCGGCCAGCTGGCAGGACCATCCATGTTTGATATTGTCACAACCCTTGGACAAGAACGCGTCGTGGCCCGTTTAAGCAATATCGATCATCTGTACACCGAAGCCTAAGCCGTTTTGCAAGGCACAACGTGCCATCAGGTGAAGACTCGACACGCTCAGCGAGTCTTCACCTCAGCCAAACAATACAAACGCCCCTCCTTCTCGTGTTTTTTTAGGGAACACTACTTATGACCACCGAAAAAGAGACCACCGGCAAGCCCCTTGACTTTATCCGTCAAATTATCGCCGAAGACCTGGCTACAGGTAAACACAGCAGCATTGTGACCCGATTTCCCCCGGAACCCAACGGTTTTCTTCATATCGGCCACGCCAAATCAATCTGCCTTAACTTTGGTGCTGCTCAAGAATTCAAAGGCCGCTGCCACCTGCGTTTTGACGACACCAACCCGGACAAGGAGTCCACCGAATATGTCGAATCCATCAAACGCGATGTCCACTGGCTCGGTTTTGACTGGGGAGAAAATCTCTTTTACGCCTCTGACTACTTTGATCAACTCCATAACTTTGCCGTGGAACTGATTAAACGGGGGAAAGCCTATGTCTGTGAGTTATCAGGCGAGGAGATTCGGGAACACCGGGGTACGCTCACCGAGCCTGGTAAGGAGAGCCCTTACCGCAATCGAAGCATTGAGGAAAACCTCGATCTGTTTGCGCGTATGCGGGCCGGTGAATTTGAGGAGGGCAGTTGCGTCCTTCGCGCTAAGATCGATATGGCCTCGCCCAATATTGTCATGCGCGACCCGGTTATCTATCGCATCTTGAAAAGCAACCACCACCGTACCGGTGATAAGTGGTGCATCTACCCAATGTATGATTTCACCCACTGTCTCTCCGACATGCAGGAACAAATCACCCATTCACTCTGTACCCTGGAATTTGAGAACAATAGGGCCCTCTACGACTGGGTACTCGACACGCTCAACACGCCGAACCACCCGCGACAGATTGAGTTTGCCCGGTTGAACATCAACTACACGGTCACCAGTAAACGCAAGCTGCTGCAGCTGGTCACCGAGGGCCATGTCTCCGGCTGGGACGATCCGCGCATGCTCACCATTTCAGGTCTGAGACGCCGTGGCTACACTCCGGCTTCGATTCGCAGCTTCTGCCAGACCATAGGCATAGGCAAACGGGAATCCTGGATTGACATGGGTGTACTGGAAAATGCGGTACGTGATGATCTCAACCTCCATGCCACCCGGGTGTTTGGCGTGCTCGATCCCCTGAAAGTCGTCATAACCAACTATCCAGAAGGCCAGAGCGAGGAGCTCGTCGCCCAAAATCATCCGCAGAATCAGGACATGGGAGAAAGGGTCGTTCCTTTCAGCCGAGAGATCTACGTGGAACGCTCGGATTTTATGGAAGATGCTCCAAAAAAATTCTTCCGCCTAAGTGTTGGTCGTGAGGTACGGTTGCGCTATGCCTACCTGATTACTTGCCAGGAGGTCATCAAGGACGGTGACGGCCAGGTGATTGAACTGCGTTGCACCTATGACCCGGAAACCCGTGGCGGCTCCGCCCCCGATGGACGCAAGGTGAAGGGAACCATTCACTGGATTTCCGCCGAGCACGCCCTGCAGGCTGAAGTGCGCCTCTATGACCGGCTCTTTACCGTTGAATATCCCGATGCGGACAAAGAGAAACATTTCATGGAATTTCTCAACCCGGACTCGCTCACCGTGCTCTCAAACTGTATGTTGGAGCCTGGTCTTGCCCAGGCTACTGGCGATGACCGCTTCCAGTTCGAACGCCAGGGCTATTTCTGTCTGGACGCCCGTGAAAGTACTGCCGACAAACCGGTTTTTAACCGGATCGTCACCCTGCGCGACAGCTGGGCTAAAATAACCAAAAAGGGGGCCTGATCATGGCCAAAATCAACCTGCGCAAGATGGCGATCAACCAGAGCGGTACGATTGTTGCGGTCAAGGTCGGTGGTGAGCTGGGCAGACGTATTCGTGAAATGGGGCTGGTGCCGGGGGCAGCAATCACCATCAAGCAGCGAGCCCCATTGAACGACCCTGTTGCCCTGCGCGTGCTCGATGGCACCCTGACCCTGCGTAACAACGAGGCCGATTATATCGAGGTCGAGGTAGACCTGGGGCCCTGAGAGGTACAACCAGTTCACAGCTTCTCAACAGGCCCCTCCCCTTCAGGGTGCCCTTCGCACGAGTCAAGCATGTACCTCAAATCGTGGCGGCGGTTTCCCCTTCACGGAATCGGATTTCGATGAATATGGGCAGGTTCGTCCCTGCCCTTCTCCCCTTTTCTTCCATCCATCCTTCTTTTTTTAAGGAAAAGGGCCCCAAGGAACAAAACACACACCATGGGCTTGCATGTATCCAAGGCAGAGCTACCTGTTCCTCCAATATTTTTTCTTTCCAGCGCGTCTTCTTCCACAGCACGATAAAACTTCGCCATGTCTAAAAGATACCACTCGATACGCACTCTCAAGCTGCCTTAAAAATCCTTAATCTTTTGGCTTCCCCTTGGCAAAGCTGTTGACAGTGAGCATTGTTTGGGATAACTAACAATGACTGTTTTGCCAAGGGAGTTGGCGGTGAGTTGGTTCTCCCCGCCACACAAAGATGCACCTGAAGATTCACGTCAAAACAGCCAACACAAGTCCTCTTGCTCAGTAGCTTGAGCGGTCTTTGCTGTACGGCTGTCGACGCAAGGATGTTTTGAGTTTGAAGTGTTGTTTCTCCAACAACCTTCACAGTGCGAGACCCAATCCACGGGGCGTTTGTTCGATCTATGGCTACAAATGAAACAAAAGATTCCTGCTTTTTTCTCACCGATTTTTTTTCAAAATGTCGGCGCAGGAAAAGATGTGGTCGTCGTGCTGCCCAATCAAGCACTCCGCTTTCCCAGTCCTGCTGCCACGGACGTTTTCGCGTCTGCTCGGTCAATGGAGACAGGCGGACCTGTGCCAGAATGGCCAACCTTGGCCTACTCCCTGGTCGTGAGCTAGAGTTGCTCTGCAAGGGGAACGGTCAACAGTGCATGGTCAAAGTCAACGGTGGCACTATCAGCCTTGATGCCCCCACCGCCTCTTCCATCATGGTTGCACCGGTCTGATCCCCTGACTGCTCAGTCATTGTCTACTGTATACTTTCGTACAAGGAGGCACACATGCAACAGATCATCGTTGTTGTGATTGTGGCAGGAGCCATATTTTTTCTCGGCCGAAGACTCTACAAGACTTTCAGTTCTGGCCAGACGCCTGGTTGCGGCTGTGGTTGTTCCGGCTGCCTGGATCAAACCCAATCCAAGTCTTTAAAGAGCCCTTTCCCCATGCACAGGCCTTGAACAAACTTGACCCTATATTTTTTTGATGGCCAAGGTCTCATAGCGCGTGGAGTAACTCGGTCCACTCGCATCAAAGGCCCCTTATCCCCCTCCACCTCTGCCCAGTAGAGCTCCACCATCCATGAAAACCGCTCTGACCATTGCACTTGCAGGTAACCCCAACGCGGGGAAAACAACTCTTTTCAACCACCTCACCGGTGCCAGGCAACACGTCGGCAACTATCCAGGTGTAACGGTGGAACAAAAAGAGGGCTGTTGTCTTCATAAAAGCAAGGGGCTTCGTGTGGTTGACCTGCCGGGCACCTATTCGTTGACGGCCTACTCGGTAGAAGAACTGGTCGCCCGGGACTTTATCATCAACGAGAAGCCCGATGTGGTGGTTGATGTGGTCGACGCCTCCAACCTGGAGCGTAACCTCTATCTCAGTTGTCAATTTCTTGAGCTGGGAGTCCCCCTGATTATCGCACTCAACATGGTGGACGTCGCGGAAAAGCGCGGCCTGGCCATCAATACCGAGGAACTGGGGCAACGCTTGGGAGTGACGGTGGTTCCCATTATCGCCCGTACAGGGAAAGGAGTCGATGAACTTTTAGATGCGGTGTTGCGTCTTTCGGAGGCCACCACCACCCCACAACCGGCATTTCTCCGCTACGGCTCGGACGTGGATGAAACCCTTGCCGATATGCGGGAGGATCTCGAGCTTCTTGACGAACTGCGCGCGATCTACCCGCAACGATGGCTCGGAGTTAAACTGCTGGAAAATGACGAGCAGATTGTACAAAAGGCTCAGGCGACCTCCCCCGAGGCAGCCAAGCGGCTGTTGGCCCGCTGCGATGAAGTGGCCAACCACCTGCAGCATACCCTGGGTATTTACCCCGAGGCGATGATTGCCGACCATCGCTACGGCTACATCAAATCAGTTATGCACAAGGGGGTTGTCACCCGAAAGTTTGTTGGGGACAGGCTCTATACCTCCGACAGGATCGACAAGGTGGTGACCCACAGGCTCTTGGGCCCGCTCATCATGGCCCTTGTGCTTTTTGCGCTGTACACCTTTACCTTCAGCTACAGCACGGTCATGGTCGACTGGCTCGCCTCCTTCTTTTCCCTGATCAACACCACCATCGATGGTCTCCTGCCTGACGGCCCGGTCAAATCCATGCTTATCTCCGGTGTCGTGGATGGAATGGGAGGTGTCATGGGATTTGTTCCCATCATCATGTTCATGTTTTTTGGCATTGCTGTGCTGGAAGACTCGGGCTATCTGGCGAGAGTGGCCTTTATGATGGACCGCATCTTTCATTTTTTTGGATTGCACGGCTCTTCGGTTATGCCCTTTATCGTTTCCGGCGGCATTGCCGGGGGCTGCGCCGTTCCCGGGGTGATGGCAACCCGCACCCTGCGCTCTCCCAAGGAGCGTTTGGCGACCCTGCTCACAGTCCCCTTTATGAACTGTGGTGCCAAGCTGCCGGTGCTGACCCTGCTCATTGGCACCTTCTTTTCCGCCCATCAGGCCAGATATATGTTTCTAGCTACGTTACTGGCCTGGATCGTAGCCCTCTGTGCGGCCAAACTTCTGCGTATGACCGTTCTTAGAGGCGAATCAACCCCCTTTGTCATGGAACTGCCTCCCTACCGATTTCCCACCATTAAAGGATTGTTCATACATACCTGGGAGCGCACCTGGCAGTACATGAAAAAGGCAGGAACTGTTATTCTTGGTATTTCTATCTTGATATGGGCAATGATGACCTACCCCGGCCTTTCCGATCAAGATCTTGCGCATTTTGATGCGGCGCGACAACAGGCAGAAAAGACGTACACGTCTGGAAGTGAAGAACTCAACCAGGCGCTGGGGAAAATCGATGCGGATCAGGCACTGATGCGGCTCAAGCATTCCTATGGTGGCAGAATTGGTGTTGCTTTTGAGCAGTTCAGCCAGTATGCCGGTATTGACTGGCGCACCAATATTGCCTTGATTGGTGGTTTTGCGGCAAAGGAAGTCATCATCTCCACCCTAGGGACAGCCTACTCCCTGGGTGAAGTGGATTCAGACGATTCGACCTCACTTTCGGATCGTCTGGCCAAAGATTCGAGCTGGAATCCGGTCAAAGCCTTGGCCGTCATGGTCTTTATCATGTTCTACGCCCCCTGCTTTGTCACCGTGGTCTGCATTGCCAAAGAGGCTGGCTCCTGGAAATGGGCAGCCTTTTCCATGGCATTTAACACCTTTTTTGCCTTTATCATGGCTGTAGGTGTCTACCAGCTGGGAGCGCTTATCTATCTTTAAGATATTAGGGCTTATACGTACCAAAACGTGCGAGCACCTCAGCCATGGCCTCATCCGACAACACCGGTGGTTCGCTGACCTGAATTGCCTGGAGATACATTCGGGCCAGGGTCTCCACCTCAATGGCCAGCCCAAAGACCCGCTCCAAATCTGCTTCAAAACAGAGCATGCCATGATGGGCAAGCAGGGTCGCCTTTCGCTCCTGAAGTGCCTCAATCGCAGTATCAGAAAGGGCCTGGGTGCCAAAGGTGGCATAGGGGGCACAGGGGATGGAATCACCACCTGCCATGGCGACCATGTAATGAAAGGCGGGAATATTCCGTTCCAGGCAGGCAAGGGTGGTGCAGTAGGGGCTGTGTGCATGGAGAATGGCCTGAGCATCCGGAAAAGAGGCGTAGATATCACGGTGCATGCGCCACTCCGATGAAGGTTTGCGCGTTCCCTCAATCACTCCATCCATGTCCACAAAAACCATATCCTCTGGCTGACACTTGTCATAGGGCAGCGCTGATGGTGTAATAAAAAAACCATTTCCTGCGCGCGCACTGACGTTGCCAGAGGTCCCTTGATTAAGCCCCTGGCTGTTCATCAAGCGGGCAGTTGCCAATAGTTGCTGGCAGAGTGTCTCCCGCTCCATCATCCTTTCTCCGGATAGAGCCCTAAAAGCCCTTGCTTACTGGCGCTGCAAACGCCACGTTCGGTAATGAGCCCTGTCACCAGGCGGGCCGGGGTTACATCAAAGGCCGGGTTAACGGCTTGCGTCGCCGCCGGAGCAATGGAAAACCGGCCTACCCCACCGCTGGCATCTACCCCCATAAGCTGCAGAACCTCATCCTGCCCGCGCTCTTCGATAGGGATCTGAGCCACACCGTCATCCACGCCCCAGTCAACTGTCGAACCGGGGAGTGCCACATAAAAAGGCACCTCATTATCGGCGGCGGCCAGTGCTTTGAGATACGTGCCGATCTTATTACAGACATCCCCGCTGGCCGTGGTGCGATCGGTGCCCACAATACAGAGGTCAACCTGGCCATGCTGCATGAGGTGACCACCGGCGTTATCCACTATCAGATGATGGTCTATCCCTGCTGCCACCAGCTCCCAGGCAGTGAGGCTGGCCCCCTGGTTCCGGGGTCGGGTCTCATCCACCCAAACATGCACCGGAATCCCCTGCTCGCTGGCCTTAAAGATCGGTGCCAGGGCGGTCCCCCAATCCACCGTCGCCAGCCAGCCGGCATTGCAGTGCGTCAGTACGTTCACGGGATTACCGCCGTTTCTGGCATACACCTCGGCTATCAGTTTGGCCCCATGCCGGCCGATGGACTCATTGGTAAGAACATCCTCTTCGCAGATTTTTGCAGCTTCGGCGTAGGCGGCCTGCAGTCGCTGCTCTTCCTCAAGCGGCAGCAGCACTTGCAGCATCCGTTCTACTGCCCAGCGCAGGTTGACCGCGGTCGGACGACAACCGATCAGTTGCTCACCCATTTTTTTAAGCGCTTCTGAACCTTGATCTGCACGTAAACCAAGACAAATCCCATAGGCTGCTGTCGCACCAATCAAGGGCGCGCCACGAACCAGCATGCGACTGATGGCATCCATAGCCTGTTCAAGCGTATCCAGGCGAACAACCTTGAATTGAAAAGGAAGCAGGGTCTGATCGATAATTTCCACCCCTTTCCCATCATCTGCCAGCCAGATAGACCGATATGCTGTGCCGTTTACCTTCACCGTAGGACTCTCCTTACATTATTTTCCCCACTCTCATAGCTCTCAGGAGGAGCGGGATTGCATTAAAACTTGCCAGAATTCGTGAGTCTGCTGTTCAGCGATCACCAGCCATCACAAATTCAGGATATGGATTGAACGGGTATTTACTGATAAACCCTAACGAATAGCAATAAGTAGGGTCAAGCGTATTTTACCCCGTCCCCAAGAGCCATTCATAGCCTGCTGACAGACGGGCCTGGAAACTGGGGGATATTTCACCATGTAAAAACTGTTTCTTGTCTTGATACACTGGATTTTTGCCCACTGCTCTGCTATACAGAGACAGAATTTTATAAAATTCCGAACTTCCGGACTGTTACTCCATGAACACCCAACACGACGCACTCTATAATCTGAAAATTTCCGGCAACCTGCCCAGTATGCCCCAGGTTTTGGTGCGTCTGCTCGACAAATGCCAGGCTCCGGACGTTGATATTCAGGAAGTTGCCCAGATTGTCAACAAAGATGCAGCACTCAGTGCCAAGGTGTTACAGTTGGTCAACTCCGCCTTTATTGGTCCACGAAAATCCATCAATACTATTGAGCAGGCGGTTGTCTATCTGGGCATTGACTCCATACGCAATCTGGTCATTTCCGTTTCTGTGCAGCAGGTATTTCGTCGAGTTCAGACCAATGGTCTGCTCAACATGGACAGATTTTGGCACCACTCCTTCAGCAATGCTCTCCTGGCCCAAAAGCTTGCTCTTGTTCACGCCAAGACAGACCCATCCGAGGCCTATCTCGCCGGACTTTTGCACGATATTGGAAAGCTGCTGCTCTGGATGGCCTTTCCCGGCAGTTATGCCCCCCTCCTCTTAAAAGGAATCCGTTGTACCAATGCGCGACTCGCCTTTCTTGAAGAGGAAAAACTGCAGATTAACCACTGCCAGGCCGGTGCTTGGCTCTGTGAGGAGTGGCAGCTTCCTCCACTCATTGGTGACGCCATCCGCTACCACCACCACAGTGTTGCCGAAGTGCGACAGGCGCTCCCCCTCACCAAAATTATCTGCTTTGCTGACCTGCTCAGCCATAATCCCCCAGACGCTCCAGAATGTGTGGAGGCAGCAAAACACCTCTTTTCCCTTGCTCCTGAGGATATAGGGCCGCTGATTGCCGGTATCGATGAACAGGTTGCAGAGCTGGCAGATCACCTTGGTGTACGCCTGCCTAAACTCAACAAGACATCACATGACAACGACCCGGAAACAGAGGAAGCCCATAGAGAGACGTCGCTGGGGCTGATTACCCGCATTCGCGATATTTCCCAACTCAACGGACTCCTGGAAACCCTACTCAAAGCAGAGGAGCAGCAACATATCGTCTCTGCTGTTGAGCAAGGGGTGCAAATTCTATTCAACGAAAAAAAGACACTGCTGTTGCTTCCCCGGGGAGAGAAAGGAACACTTGTTGCTCAGCCCTCTACTGAGAACATGTTGGCCGCAAACACAAGACAGCTTGAATTCGATGCCCTTAACTCACCAGACAGCCTTCTGGCCCTTGCCATGGAGAGCGGGCACGTGCAACACTCTTTTGCAGCCCGGACATCCCAGGAGAAACCAGCTCACCTCTTTGATGCACAGCTGCTCAACCTCATGCATTCCGAGGGAATGATAGTCTTTCCTCTGCTCTGCCACGAACAATTTGAAGGGCTTTTAGTCATTGGCCTGAAGGCAAAAGCCTATGATTCACTGAAAAACCATCTCGATGGCTTACAGATGCTGGCCGGGCAGGCTGCCATGGCGCTCCAACTTGAAAACATGCGTCGAGTGCAAACCCAGCGTATCGTCTCAGAACGATTGGCTGCCGCCACCCTGGTTGCACGAAAAATCGGCCATGAGATCAACAACCCGTTGGCAATTGTCCGCAATTACCTCCATATTCTGGAACGAAAACTTGCAAAGGGCGACCCAATCAACGCTGAGGTTGGGATCATTGACGACGAGTTGGAGCGGCTGACCCGAATTACCCGCGGCCTTGAAGATCTCAGTACAGGCAATCCACCCCCCAGCCCGGTTTCCCTTGAGCTGACCCAAGCGCTTCAGAAAATCATCGCGCCCTTTCAGGCAACGCTTGATGCCAAGGGTGAGGTCCTACTGCAGTTTCAGGCTCCGGATGAGCCCCTTGAGTTCATGGTGGATCCCGGCTACCTGCAGCAGATCGTGCACAACCTGATAAAAAACGCACTTGAATCTGTTGACACTTGCGGGACTGTCAAGATCCACACAGAGCTCCGCGATGACCAGGTGTACATCCACGTGGAAGATACCGGGCCCGGCATCTCGCAAGAACACAAAAAAGAACTTTTTCATTCAGGGTTCTCCACCAAAAACAGCGCACATCGTGGACTGGGGCTCTCGATTGCCTTATCTCTTGCAAAACAGATGGGAGGACAACTGCACTGCTCCTCAACACCCGGCCAGACGCTTTTCACTCTGTGTCTGCCGCTAAAAATGCCCTGAATCCCTTGGAACCATTCACTTCTTTATTTTTTTCATTGGACATTTCATGCCATACAGGCTTGAATAAATTTTGTGAGTCATTTACACGTAGAAGTAGTTTTTGACTGACACCTGAATCCGTGACGGCGTGTGATCGCTGAACAGTAGATCCACTGAAATAAACGAGGATTTATGTATAATCACATTCCCTATTCAGCTTCCCCCCTTGGGGCATCCAGGCACGCCACCTTCATTGCCCGTAACACGCCGATATAGTGCACTTTAATCGACATGTCACCAACAACGAAACTGACACACACCTGAATGCTCACGAATTCAGGTGACAATATGATTTTTCCTTAATAGCAGGGTTTCCTTTTACATTTCTTCATGCAAAATTTGCATTCAGTTCTCCTCGTTGACGATGAAGTCCGCTTCTGCAGCAGTCTTGAGTTCCTGCTGGAATCAGAAGGGTATCAAGTCGCTATAGCCAACACAGGTCAAGAGGCAGAAGTGCTACTCGAAGAGCAGAATTTCTCTGCGGCTCTTGTCGATATCAATCTTCCCGATATCAGTGGCAACCAGATAGCTGCCCATCTGGGGCAGCACCACCCGGATACCGCGATCATCATCATGACCGGGAATGCCACCGTCGACAATGCTGTCGAGTCGCTCAGGCAGGGCGTATACGATTACCTGCGTAAACCCTGCTCACCACAACGCCTGCTGCGAACTCTTGCTCAGGCCATTAGCCACAAACAGCTCTCACGGGATCTTCATAACAGTGAAAAACGGTTTCGCCAGTTGGCTCAGGCGACTTGGGAAGGAATTATCATCTATGAACGCGGGGAACTGCTGCAGACAAATACCCAACTCTGCACCATGTTTGGGTATCAGGCAGAGGAACTGCTTGGCCAGCAGATCTTTGACATCCTCCTGGATCGCTCATCCATTCGTGCCATGGAACACCATGCCGATCCTGAGACCATAGGGCCATTTGAAGCACGGGGCATCCGTAAAGACGGTTCCACATTCCCGGTGGAATTTAGGGTGAAGCACATCGACTTTCGAGGACGTCAGGTACAGGTTGCATCCATCCGCGATGTCACAGAAAATGAGCTTGCCTTGCAACAGAAGATGGCGCTGATGGAGAAACTTGCTGATGCCAAACGCATGGAATCACTAGGGCTCATGGCAAGCTCTGTGGCACATGACCTGAACAATATCATGGCAGGCATCGTCACCTACCCGGAATTACTCTTGATGGATCTCGGCCCTGATTTCAAACAACGGGAAGAACTGATGATGATCCGTGAGGCAGGCAAACGTGCTGCTGCCGTGGTCAACGACCTCCTCACCGTTGCCCGTGGCGCCACCTGTAAAAAAGAGCTGCAAAATGCCAACGCCCTGATCACCGAATATCTCAACTCTGTGGAATTTCGGGAGATGGGGCAACGCTATCCTGATGTCAAGGTCACGCCTTACCTTGAGGGAAAACTTAAACTGATTAATTGCTCCGCCATCCACCTCTCCAAATCCATCATGAATCTGGTCAACAATGCGGCTGAGGCTATCCAGAAGACCGGCCAAATTATCGTTGCCACTAAAAACATTCATCTGACCTCAGCACACCAGGGGTATGAAACCATTGAACCGGGCGACTATATCGTGATTTCGGTTGAAGATGATGGGCCCGGCATCTCACGTACCGATATCGAACAGATCTTCAGCCCCTTTTACAGCAAAAAAATGATGGGCCGTAGTGGCACAGGCCTTGGACTGGCCGTGGTCTGGAATACGGTCCATGACCACGGTGGTTACATCGATGTGGTCAGCTCCAGCAAAGGCTCAATGTTTGCGCTTTATTTTCCCGCTTCAAAATCCGGAAGCTACCTCCCAATCAAACAAAATCCTGCGACACAACACTTTCAGGGCAAAGGTGAATCCATCCTGGTGGTGGATGACCAAAAAAGCCAACGTGAGATCGCAAGCAGACTCCTGCGCCGCCTGGGGTACAACCCCATAACCGTTGCGTCCGGTGAAGAGGCGGTGGAGTTCACCAAAAGCACACCTGTGGATCTGGTGATTCTTGACATGCTCATGGATCCAGGCATGAACGGCTGCGAGACCTTTGAAAAAATTCTCCATCACCGACCGCAACAAAAGGCGGTTATCACCAGTGGCTATTCCAGTGCCCAAGACATACAACGGGCCATGGACCTGGGGATCAGTCAGTTTGTAAAAAAGCCCTATTCGCTCCACGAACTTGCCCAGGCCCTGAAAATGGAAATGCACCCCAATACCTTCTCTGAACCCACCTGACCCCGTCCTTTCCTCCCCTCAAGCGCCTTTCCCTTCAAGAGTTGCATCTGAACCTGTGACAGCAGGTGGTTTCTGAACAACGCATCTTGTTTGTTAATAGGGCAGAGATATTTAAACTACTTCACGTATTGTTCAGTTTCCCCCACCGTCACGGATACAAGGTTATACTCATGCTCCACTTAAAGAGTGGTCCCTGTTTCGATTGATTTCGGAACATGGTATGCTTGTACCATGCTTTTCTTTCAGATAGCCCTCTTTCTCCTTTTGACAAAGGTTGTTTCATGAAAAAAATAGTATGGTTTTGCACTCGTCCCTTTTACTGGTTCTGGAAAATTCTCAGTTCTGGTTTATCTCTGCTCACCAACCTTGTTTTTCTCCTGTGCATTGTTCTGGTCCTGGTCGCCTCTCTCTACGAACCGGAGGTCAAGATTCCTGATGGCTGTGCCCTGCTCATCACCCCGGAAGGGGATATTGTGGAGCAGCGATCTCCCATGGATCCGGCGACCCGAATGATCAACGAGCTGACCGGGACCCCTCTGCACGAAGAAACCTATCTTCAGGACATACTTGATACCATACAGGCCGCCGGTGAAGATTCACGTATCCATCTCCTGGTCCTGAACCTTAATCGTCTGGGAGCGGTTGATCTTAACCAAATTCAATCCATGGGCAAGGCGCTTGAGCGGTTCAAGCAGTCCGGTAAAGAAGTGATTGCCCTGGGCGATCGTTTTAACCAGGCCCAGTACTATCTGGCATCCTGGGCCGATAAGGTCTATCTCAATCCCATGGGATCCGTCAGTCTGCGTGGGTTTTCCGTGCACCGACTCTACTACAAAGAGCTCCTTGAGAAACTTGCCGTTGATATGCATGTGTTTCGAGTGGGGACTTTTAAGTCAGCCGTGGAACCTTTGCTGCGCAACAGCATGTCAGAAGAAGATCGATCTGCCAATATCCTCTGGCTCAATAAACTCTGGAGTATATATACAGATGACATCAGCAAACATCGAAATCTTGATCCCGAGGTCTTAACCGAAAATGTCAATCAGATGGTTGCCCAGCTCGCCAAAGTAGGTGGCAGTAGAGCAAAGCTGGCCTTGCACACCGGCCTGGTTGATGGGCTGAAAACACGCCAGGAGCTCGAAGCCATGCTCCTGGACCAGGTTGGCCCCTCAAAGGACGGGGAGAGTTTTAAGCATATTGAATTTCGCCGTTACCTGCGGACCCTCCCCCCCTCCTACTCCGCCCCCAGCCCGGGGGCAGATTTGATCGGCATCATTTCAGCAAGCGGAAATATACTGCCGGGAGAAGGCTCTGTCGGACAGATTGGCGCCGAGGACCTGATCAAAAAAATTCGCCGGGCTCGAAAAAATCCACGCATCAAGGCTCTTGTCCTGCGCATCAACACAGGTGGTGGCAGCGCCTTTGCCTCGGAGCAGATCCGTCAGGAACTGGTGCAAATCCAAAAAGAGGGCAAGGTGGTGGTGATCTCCATGGGCGCGATGACAGCCTCCGGCGGATACTGGCTGGCAGCCAATGCGGATAGCATTGTCGCCTCCCCCACCACACTTACCGGCTCCATAGGTATTTTTGGAGCGATCCCCACCGTGGAAAAAAGTTTAAAAAAGCTTGGCATCCATAGCGATGGCATCGGCACCACTGCGATCGCCCAATTCGGTAACCTCAGCACCAATATGAGTGCAGCGGAACAAACTGTTCTCCAGATAGGGGTCAACCAGGGCTATGAGCAATTTGTCCAGATTGTGGCCAACGGACGCAAGATGTCTCCGGAAAAGGTGGAAACACTGGCCCAAGGACGTGTTTGGGATGGTGCCACAGCAAAGCAGCTGGGCCTTGTCGATACCCTGGGTGATCTTGAGACCGCCGTCGCCGAAGCGGCAAGGCTGGCCAAGGTTGATCCGGAAAACGGGTATATGATAGAAGATAAGGCGGGTTCGTTTTTAGAGCGGTTCAAACAGACCAAACAACCGGTAGAGGCTTTGCTGCAACAATTTGCCCCCTCTGCGTCCTGGTCCACCGGACTGGACCAGGTTATCCATGGCCCTCTGGAATTTTGCCTGCGCAGGCAGGATCCTAACGGCATCTATGCCCACAGCCTGCTGCACTCTTCCGGAATCAATCTTCAGTAATCCCCAGGTCCATGAATCCGGGTCATGCCTCAAGGCCCGGATTCAGGTTATCCTTTCACCACAGCCAATGGCTCCAGCCGAGTAACCACCGTGATCAAATCGCGCTGGTTATCAATGACCTGGCCAATATCCTTGTAGGCCCCCGGTGCCTCATCCAGGTCACTTTGCCGGCGCAGGCTATGAAGTATCTTGCGGCTATTGAGCCTGGCTACCTCGGTCTTGAAATCCAGTTTTCGCCTGGCCTCTTTCCTCCCCAGCACCCGCCCCGCTCCGTGGGAACAGGAACAAAACGACTGGGGATTGCCGAGCCCCCGAACAATAAAACTGCTGCTGCCCTGGGAGCCGGGAATGATACCGAGTTCATCTGCGCCTGCTCGGGTGGCCCCTTTTCGGTGCACCCAGACGTGGGAGCCAAAGTGCTTTTCAAGAGCTGCGTAGTTATGGGCCACATCAAGCGGTGCATGAAATTGATCACAACCGGTGACATCGGTCACGATCTCCTGGAATATCTGCATCATCATCCTGCGGTTGGCCCAGGCAAAGGCAACACAGTATTCCATTTCGGCCAGATAGTGTTGCCCCAAATCTGAGCAAAGGGGCAGCAGGGCCAGTTGCCAGCTCTTGGGGATCATCTCCTGTTGTTCTCCTGCCAACCGGCTGGCGGCCTTGTTGTAATAGGTCGCGACCTGATAGCCAAGATTGCGGCTGCCGGAGTGGACCATAAGGTATACATGGTTATCACTGCCTTGCTGCAGCTCAAGAAAATGATTGCCTCCCCCCAGTGTCCCCAGCTGATACCGGGCCCGCTCAAACTCAGATACGAGCACCGGGAGATCCGGCCCTGCAGGAATACGAGGCATGGACGCCTGCTGTTGCGGTATTTTGTGGTGCTGGAACCCAAGAGGGATGCTCTTGCGAAGCTGGGTAACGATCTTTTTGCAGGCAGCGGGCGCCACCCTGGCAAGACCGGTTTGGACCGCCTGCATACCACAGCCGATATCTACCCCAACAGCATTGGGGATGACGGCATCAACGGTGGCGAAAACGCCACCAATGGGCATGCCATAGCCCACATGGGCATCGGCCATGAGCGCCACATGATGAAAGGCGCAGGGAAGATTCGCCAGGTTCCGAGCCTGGGCCAGGGCCTCGGGGTCGAGATCATCTGACCAGAGACACAGGGGGATTTTTTCGGTTGTCACACATTGTTGCACAGCACACTCTTGCTCTCTGCGTTTCCTGGTATATAGTGCCGCCTTGAAACCACTCCCTGAATCCGTGACAAAGGGTGGTTTAAGCAACGTAGAATGCTCACGGATTCAACCACAACATAAACTCGCCTCCTCTCTGCACGAAGGCAGGCGCATTGATTTTTCACCTAATTCTCCGAGGACGGTATGATCACTCAGGATGCTCTTGTGGACCTCTGGCTACACCTTGGCTGGCCGCTGACGCGACTTCTTCTTTACCTTGCCATAGGTCTTTTAGTCGCCCTGTTTATAGAATCCCTTAACTACACCCGAAAGCTGGCCGTGGTGGCTCGCCCACTCACCCGCTTTGGCCACCTCGCCCCAATCACCGGGGCCTCGTTCTCCCTCTGTTTTTTCTCTGGCATGGCGGCCAACACGCTTCTGGCCGAGGGCTACGAGCAACAGAAGATCAGCCGCAAGGAGCTGATCCTGGCCAACCTCTTTAACAGCCTGCCAGCCAATTTCCTGCACCTGCCAACGACCTTTTTCATAGCCGCGCCTATAATCAAAGGGGCAGCCGTGGTCTATATTGGTCTCACCATATCAGCAGCCCTGTTTCGCACCCTCTGCATTGCCGTAATCGGCCGAATCCTTCTGCCTCGCCAAAATGGGGAGCCCCAGGCCGGTGAGCTTCCCCCTGATCCTGCAAACCCATTTCGCACGGCTTTAAAAAATACCTTGAAACGATTTAAACGCCGCATCCGTAAGATCGTCACCTACACGGTGCCCATTTACATCCTCTTCTACTTTCTCAATGAGGCAGGTTTTTTTCAGGTGGCAGAACAGTTTATAGGAGCGCACCTCTCCTGGATGAGCTGGCTTACGCCGCAGGCTCTCTCCATTCTCACCTTTCAGATGGCAGCAGAATTTACAGCCGGACTGGCCGCGGCAGGATCCCTTTTGGCCAGTGGCGCCATGGAAGCCAAGGAGATTGTGCTTGTGCTTTTAATCGGCAATGTGCTCTCTTCCCCCATTCGGGCCATCCGCCACCAGTACCCCTACTATGCCGGTATTTTCAAACCTGGTCTAGCGGCCCAGCTCATTTTTTTCAGCCAAAGTTTTCGAGCCCTGAGCATAGCCTTGATCGCCTTTTTATACTATACTCTTTGTATGTAAAATCGAACTGATACATACAATAACATCTGAATCATTGATGGGATACGTTGTTCAGTGCCCACCCAACGGATTCAGGTAACAATCAGAGCCACGAATTCTGGATACTCCCAGGAGGCCCCGAATGAACAAAACCATACTCGTTGCCATTGATGGTTCGGTCTACAGCTCCAACAGCCTTGATTACCTGGCTAAAATATTTGCCCATGATCGCAGTCTAAACATCCACCTGCTGCACGTGGTCTCTTCAGGCAGCTCCGAAAAAGACTGGATGTACGATGTCGATCCGCTCCGAGCCCAGGGAGAAGCCAGCGATTCGCGCACCCTGATTGCAAAAAAACGGTTGAAAGACGCAACTGATCGGCTCGTGCGCCACGGCTTCACCCAAGAGCAGATTCAATCACGCACCAAACAAAGCTCCGGGATTTGCAATGCCATTCGAGAGGATGCCGAGCGGGGCAACTATGATGCGGTTTTGATTGGTCGCAGAGGCCTGGGCTCGGTGGGCAACGTCTTTTTTGGCAGCACCTCAACCGACCTGATAGCAAAATGCCACCGCTCACCGCTCTGGATAGTGGATGGGACGATCCGGGCCAACCGCTTTCTCCTGGCCGTGCAAAGCCATCCCGCCTCCCTCATGGCGGCAGATCACCTTGCCTTTATTCTGAAAGATCACCCCAGCGCGGAGATCTGCCTCTACCACTCCAGTTCGGTATTCGGCAAGCAGGCCCCGGCCAAGGCCGAAGATTTTCATGCCCAATGGGGAAAATCCTGGTGCGAGCGCTATCTGGACCTGGACAACTTCCTCTTCTATGCCCACGCGCAACTGCTGACAGAAAACGGTTTCTCCCGTCATCGCATCAAACAGCTTCCTGCTCAGATGCACTTGGATGTCAGCAGCGATCTACTTAAACAGGCCAAGCAGAACAACTGCGGCACCATTGTCATTGGTCGCAGACGCCGTGACCTCTCCCGAGGCCAGCTCAAAGGCGTCTCCGACAAGACGATCAAACAGGCGCAGGATGTGGCTGTCTGGCTCGCTGGCTAATTTTTTCACAACCTGAATCCGGGACGACGACTTCGTTACCTCAAGGATTCAGGTTGTCCGTTTTCCCAGCTGCCACAGGGCTGATAATAACCGTAGCGGCTAACTCTGGTCGCAGGTACTGACGAGCGAGCGCCGTTACATCATCAGCCTGTATAGCGGCATACTCCTCTAAAATTGACTCGGGCCAAACCAATTGCTGAGGATGGCGGCTTGAAAGCTTCAACACAGACTCCATCCAGTAGCGGTTATCCTCCTTGATATCCTTGATCGAGGTCAAAATCGGCTTCAGCGCCCGCTGCAGTTCCTCCTCTCCCACCCCCTGTTGTACCAGACTGTCTGCGACCTCCTTAATAGTCTGGGCAAGCGTTTCTGCCTGCTCTGGAGCAACAATCAGGCTACTGCGTAACAGACCAAAACCGTCATGTGCCCGACTGGGTGCACTATTCACCTGCGGGGAATAGGTCGCCCCCAGTTCTTCACGGATTTTGACCCGCAGACGATCATCAAGAATGGCAGCCAGCAGGCTGAGACGACGGGTACGGCTGATATCCCAAAAATCATTGGTTTTCCAGGCCACGGTGATCAGAGCTTTGTCTATGGAGCTGACAACCTGGATATGTTTTGTCGCTCCAAAGGGAAAATCGGCTTTCGGCGTACGTGTTATGGGGGGGGACATACGCTTTTCATTGCCAAAATATCGGTTGATCAGTTCCAAGGCCTGCTGGGGGGTAATATCACCGACCACATTGATTTCCAAAGGAGCATCAAACAAGGCAGGTTGAAGCCATGACTGAATCTGATTTAAGTCAATAGCTGCAACCTCATCCCAGGTGGCCAGGGTATACTCGGCCCGGGAACCGGAAAGATAGCGCTCACCCAAAGTCTGTTGCGTACCAACAACCGTTGTCTCCATCTGGCGGTACATCTGTTCCAGTTTTTCTCGACTTCGCAGGTAGGCATCCTCGCGAAAAGCCGGATCTTTAAGGTAATGGTAAACAAGCTGCAGCAGGCGCTCGAACTCACCGGTCAAGGCAGTTCCCTCAAAGGCGAAACTCTCCGCCCCGATCCTGAAATCAAGCTGCAGGTTGCTGCCTGCCAGTTGACTCTGCAGCTGCGCCTTGGTGAGTTGCCCCAAGCCACTTCCGTTGACAACATCTTGGGCAAGCAGCACCATACCTTTGTGCGGTGCGGCGAGCTTTCCCTGACCAAAAAGAACAGAGAGCGCCACCTGATTGGCCTGATATTCTGTGGGCTTGATATGCAGGGTCACCCCCTGACCTAAACGGTAACTCTGCACACCGATAGCAGGATTACCCTGCTCTTTTTTCCAGCTCCCAGGTAACTCCGCCGGAGGTGTCAGATAGGGAAATTGACCACTTTTTTCACGTACCCAGGGGGCAGGCGCCACCTGAATCGCAGTCTTGTAGGCATCCCGAACCAAATCATCTGCTCCCCCCCCTTGCAGTTCGGGCGGCATGATGCCAACCACCTCGATCAGACGACGAGGATGCTTCCAGAGAGCCTGCATGACCTCATTGACATCATCAAGGGTGGTCTGTTTCAGGGTGTCCCCATAAAGCTGCATTTCCTGCTCTGGAGAAAGGACTACTTCCTGACTGTTGAGCTTTTGAATGATCTCTCCAGCCAACGCACGACTATCTCGGGTAGAACTGGTCTGCACCGCTTTTCTGAGCATAGCCATGATCTCACGCTTGCCTCGCTCAAGTTCTTTCTGGTCAAACCCATCCCTCTGGATCTGGGCAAGTGCGGTATGCAGCTGTTGCAGCCCTTCCCGCCAGCGCCCGTTATTGACCCGGCCCGAAAGCGAGGCAACCCCGTAATGATTGAGAAAGTTACCTCCATGGATGGAGAGTTGCGCCAGAGGGCTCTTTGGATCTTCTCCCATCTTTTTGAGGCGATTGGCAAAGAGGTGTACCCCGAGATAACGCTTGAGCTGCTTTTCTTCCCACCCCTTGGTCTCAGCCTGCGGCTGCTCGTTAAAGACTGTTCCCAGGCTAAGCTCTGTATAGCCAAGCTCTTGTTCCGGAAGAACCAACACATCGGTCCCTTTCTCAGCCACCTGTCCATAATCGGGGCACTCCCCGACCTCTCCCACTCCGCGCAGGGGGGAAAATGCTTTGGCTAAGAGAGGCTCTACCATGGAGGGATCCATATCGCCCACCACAACAACAATGATATTCTCCGGTCGGTACCAGCGGTCGTAATAACTTCTGAGGAGCTTTGCGTCAGCCTGTTTAATCACCGATTCAAGCCCTATGGGAAACCGCTTTGCGACCAGAGAACCTTTAAAATCAAACTGCATCTGTTTTTTGGAGACACGGCTCGCTGCTGAATCCCTGCTTCGCTTTTCCGAGAGAATCACACCGCGCTCTTTATCGACTTCCCCCTCCAGCAGAAGAGCACCACGGGCGTAATCCGCAAGCACCTGAAATCCTTCCGCTATGACATCCTTACCATTGGTGGGTAGCAGGAGGTTGTAAACGGTTTCATCAAAACCTGTATGGGCGTTGGTGTCCCCACCAAAGCCCATGCCCAAAGATTGAAAATATTCAACCAGGGTACCAGGAGGATAATGGGTGGTACCATTGAAGAGCATATGCTCAAGAAAATGCGCCAGGCCACGCTGCGCCTCGGTTTCACGGAGAGAACCCGACTGCACGTTTAAGTACATGGCCACCCGATTTTTGGGGGTATGGTTGGTCTTCAAAACATAACGCAAACCATTGTCCAGCTGTCCAAAAACAAGGCTGGGGTCGGGCTGTAGCTCACTTGATTCATGGGGCCAGCCGCTGGTGAGACAGGGGGCTTGGTTTGCGGCCTGCAGTCGGGGAGAGAGCAGAAGCAAGCCTGAGAGCATCCCCAAAAGGACAAGAAGAAAAAACGCAGTTTGTTGCCGTGGATACCGCATTGTCGAACCTGTTTGCTTGGTGTAAGAGTAAGATTCTCAAGGAATCATGAAAAAATTAACTCAACTATAGTGAGTACGAGGAGGAAAACAAGGTGCAAGTGAAAGGGAAAAAGGCGCTTGTTTTAGGTCCCACCCGCGGAGTAGGTCTGGCCATCGCCAGAGCACTTGCAGACGAAGGAGCCCACCTGGCTTTGCCCTGGTTTGACTGGCCCGAGTCTGTAGAAGCCATGGAGCATGAGTTTACCTCGCAGGCAGGCAAGCACTTCACCCTGAAAACCGACTTACGCAACCCAGACGATGTCGCCACCTTGATGGCCGCCATCCGGGAAAAATTCGGCGGCCTCGATATCCTTATCAACAATATTGAGCGGGGCGGCATGCCTATTTTACACGGAGGCTACCACCGGGAGATTAATCGGGAGCAATGGCAACTGGAAATGGACACCACCCTGCGGGCCAAGTGGCTCGTTTTTGACCATGCCCTGCCCTTGCTCAAGCAGAGCAGGCAATCGGCCGTGGTGAACATCTCTTCCATTGCCGCATTGACCGGACGCAGTGGACCTGCGGGATTGCTTTTCAACGATGGCTACAGCGCTGCGAACCGTGGGATTGCCGCACTGACGGAGACCTGGGCACGCATGGGTGCGCCTATGGTACGAGTGAATGAGTTGATGCTCGGACTCATCGATCAACGGCACGGACCGGGAACTCGAGGCTGGGGCCTTCTCAATCAAGAACAGCAACAAGCACTGCTTACGCATACCCCTCTTAGCCGGACCGGGACGCCGGAGGAGGTAGCCCAAGCGGTGCTTTTTCTGGTACGGGATGCAGATTTTATGACCGGAGCGGTCCTGCGGTTGGACGGAGGATTCGTCCTGGGAGGTGATCAGCCCTCAACCTTGCCAGCAGGCAGTTTATGAGGGCTGTGCTTTCGTGGGCTCAATCAGATATCAAGAACCCAGTCGGGTAAATGGTGCAAAATATACTCGCTGACCTTTTCTTTGGATTCGGGGTCCCCCTCGTCCACTCCGGCATCACGCATCACCTCTTCAAAGTCATACCAACACAGTTCTTTGTCTGTGTTACTGTAGACGGTGAGGATGCGGTGGTTCGCCCTATCGATATCTTCTTCTTCCTGGATGGCTCCGACAAGGCGTGAGGCATCTTCGTAGGATAAAAATCGAATTTTTTCTTCGCTCATAGTCTTCTCGGTTTTTTTAAAGAGTTACTGAAAGCCTACGTATCACAAGCACAATAAAAAAAGGGCGAGATGAACAGATCAACTCGCCCTCCAATACAGCAACCGGGAAAATCAGGCAGGCTTAACAACAGCACCGGAGCGGATGCAGCGGGTGCAGGCACGGACATGAACGGTACCACCATTCTCAGTTACCATCCGAACTCTCTGCAGGTTTGGCAACCACCGACGACGGGTCTTGTTATGAGCGTGGCTGACGTTATTGCCGGTAGCGGGACCTTTGCCACAAATTTCACAATTACGGGCCATGTTTCTCTCTCCTCAATAAATTATCGTTCTCGCAAAAAGCGTCGAGAACGTTCGTCCCCTGCTCTTCAACCCCTTGGATTCACTCCAAGATGGCCTGTTGCGTAAAATTATTTTGCGAGTTTACCAAATAAGTTTTTTTCCACAACAGGTTATATTACCCGTGTGCCATGAAAAATCAAGCCTTTTTCAAGGGGCAACACGCCAATGCACAGAAGTTTTTCCGTAAGCATGCAACCTCTCGACCTTCTCTTGCCTGCTCTGGTTCTGCTTCCCCTGTGTAGCCTCGTGTTCATCATTTGACGCAAACACTCAGTCTGCCCGAGAAATATTCTTCTTCAGAGCACTGGTTTTTGGTATAATCATTATTAATTTAGTCACGTTGCATACATTGACCCCAATGCATCTGTGAATCTCACGGATTCAGGACCCTGTTAACCATGAAGGAATAATCATGGGGCTTACCCTTGCTCTTATCCAAGAATATATTAGCTGGAGAGCTGTTCTTGATATTCTCCTGATCAGCGCCGGCCTCTTTTTCCTCTATCGAACCCTGCTTCGCCTCGGTACCTGGAAAATCATGGCAGGCATTCTTCTGGCGCTGCTGGTGTTCATTCTGGCCAACGCACTGAACCTCACAGGCATTGAATGGATCTATCAAAACGTGAGTCATGTGGCCGTACTCGGCCTGATTGTCATTTTTCAACCGGAACTACGTAAAGTACTGGAAAAGGCAGTCTCAGCCCCCCCCCATAGACTAAAAGATATGGAGACAGGTCTCCAGACGCTCATTGCAGAGAGCCTGGTAAAACTCGCCAAAGAACGCTCAGGCGCCATTCTTGTGTTCCCAGGAAAGGAGCCCATTAAAGATAAGATCTCCGGCGGCTATCAACTCAACGCCGTTCCTTCTCTGCCCCTGATCTGCTCTATATTTGACCACAACTCACCGGGGCATGACGGAGCTGTCATCATTGAGGGGAATCGGCTCACTCAGTTCGGGGTCCGTCTGCCCATGTCGCTTTCCACCAGGATCTCAGAGGAGTACGGCACCCGCCACCATGCTGCCATGGGCCTTGCAGAGCAAACAGATGCCCTTGTCCTGGTTGTTTCCGAGGAACGAGGACAGGTTTCCATCTTTACCAACGGCAGCATGCAACCGGCACAGGGGCTCGAAGAAATTGCCCAGGCTATCATCAACCACCAGATGCAGCTGGGCATTTTTCGTCGCGACAGCTCCTTTAAAATTCGCAAGCGCACCTTGCTCCAGGCTGGAGCAAGCCTGGTCATCTCGATTGCCTTCTGGTCGGCCCTGATGCTTTCCCAGCGGGAAGTCGTTGAACGGGTCCTGCCGGTCAGTATTGACTACACATCACCTGCCAATGAACTTGTCTTGGTGGGAGACAAAGCAAACGAGGTAAAACTGCATATCACAGGGCCTAAAACCGATATCGACAATCTGGCCATGAATCCGCCCAGCGTGAAGATCGATCTCTCCAAAATGGCCAAGGGAACCCAGACAATCATCATTACCAGTGAAAACATTCGTCTGCCCAAAAGCGTCTCGCTGCTTGACACCTCCCCGCAGCAACTTAAGGTCACACTGGCAGCGGTCATGGAAAAACGTGTTGCCATCAGCCCCCAGATTATCGGAAAATTGCCGGGAAGTTTGAAAATAAAAAAGATCACCGTCAGCCCCGAATCGGTCTTGGTGACAGTCCCCGTGACCAGAGAAAGCAAAAAAATCGACGAGGTTCTCACCACCCCAATCTATCTCGAGTCCATCTCCGCGGACAGCAAAATTTTCTGTAAAATAATTGCACGCCCCACCATTCAACCGGCAGCTAAACGCTGGCCCGACGTCGAAGTATTCCTCGAAGTGCAGTAAAAGAAGCAGGCCCTTGTGGCTGTGCCGACCGCCAAAAAACAACCTGAATCCGTGACATCGGGTGTTTGCCCACGGGTTCAGGTATCATTTTGCAAGCCCCTCGCTCGCTCTAAACACATTTATGTAATAATATTCAAAGAAAACTAATAAAATTGTAACGAAAAAATAACAGCTCTCTCCCTTCCCTCTCTCATTCCCGCATTAACCCTATTAAATCACAGGTATTTTCAGGCAACATCCAGCTAAACTTTTCTGGCATCATAAATGCTAATCTTTGCAAAGGATGAAGATTGAACTCTGCCCAAGATCACGCAACAGGGCCGTACACAGCCTGGAGAGCGTGCCATGGGCCACATAGTCGTTTTGCACAAGCAAGATTTCTCACAGACACAGAAAAAGGAGAGTACCATGAAACGTTTATTTTCCATGGCCGCCTTGGCCGCACTCACCCTGACCGGAGCAGCATCACAGGCAGAAGCAGCAACGGCGACCGCTGCCGTAGACATTAATAGCGCCTATGTATGGCGCGGCATGACCTTTAATGATGGCATGGTTATCCAGCCCTCCATCGATGTTGCCGCAGAAAATGGTTTTTCCATTAATGTCTGGGGCAATTTTGATGTCGATGATTACGATGGCGCTGTTGATGACGGTGAATTCTCTGAGATTGACCTGACCGCCAATTACGCCTTCACCTTAAGCGCCGTTGACATGAATGTTGGTGTGATTCACTATACCTTCCCTGGTGTGGATGCCGACAGCACCACCGAGATTTACGCTGGAGCCAGTTATGGCCTGGGATATGGCTTTACCATCGGCGGCACCGTCTACTTTGACGTTGACGAAGCCAACGGCGTCTATGCCACCCTTGACTTGGGTTACTCCTATGACATCAATGACAAAACCAATCTGAGCCTGGGCGGTACCATCAGCTATGCAAGCGAAGACGATGCTGAATTCTTCACAGGTGATGAGGACGCTGACGGAGGCTTTTTCAACTATATTTTAAGCGCTTCTTTAAGCTATCAGGTTACAGATGCCGTTGGTATCGGTGCCAACATTGCCTTTACCGAGTCCATGGACGACGACGTTTTGGTTGAAGACGCCGTGGACACCACCTTCTACGGTGGCGTCAGTCTGTCATACACTTTCTAAGCTTTTGGGAGTCTAGAATAATAATCTAATGGGTGTCTTGAATAATTAGATTTTTCAATCAAGGCCAAGGATTGCGCAAAATTTTACCGCAGGCATATAGATGATATTCCGAGGATAAAATTTTAAGCATGACGCCGGGATTGGCAGAAAAAGCAATTATTCAAGATTCCCTAATTACTCAGAACTCCCTCTAGATCTTCCCCCCCTCTTCCCGGTCAGCCCCCCATCATACCGGGGAGGGGGGTATTCTTGCCCCGCCTTATCTTTTCACAAGCCTCCCCCAAGAGATCTTCCCTTCCTCCAGAGCCTCGCTCCTGGGCAGCAAGCCTCATATCAAAGTCTGCCATCAACCTCAGCAACCACCCTAACTTGGAAATTTTGAGCCAAAACCCGATTAGGCTGAAGATGTCAAACACCGTGTCGACTGGTACCACAGTATTTAATTTTCCATCTATTTTTTCATAAGGTTCCTCTTGTTGTTCTCTGAGCACTGTGCTAAAATTTTTTGACTTATCATAGTCAATACCTTGAGTTAGCCCAAACGACATTGGGTGACCGCCTTTGCCACTATCGACACTACCATCTGGACCTTCCGCAACCTTTGCCCCCCAGCAGGAGGAAAAGGCCCATGAACGATTCGGCACCAGGAACCACGACACAGCTTCAAAATCAAGTTGCGCAACTGAAGACTGAACTGCAGGCAGAACGCCTCCGGCGAGTTATGGTCAAGTCTGGTGTTTAAGAATAGCTCTCAAATGACGGCCCTGTTCAGTTCGTCCTCTGTTAAAGGGGTGACAGGCTCCCCATCCTTGAACTTGACGCCCCGGATAATCTCTGCAAGGAGCTTGAATCCTCGTAGCCTTTGCCACTTTTTTTCTGCACTCATTCCCAGTTTATAGACCATGGCCAAGATTGTTCGGCGGGCAACACAGCCCCGGGTCTTATCTGTTCTTAGCCGTACTG